>NZ_MUKP01000023.1 GCF_002081715.1 Nocardia donostiensis | reverse complement strand
TCGACCTCATGCGGAAGACGCCTTTCGTCCTGTTCGCGGTGCTGGCAGCGGTGACGACCGCGTGCTCGGGAGGAGGCAGCCCGAGCACGCCTGGTCCGGAAGGCCCGGCCGGTACCGCCCCCCGGACGAGCCCGGTCACCACCACAATGGAGCGGGACTGCTCGGCCGATTATCTGGCGCAGTTGACGCTGCGTCAGAAGCTGGGGCAGTTGCTGACGGTCGGCGTCACCGGAACCGACGATGCGCTGGCGGTGGTGCGCGATCACCAGGTGGGTGGCATCTTCATCGGTGGCTGGACCGATCTGTCGATGCTCACCGATGGCGGTCTCGACCAGGTGAAGGCGGCGGCGCGGCTGCCGCTCATGGTGACCATCGACGAAGAGGGCGGCCGGGTGTCGCGGGTCAGCGAGCTGATCGGCACCGCGCCCTCGGCTCGGGCCACCGCCAGGGCCATGACACCGGACGAGTTCTACGATGCCACCCTGACCAGGGGTAAGGCGTTACAAGATCTCGGTGTGACCGTGAACTTCGCCCCCGATGTCGACGTGAGCAGCCAGCCCGACAACACGGTCATCGGCGACCGCTCGTTCTCTGCCGACCCGGCCGTAGTCACCGAATATGCCGATGCCTATATCCGGGCGATGACCGAGGTCGGCGTCGGAACCGTCATCAAGCATTTCCCCGGCCATGGCGCGGGCTCGGGCGATTCGCATCTGGGCGCGGTTCGGGTGCCGCCGCTGGAGCAGTTACGGGACCGCGATCTGGTGCCGTTCCGCGAGCTGGTCGATTCCGGCGCCGGGGTGATGGTAGGGCACCTGGATGTTCCCGGTCTCACCGATCCCGAGGTGCCCGCCAGCATCAGCCCCGCGGTGATGTCGCTGCTGCGGGAGGGCCGCGGTTACGGCGCGGCTCCGTTCTCCGGCCCGATCTTCACCGACGATCTCGGCGGCATGGCAGCCATCACCAACCGCATGTCGATCGAGCAGGCGGTGGAGGCCGCTCTGGTGGCAGGCGCGGACAATGCGCTGTGGATCAGCACCGAGGCGGTCCCACGGGTACTGGATCGGTTGGAGCAGGCGGTGGCTGATGGTCGGCTTCCCATCGCCGACGTGGATGCCTCGGTGCTGCGGATGGCATGGTTCAAGGGGGCTCCGCTGCCGTGCTGAATCGGGGGCAGGCCCGGGTGCCCCGCGTCGCCCGCTAGTCAGCTCGGTCGGCCTATTCGGCCAGGTGAGTGAGCGTAGGAGGGGGTTCGCCGCCTACCCGTCGGCTGGGGGTGCGCCAAGTTCCCGGGTGGGTAAATGCCGCCCCCCGGAACTTACTTTGGAGTAATATAGAAAGTTCATTGTGGTAGGAGAGTGCATGGCGGGCGGAACGAAACGACTTCCCAGAGCGGTTCGTGAGCAGCAGATGCTCGACGCCGCCGTCGAAGTCTTCGCACGCAAAGGCTTTCACGAGACCTCGATGGACGCGATCGCCGCCGAGGCCGAAATCTCCAAGCCTATGCTCTACCTCTACTACGGCTCCAAGGACGAACTGTTCCGCGCCTGCATCCAGCGCGAGGGTCTCCGGTTCCTGGAGTCGGTCGCCCCGGCGGGTAACCCGCTGCTGTCCCCGCACGAACAACTGCGCACCGCCCTCGAAGGCTTCCTGGAGTTCGTCGACACCAACCGCAACTCCTGGCAGGTGCTCTACCGTCAAGCCATCGGCCAGCAGGCATTCGCCTCCGAAATCGAAAACGCACGGGAACGGGTTATCGAGCTCACCGCCAAACTGCTCGAATCCAGCGCCAAACATGCCGAGCCCGGCACCAATTTCGATATCGTCGCCGTCGCCGTCATCGGGGCAGGCGAAGCCATCGCCGACCATGTGGCCAGCGGCCGGATCAACGTCTCCGAAGCGGTGGACCTGCTGGACGATCTCGCCTGGCGTGGCCTGTCCGGGAAGAAGAAATCCGAGTAGGAAACCGCATCAGGCCAGTCCGCAATGTCTGGACGAGTGCACAGGTTGCGGGCGCGCTCCGGCGGACATATTTTTCTTAGTCCGACGGAATCAGGCCGTAACGGGGCGGCCAGAAGATCGGGAGGGGAAGAAACATGTTCGGGATGCTTCGACCATGCGCGCACGGCGCGGCGAAATACGGCATCGACACCAGCGTGTGGCAGTCGCATATGTGCGGTCTGTGCCTCGGATTGCGCGACGGTCACGGGCAGCTGGCCCGTATCGCGACCAATACCGACGCCATCGTGCTCAGCCTGCTCACCGAGGCGCAAACAGCGGAACCGGTGCCCAGGCGCACCGCCGGGCCGTGTGCGTTGCGGGGTATGCGCACCGCCACCATCCCGGCGCCCGATACCGGCGCGGTGCGGCTGGCAGCCACGGCGTCGCTATTGCTCGGAGCGGCCAAGATCGGTGATCACATCGCCGACGGTGAGCTGAGCCCGAAGCTGCATCGCCCGATGGCGCGGGTGAGCGCGAACTGGGCAGGCAATGCGCGGCGGCAGGCGGATCTGATCGGATTGGACGTGGCGCCGCTGGTCGCCGCCATCGAGGCACAGGGCGATGCGGAACGGCGTGTCGCCGCGTCCGCTTTACCTGCTGTAGACGCGCACCGGGATGCGGCGCTGGATGAGCTGACGACCGCCAGCAGGCACTGCGCCGCCGAACTGTTCGCCCACACCGCAGTCCTGGCGGAGCGCCCGGGCAACGTGGAATCACTGCGCACGGCGGGCGGGGAATTCGGCCGGATCGCGCATCTGGTGGACGCGGTCGAGGACTATGCCCAAGACCAGCGCGAGGGCAGGTTCAACCCGCTGGTGGCGACCGGAACCAGTGTGGAATACGCCGATGAGCTGTTACGCGAGTCCGACACGCGGCTGCGCGGTGCATTGGCGGAAACCGGGCTGCACGAACAACCGACCGTGCGCTGGCTGCTGCTCGACCCGTTGGCCGCCGTATTGCGCCGCATCGGCCACGGAGTGAGCGGTACCGCCCAGGCGGCCTGCGGCATCCATCAGGAACACCGGGCCGATGCGCGTCATGCGCCGTATCCGGGGCCGGCGCGTAAGCCTGGAGTGGTCGAGTCGATCGGGCTACTGCTCGGCCAGTACTGCACCGGTTACGCGTGCTGCGCCGAGCACCGCAGGCCCTGTAGCGGCGTGCGTAAGAAAGCGTGGTGCAAGCGGATCGACCCGAGTTGCTGCGAATGCTGCAACTGCTGTAACTGCAACTGCTGATACCGATCGGGCCGCGCGCCCGGAAGACGCGCGGCCCAGCGGTTGCGGTGAACCAGCCGGATCGGTGAGTCAGCCGGATCGGTGAGTCAGCGCAGCGTGGCCGTCAGATGCGGGTACCCCTTCTTCGGGTGCCGCAGCGCCAGGTCCCAGCCGCCGTCGGCTTGATCGGCGTAGAGGTTCACCGTCGCGGGCAGCAGAATCGGTTTCCCGAACTTCACCCCGTAGGTGACCTTCTCCGGGATACGCCCCTCGACGGCGCCGAGAACCGCTGCCGCCGACCACATCCCGTGCGCGATCGGCCGCGGGAAACCGAAAGCTTTCGCGCCGAGAGCCGAGGTGTGGATGGGGTTGTGATCGCCGGAGGCGGCCGCGTACCGGTTGATCATCTTCTGATCCACCCGCAGGGTCCGCAGCGGCGGCGGGGGAACCTCTTCCGGTTTCGGTTCCGGTTTCGGCCCGCCCGACAGCGAGGTGCGCTGCTGGTGCAGGAAGGTGGTGACCTGCCGCCACACCAGTTCCCGGCCCACCTTGATCTCGCTGACCGCGTCGACGAGCAGACCCTTGGGGTGTTCCCGCAGGTTCTCGATATGGGCGTGGATGTCCAGCGGTTCGCTCACCGAGATATTGCGGGTGCGTTCGATCAGGTTCTCCGCGTGCACCGCGCCGACCGCGACGAACGGGAAATCGCGCTGCACAACCAGTTTCATCACCACCGGGAAGGTGAGGATGAACGGGTAGGTCAGCGGCAACGCGTCTCCGAAGCGCAGCCCGGTCGCGCGGCAGTACGCGGCCAGGTGATCGGGGTCGATCCGGACGCCGTCGAGCTGGACGGCACGGTCGGGCAGCGTGGATTTACGGGCCGAGACCAGCGGCAACGGCACCGCACCGAGCGCCGCCTTCACATACAGGCTGCCGTTCTTGGGCGGTTCGCCCAGGGTGATCGTTTGGGTCATCGTGTCTCCGATCAGGCCCCGAGCAGGCTCTGCCCGCAGACCCGCACGATATTGCCGGTGACTGCGTTGGATGCCGGGCTGGCGAAGTAGGAGATGGTCTCGGCGACATCGACGGTCTGGCCGCCCTGCTGCAGCGAGCTCATCAGCCGGCCCGCCTCACGGGTGGCCAGCGGGACCGCCGCGGTCATTGCGGTCTCGATGAAACCGGGCGCGACAGCGTTGATGGTGATGCCCTTCTCGGCCAGCTTCGGGGCCTCGGCGTTCACCATGCCGATAACGCCCGCCTTGGACGCACCGTAATTGGTCTGGCCGCGGTTGCCTGCGATACCGGCAATCGAGGAAACGTCGATCACACGGCCGCCGTCCTTCAGCGCGCCCGCGGCGACCAGGCCTTCGGTGATCCGGTGCGGCGCTGCCAAGTTCACGCCGATGACCGCGTTCCAGCGGGCGGCGTCCATATTGGCCAGCAGCTTGTCGCGGGTGATGCCTGCGTTGTGCACGATGATATCGATGCCACCGAACCTCTCGGTGGCGAATTCGGCCAGTTTCTGCGCGGCGTCGGGGGCGGTGACATCGAGTGCCAGCGCCGTGCCGCCCACCTTGTTCGCGGTTCCCGACAGCGCCTCACCGGCGGCCGGGATATCGGCGACGATCACCTGCGCGCCGTCGCGGGCGAACACCTCGGCAATGGTCGCGCCGATACCGCGCGCTGCTCCGGTGACCACAGCGACCTTGCCGTCCAGCGGACGGTCCCAGCTGGTCGGGGCGACGGCGTCGTCCTTGCCGACTCGGATGACCTGGGCGTCGACGAACGCCGATTTGGCCGACAGCAGGAACCGCAGGGTGGATTCCAGACCGGTGGCGGCGGAGGCGGCCTCCGGGTGCAGGTACACCAGCTGCACGGTTGCGCCGCGCCGCAGTTCCTTACCGAGGCTGCGGGTGAAGCCCTCCAGTGCCCGCTGGGCGATCTGCTCGTCGACGCTTCCGGCCAGTTCCGGGGTGGTGCCGACGACCACAACGCGGCCCGAGGGAGCGAGATCGCGGATAACGGGCTGGAAGAACTCGAACAGCTGCGACAGCTCCTCGATCGAGCCGATACCGGTCGCATCGAATACCAGCGCACCGTATTTGGTGCCCTGGGTCGGCGCGTCGACGAAGGTGTAGTCCGACAGCAGGGAGCGCACCGGCTCGGCCACCCGGCCCTTGCCGCCGAGCAGGACCGGTCCGGGCAGCGGGGGTTCGCCGGGGACGTACCGCCGCAGTTTCTCCGGCTGCGGCAAGCCGAGTTTGCCTGCGAGGAACGCGCCGGGAGCGGAATTGACGAACGATCCGTAGAGGTTGGGTGCACCCTTGGTTTTGGCTGCCACGTTTCCCACCTTTTCTGTGCTCGATGTCTCGGAAGTCGGTGTTCGCCCCCGTGCTGCTGGCTACCCTCGCTATAGGCCCTGACCTGCGGTGCGGGCAGAAAAACGAGGTTGCCGGCACAGGTTCGCCGGGGTGCGGTGTCGACAACAAACTTACTCCAGAGTAAGTTTAATGTAAACCGATCGCGATCCGGCGTCGCTCTCCCTCGAAAAAGACGCGCGGACATCGGAAATCCATCGACGAGACCTTGGAGATTCGAGTGACAAGAACAGCCAAGAACGCGCCCCGAACCGCGAAGCAGCCGCGCCCGGTCGCGATTGTGGGCGGCAACCGGATCCCGTTCGCTCGCTCCGACAAGGCGTATGCCCACGCCTCCAACCAGGACATGTTCACCGCCACCCTGGACGGCCTGGTCAGCCGCTTCGGCCTGCAGGGCGAACGGCTCGGCATGGTGGTGGGCGGCGCGGTACTCAAACGCGTCGGCGAACACGGCATGATCCGCGAAAGCGTGCTCGGCAGCACACTCAGCCCCTACACCCCCGCCCACGACCTGCAGCTGGCCTGCGGCACCGGCCTGCAGGCAATAGTCACCGTCGGCGACGCTATCGCGGCGGGCCGCATCGACGCCGGTATCGGCGGCGGCACCGACACCACCTCTGATGCCCCGATCGGCGTCAGCGAGAGCATGCGGGAGTGGATGTTAGAGGCCAACCGCGCCAAAACCAACAAAGACCGCGTCAAACTGATCGGCCAGCTGCGGCCGAGCATGCTCGGCATCGAAATCCCACGTAACGCCGAACCACGCACCGGACTGTCTATGGGTGAGCACGCGGCGATCACCACCAAAGAATTCGGCGTCTCCCGCGAAGCGCAAGACGAACTGGCCTATCTGTCCCACAAGAACATGGCCGCCGCCTATGACCGCGGCTTCTTCGACGACCTGGTCACCCCCTTCCTCGGCCTGACCCGCGACGACAACCTGCGCCCCAACTCATCGGTGGAAAAACTGGCCACCCTCAAACCGGTCTTCGGCGTCAAAGCCGGAGACGCGACCATGACGGCAGGCAACTCCACCCCCCTCACCGACGGCGCCTCAGCGGTGCTGCTGTCCAGCGAGGAATGGGCCGCCGAACGTAAGCTGCCGGTGCTCGCTCACCTGGTGGACAGCGAAGTCGCCGCCGTCGACTACATCCACGGCCCCGACGGCCTACTGATGGCCCCCACCTACGCGGTCCCGCGAATGCTCGCTCGCAACGGCCTGACCCTGCAGGATTTCGACTTCTACGAAATCCACGAAGCCTTCGCCTCGGTGGTCCTGGCCACACTGCAGGCATGGGAATCCGACCAATACTGCAAGGAACGCCTCGGCCTGGATGGCGCGCTCGGCTCGATCGACCGCAGCAAACTGAACGTGAACGGCTCCTCGCTCGCCGCGGGCCACCCGTTTGCCGCGACCGGCGGACGCATCGTCGCCTCAGCCGCAAAAGCGCTGGCCGAGAAGGGATCCGGGCGCGCCCTCATCTCTATCTGCGCCGCAGGCGGCCAAGGTGTCGTCGCAATCCTGGAGAGGTAAACATGGGCTGTGTTTAATGGCCGCGCCTTCGGCGCGGCGGGTTTGCGGCCCCCTGGTGGCTCGCGTTTCAGCCCTCGCGACTTGCGCCTTCGGCGCGTGCGCTGCGAGGGCTGAAACGCGAGCCGGGCCGCAAACCGGACGGGGCTGGGTTGAGTGCGGCAAGGGCAGGGTGGTTCGGTACAGGCTGACGGGGCTTGAGGTCTGTGCGTGCTGCGAGGGCTGAAGTGTGAGCCGGGTGGCAAGTCGGTGGGGCTCGAACAGGACAAAACGGGGAAGTGGCACATATGCGCCGGTTTCCGGGTGGGATGGGTTCGGCGTTCACGTGATTCGTATCACGGTCGGGTGGGAGGTTGCAGCGGAAAGAGCAGGGGGCGTGGCGCTTCGGCGCTGAGCGGGCGGAATACGGAAGGGGTCAAGGGGATTGAACGTGTTCCGTCGGCCTCGGTGCAATCGACCTGCACGCCCTGGCGTGCCTGCTGGCCGGTGCGCCGCAGGCCGCGACTGCCGGACGGTGCCGTTAGCGCATCTCGGCGAGTAGGAGCTGACCGCGCCAACGACGGGCCGGAACGGCTGGTTCTCGCCGGGGCGAGCTGCGCAGCGACTACCTGCGCAAACGCCGACGCCGCCACCTATACCTATGCTTGGTTATATCGCTCCGATATAGTGAGAAATCGCATCCATCGGTTAGGTCTGCGGATATGTCAGGAGGTGAAGCCCGTGCTCGAACTGGCCATCCTCGGGCTGCTCCTGGAATCACCGATGCACGGTTACGAGCTGCGTAAACGGCTGACGGGCCTGCTCGGGGCGTTTCGGGCCTTCTCCTACGGATCGCTGTATCCGACGCTGCGCCGCATGCAGCAGGATGGGCTGATCGCCGAGGAGGTGCCCGAGGGCGTGACCACACGGCGCGCTCGCCGGGTGTACCAACTGACCGCGGCGGGCCGGGAACGATTCAACGAACTCCTGGCCGACACCGGGCCGCAGAACTACACCGACGACGGCTTCGGCGTGCACCTCGCCTTCTTCAGCCGCACCCCCGCGGAAGCGCGGATGCGGATCCTGGAAGGCAGGCGACGCCAGGTCGAGGAGCGCCGAGAGGGGCTACGGGAAGCGATCAAAAAAGCGAGCGGATCGCTCGATCGCTACACCCGCCAGCTCCACCAACTCGGGCTCGAATCAAGCGAGCGCGAAGTGCGCTGGCTCAACGAGTTGATTGCGGCGGAGCAATCGACGAAGGCGGCACCACAGAAAGAGGGAAATATCGGCCATGAGTGACGTCAAAACGGCTGACAACGCCACAGAAGTTCGCGTCGCCATCGTAGGTGTGGGCAACTGCGCTTCCTCGTTGGTGCAAGGCGTGCAGTACTACCGGGACGCGGACGACACCGCGACCGTGCCCGGCCTCATGCACGTCAAATTCGGTCCTTACCACGTGCGCGACGTCAAATTCGTCGCCGCGTTCGACGTCGACGCCAAGAAGGTCGGCTTCGACCTGTCCGAGGCGATCTTCGCCAGCGAGAACAACACCATCAAGATCTCCGATGTACCGCCGCTCGACGTGTCGGTACAGCGCGGCCCCACCCTCGACGGCATCGGCAAATACTATGCCGAAACCATCGAGGTCTCCGAGGCCGAACCGGTCGACGTGGTAAAGGCGCTGAAGGACGCGAACGTCGACGTCCTCGTGTCCTACCTGCCGGTCGGCTCCGAAGAAGCCGACAAGTTCTACGCCCAGTGCGCCCTCGACGCAGGCGTCGCCTTCGTCAACGCCCTGCCGGTGTTCATCGCCTCCGACCCCGAATGGGCCGACAAATTCACCAAAGCAGGCGTACCGATCGTCGGTGACGACATCAAGAGCCAGGTCGGCGCCACCATCACCCACCGCGTCATGGCGAAACTGTTCGAAGACCGCGGCGTACAACTCGACCGCACCATGCAGCTCAACGTCGGCGGCAACATGGACTTCAAGAACATGCTCGAGCGCGACCGCCTGGAATCGAAGAAGATCTCCAAAACCCAGGCCGTCACCAGCAACCTGAAAAAGGAACTCGGCGCAGGCGACGTCCACATCGGCCCCTCCGACCACGTGGGCTGGCTCGACGACCGCAAATGGGCCTACGTCCGGCTCGAAGGCCGCGCCTTCGGCGACGTCCCGCTGAACCTGGAATACAAGCTCGAAGTATGGGACTCACCCAACTCCGCGGGCATCATCATCGACGCGGTACGCGCAGCGAAAATCGCCAAGGACCGCGGAATCGGCGGACCGGTCATCCCGGCCTCCGCCTACCTGATGAAATCCCCGCCGCAGCAACTGCCCGACGACATCGCCCGCGCTCAGCTGGAAGCTTTCATTATCGAAGCTTGAGTTGTACAGGGACCGGCTCGCGCACTCGGTGCGGGAGCCGGTCCGGATCTGTCAGTCCAGCGAGACGTACACCTCTACCGATGTGGGACCGGTGTAGCGCTCGATTTCGGCGGCGTGGGAGCGGGTGATGGTGCCTGCGCTCTCCGCTTTGCGGACCTGCGCCCATGCGGTGCGCAGGAGGTCGTAGGGTTTGTCAGTGACCACGAATTTGGCGTAGCGGCCCTGGGGGACGCGGGTCAGGACGTCACCGGAGTCCATTTCCGCCATCGACTCCACCTGATAGCCGAGGACGGCCACAGCGTGGTCGTGCTGGCCGATATAGGCGGCTACGCGGGGGATGTTCTTCTCGCGGGCCAGGTACCGGTCCCAGGTGAAATTCACCAGGTCCAGATCGCGGGCGGTCACCTCGCGCCCGGCCAGCGGGACGGTGAGCCCGGCCACCAGGCTTTCGTCCAATGTGACGATTTCGAAGTCCACAGCCTTTTTCCTATCCGTCCGCCGGTTCATCCGCCAGCGCCACGTATACCTCCACCGTGCGCTCATCCGGATAACGTTCGTAGTCGCCGGTATAGGAGCGCACCAGACGCCCCGCGGCTTCGGCATCCCAGATCGACCGCCACACCGCCACGATCGTGTCACCCAGATCGTCGCCGCTGAGGGTGAACCGGGCGAAACGGCCCGCGGGGATGCGCGCCAGCACGTCACCCGGTTGGAGATCGCCGAGATCACCGCAGCGGTAGCCGACGATATGGGTCAGGTAAGAGTTGATCTCCGGGGCGTGATCGACGTAGGCGCTGGCGGGCGGGCCGGGTAACGAGCGCGCGAGATTGCGCTTCCACGCCTCCTCCACTTTGGTGCGGCGCGGTCCCTCCACGGCGAGTGCCGGGCTGCGTAGCACTGTTCCGGCCACCAGAGTTTCCTGGCGGTCAACGACATTGAAATCCACCGGCGTAGCCCCTATGTCTCGTCTTCGTCGTCGCTCGAGCCCATATCCTCCCGTATACCGGGCCGGTGCCGGCCCGCCGAGTCGGCTACTGCTCTCACTTCGGCTCGCTCTCCCTCTGGCCAACGATGCTGCCATGCCCAGCGTTCCCTCGGGCTATCCCGGTACGGGAATGGAGAACCCGGGAAAGATCTCCACCCCCTGCGGCGGGGGAGATGGGGGCGGCACGGGAGGTTCCTGCGGGATCTCCTGCTGCGGTACCTGCGGCACCGGGGCGGGCGCGGTGCCGGTCGCGGGCGGGATCACGATCAGCGGTCCCTGCGGCGGAGTCTGCTGCTGCGGCGGGTTGAGGATGTCGTACGGACCGCCGGACGGGCTCTGCGGCGTGGCGGGGATGTTCGACGCCGGCGGCCCGCCATCCGGCGGCGGGAACTGTTCGACGGTAGTGTCTGCCAGCGCGCCGTCCATTGTCTGCTTCCAGATATCGGCGGGCAGGCCGGACCCGTAGATCAGGCCACCGCCTGCCGTGTAGATCGGCTGGGCGTGCTCGGCTCCCACCCACACAGCCGTAGACAGCGACGGTGTGAAACCAACCATCCACGCGTCCTTGTTCTGGCCGGTGTCACCGAGCTGGGTGGTGCCGGTTTTCGCCGCGGACGGACGCCCGGCCAGCGCGTGGTTGTTGGAGTACGCCGCGATCGGCAGCATCGCCTGCGCGGTGCGCCGCGCGATATCCGGGTCGAGGCGTTGCTCGCCGGGCGGCAACTGCTTGCCCACCTGATGTTCGGGTGCGCCGCGGTCGAGCAGGACCCGGCCGTCCCCGGCGACCACCCGCTGCACGAAATACGGCTGGTGATATGTGCCTGACGCCGCGATAGTCGCATACGCAGAGGCCATATCGATCGGCCGGACCAGGTAGGTGCCGAGCACGATCGACGGCATCGGTGGTGCGCCGTTCTCGGTCAGCGACCGCCCCGGCACCCCAGGTATCTGCTCGGGGATACCGGCACGGTGTGCGGCGTCGGCGATTGCTTGGGCGCCGCCGTTCATCGCCAGGGTGAGCCGGTAGAAGCTGGTGTTGAGGGAGCGTTTGAACGCCTCCGACAGCGGGCACACCCCGCAGCTCTCGTTCTCGACGTTGCGCACCAGCACCCCGCTGACCTCGACGGGTGCGCTGTCGAAGGCGCGGGACAGCGGAATATCTTCCTTCAGCGCGGCGAGCACGGCGAACGTTTTGAACGCAGACCCGGTCTGCAACGGCGCCTGCGCGAAATCGTAACCGCCGCCGTCGGCGCCGCCGTAGTATGCACGCACCGCACCCGAGCGTGGGTCGATGGACACCACCGCGGTGCGCAGCTGCGGCGGCTGCCCGGCCAGGTTGTCGTTCACCGCGCTTTCCGCGGCCGCCTGGGCTGCGGGGTCGATGGTGGTGGTGATGTTCAAGGCACCGGTGCTGACGTCGCGTTCGGAGATACCCGCATCGGCCAATTCCCGCAACACCTGGGTTCTGATCAGGCCTGCGGGCCCGCGACCGGCGATATCGCGTTCGGGGAGCTCGGCGAGCGGGACGATATGCGGGAAGGTCGTTGCGTCGCGGTCCCCCGGTCCGAGGCTGCCCATCTGAACCATGCCGTCGAGCACGTACTGCCAGCGATGTTTCAGTTCGGTCAGATGGGTTTCCGGGTCCAGCGCCGACGGTGCACGGACCAGCGCGGCCAGCACCGCACCCTCGGCCAGGGTCAGTTCCGGCACCGGTTTGGCGAAATACGCTTCGGCCGCGGCGGCGATACCGTACGCGCCGCGACCGTAGTAGATGGTGTTGAGGTAGGCGCCGAGGATTTCGTCCTTGCTCCACTGTCGTGCCATTTTCGCCGCGATGACCAGTTCACGCATCTTCCTGGTCACAGTGCGTTCCGAGTCGAGGAAGGCGTTTTTGACGTACTGCTGGGTGATGGTCGATCCGCCGCCCGCGTTCTGTTTGCCGAGCAGGTTGTCGCGGACCGCGCGCAGGAAACCGGAGGTCGAGAAGCCGGGATTGGTGTAGAAGTTGCGGTCCTCGGCCGACAGCATGGCGTCGCGCACCGGGACGGGCACGTCCGACAGCGGGATCGGGGTCCGGTTGCCTTCAGGCGGGATGATCTCGGCGAGGGTGGTTTCGCCGTCGGACGCGGTGATCCTCGCGATCTGGTTGGTGCGCATCTCGTAGGGTTCGGGGATTTCCGCGCTCCAGTAGAACAGCAGGAGCAGCAGCGACGGCGCCCCGATGAAGATGATGAAGAACGACAGCAACAGCCTGCGGATGCGTTGGCCGCGGGTGCGGTGTGGCCGCTCCTGGCGCGGCGGATGGGGGTGCCTGCCCGGCCGCCAGGCGGCGTCCCCGGCTCTCGCTGGGGCGCGACGTGGTTTCCAACCTGCGATCGAGGCATACGGCGGCTCGGCGGGCGTGTCGCGCCGGGAACGAAACGAGCTCACGATCATCTCCTCCCGGAGCGTCGGAAAAACTCACACCGTCAGGAACTCACGACCTCGGTTGTTATCACCCGCATCACTTATCACGGCCAAGCATAACTGCCGATCAGCTCTTCACACCGCCTGCGGTGAGACCGGAAATGATCCGGCGCTGGAAGAGCAGCACCATGATCACCAGTGGAACAGTCACCAGCGTGCCCGCCGCCATAATCGCCGCGTAGGGCAGGGCCAGGGGATCGTTACCGGAAAACCGGGCGATCGCAACGGTCACCGGTTCGGTGGCCCCGGACGACAGCAGCCGTGCAAGCAGGTATTCGTTGACCGCGGCGATGAACGCCAGGATCGCTGTGGTGAATACGGCCGGCGCGGCCAGCGGCAGCATGACCAGCCGGAACGCCTGCAGTTTGGTTGCGCCGTCGATCCGGGCCGCTTCCTCGAGCTCCCAGGGCAGTTCGGCGAAGAACGCGGCCAGGATGTACACGGTCAACGGCAGTACGAACGAGATGTTCGGAATGATCATCGCCTGGTATTCACCGATCCAGCCGATATCGGTGAACAGCTGGAACAGCGGGGTGACCAGCACGACGACCGGGAACATCGACGCGCTCAGGATCAGCCCGGACACCAGGTAGCGGCCCTTGAAGGTGAGCCGGGCCAGCGCATACGCCGCCAAGACACCGACCAGCAGCGCGATCGCCGTGGTGGCCGCGCCGATGACCATGCTGTTGATCAGCGCTTTACCGAAGTTGTTGCCGCGGCTGGTGTCGAATGCGTTGCGGAAGTTTTCCAGCGTGACGTGGGTGGGCCACGGCGTGCTGTCGAAGGTGTAATCGGAGTCGCGGAACGCGGTGACCGTCATCCAGTAGAACGGCCCGAGCCCCCAGACGAGCACGATCAGCGCGCCCAGGTAGACGCGGGCCGAGCCGAGCTTGCGGGTCCAGGCCGCCCGGCCCTTACCTGCGGCCTGACGGGGGCGGGCCTGCCGGGGTTTCGTCTGTGTCGTGGTTGCGGCCATCATGCTTTCCGCTGCTCTTCCTGCGTCCGCACCGCGTTCGCACCGAGAATCTTCACCAGCACGAACGCCACCGCGAAGATCAGGAGGAAGGTGATCGTCGACAGCGCAGCCGCACTGTGGGGTCCCTGCCTGGTCTGCTCGACCACCAGCATCGACAGCGTCCGGGTAGCCGGGTTATTGCTGGTCATGATCGCGGGCAGATCGTACATGCGTAACGCATCCATGGTGCGGAACAGCACCGCGACCAGCAGCGCTGGCTTCAGCAGCGGCAGCGTGATCTGGGTGAACCGCTGCCAGGCGGACGCGCCGTCGACTCGGGCGGCCTCGTACACGTCGTTCGGGATCACCTGCAGACCTGCCAGCAGCAGCAACGCCATGAACGGCGCGGTTTTCCACACATCGGCGACGATCACCGCGAACCGGGCAGACCAGGCGTCCGAGGTCCACAGGATGCTGGTGCCGAGCACCCGGTTGACCACGCCGTCGTACTGGAACATGAATTCCCACAGCCGCGCGGTCACCGCTGTCGGGATCGCCCACGGGATGAGCACCGCGGCGCGCAGCAGGGCGCGGCCGCGGAAGGTTTTGCCCATCACGATCGCCATACCGAGGCCGATCGCGATCTCCAGTGACACCGTGACCACGGTGAAGAACAGGGTGACGCCGACCGCCGTCCAGAACTGGGAGCCCAGGTTGCCGGTGGGGCAGCTGGTGGTGCCGCCGGTGACCATCCGGCATTGGCCGAGTACCCAGTGCGTGTAGTTGTACAAGGTGGTCGAGCCGTCTTCGACGAACAAGCCGGTCGCCGAATCGAGCGTGTCGTCGGCATGGAACGACATCCACAGCGCTTGGAGCACCGGATACCCGATGACCACGCCGAGGGTGATCAGCACCGGTGCCACGAACAGCCAGGCCCGGCCCGAATGCCGCAGCTGGTCGGTCAACGATGCCCCGAGGCCACGTTTATCGCTCGGCCCACCACGCATCGGGTCCGGCCGAGTTTTCTGTTGGCGGATCGGCACCTGCGCGGCCGCTCCGGAAGGATCCGACACCGTTACTCTCTCCTACGGGCTCGTCGGGTCCGGCTGAACAACCGCTACGATCCGGCCGTCTCGATGCCCTTCTGAATGCCGATGATCGCGTCGTCCACGGACTTGGTTCCGTTCAGGGCAGCATAAGCGTTGTCCTGGATGGCCTTGGATACAGCCGGGTAGAACGGCGTGACCGGCCGGGGTACCGCGTTGGAAATCGAATCCTTGAGCGCGGGCAGATACGGCATTTTCGCGATCAGTGCCGGGTCGTCATAGATCGATCCGCGCACCGAAGGCAGCGCACCAGAGGCGATGATGTGCTGGGCGTCCTCGCTGATCAGGAACCGGAGGAAATCGAGTGCGGTGGCCTTGTTCTTGGAGAACGCGCTGATTGCGGCGTTGTAGCCGCCGAGTGTGGATGCGCCGATACCGGTTTCGCCGGGCAGCGGCGCCACACCGAACTTATCGCGCACGGCCGAGGATTCCGAGGCGGCGTCGCCGTAGGTGGACGGCCAGGACCGCAGGAACAGCAGTCTGCCCTGGGTGAACGCGGCACCGCTCTCCGGCTCCTTGAAGGTGATGGCCTGTTCCGGGATATCGCCCCTGCGGTAGGCGTCGACCAGGGTGCCAAGGCCTGCCCGTGCCTGCGGGGTGTTAACCGTGGGGGTTTTGCCGTCGGATCCGACGAAGGTGCCACCGAAGGCATTGATGACCTCAGCGGTGTTCACCGTCAAGCCCTCATAAGGTGCGAACTGCCCGGCGTAGCAGCCGATGTTGTGCTCGCGCGCGATAGGGCATTGGGCCAGCATCTCGTTCCAGGTGCGCGGCGGGTGCGGCACCAGATCCTTGCGGTAGAACAGCAAGCCGCCGTTGGTGTTGCGGGGCGCGGCGTAGAGGGTTTCGTTGTAGGTGGCGCTGGCGACCGGCGGGGACAGCAGGGTGGAGGTGTCGATCGCGAACGAGTCCTCCAGCGGCTGGATCCAGCCCTTCGCCGCGAATTCGGCGGTCCATGGCACATCCAGGGCGACCACATCGTATTCGGCGGATTTCGAGCGCATGTGCTCGACCAGATCGTCGTACTGGGCCGAGGCGTCGTTGGACTGTTCCTTGTAGGTGACCGGTTCGTCGGGGTGGGCGGCGTTCCACCGGTCGATGAGCTGTTTGACGACACCCGTCTCGGTGGTGTCCTTGCCTTCGACGTAGGTGATGGGGCCGCGGCCGGTGAGGTTCTCGGTGGTGGGGTCGGAGCCGGTGTCACTGGAGCACGCGGTGGTGAATGCCGCCGTCAGTATCGCGATGCTGGTCAGCATGAGTGCGGCGCGTAGAGGCGGCACCTTTGTCAAAGCCATCGCAGAACTCCAGGGTCGAGACGTGAGCGGCAGCACACCCAGCCGGTGCACATGGCAACATACATGGTGCGCACAGTGCGCGCCGCCCGGTGCCGTTTCCGGCTGACTACTCTTGCGGGCGATGTCTACTGCCGACGCGCGACCCGACCGGATGCTCACTCGCATCGGCGGGCTGCTGCGCAAGGCGGAATCCACCGACAACGAACACGAGGCCGAGGCGTTCCTCGCCGCCGCGCAACGCCTGGCCACCAGGTCTTCCATCGATCTGGCTGTGGCGCGTGCGCATGTGGCCGGGCGCGAGCGCAGGACCACCCCGATCCAGCGGATGATCCAGATCGGCGAAGCGGGCAAAAAGGGGCTGCGCACCTACGTGCAGCTGTTCGTGGCGATCGCCGACGCCAACGATGTGCGATGTGATGTGACTCGCACTTCGACACAGGTGTTCGCCTATGGTTTCGAATCCGATATCGCGACCTGTGAGGCGCTGTATGCCAGCCTGCTGGTGCAGATGGTGCGAGCCTCGGATCGATACATCAAATCCGGCGCCTACCGTTGCGCGACGATGGAGAAAACCGTCGTCGAGGTCCGGGGCGGCCGCCGGGTGCGCCGTCGGGTGCGCACGCCGGTCGCGGGGGTGACGGCTCGCCTCAATTTCCAGATGGCGTTCGCCGCCCGCATCGGTGCTCGCCTGGGCGAGGTGAAAACGCAAGTGCGGCGCGAGGCAACAGAATCCGCTGTGGCCGGGTCGGCTGGGACGGCGCTGGTGTTGCGCGACAAGGACATCGAACTCGCCGACTTCTACTCTCGCACCTCCGAGGCACGCGGAACCTGGCGCGGGCCGCAGGCATCCACCGGTTACGCCCCGGCCGCACGTCGCGCAGGCGACCACGCGGGCCGCATCGCGCGCCTCGGCCCGTCACCCGAACTCGCCGCCCCGCGGGGGAGGCTGGACCGTGGCGAGTAGCAGCCCAGCCTGCATACGCAGTGCGGAAAGTTGCTTGTATCCGGAGATCCGGCAGACCGGGGTGTCGCGGACTGGCGCGGGGCTTCGCCGATCTGCATGGGCGGCTGGGCCGGGCCGTGTAGTGGCAGGCCCTGCGCGCAGTGGGGCGCTGCTTGTCTCCGGAAGATCCGGTACAGAGGGGGTCGGGGGAGCTGCGGCCGCTGTCTCCGTGTTTCGCCGGGACGTGCGTAACCAGAGGGAGACTGGGGCGTGCATGTAGCGGGGCAGGAGCTGGGACGCTACCGGCTCCCGGTGCTCAGCGTACCCGTGAGGTGGCTCAGGTGATGACGCGGGATTCGCAGCGGGCCAAGGTGTACGACGCTGAGCAGCTGGTGCGGGGTGCCTTCGATCGGGCCGACGCGTTCGGGCATCGCACGGTCGAGGTGCATGGCTCGCAGTTGACGCTGCCGGTGGAGCGGCGGTTCGCTTCGGTGGAGTCGGTGGCGGTGTATTGCCGGAAGGTGCTGGCGCTGCGATGGGTGGCCGCGCGCTGGGAACGCGCCGCCGTCCCGGTGATCGTGCGGGCGCGCGCCGGGACCACCGCCGCGCATTACGAGGCGACCGACGGGGTGCTCGCCGTCCCCCTGTACACCGGCGGAACTGCCTGGGCGCTGCGGGAACTGGTGGTGCTGCACGAGCTGGCCCACCATCTGGATCCCGACTCCGGCGAACATGCCGCGCACGGCCCCGAGTTCTGTACTCGCTACGTCGATCTGGTCGAAGGTGTCATCGGTCCCGAAGCCGGTTTGCTGCTGCGCACCACCATGCTCGGCTGCGGTGTGCGACTGGGGTGAGCGGCTCGTCGTGCGTGCGGTCAGACCAGCGCGAGTACTCGTTCGAAACGCTCGCGCCACCAGGCTGTTCGTTCTGGGTCCGGGTGACGGTAGCGCTCCAGCAGTTCCGGTGCCGGTGCGGGCGGGGTCCTCGGCACCGGGAGGTATCCGTCGCGCGGCTGCAGCGGGTCGCTCACCACATCCCCCTCGAACAGCGATACCGTGCCCAGCCCGCAGGCGAAGTCGAGTTCGGGCAGTGCACCTGCCAGGGCGAGTTGCGCGGACAGGCCGACGCTGGTTTCCAGGGCCGAAGACACCACGCAGGGCAATCCGGCGGCCTCGGCGACCTGCAGGGCACGGCGCACCCCGCCCAGGGGTGTGCATTTGAGCACCGCAATATCCGCGGCGCCGGCAACGGCGACCCGCATCGGGTCCTCGGCGCGGCGGATGGATTCGTCGGCGGCGATGCGGACGTCGACCCGGCGCCGCACCGCGGCCAGTTCTTCGATGGAGCGGCAGGGTTGTTCGACGTATTCCAAACCGTCTGCAGCTCGGTCCATTTCCCCGATGTGCCGGATGGCGGTGTCGACATCCCACACGGCGTTGGCGTCCACCCGCACCGCTCCATTCGGCCCCAGCGCCGCCCGCACCGCCGCCAATCGCGCCAGGTCCTCGGGTAGCGATTCCGGGTGATCCGCGACCTTCACCTTCGCGGTCCGGCAACCGGAAGCGGCGACGATCTCGTGCGCCCGCTCCGGCCTCACCGCCGGCACCGTGCAGTTGATCGGGACCTGCTCGCGCACCGGTTCCGGCCAGCCTGCCGTCATCTGTTCGATCGTGGTGGCCAGCCAATGCGCGGCCTCCCGGTCGTCGTATTCGGCGAACGGACAGAACTCGCCCCACCCCAGCGGCCCCCGCATCAGCACGCCCTCCCGCACGGTGATGCCACGGAACCGGGACCGCAGCGGGATGGCGTAGACGTGTACAGAGTCGATATCCAGCAGGTCGGTCACGTCCGCAACATTAGGACCGCGCAGACCCGACTGTGCAGCAGACGCGCGTTCCGGGTGCTGGAAGCCGCAGTTCGCTGCGTCGTAGTCCGAATGATTGCGCTTCCGGGGTCGTGATCACCGCTATTGGATACCGAGCTGCCGCATCAGGCTCGCGATATCCGGTGCAACCCACTCCTCCGCGATCTTGTCGCCCACTACCCGGTAGTGCTCGAGGCTGCGGAAGTTCACGGTCCGGTGGGTGGGTTCGATGCCCTGGAATGTCCCCTTGTGGGTGCCACTGAACCGCAGGCGGACCGCGACTTCGTCGCCCACGCTGAAGATGTTCTCGATCTCTACCCGGAGATCGGGAAAGGCTTCGTGCATGGCCTCGACCCCGAACCGCCAGGCGTCTCGTCCGCGTCGCGGCTCGTCCAGGCCAGGAATGTTGGCGATGAAATCGTCTGTGAGCAGTTCGAGGCTTTCGTCGAGGTCTTTGTGCTGCATCAGGCGGTTGTAAGCGGTACGCAGCAGTGCGACGTTCTTTTCCGCGAGGTTCATGGTCTTCCTCTCGATCGAGCATGAGTAAACTGAAGAACATGCTACATGATGAACAATATTCATCATCTCGAGAAGTGTTCGATCGACTGCTCGCGGTCGCGAGCCTGATCACCGATGACATGCGATCCGCGCTGCGTGAAGGCGGCCTTACCCAGGCCCGCGCCACCGCACTGTGGGAAGTGGCACGCCACGGCCCCATCACCCAACGCGGACTAGCCGATCGGCTCCGGGTCACCCCCCGCAACGTGACCACGCTGGTCGACGCGTTAGCCGACGCTGGTTTGGTCACCCGCGCCGAACACGCCCGCGACCGGCGCGCGGTGCTCGTCGAGTTGACCGACGAAGGCAGGACGACCGTCGCACGCATGGATGCCGAGGCTACGACGCTGGCCGAGGAGTTGTTCGGAGCGCTACCGCCGGCCGACCGAACCGCTGTCGTCGAGCTCTTCGATCGCATCGCGAGGCGGTTCAGCGGCGAAACGCCTGCCTCCGAGCCTGGCGTTGCCGACTGACCGCATCCGCGGGTCCGCGGCTCAGTCGAGCCGTGCGCCGTCCTCGGCGGAGAAGAAATAGGTGTGCTCGGGGTCGGCGGTGAGGTAGAGGCGGCTGCCCCTGGCGGGCGGGTTGCGCCAATCCGCCCGCGTGACGATGGTGTGCCCTGCTCCGTCGTTCGCGCCGTCGGCGATGGTGCGGCCGTAGATATAGGCGTCCGAACCGAGTTCCTCGACGACGTCGACCTCCATCTCGATCCCGGCACCGCCGACCTCCGGCGCGGAATCGGAGCCGAGCTCGAAATGCTCCGGCCGGATACCGACGGTGATCGAGCTGCCCGCCGCATCGGCTACCTCACGTGGCAGCCGCAGCGTATGCCCGCCCAGCTGCGCCGAACCGGCGGAAACCGGCAACGTGAACAGGTTCATCGCGGGCGAGCCCATGAACCCGGCAACGAACACGTTCGCCGGATCGCGGTACAGATCACGCGGTGACGCGCACTGCTGCAGCAAGCCGTCCTTCAGCACCGCGACCCGATCCCCCATGGTCATCGCCTCCACCTGATCGTGGGTGACATACACCGTGGTGGTGCCGAGCCTGCGCTGCAGCTGGGCGATCTGGGTGCGGGTCTGCACCCGCAGTTTCGCGTCCAGGTTCGACAGCGGCTCATCCATCAGGAACACCTGCGGTTCCCGCACGATCGCCCGCCCCATCGCCACCCGCTGCCGCTGCCCGCCGGACAGTTCCTTCGGTTTGCGGTTCAGGTACTGCTCCAGATCGAGCAGCTTCGCCGCCGCCAGCACCCGTTCCTGCTGCTCCGCCTTGCCGACCTTCGCCAGTTTCAACGCGAAACCCATGTTCTCGGCGACCGTCATATGCGGGTACAGCGCATAGTTCTGGAACACCATCGCGATATCGCGTTCCTTGGGTTCGGCGTGTGTGACGTCTTTGTCGCCGATCAGAACCCGCCCGTCG
This sequence comes from Nocardia donostiensis, assembly GCF_002081715.1. Taxonomy (GTDB): domain Bacteria; phylum Actinomycetota; class Actinomycetes; order Mycobacteriales; family Mycobacteriaceae; genus Nocardia; species Nocardia donostiensis. Next base: position 74,861 of record NZ_MUKP01000023.1, on the reverse strand, counting down.
TTCACTTCCTCCAGCCCGGCGAGCATCCGCAGCGATGTGGATTTACCGCACCCGGAGGGGCCGACCAGCACAAGGAATTCCCCGTCCTCGATCTCGAGGTTCAGCTGATCGACAGCGGGGGTGCGCGCACCCGGATAGCGCCGGGTGGCGTTGTCGAAGGTCACCGTGGCCACGGCAGTTCACTTCCCTTCACCGGCAGGAACGTGCCGGACGATCCGAGTAGAGGGTTGTCGGGATACTACGTTCCCGTGCGTTGCCTCGGCACGTTGGTGGTGTTCACCGCGCGGCCGGGAACCGAGCTGGGTGCTCAGCCTGTCAATGCTTCGCGAGCCGGCCGGTGAGGGCTGTGCGGGCCGTCGCAAGCAGCCCGCGCACCACCAGCCCCACCGCGACCAGCGGCGCAAACACGATCCACGGCGAGCCTTTGTGGTAGTCGCAGTAGAACCGCAACGCGGAGCGGTGATGGCTGCGGACCTTGCGGAACGGCGCCGAACGCATGCTGCCGCCCTCCCGATGCCGGATCGCCACGCTCGGATCCAGCACCACCCGCCAGCCGGCGCGGTGCATATCCAACGCCATCTTCGTTTCCTCGAAATACAGGAAGTAACGGGTATCGAACCCGCCGACTGCCTCGAAAGCTTCCCGACGGAACAGCATGCAGCAGCCCGAGATCCAGTCCACATCGCTGACCTCGGTGACCGTTCGGCCGAAATACCGGCGGGTAGCCGGATTACCCGGCCACACGCCGCCCAGCAGTGCATGCGCGATGCCGACCAGCAGCGACGGGAACCTGCGCCCGCTCGGATACGGGGTGCCGTCCAGACGCAGGATGCGCGGGCCGATCATCCCGATCCGGTCCTCGGCCTTCGCGGTCTCTACCAGCGCCGAGATCGCGCCCGGCGCCAGCTGGGTATCGGGGTTGGCCACCAGCAGCCATTCGGCGTCGGTCTGCGCCGCGGCCTGGTTGATCGCAGCGGCCAGGCCGACATTGCGGGTGTTGCGGGTGACTCGGCCACCGAACTTCTCGACGAGGTCAGGGCCGTTGTCGGTCGAGGTGTTGTCAACGCAGACCACATCCACTTCCAGCGGATCCACCGCGGCCTCTAGGGAGTCAAGGAAGGTGGGTAGATCCTCGGCGCTCTGATACGTGATCAACAGCAAGCCGACGGTTTTGTCACGCATGCGGGCGAACCTATCAGCTCGGAACTGGCCAGGGAAACGAAAGTTGACCAGCGGAAACAACGAAAGGCTACGGCTGCAACGGTTCCCGGCCGGGAGCAGAGCCTGCTGCCTGCTGGGTGTGCCCGGTATCGGGCTGCTGATCAGGCGACGGTGACCGGCAGGTCGGCGGCGCCCAGCGGGCCCAGGATGCGCTGGAATTTCCCGATGGTTTCGGCCAATTCGGCCACCGGATCGGAGCCTGCGACGATGCCGCCACCCGCGTGCGCGGTGAGGGTTCGGCCGTCGGCGGCGAGTTCGGCACAGCGGATGCTCACCATCCACTCGCCGTCGCCGTCGGCGTCGCACCAGCCGACCGCGCCCGCGTAGAAGCCGCGGTCGCCTTCGAGTTCCTCGATCACCCGGGCCGCCGCCGAGGTGGGGGTACCGCAGATCGCGGGGGTGGGGTGCAGAGCCACGGCCAGCTCCAATGCGGAGGGGCCGCTGTCGGGCACGGTGGCAGTGATCGGGGTGCCCAGATGCCACATTTCGGGTGTGTTGGTGAGTTCCGGCGTGTCAGGGGCGTGGACGGCGCGGCAGTATTCCCGCAGCACTTCGTCGACATGATCGACCACATAGCGGTGTTCGTGCTGGTCTTTCGTCGACGCGAGCAGGTTGTGTGCGGCCGCTCGGTCCTCTTCGTCGCCGGGCGCGCGCCGCGCAGAACCTGCGAGAGGATGGCTGAGGACGTCCCCGCCGTCGCGCCGGACCAGGATCTCCGGGCTGGAACCGACAAGGGCCCTACCCTGATACGCTGCGCCCGCAGCGGACAGGTCGACGAGGAAACCGTTGTGGGCCGGGTCGGTGGACACCAGCCGATCCAGCAATTCGGCCGCCCGTACCGGACGCTGCACCGCCAAACGAAGCGCCCTGGCCAGCACGACTTTCCGCAGCGGATCAACCGGGTCGCTCAGCAGGCGGACCGCCGCGGCGACACGCTGCATGTGCTCGTCCGGGGACGGTAGAGCCGATTCGATTTCGACATCCGGCAGCGCCGGGGCTGCCGCCGGGTGGTAGCCGCCAGCGGTGATCCGCACCGAATCGGGCGCCCACAGCGCCGCCGGAGCGCCGGGGGTGAACGGCAGCGCGCCGACGATATGACCGACCTCCCGGTTGCGCAGCGCGGTCACGGCTTCCTGAGGGGACCGGAAGACGCGGCCGGTGCCCTGCGCCACCACGGTGCGGTGCGGGCGGGATAAGACAAAGGCGGCGTCAGAAATCATGATCTTGAGGTTAGCCTAACCTGATAAAAATAGGGGTAGCTAGCTCCGGTGCAATGCCCGAGCCGCCTGCCGGTTCGGAGAGAAGCCAGCCCAACCTCCCTGACCATCCGAACACGAGCAGCAGCCCGCAATACCTCGAGCGTACTGTGGAGCCGGCATTTTCCCCGGTCAGGACGCAGGATGGGCGATGGCACACCCCGGTTTCAGCTCCACGCAGCTCGCTGCCCGCGCGGCGTATCTGCTGCGGGGGAACGATCTCGGCACCATGACCAGTGCCGCGCCGCGCCTGTATCCGCATATGTGGAGCTGGGATGCGGCGTTCGTTGCCGTGGGGTTGGCGCCGTTGAGTGTGGAACGGGCGGTGATCGAGCTCGATACGCTGCTGTCGGCGCAGTGGAAGAACGGGATGATCCCGCATATCGTCTTCGCGAACGGGGTGGACGGGTATTTTCCCGGGCCGGCACGCTGGGAATGCCGCAGGCTGGCCGCGAACGCGCCGGACGGGCCGGATACCTCGGGGATCACTCAACCGCCGGTGCATGCCATCGCCGTGCAGCGCATCCTCGATCATTCACGCAGGCACGGGCGCAGTACGCGGGTGGTGGCCGAGGAGTTCCTCAACCGGCGGTGGCCGGATCTGGTGCGCTGGCACAGGTGGCTGGCGCATGCGCGCGACCCGAAGGAGAACGGGCGGATCACGCTGTATCACGGCTGGGAATCCGGGATGGACAATTCGCCACGGTGGGATCGTGCTTACGCCAATATCGTGCCCGGCGCCGATCTGCCGCCGTATCGGCGGGAGGACATTCTGGTGGTGTCGGACCCGACGCAGCGGCCGAGCGATCGCGAATACGACCGCTACCTGTGGCTGGTCGAGCAGATGCGCCGAGCCGGCTACGACGATCACCAGCTCAGTTCCTCGATGAGCTTCGCGGTGGAGGACGTTTTCGTCACCGCGATCTATGCACTGGCCTGCGAGGTGCTCGCGCAGATCGGCGAGGAATACCACCAGCCGAAGGCCGATATCCGGGACCTGTACCGGTGGTCGGACCGGTTCCGCGCCGGGGTGATCGCGACGACCGACGAACGCACCGGTGCCGCCCGCGACTACGACACCCGGTTGGGCCGCTGGATCAGCACCGAAACACTGGCGATGTTCGCGCCGTTGCTGTGCGGTGGCCTCCCCCGCGATGCGGAACGCAACCTGCTCCGCCTGTTCGAAGGCCCGCGCTTCTGCGGCCACCCCGACCTGCGCTATGCGCTGCCGCCCTCGACATCGCCGGTATCCAAGGATTTCCGGTCCCGCGAATATTGGCGCGGTCCGGTGTGGCCGGTGATGAGCTGGTTGTTCTCCTGGGCGTTCGGGCAGCGCGGTTGGGCGGAGCGGGCCTTCATGTTGCGCGCCGAGGCGTTGCGCCAGGCCAGTGACGGGAGCTTCGCCGAATACTACGAGCCGTTCACCGGGGAGCCGCTGGGCAGCATGCAGCAATCGTGGACGGCCGCGTCGGTGCTGGATTGGCTGGGTTGAGCTCTATCGTCTTTCCTCATGAATCCTGCCCGTTGGAGATCGACCATGCCCCGGTCCAACTCACCATTGACGCCGGGTAGTTATTCAACAGCTATCACTCGGAAGGTGGTGCGGATCGCAGGCCGAGCGGCGGCGGTGCCCGCGCTCACATTGACCGGCGTCCTCGCTCTAGGCGCCGCCCCTGCGGTAGCAGCCCCCACCGGACCCGATGTCTCGTCCTGGCAGCATATCGACGGCCGGGGGATCGACTGGTTCGCGGTGAAGCGGGCCGGGCACGATTTCGCCATGGTGAAGGCCACCGAGGGCCTCAGCTATATCAACCCGTATTTCGTGCCGGACAGTCTGCTGATGCGGGTGGCAGGTATCGCGCGCGGCACCTACCACTACGCGCGCCCCAATCTGCCGCCGGAACCGCAGGCGGTGTTGTATTCGGCGGTGGTGCTGGGGCAGAACGGGCCGCTGGATCTGCCGCCGGTGCTCGATATCGAACATTCCGGTGGTCTGGCACCGGCCGCGTTGATCGACTGGACGCACCGCTACCTGCGCACCGTCGAGGCGCTCACCGGGCGGGTGCCGATCATCTACACGTACCCGAATTTCTGGCGCACTGCGATGGCCGACAGCAATCAGTTCCATCGGTATCCGCTGTGGATCGCCGACTATCGAGGCAATCCGGCACCGGAGGTGCCGGGCGGCTGGCCTACCTGGACGTTCTGGCAGACCACCGATTCGGGCAGGGTTCCAGGCATCCATGGCAATACCGACCTCAACGTCTACAGCGGCGCCCAGGGTGATCTCGCCGGCTTCGCCAATATGTCGGGCCTGACGGGCAGCGGATAGAACTCAAACACCGATCCGGCCGCCTCCGGCCTTCCACACCGCGACCACGGCGGGCCGGGGCATGCTGTCGCCGCCATCGGGCCAATGCGAGGCGGGCCGGTCGGCGGAGGCGCCGTCGATTTCGCCCGGATGCTGAACGCACACCAGGACGCGCTGCTCGGTGATCACCGGCCCGCAGGTCTCGCCGCCCGCAGGGACGGTCAGGAATTGCTTGGTCTCCCCGCGCCGGTCGCCGTCGAGTGTCACCGAAAACAGCCCGTCGTTGGTGCCGAGCGCGTTGCCGTCGGTGCTGATCCACAGGTTGCCGTACCCGTCGAACGCCACATTGTCCGGGCAGGAGATCGGGCTGACCTGCGTTTTGTCGAAACCGCCGTAGTAGGTGTCGGCGGCGGCGGGATCGCCGCACACCAGCAGCAGCGACCAGTTGAATTCGGTGCCCGCGTGATCGTCGACCAATTCCAGGACCTGGCCGTTCTTGTTCTGATTGCGTGGGTTGGCCTCGTCGGCGGCAGCCTTGCCCTCGGTGCCGCGTTTGCTGTTGTTGGTCAACGCCACATACACCTTGCCGGTCTTCGGGTTGGCTTCGAAGTCCTCGGGACGGTCCATCTTGGTGGCGCCGACTTTGTCGCCCGCGAGTCGGGTGAAGATCGCGACCTGGTCGGCGGTCATACCGTCGACCAGTGATTCGGCTGTGCCGTCCTCGTTCGCCCGCAGAATCGGGATCCACTGCCCGGTGCCGGTGAAGCCCTGGTCGGAGGTCGGGCGACCGGATCCGTCGATGCGGTCGGGATGGTCGCCGGTGAGTTTCGCGACGTAGAGGGTGCCCGCATCGAGAATGGTCAGGTTGTGCCTGCGGCTGGCCGCGCCCATACCGGGCTGCATCTTGCGCGAGGAAACGAACTTATACATGTATTCGAAGCGTTCGTCGTCGCCACTGTAGGCAACCACGGTGCCGTCGTCGGTGACGTAGATATTGGCGGCTTCGTGCTTGAAACGGCCCAGAGCGGTGTGTTTCACCGGGACCGAGTTCGGGTCCCACGGGTCGATTTCGACGACCCAGCCGAAGCGATTGGCCTCATTGGGTTCCTGAGCCAGATCGAAACGCTTGTCAAAACGTTCCCAGTAGTGCGGGGAGTCGATCTCGCCGACACCGTAACGTTTCATCCGCTCATCGGCGGCTCGCCCGGCGAAGTAGCCGTTGAAGTTCTCTTCTCCGGAAAGCACGGTGCCCCAGGGAGTTACGCCGCCCGAACAGTTTGCGAAGGTGCCTGCCACTGTGGTTCCGGTGGGGTCGGCGGAGGTTTTCAGCAGGTCGCTGCCCGCGGCGGGCCCGGTGAGCCGGAACTCGCTGGCCGCGGTGATCCTGCGGTTGTATTTACCGAAAACCGGTGTGAGCTTGCCCGATCCGGCTTCGCCCTCGACCTCGACGACCGACAGCCCATGCGCGGCGATGGTGATTTCGAACTGTTCGCGAGTCATCGCCTCCGGTGCGAAGCCCGGGAACATGAACGGTTCGGTGGTGTACTCGTGGTTGACCACCAGAAGATACCGGTCGGTCTGACCTTCGATGGGCAGCAGGCCCGCGAAATCATTGTTGTAGCCGAACTGTTTCAGTTGCGCGGCGGGCGTCTGCTTCCTGGCGTCGAACTCGGGCGCATCGGCGAAAAGCGGGTCGCCCCATCGGATTACCACGCCCTGCTCGTAGCCCTCCGGCACAACCACGGCGTCCTCGGTGTTCGGCACTACCGGGGTGAAATCAGTGCCCGCACCCGGCTGCCCACCCCCGACACTGCCAGCGCCCGCACCATCACCACAGGCTGCGAGCACACTCGCCGCACCGATCGCAAGCACCGCGGCCGCGCCACCCTGCAACACCCGCCGCCGCGACAGATCCGCAACGATATCGCCGAAGTACGCGCCGGACGAAGTGTTGGGCGCCTCATGGAAGCAGGCGTTACCGCATTTGTAGGCGCAGGTGACGGCAGCACGCGCCGAATCGGCCTGATGCTGCACATAGAGGGTCAATGGTTTCGGGCTCACGGTGGCTCCTGTCAGGGCTGAACGCCCGCACCGTAGCCCACCCAAGCAAGAACCGATCGACGCGCAGCTTAACGGCAGACCACCGAAATTAACCCCCGGTTTGCCTGCTCACCGTACGAGTCCGATTCGCGGCCCGCCGCTCGTTTCCACCTTTGCTCAGCCCCCGCCTGCTACACGTTTACCCACCGCGCCCGCACCGACGGCACCAGCTGTTCCTGCCCCGGCTGACCCGCTTACCCAGCCCGTCCGGTTGCGGCCCGGCTCGCGTTTCAGCCCTCGCAGCTGGGAGCGCCGGGGCGGACGGACGTCCGACCCTCGCTGGGAGCGCCGGGGCGGACGGACGTCCGACCCTCGCGCATGCGCCGAAGGCGCAAGTCGCGATGGCTGAAACGCGAGCCACAAAGGGGCCGCACACCCCGCCGCGATGGAGTCGCGGCCATGTTTCAGTGCTCGTCGTAGTGGCCGTTGTGGGCGGCGTGTCGGTGTCCGTCGTGGATGTAGTCGACGTGGTCGCCGTGGGGTACCGCGACGTGGCCGCAGCCTTCGCCGTGCACGTGGTCGTGGTTTGTGTGTTCGGTGTGGCCGGTGGGCTCGCATTCGTCGTAGTGGCCTTCGTGGTCGCGGTGTAGGTGTCCGTCGTGGACGTAGTCCACGTGGTCGCCGTGTGGGACGGCTACGTGACCGCATTCGGGGCCGTGCGCGTGCTCATGGTCGATGTGCTCAGCGTGTGCCGTGGTCATCGTGGCTCCTTCTTTCCTGTGCGCCCGGGGCGGGCTCGGTCAGCTGGAACTGCGCACAACTTCACATTACCTATTGCCTCGCGGCATGTTGGTTGCGGAAATGCTATTGGACCTGATCCAGGAAACGGCGTAGCCGGGGTGTTTCGGCATTGTCGAAAATGGCGTCTGGTGGTCCGGATTCCACTACTTGGCCTGCGTCCATGAACACCACACTGTCGGAGACGTCGTGGGCGAATGTCATTTCGTGGGTTACCACGATCATCGACATACCGCCCGCCGCGAGATCGGCCATGAGCGCGAGCACGCCTTTGACCAGCTCCGGGTCCAGTGCTGATGTCGCTTCGTCGAAGAACATGATGTCGGGTTTCATGGCGAGGGCGCGGGCGATCGCCACTCGTTGCTGCTGACCGCCGGACAGGTTGCCGGGCCGGGAGTCGGCTTTTCCTGTCAAACCGACCACTTCGAGCTGTTCCAGTGCCAGTGCCCGCGCTTCTTCTTTGGACAGTCCGCGCAGTTTCCGCGGTCCGAGCGCGATATTGTCGGCCACTGTTTTGTGTGGGAACAGGTTGAATTGCTGGAACACCATGCCGATGCGCTGTCGCAGCCGGTCTGGGTTTTCTTTCAGCACCGATTCGCCGTCGAGTAGCACATCGCCGGCGTCTGGTTCGTACAGTCGGTTCAGCACCCGCAGCAAGGTGGATTTACCGGAACCCGATGGGCCGATGACGCTGGTGGTTTTGCCTGCGTCGACGTGGATGTCGACCCCGCGCAGCACCTCGTTGTTGCCCAGTCGCAGCCGCAGTCCGGTTCCGGTCAGCGATGCGCTCATTATCCGCGCCCTTCTGTGATCGTGGCCTGTTCCAGTTCGTCGATCGGCTGGTCGGGGCGGCCGGTGCGCATCCGGTGGTCGATGTAGTTGACCAGGTGGGTGAGCGGGATTGTCAGCAGCAGGTACACCAGTCCCGCCGCGACGAGCGGGGACAGGTTGCCGGTTTGTGCGTTGAGGTCGCGGCCGACGGCGAACAGTTCGCGCTGGGTGGCGAGCAGACCGAGGAAGTAGATCAGCGACGAGTCCTTGATCAATGCGATGAATTGGTTCATCAGCGCGGGCAGCACCCGGCGCACGCCCTGCGGGATCACCACCAGCGTCATTGCCTGCCGGTAGCCGAACCCGATTGCGCGCGCCGCTTCCAGCTGGCCTTTTTCCACCGACTGGATACCGGACCGGAAGATTTCGCCGATATAGGCCGAGGCCAGCAAGGCCAGCGCTACCGCGCCAAGCCAGTACGGGTTGTTGCCGGTGATATTGCCGACTACCGGCCCGATGCCGAGACCGATGAGCAGGATGATCACCACTGCGGGTAGGCCGCGGAAGATGTCGGTGTACACCCGTGCGGGCCAGCGCAGCCAGCGGGTTCGTGCGATTCCGGCGACCGCGAGCAGCATGCCGAGTACCGTGCCCAGTACGCCGGAGACCAACGCCAGGATCAGTGTGTTGGGTAGGCCTGTTGTGATCAGGTCGGGGAATGCCTGCCGGTACAGCGACCAGTCGAAGAAGGTGTCGCGCAGCTGTTCCAGCGTGGATTTCGGCGCGGTGGCGGATTGGGTGTTGGGTCCGCGTTCGGCGGCGATGGCCGCGAAATCGGGGAGCTGCGGCTCCGGCGCTGCTTTCGAGCCGGGTTTCCAGCCGGGCGGTGGTTCGCGCGGTACCCAGTTCTGGTACAGCTCGGCGTAGGTGCCGTCGGCGATCACCGCGTCCAGGCCTGCGTTGAGCGCGTCGATCAGCGGCTGGTTGTCTTTGCGGACCGCCCAGGCGGCGAAGTTTTCCAGGCTGAAGGTGTTCGCCGCCACCGTGGTGTTGTCGCCGGGGCTGATCGCGCCTTCGGCTTGGGCCGAGGGAGCGACCCATGCGTCCACTTGGCCGGTTTTCAGGTTCGCGTAGGCGGTGTTGTAGTCGGGGAACTTCACCGGGTCCAGGTTCAGCTGGTTGTCGACGTAGTCGTCCTGCACGGTGCCTTGGACTACCGCGATTCTGGTGCCCGGCCCGAGGTCGTCGAAGCTGGAGACGGGGCTGTTCGCGGCGACGACGAGGGAGTGGTAGCCGAAGTCGTAGCCGTTGGTGAAGCCGACCAGTTCGCGGCGCGCGTCGGTGGTGGTGATGTTGGACGAGCCGACGTCGAAGCGCCCGCCCGCTACCTGGGCCAGCAGTCCGGCGAATTCGGTGCCGGAGAATTCGACGCGCAGACCGAGCTTCTCGGCGACGGCGCGCAGCAGTTCGTTGTCGAAGCCGGTGAAGGTGCCCGCGCTGTCGACGCAGATGCTGGGTGGCGCGTCGGAAAGGGTGCCGACGCTGAGCACGCCCGGCTGCCGTAAGCCGAGGCGTGAGGTGTCCACCGATTCCAGTGGGATCGTCTGCGCGGTGGTGTAGCGGTCGACCTGTCCCGCGGCAGGGTTGGTCAGGTTCGATGGCGCGGCTGATGCCGCTGCCACCCCGGGTGGTGAGCACAGGTCACGTGCGGTTGATGTTTCGCCACCGCAGCCTGTGGCCAGGACAGCGACGCCGAGCAACATCACGGCGAGCAACGCGCGGGTCCGCGCCGCGAACAGACGAGCCATGGTCGCCAACCCTAACGCCCCTACCTGCGATAACCGCAGGTCACCCATCAGAGTGAGGCAAAACTATTGACAGATCGGATATCCGGTGCCCGGTTCACGACCTGCCCGGATAGCACCGGTCCGCCGCATCGCGGTGGTCAGGCGATACCGCTCACCGGTTCCGGGTTGACCTCATCGCGCCAGGCGATGGCGGCCCGCAGGTGGGACAGGTCGTAATCGGGTCCGCTGACCCCGACGGTGAACTGCGTAGCGCCCGCCTCCAGGTAGCCGGGCGCCGCCGCCACCCCTGGCCAGGCGACCGAGCGTTCGATCTGTCCCGCGTCGGAGCCGACGGCAGCGCAATGATCGGCCAGTACTGCGCTCTTATGGGTGAACACCTCGACTTCGCCGAAGCTGTGCCAGATATCGGCGTACTCGGCAACCAGCCGCAGCGTCTTCTTCTCGCCCCCGCCGCCGATCAGGATCGGGATATGCCGGGTGGGCTGCGGGTTCAGCTTCGCCAATCTGGCGTCGATCCGGGCGAGTGCGGCTTTCAACCCGTCCAGTCTGGTGCCGGCGGTGCCGAACTCGTAGCCGTATTCGTCGTAGTCACGCTGAAACCAGCCGGCGCCGATACCCAGGATGAGTCTGCCGCCGCTGATGTGGTCGACGGTGCGCGCCATATCGGCCAGCAGGTCCGGGTTGCGGTAGCCGCCGCCGGTGACCAGCGCACCGATCTCGACTCGCTCCGTTTGTTCGGCGAACGCGCCGAGCATGGTCCAGCATTCGAAATGCGCGCCGTCGGGGTCACCGGCCAGCGGGAAGAAATGGTCCCAGTTGTACACGATGTCCACGCCCGCGTCCTCGGCCCGCCGCACCGCGTCGCGGATGAGGCCGTAGTCCGGGGCGTGCTGGGGCTGTAGTTGCAGACCGATACGAACGGGTCGGCTCATCGGCTTGGCTCCTCGTCGTCGGGTTCCAGTGATCGAGGCTACCGCTGACCAGAGCTGCGCACAGCGGACCGATCTGAAGAGCCCGGTGTCGGCGCGTCGCCGACCAAGTGTCCCAAGTCCTGGGAACAGCGCCGTTCGCAGTTCCCTGTGGAAAGGAACAATCAACCGTTGAGCGTATGGGCAGGCGGGTGCAGGCAGCACCGCGCGATCGAGAACATGAGGTGAACGCATGGACCAGCAGCGGCGTGAGGAACTGCTTTCGGTCAACAGCGCGCTGCTCAACCAGGTGCACGACATGATGGACACCTTCGCCCAGCAGCAGACGCGGCTGGGCGAGGTGCGCGAGCAGCTGGACGAGCTGCGGGTGCAGGCGACCTCGTCCGATCAGGCGGTGACGGTGACGGTGGACGCAGTCGGGTCGGTTGTCGAGGTGCGCATAACACCCGCGGCTATGCGGAGCACGGCCGAACAGTTGGGACAGTTGGTCACCGGAGTCGCGCAGGAAGCGGCCCGATCGGCGAAACAGCAGGCCGACGCGCTGCTGGAGCCGCTCACCGAGGGCATGCCCGATCTGCCCGATATTGTTCCGGGCGCGCCGAGTCTGCGGGCGGGCAGGGCACCGCAAGAGGACTGAAAACGCGGTGTCGAACCCCGTAGCAGTTACGCCGGATCGCGAAGGTCCCCGCCTTCGAAGAACGCCCGCGGGACGTCGACGAGCATGGTGGCCCACTGCTCCTTGCTGACGCCGCGGTCGGTCACGTACGGGAACACGTCTTCGAACAGATGCGTGTAATGCCATTGCGGTAGCGCTGCGGCGCGCATCGTGGGCTCGATCCAGTCGATGTAACAGCTCGCATCCTGCGACAGCACCATGCGTTCGGCGTAGCCGCGGCGCACCATTTCGATCAGAGTGTCGGCGCGGGCCTCGAAGGTCGTCTCGAGGTTGATACCGAATCGGTCCATGCCCAGCACGAAACCGGCGTCGGCGAGTTCGGAAAGATGATCGCAGTCGGTGGTGTCACCACTGTGGCCGAGGACGATCCGGCCGGGGTCGACGCCTTCCTGCTCACACATGACCCGTTTCACGTCCAGCCCGGAACGGGACTCGGGGTGGGTGTGCACGGTGATCGGCACACCGGTGTCCAGATGTGCTCGCGCGACAGCCCGCATCACTCGTTCCACTCCCGGGGTCAGGCCCTGGCGGTCGATCGCACATTTGAGCATCCCCGCCTTCACCCCGGTGTCCGCGATGCCGTCACGGATATCGCGGATGAACATATCGACCATCGGGTCGGGGACTTCGACACCGACCAGTGCGTTCAGCGCCGGGCCGCGATAGTGGAAGAAGAACGGCACGTCGTCATAGGTGTACATGCCGGTCGCGACGACCAGGTTCAGCGGAATCTGCGCCGCGATCTGCTGGATCCGGGGGATATAGCGGCCCAGCCCGACCACCGTCGGGTCCACCATCGTCCGCACGCCCGCGTCGTAGGCGGCCTGCAAACGCCGGACGGCGTCGGCGACCCGCTCCTCCTCCGAACCCCACTCCTGCGAATAGTTCTGATGTACATCCGAGCTGAGCACGAAAACATGCTCGTGCATCAGGGTGACGCCGAGTTCGGCGGTGTCGACGGGGCCTTGCACGGTTTCGATCAATGGCACAGCTGGGTCTCCTACGGGTGCGTCCTGACGAACAGGCTATGAACTCCATCACATCCCAGGCCATATCTCGCGTGCATGAAAGGTTGTACATCTTTTGTGCTCTGCGCACATGTGCTCTGCGCACAATGGAGCCACTTGTTCGGCTCCCGACCACTTGGAATACCGCTAGTTCTTGCCATTACCGCTTAATGCCTGCCATCGGCGGATACATCCGCCGCCGGGCGCAGCACCGGTGCTCCGATCCAGTGCGCGGCCTCCAGCGCGGCCTGTAGGTGCAGGATGTCGTCGTGTTCGCCGAGTCCGCGTCCTGCGAGGTCCAGGGCCTGCTGAACCCGGTACTGGACGGTATTGCGGTGCACGGCCAGTCGGGCGGCGGCGGCCGTGTAACTGCGGTTCACCGAGAGGAAGACCAGTAAGGTTTCGCGCAACCAGCCTGTTCGCGGTCCGTTCACCGCCAGCTCACCCAGTTCCTCCGTGACGAACTCGGCGAGCGCATCGATGTCGGCCGTCATCAGCGTGAGTGCCGCCACCTGTTCGTAGGACACGACGCGACGCGCGGTATCGCCGAGCAACGCGATCGCCCGGACCCGGTCCGCGCGGCGAGCGGTGCGTCGGAAACCTTCCACTCCGGCCGCATAGCCGCCCACCGCGAGACGCACCGGCAGCGCCCGCTCCGATATCTCGCGGTCGAGCGTGTCGACCTCGACCGCGGTATTGTGCGGAACCGCCAACCACAACCGGACTTCGTACTCGTCCACCGGCACCAGCAGCGGACGTCCTCGCGCACCGAAAACCGCGGCCAAGGTGTGCTGGACGCGGTCGACGATATCCACCGCGTCCGGTACGGACCTGCCGGTGTCCAGCCAGGCGTTGACCGCGATATGGCTACCGCGCAACGGATATCCGAGCATGCGTTCGGCGCGGGCGATATCGGTGATCGAGCCGTCGAGCACTCGGGCCACCCACTCCCGGCGCAGCCCGCCCCGGCTGCCCACCCACCGATCCCGTTCCTGCTCATAGGCAATCCCCACCTGTTCACAGACCTGGTCGACGTACTCGCCTGCACGGTTCACCAGCCGGATGATGGCCGCAGAACTCGTCACACCACCGAATTCGGCCGCATATCGCATCGCGGTATCGAGGAAAACGGCATGGCCGATCCGATATGCCCTGATCAGGGCGGAAGCCGGAACATCACGCTGGGCCAGGGTTCGCGCATAGACCAGGGCGCGCTCCGGTGCCCGCACCTGATCCGCACCGGCATCGTTGCGTGCGTAGTCGAGCACCGCCAAAAAATTGTCGGCGGTCCCCGCCTCGAATTGCTCCCGCAACCGCGGGTCCAGGTCCAGCGACCCCACTCGTGAGCGTATCGCCGCCGACAGGTCGGCGAGCAGATCGTCACGATTGCGCAGCATCTGGCGGACGACGAGTCCGATCACGTCATCGCGGCTAGTCGTCCCTGGCTCGTATTCCACGCTCACGATGATGGCGCGATACCCGCGGAAACGTCAGCCACTGCCGGGTCCGCCGAAAGGAAAGCCTGCGGGTATGCCGTTACCGTTGGCGCATGGAGTCTGCTGGAAACGGAGCTGCCCCGATCGCGCTGATCACCGGAGCAAGCCGAGGGCTCGGCGCAGCGATCGCGCGGGAGCTGGCCGGGACACATCAGCTGTTGCTCGGGGCGCGGTCGGAATCATCGCTGGCGAAGATCGTGGCGGAGTTACCGGGGGCGTCGGCGTGGCCGGTCGAGCTGACCGACTACGCCGCTGTCGCCCAGGCGGCCGCATCTATCGAGCGGCTGGACGTGCTGGTACACAACGCGGGCATCGCCGATCTGAGCACGATCGAGGATTCCTCGGTGCAGCAGTGGCGCACCACATTGGAGGCCAATGTGGTGGCGGTTGCGGAGCTGACCAGGGTGCTGCTGCCTGCCCTGCGCGCGGCGAACGGGCATGTGGTGCTGATCAATTCCGGTGCGGGTTTGCGGGCCAATGCGGGCTGGGCCTCCTACGCGGCCAGTAAGTTCGCGTTGCGCGCTTTCGGCGACGCGCTGCGGTTAGAGGAGCCGACGCTGCGCGTCACCTCGATCCACCCGGGCCGTATCGACACCGATATGCAGCGCGCCATCGTCGCAGGTGAGGGCCGTGAATACCACCCCGAGGAGTTCCTGAGCCCGCAAACCGTCGCCCGCACGGTCCGGGCGGCCGTCGACACCCCCCGCGACGGCCACCCAACGGAAATCATCCTCCGCCCCTGTTGATGGCCGGAGCGAGGATGCGTATCAGGCTGGTGATGAACGCGGGCGCGGCACCGGAGTCTGGCATCCGGCCGCTTCCGCGTTCGTCGCGTGTGCTTCCGGCCCAGGCCCGCCCGCTACCGAGCAGAGCCTGGCAGTAGCACGTGGGCATCGATCCACCAACGGCCGCGCCCGTCGCTCTCATCGAATTCGACTTTGTCGATCCGGTAGCGGAGCCCGCGTGCGAGAAGGAGTTCGGCCTCCTCGTCTCCGAACTGTGAGTAGGGGCCGGTATAGATGGCGGGAGTTCCCTGTGGCACATGCAGACGTAGCACGATCGGTTTGGGAGTGGAGTAACGCAGGGGTTTGGGCGCCAATGAGGTGGACATGTACGCGTCGTCGCCTTCGGTACGACCTTTCAGTTTGCCCAGCCTCTTCAGTCGTCGGATCTTCTTCCGGAAAGCATCTTTGTCGACTTCGCGGGTGACCACGATCGAATGAGGGAGTGGACGCATCGACTCGTCGATCAGAGTGATGTTCCGGTCGATATCGGGCAGCTCGTCAGCCCACGGTACGGAATCCGGATCTCGCCCGCTCCGCAGATAGGGATTGGCTGCCTTGAAGCCGTGCCGGGTGTACCAGCCTATGGCTCGTTTTTGTTCGTCGGAATGGTTGCGTGTCAGCAGGTTCTGCTTACCGTACTCCCGATATTCATCGAGAGTGGAGAACCGAATGTGGCTTGTATTCGCATCCTCTGCCACCTTGCTGACTACGGCGCCGCGGGCGTTACCGGCCGTCGATATAATTGTGTCTGCATCGTGTCTGGAGAACCGTGTAAGTGTCGTGACCAAACGAGCAGCACCAGCCAGAAACTCGCGAACTATCCCGGCCACAGTTCCCCTTCGCACACCTATCTTGCGATCATTGCAACCATAGCTCGCTACTGCGAACTCGAATGTGGAAACGACTGGGGCTGTTCGTATTCACTCCACCTGCGGGACACCGCGCGATAGACGGCCCAGGCCGAGGCGTGGCTCAGGTAGAGCTCGCAGGACCAGGAGGCCGGTTACCGGAATCTACCCAGCGCGGTGCGTGATGGCCCGTGCAGCAGCGACGTAATACCTTGGAAGTCAAGGCGAACGCGGTCGCGGGGCTGACCAGCCTTCCCGAACCCGGCGTCACTCGGTCTTCGAGGGCAGTTCCTTCGTCGGAGTCGGCGGGGCAGGTGACCGCGACCGCGGATCAGGCGACGATGTTCACCAACCGCCCCGGCACCACGATCAGCTTGCGCGGGGTCTTCCCCGCCAGCAGATCGGTGATCTTCTCGTCCGCCAGCGCCGCCGCCTCGATCGCCTCGTTGTCCGCGTCGGGGTGCACCTGAATACGGCTGCGCACCTTGCCGTTGACCTGGATCGGATATTCCACCGACTCCTCGACCAGCAGCGCCGGGTCGGCGACCGGGAACGGGCCGTGTGCCAGCGCCGTCTGGTGGCCAAGGCGCTCCCACAGTTCCTCGGTCATATGCGGGGCCAGCGGGGCCAGCATGAGCACCACCGGCTCCACCGCGGACCGGGGCGCGCCGTCGGGGTAGGCCTTGGTCAGGTGGTTGGTCAGTTCGATCAGCTTGGCGCCCGCGGTGTTGTCGCGCATCGCGGCCAGGTCTTCGTCGACTCCCGCGATAGTCTTGTGCACCAACCGCAGCGTTTCGCCGGTGGGGGTGGCGTCGGTGACCCGCACCGCGCCGGTCTCCTCGTCCACCACCAGCCGCCACACCCGCTGCAGGAAGCGGTGCGCGCCGACGACATCCTTGGTGGACCAGGGGCGGGAGGTGTCCAGTGGGCCCATCGACATCTCGTAGAAGCGGAACGTGTCGGCGCCGTACAGATCACAGATCTCGTCGGGGGAGATGGCGTTCTTCAGCGATTTGCCGATCTTGCCGTACTCCTGGGCGACCTCGATCTCGGTCCCGGCGGTGTCGGTCCAGTAGAACTTGCCGTCGCGTTCGACCACCTCCGCAGCAGGCACATAGGCGCCGCGCGGGTCGGTGTAGGCGTACCCCTGGATGTAGCCCTGGTTGAACAGGCGGCGATACGGTTCGCTGCTGCTCACATCACCCAGGTCGAACAGCACCTTCTGCCAGAACCGGGCGTACAGCAGATGCAGCACCGCGTGCTCGACCCCGCCCACATACAGGTCGACACCGCCGGGATCGTCGGCGCCGTGCTCGGCGGGGCGCGGGCCGAGCCAATACCGTTCGTTCTCCGCGGCGCAGAAGGTCTCGGTGTTGGTCGGGTCGGCGTAGCGCAGCTGGTACCAGGAGCTGCCCGCCCAGTTGGGCATGACATTGGTGTCGCGCCGGTAGCGTTTCGGCCCGTCGCCCAGGTCCAGTTCCACATTCACCCAGTCGGTGGCCTTGGCCAGCGGGGGCGACGGTTCGGAGTCGGCGTCGTCGGGGTCGAAGGTGACCGGTGCGAAATCGTCCAGCTCCGGCAGCCGCACCGGCAGCATGGATTCCGGCAGGGCGTGCGGAGTGCCATCTTCGTCGTAGACGATGGGGAACGGCTCGCCCCAGTAGCGTTGGCGGGCGAACAACCAGTCACGCAGCTTGTACTGGACGGTGCCCTCACCGTGGCCGTCGGCTTCCAGCCGCGCGATCACGGTTGCTTTGGCCTCCTCGACCGACAGCCCGTTCAGGTAGTCGGAGTTCACCAGTTCGCCGTCGCCGTTGTAGGCGGCGGTCTCGAGATCACCGCCGGAGATGACTTCGACGATCGGCAGCCCGAACTCGCGCGCGAACTCCCAGTCGCGCTGATCGTGGCCGGGCACCGCCATGATCGCGCCGGTGCCGTAACCACTCAGCACATAGTCGGCGATGAAGATCGGCACCTGCGCGCCGTTGACCGGGTTGGTGGCGTAGCTGCCCAGGAAGACGCCGGTCTTCTCCTTGCTCTCCTGGCGTTCCAGATCCGATTTGGCCACGATCGACCGACGGTAGGCGGCCACGGCTTCCGCGGGGGTCGCGCTGTTGCCGGTCCAGCGCACGTCCAGGTCGGCGGGCCAGGTGGGTGCGGTCAGCTCGTCGACCAGTTCGTGTTCGGGAGCCAGCACCACGTAGGTCGCGCCGAACAGGGTGTCGGGGCGGGTGGTGAACACCTCCAGTTCGTGGCCGTCGGCGGGGAACCGAACCCGCGCGCCACGAGAGCGGCCGATCCAGTTGCGTTGCATCGTCTTGACGTTTTCCGGCCAGTCCACCTGGTCCAGATCGTCGATCAGCCGGTCGGAGTAGGCGGTGATCCGCATCATCCACTGCCACAGGCGTTTCCGGAACACCGGGAAGTTGCCGCGCTCACTGCGCCCGTCGGCGGTGACTTCCTCGTTGGACAGCACGGTTCCCAGCCCGGGGCACCAGTTGACCATCGAATCGGTCTGATACACCAGCCGGTGGGAGTCGATCACAGCACTGCGTTCGGCCGCCGACATCGTTGCCCAGTCCTTGCCGTCGGGCGCGGGCCGGGCACCGGAGGCGAACTGGTTCTCCAGTTCCGAGATGGGGCGCGCCCGGTCGGCTTCCTGGTCGTACCACGCGTTGTAGATGCGCAGGAAGATCCACTGCGTCCACTTGTAGTACTCGGGGTCGGTGGTCGCGAAAGAGCGGCGGGGATCGTGGCCCAGGCCCAGCCGGTCCAGCTGCCGCTGCATGGTGGCGATATTGGCTTCGGTGGTGTCGCGCGGATGCGCGCCCGTCTGCACCGCGTACTGCTCGGCGGGCAGGCCGAACGCGTCGTAGCCAAGGGCGTGCAGCACATTGCGGCCGTGCATGCGGTGGTAGCGGGCGAATACATCGGTGGCGATATAGCCCAGTGGATGACCCACGTGCAGTCCCGCGCCGGACGGGTACGGGAACATGTCCTGCACGAACAGCTTGTCGGCGGGGGTGGCACCGGCCAGCGGGCCGACCGGGTTCGGGGCGTGGAAGGTGCCGCGCTCGTTCCACTGCTGCTGCCACCTGCGTTCGATCCGGGCGGCGAGTTCGGCGGTGTAGCGGTGCGCATATGCCGAAGTGTCACTGGTCACCGAGTCCTGCCCGGCGGTGTCGGTTGCGCGGGTGTCCTGCACGGGCCTGCCTTCTTTGCTGCCGATCCGGAGAGATTACGTCGTCGAACAGGGTAAGACGTACGCGCTGACTAGCCCAAAAAGGGTGTACGGGTCGCGCGGCGTGATCGGCGCCACGAAGTGGGCTTTCACCGGGTGCGGGGCGGTGGGGCCGAACAGCGCTGGGGTAGCCTGCACAGGTGTTCGTTGTCGCTCTTCTGTTGTTCGCGCTGGCGGTCGTGGCCCTGGCGACGGGAGCGCTCGGACTGACCGGCCGCCTACCACGTAACCGTTTCGTCGGCGTGCACACCGAGGCCGCGCTGCGGGACCCGGCAGCCTTCCGCGCCGCGAACCGTGTCGCCGCGCCCACCTCCATCGCCGCGGGCGCCCTGCTGTCCGCCGGTGCGCTGGTCTCCCTCGCCGCCGACGGTGTCGTCGCCGTCCTGGTCGCGGTAGTCGTCGCCGCGATCGCCCTGTTCACTTTGGGCGCCGGAGCCGACGCAGGCGCCCGTGCGGCCGCCGCCATCGCCCCGCCCCCGGAAGATATCGGCGGCTGCGGTCACTCCTGCGGCGCCTGCTCCCTGCGCGATACCTGCCAGCCGGCTACCTGAGCGCTCACCCCGCCGGATCCACCCGGCCCGTCGGCGCTGCCCCCCATCGCACCGCTGCGGCGGCCGCGAAATCACCGGCGTGCGCGAACGCCGACAGCAACACCACCGACCCGTTGCGTAACCGGCCTGCCCGGTTTTCGGTATCGAGGGTCACCGGAATAGCGGCGGCGAACAGATTCCCGCACCGGTCGAAGGTGTCAGGATGCCGTTCCGGCGGCAGTTCGAGCGCGTCGTGCCAGTTGCGCAGGAACATCCGGTTGGGCTGATTGGTGACGAAGTAGTCGATATCGCGGCTCTTCACCCCGATGCGTTCGCATACCGCCGCCGCGACCTCGGGCACCAGGCGGTTGCCACGCGCGAACACCTTCATCACCTTCGATTCGGTGAAATTCACGCAGACCTGCCCCTGGCCGGGCTCCCAGTACCGCCGGTCGCCGCCGAAAGTGGAAAACGACATATCTCCGGCGCATTCGGGATAGGTGCGGCATTCGATATCGAGAATCGGGGCGCTGTCGTCGCGGACCAGCAGCCCGACACCGCAACCGTCGCCGGGAACCGGGGCCTGCGCGAGCTTGCGGATCTCGGGTTGGGTGAACACCGGACCGGCGCAGTTCTGGGTCGCCGCGATCAGCGCGGTACGCGCCCCGGTGGACTGCAGCAGTATCCGGGCCAATGCCATCATGTGCACGAATGCCGCACATCCGCCGTTGTGGATGTCGAACACCCACCCTGGCCGCATACCCAGCCGCCGGGCGACTTCCGGGCCGCAGCCGAGCACCGGGAAGTCCGGCAGCTGGGTATGGGTTATCAGAACGTCGATATCGTCGAAAAGCCCCGCACCGTGCCGGGCGGCCAGCGGCGCGACGGCCTGTTCCACCATGTCCACCGCGGTTTCTCCGCGCCGCACGTGATGGCGAGTGTCGGGTGCACGGAACATCACGTGCCGGGCCATCCGCTCCGAACGCGAGAACCGGGTGAAGTAATCGGTGCCGATCGGTTCGCCGGGTAGGTAGCTCGCCACGTCCACCAGGCTCACCGTGCCCGGATCCGCCATCACCGCATCCAGTCCGGTCTGATCGGCAGCCCGTGCGCGGCACGGTATTCACAGATCGCTTTCAGATTGTCGAGTTCCAGGCGGTGCCCGGCGGCGAACATTTCCCAGAAATCACCGACCCACACCGGCCGTCCCGGCGGCGCGGTCTGCGGATACGGGTTCTGGTCGTAGAACGGGTGCTTGCAGTTGGTCCACAGCACCACCGACCCGGGCTCGTGCACGACGAGCTGCGCGTCGACAACCCGCATCAGGTAGATCATCCACAGGTGCTGTCCCTGATCCCAGGCGCAGTGATAGTCGATGGTCATGGCGTCGGGGTTGGCGACGGTACGGGCGTAGATCTTCGTCGTATCACCGAGCCGGTCGTGCGCCACCCACAGTCCCGGTTCGTCGGTCTCGGTGAAACCGCGCAGGCTGTAGGTCCATTCCTCCAGTGACCTGGTATCAGCCAGATAGTCGAATACTTCGCGGGGCGGTGCGGCGATGTAATCCTGTACGGGGCAGAATTTTCCGTAGATCTGGTCGTGCGGATACACCGACCGCAGCATGTCCATGATGACCGGTGTGGTGGCTTCCCGGTCGGAGTTCTCGATGCGCAGCAGCCCGGGCAGCGCCGGGATATCGCTGAGTGCGGGCAGGGTGCTGGTGGTCACGGTGCGCTCCTCAAAAACGGCGAGAACGGGGGTATTTCGTCGGCAGCACAGTCGACTTCGACCAACGACGGGCCTACACCGCCGAAGGATCCGGCCAGCGCCGCGGCAAGCTGATCCGGTGTGTGCACCGAACGCACCCGCAGTTCGGGGAACATGGCCGCCAGCCCCGCGCCGAGCCGGGCCGGGCGGAACCTGTTGAAGCTGTAGCGGCCCTGGTAATAAAGCTGTTCACGGGACACGCACATGGCGTGGGCGTTGTTGTTGCAGATGACGAAGGTGACCGGCAACCTGTGCTCGACCGCCGTGTGCACCTCCATACCGTGCATATAGAACGCCCCATCGCCTGCGATGACCACCGTGCGCCCACCGGTCGCGAACGCAGCGCCGATCCCGGCCCCGAACGCGTACCCCATGCCGCCCATGCCCAACGCGACCACGAACCGCCCACCACGCGGCACCCGTAGATGATGCACCACCGCGGCGCCGGTGTTCCCCGCGTCGGCGAACACCGCCGTACCAGCGGGCAAGGCGGAACCGATCGCCTCGACCAGGGGCCCGTACCGCACACCGGGACCGTGTGCTTCCGGGACCCGCAGCGAGGTCAGCATGCTGTGTGCCCGGCCGTCGTAATCGGGGTTCGCGGCGTGTGTCGACGCATCGTCCGGCGCTTGCGGCTGGGCGGTCCCGGTGTGCGCCGGATCGAGTTCGGTGGCGAGCCTGCCGAGGCTGTCTCGCAGATCGGTGCAGGTGGCGTGCACGGCCGGCGGATACGGTTGCGCGAGGCCGATACCGGCCACTGTGGTGTCGGCGAGCAGTTCGTCGAGGCCGGTGCGGGCGGTGACCGGCAGCGGGGTGCCCACCAGTAGGCACAGGGTCGCCGAGCGCAGCGCAGCGGTCAGTTCGGGATGCCCCATTGTGCCCGCGACGCCGCAGAACGCCGGGTCACGGTTGTCGTAGGTATCCTTCGCATCCGGCGCGACCCCGACCGCGGCGTCCAGTACGGCGGCCAGCCGGGCCAGTTCGGCGCGGGCGTCGTCCCTGGCTATCTGGTCGCCCGCAATGATCACGATCTTGCCGGTGCGCCTGGCCTCGGCGAGCATCGCGCGTACCCGCGTGTATTCGCTGTCGTCGCACCAGTGCAGTGGTTCGGGCGGCTGGAACGCGGCGACCTCACCCATCGCGGCCTGTTGCACGTTCTTGGGTAGTAAGAGGACGGCGGGTCCGCCGCGTCGCGCGGCACGGACCGCGCGCGCCAGCCGTTCGGGTAGTTCGGCGGCGGATTCCACGCGAGTGCAGTACCGACTGATCGACCCGAACAGCCGGATCGCGTCGATGGCGCCCGATTTACCACTGGAATCCTGGAAGGCGCCGTGCCCTTCCACTGTGGTGGGCGGCTGGCCGACCAGGGCGAGTACCGGGACCCGCGACGCATACGATTCGGCGAGCCCGGCGACGAGATTCATCGCACCACCACCGGAGGTTGCGGCCACAACGCCGAGCCGGGTCGTGATGCGCGCGTACCCGTCGGCCATGGCGGCAGCGGAGAACTCGTGTTTGGCGACCACGCCGGTCAGCAGGCTGTTGTCGAAGATCGCGTCGTAGAGGTCTTCGATATTCGCGCCGTCAACGCCGAAAATATGCCGCACACCGAGGCCTGAGACAGCGCGCGCCAGATAGTCCACCACTGTGCCGCGCATCGACCCTCCTTCCGCCGCTCGCAGCGGTGTATGCAGGTCATACGGTCGTCGCGTACTGTGCGGTTCACTTCCTGGGGTAGTTTCGGTGCGTGCTCGGCGTCGCCGACCGTCCGGCTGTGGTGGGCTCGGCATCTGAGCGCATCGCTTCGCCCGACCGGCGGAGCCCGGATAATCGAACAGCCCTGGTCGCCACGGAAACGCAGCGCGGGTGATGACCTCTCACCGGAGCTGTCCGGCGGGGAACGCGTGCGTTCAGTTGCGTTCGAGTTCGATCGGGTGGGTGGCCAGTAGAGACAGCGGCAGGGGTTGTCTGCGCAGCACCTGCGCCCACAGATCGGTGCGGCGGCCGCTGATCGGGTCGCTGGGCAGCGCGGACACCACGAACCAGTCGTCGTTGTCCAATTCGCTTTCCAACTGACCGAAGGTCCAGCCCGCATAACCGGCGAAAACGCGGATACCTTCCACCAGTTGACCCACCCGGTCCGGGTCGGCATCGAGGTCGACCAGCACCACCCGGCCGTCCACCCGGCGCAGACCGGGCACGCCCTCGATGGACGCGCCGACCCGCACCGTGCCCAGGCACAGCGCCGCATCGCGTTTCACGGGTCCGCCGACGAACAGGGTGCGCGGGGCAGCCACGACATCCGCCCATTGCGGCAGCACATCGTGTACGGCGGTATCGCTCGGCCGGTTCAACACCACGCCGAGGCTGCCTGCCTCGTTGTGTTCGATGATGTAGATGACTGTGCGGCGGAAGGTCGGTTCGACCAGGTCGGTGGAGGACACCAGCAGCGTGCCCGCTCGCACCGTCTGCTCCCCCTGCCGGAAACCACGCTGTCCGGCGTTCGGGTTGTCACCACCGCCACGGGTCTGGCGATCATCCGGGTCTTCTGCGCGTGCCACCTCGTCATCATCGCAGCTATCCGGCCGTCGCGCCGCACTAGTGGCCCGGTCTCCTCGTCGCCGCGACCTGGGCAAGATCAACTCTTCAGACGGTGAGCCCGCTCGGCGCCGTAGAGTCGGCGCCATGGAAGCGCCCGAGGTGCTGCTGGACAACAGCGACGCCGTTTACCAGTTCTACCGTTCCCACCGCCAAAACCGGCTCCAGGCATTCGCCGCGTATGCCCTGCTCGGGCAGCGTTTCCAGCCGCGGGTCAGCTACGCTGACGGCGCGCGGGCACATATCGTCGAGCTGATGCGGCGGCGCACCCCGCTGCTGATCGCGATCAACCATCTGTCCCAGCTCGACCCCTACACCGTTGCCGCCGCCGCGTGGCGTAGCGAACTGCGCCCGATCATCGGGCGGGTACGGGTGCTGGCCAAGGACGAACTTTTCGTCCAGCGCAAACAGCGCCGCCGGATAGACATGATGGGCGGGATTCCGGTCTTCCGCGGCAGCGATCACGGAGTGCGGGCGGTGAACGCGGCCGGGCAGCGGATGATGGATATCTGCGCCGAACGCCTCACCGACGGCGACTGCCTGGCCGTCTTCCCCGAAGGCACCTGCAACGATGTCGATCCGGCCCAGGTGCAGCCGGTCGGCAGTGGGATCGGCCATATCGCGTTCCGGGCGATGAAACTCGGCGCGCAGCCTGCGCTGCTGAGCATGGGGCTCAGCTACGGCCCGCGCCCCGACCCCGCGGTCGAACCGACCAAGGACGAAGCCAAACGGGCCAGCTTCCATGTGGGGATGCCGATCACCGAGTTGCCCGCCCGCCCCGCCGAGATCGCCCGGCTGGTGAAAACCGATCTGCAGTCCGCGCTCGACGCGGCGGTCGCGGCCTACTGAGCTACTGGGGCAGACCCATCCGGTCCCGCGCCCAATGCGGGACCATCGGCAGGTAGTGCGGCCTGGTTTCGATGAAATGGCGCACCATCGAGCACATCGGCAGCGCGCCGAGGCCGTCGCGGCGGGTGTCGTCCAGCGCCGTCTCCACCAGCATCCGTGCGTAGCCCTGTCCTTCGAAGCGCGGGTCGATCTCGGTGTGCACGAAGGCGCGATCGGACGCGGTGTCCTGATATTCGGCGTAGCCGGCGACGGTGCCGTCGACGTGGATCTCGAAGCGTTCCAAGGCGGTGTTGTTGCAGACCTGGGTCGACATGGCTCGACGCTACTCCGGCAGCGCATATTTCGGGTAACTCGCACCCTCGGTGTCGCCGCTCGACTTGCCCGCCGCCGGGGCCGTGCGCAGAATGCTGGGTGGCCGGGGCTGGGCGGGAGGTGACGAATTTGAAGAACCTGCTGCGTCTGTCGCGCATAGCGGCGGCGCTGACGGCCGCGGGGCTGGTCACCGGTTCGCTCGCCGCCGCGCCCGCGCAGGCGGCGCCGGAATTCGGCGCCTGCCCCCAGGGTTCGGTGACCGCGGGCCGGGGTGCGCACTGCGCGGTGATCAGCGTCCCGATGAACTACGCCGAACCGGACGGCCCCCGTATCGAACTCACCGTCAGCAAGATCGCCGCGACGGGGCAGCGGCGCGGTGTCATCTTCGCCAATCCCGGCGGCCCCGGCGCGGATGCCCTCGACTATTGGGCCAACCGCTACCAGCGGCTGCCCGCCGAACTCGCCGCACACTACGACCGGATCGCCGTGCAACCGCGCGGCCTGCGCTGGTCCACGCCGCTGACCTGTGGAACCGGCGACCCCGATAGGGAAGGGCGGCCGGCGTTCGGCAATCGCGCTGCGATGAAGGAAGCCTGCGAAGCCGCCCATCCCGGCTACCTGGAGACCATCACCACCGAAACCACCGCGCGCGATATGGACGCGGTACGCGCCGCGCTCGGCCTGGCGAAGATCAGCTACCTCGGCACGTCCTACGGCACCTATCTGGGCGCGGTGTACGCCTCACTGTTCCCGGACCGGGTGGACCGGATGATCCTGGACTCCAACGTGCACCCCGGCTGGGTGTGGACCGAGGAGTTCGCCCAACAGCAGATCGCAGGCAAACAGCGAATGGACGACCTGTTCGCTTGGATCGCCGAACACCACGACCGATACCGCCTGGGCAGCACCGCTTTGCAGGTGTACCGCAACTGGGTGCGGCTGGTCGTCGACCAGGGCGGCGGTTGGTACGCCAATCTCACCCCGCCGCCCGCCAGCGCAGGCGATCTACCCGGCGAACTGCCCGAACCGTTGGCCGAGATCGTCCGCGACGGGTTCAACGGCAGTGTCGAACAAACCGGCAAACTACAGAACCTGATGCGCGTGCTGGTCACCAGAGGCGCCTCCGAACACGGCCCGCTGCTCGGCGCCACCGCGGTCGCCACCTACACCCGCGCCTACTGGCCCGTGTTCGCCACCGCCATGGCCGAAGCCAACACCGACCCCGCCGATATCGCCCGCCTCCTCGCCATCGAAGGAGCCACCAGCTCCCACCCCACCGGCCGCTTCGTTTTCGCCACCATCACCTGCAACGAGAACGCGACCCCCGCCAGACCGGAGCGGCTGATCACGGCCGCCACCACCCTCGTTTCCGGGGGAAATGCGATGGACGCCCGCGCCGACCTGGTTCGCTCCGGCATCAGCTGCGGCGGCTGGGAACCGGCCACCACTCCGGTCCCGATCAGCGGCGCGGGCCTGCACACCCCGCCACTGCTGCTGCAGAGCCGTCACGACGCGCTGACGAAATACGAGGGCGGTCCCGCTATGGCCGAGGCGCTGGGCGGAACACTGATCACGGTCGAGGGCGGTGATCACGGCACCTTCGGGCGCGGGAACCCGTCGGTGGACGGGCCGGTCATGCAGTATCTGGAAACCGGCGAGGTCAGCGTGCGCAGTGCCGAGCAGGCACCGCTGAACATCCCGTGACATTCCGCGGCCGAGCGTGACCTTGGTACCCGGGTGCGATTGCCATAAGTACGGTCGGGCAGCAGCGATAGGCCGGGAGCCGACCCGCGGCGGTGGTGGTCTTACCGGTGCCGTTGGTGCCGAGTAGGGCGAAGATCCGGGTCGAAGCCGTTCCCGACCGCCCCGGTGGTCTCCGTATTGACGATGCCACCCACGCGCACGGCGAGGCGGAGGCTGCGGGCGTGATGGTGGCCGCGGAGCGGGGCGGACACAGGAACTGGAGTCGGTGGGTTGTCGTGTGTAAGGGTGACAGGCCGAGCCGGGAGGGAGCTGCGAGAACGTATCCGTGGCCGGACAATAGCGCCATGACATCGGCGCCTCGGGTTGTGCTTGCCCCGGACAAGTTCAAGGGCTCGCTGTCGGCTGCCGAGGTTGCGGCGGCGTTGGCGAGGGGGATGCGTCGGGTGCGGCCGGGTATGGGAATCGAGGTGGTTCCGGTCGCCGACGGGGGTGACGGCACCCTGGACGCTTTCGTGACGGCGGGCTGGACTCGGGTGCCGGTGACAGCACCCGGTCCCACCGGTGAACCCGGAACCACCTCGTACGCGCTGCGTGGCGATACCGCGGTGATCGAACTCGCCGCCGTCGTCGGTTTCGCCCGTCTCCCCGGCGGTGTGCCTGACCCGCTCGGCGCCAACACTTTCGGGCTCGGTGTGCTCATCGCCCACGCACTCGACCGGGGAGTGTCACGGATCGTGCTCGGCCTCGGCGGCAGCGCCTCCACCGACGGCGGCAGCGGAATGCTCACCGCCCTCGGTGCCCGGATACTCGACCGGGAAGGAAACGAAATACCTTGCGGTGGTGCGGCTCTGCTCGATGCCGACCGACTGGACCTCAGCGGCCTGCACTCAGGTGTCGCCGCCGCGGAATTCACCCTGGCCTGCGATGTCGGCAATCCGTTGCTCGGGCCGTCCGGCGCGGTCACGGTCTATGCACCGCAGAAGGGCGCTGGGCCGGAGGAACGCGCTGTACTGGAAGCGGCACTGGCGAATTGGGCCAGGATCGCCCACCCGGAGCACGCGACCAGCCCCGGCGCGGGGGCCGCGGGTGGGACCGGGTTCGGCGCACTGGCCGTACTGGGCGCGCGGATGCGCAGCGGTATCGACGTCGTGCTGGAGCTGCTCGATTTCCCCACCCGGCTCGCCGGCGCCATCCTGGCCGTCACCGGCGAGGGCTCCCTGGACGAGCAGACTCTGCACGGCAAAGCCCCGCTCGGCGTCTGCGCCGCCGCCACCAGGGCAAACGTCCCTGTCGCCGCAGTAGCAGGCCGGATACTGCTCACCCCCGAGCAGCTCGAGGACGCCGGGTTCAGCTCGGCCTATTCCCTGACCGACCTGGAGCCCGACCCGATCAGGTGCATAGCCAAGGCCGCCCCGCTGCTGGAGCGGGTCGGCGCGCGCATCGCCGAATCAGTCGATGCAGGATAGGGGTTCGTTCCACTCGGCGTGGCGCAGCGAGGCAGGAAGACACGGTGGCGCAGCCACGCAGGAAGACTCCGCGGCGCAGCACACTCGGCTCGGGCGCAGTTCAGCCGCCTTCTCGGGCGAACGCCTGCGCGGCGGCGAGGCTGTCCTCGTAAACGTGATGCCGGGTGATCAGACCGTTCTCCACGGTGAGGTGCAGCGCGAACGCAGCGCAGACCAGGGCACCCTGACGACGTCAGGAGGCGGCTTTCAGCAGGTCCGCGCGCAGCCGCTGGCGGTGCTTGTCGCCCCATTCCTCCAGCGGGTGTAATGCTTCCGCGAGTTCCCTACCGAGCGGGGTGAGCGAGTATTCCACGCGCGGCGGGATTTCCGGGTACACCTCGCGCCGTACGATGCCTGTGGCTTCCAGATGGCGCAGGTTTTCGGTGAGCACCTTCTCGCTGACCCCGTCCAGCACGCGCCGGATCTGCCCGAACCGTTGCGGCCCTTCGTCCAGCACCCACATCAGGTGCAACCGCCATTTGCCACCGACCACGTCGATCGCCAGCGTCATACCGCATACGTCGTGATCCGTGTCACTCGTCATGGTCGCTGGATCCTCCTGACCTCATTACGGACCTCGGGGTAAGCAACCGCACGCGCGGGTGCGTTCTTGTCGACTCTACCTGCGCGGATGAACATCGTTGACGGCGCCGAAACCTGAACCGTATCCATGAACCGAAGGGGCATCCGATGTCTCAGCAGTACGACAGCCGTTCCGTCACCGTGATCGGTCTCGGCCCGATGGGGCAGGCGATGGTGCGGGCGTTCCTCGCCGCGGGCACCCGGGTCACCGTGTGGAACCGCAGTAGTGCGAAGGTCGACGCGATGGTGGAGTTGGGGGCCGAGCGCGCCGCGACAGTCGCCGAAGCGCTCGACGCCAACGAGGTGATCGTGGTCAGCCTGACCCATTACGCCGCCATGTACGACGTGCTCGGTCAGGCCGTCGACCATCTGCCCGGCAAGGTGATCGCCAACCTGTCCTCGGATTCGCCGGAGAACACCCGCAAGGGTGCAGCCTGGGTGCGGTCGCACGGCGCCCAGTTCCTTTCCGGTGGGTTCATGTCCGTGGGCGACAATATCGAGCATCCCGCGTCGTACCTGTTCTACAGCGGCCCACGCGAGGTCTTCGACGCGCACGCCGAACTCCTGCGCCCGCTGAGTACCCAGGAGTATCTGGGCACCGATGACGGGCTGGCGCAGGTCTTCTATCAGGCGTTGCTGGTCATTTTCCATCCCTGGATGCTCGCCTACGACCAGGCGCTGGCTGTCATCCAGCGTTCCGGTCACGATATCGACCAGTTCCTCCCGTACGCCCAGCGTTCCGCCGAGGCGTTCCCGTTCTTCATGGCCGAGTACGCCAAGTCCGCGAAGAACGGTGGCTGGGGTGATCTGGCGGCTTTCAAGATGATGGACGCGGGCGCGCAACACACCATCGACACGAGCGAAGACGTGGGCGTCGACGCCACCCTGTCGCATACCGCCCAAGCGTGGTGGCGCAAGGCGATCGCGGCGACCGAACAGGAAAACCGGCCTGTTTCGATCTTCGAGCTGATGGGCGGGCGTTCGTGAGCCGGTGACCGTCATCGGCCTCGGGCCGATGGAGCAGGCGCCCCCACTGGCTGCCTGCCTGTGCACCTGTCCGCGGTGCGCAGGCAGGCAGCCTCACGACGCTGCATTGGCTACCCAGTCCTGGTTCGGGTGGGTCGACGGCCTTGACATGCACCCAAATGGCTGCATAGCATTCCTGTTATGCAGCTGCCTGGCTGCATATGCGTGGAGTGGAGATATGGACGAGGTGTTCAAAGCGCTGGCAGACCCCAGCCGGAGGCGGCTACTCGACAGCCTCGAGGCCCGTAACGGGCAGAGCCTGCGTGAACTCTGTTCCGGCCTGGATATGGCCCGCCAGTCCGTCAGCAAACACCTCGCCGTACTCGAAGCGGCCAACCTGATCACCACGCGGCGCAGCGGCCGAGAGAAATTGCACTACCTCAATGCCGAACCCATCAACGCCATCGCCGACCGCTGGATCACCCGCTACCACCGTGCCCGCGTCCGCACCCTCGCCGACCTCAAACAAGCCCTGGAGGCACCGATGAGCAGCACCGATTTCGTCTACACCACCTACATCAAGACCACCCCCGAGCAGCTGTGGCAGGCTCTCACCGACCCCGCGTTCACCGCTCGCTACTGGGGCGCGACCTTCGAAACGGACTGGCAGCCAGGCTCTCCCATGGTGTGGCGGGAACGCGACTGGACGAGCGCCGACCCCGAACAGGTCGTCTTGACGGCGGATCCGCCCCGCACCCTGTCCTACACCTGGCACACCTTCAGCCCCGAACACGCCGAAACCTTCGGCATGGACCCCGAACTGGGCCGCGCCTGGGCAGCCGAACCCAGGTCCAAAGTCACCTTCGAACTCGAACCGGTCGGCGAACTGGTCAAACTCACCGTCGTCCACGACGGTTTCCCCTCGGGTAGCAAGGTCCGCGAAGCCATCCAGGGCGGCTGGCCCGCGATCCTGGTCAACCTCAAAGCCCTCCTGGAAACCGGCGAAACCCTCCCCGAACTCGCCCCCGAGGAATGGCAGCCGACCGCCTAGTCAAGCATTCGCCCCCCAGCCGCGGCCATCTCGTACTCCTATAGAAAGGTCGGCTCTTCGTCATCGCGGCCCAGGAAGGTATGGCACAGGAGGGTATTCCGGTAGCTCTGTATTTTCCTTTGCCACTTGCTCCTCGAGTTCTTTCAAAGAAGATATTTCTTTCGAAGGGCCATGTGAGCCGGTAAAATTCTCATCCCAGTAGCTCCTGAGATGCTGTTCATAGAACGGCAACCAGTCTTCCCACAAGTGAGACGCTTCAGCGACGAAATCTCGGGCTTGGTCCCGGGTGAACCCGCTGAATTGTCTTTCGTACAGGGAAGTGATGAGCTCGTGGGGAGCGCCAATATCCGGGCCGCCGTTTTCGATGATCTCATGCCGTACTTGAGCTTGTACGAACTCGGCTTCCACTTCACGCTGAAATAGTTCAGGTAGGCTGCGCTCCAGCCAGTGTGCGTAGCTCTCGCTGTCGACGGGAGGATCGATGTCTCCCATATATTTCCCCGGATATGCGTGTCCCACTTCATGCGCGAGTACAGCCATGATCTTTTCAGGGTTTCCTTTGAGGTTGTCACTGATCAGAATCTTCTTCTGTTCCCAATGCGTGAGGCCGTTCATGTTTCCCTCAAGGGGGGTGTACGCAATGAACCAGCCATCGGCCCGTAATTTCGCGACTTCTTCTCGGAGAAAAGGGGACAAGGCGATGTACTCATCGACAGTGGGCCCGAGTCCGGAAAGATATTCCTCGGTCGACACCTCGTTAAGGGAATCGCCGCCCACGCTCAGGAGGATCCCGGCGGCGGCAGCAGATAGGGTCACGCGTGGGAACCTGCGATCCTGTTGCTCCAGGCTCCTGGCAGAGTACCGGGCAGTGCTGTTGATCTCCTTGTATTTTCCGGAAAGAAAAGACGTTCCCCTGGTGAGAGTTTCGGAAATTCGTGCAGCGAAATCAAGAAATAACTTTGATTGCAACCTTTTCCCCCATGTTACGAAGCAATTATAAGTCTCATATGCGAAATCCCTCGTATCTTCCTCCGCCCATGTGAGGTACCTTACCATCCGTTACGGTTTCTTCGGGACTGTCACTAACGACGACGAGGGGATTAGGCCGGAGAAGCCCAGTAGCGAGTTCATCTCGGAAAAGTAATACGGTGCGGTCGGCAACCCCGCCGGCCGAGTCTGAACTGGGAGTATTTGCCAATGAAAAGATAGCGTCATACCCTCTTTATCTTCGCGATATGCGGCGCTGTGCGCCAACCGTTATCGATGGTCGGGAAAACGCAGGAGGGAACGTGTTGAGTGCTCGCTCGGCTCGCCTATGCGGTCAGTCGGCCATCTCGATGATGGCCCGTCCAACGATCTCCCCACGCGCCAGCGCCTGGTAGGCGGCGTCGGCTTCGTCGAGCGAATAGCGGCGGGTGATCACGTGTTCGGGGTGGACGGTGCCTGCTGCGACCATCCGCAACAGGGCGGGCATATCGGTGCGGGCTTTGGCGCCGTAGGAGCCGTGGATCTGTAGTTTGCGTCGGACCAGCCGGGCCAGGTCTAGGGAACCAGGGGTGCCGGCGGGGGCGATGCCGACGACAACGGCGCGGCCGCCGTCGTCGAGGATGTCGAGGGCGGTTGCGAATGTTGCGGCGCTGCCGAGGGCTTCGAAGGCTACGTTGACGCCGTGGCCGTGGGTGAGTTCACGCACTCGCGCTACGGCGTCCTCGGTGCGCGAGTTGATTGTGTGGGTGGCGCCGAGTTCGGATACCGCCGCGAGCTTTTCGTCGCTGATATCGATGGCGATGATCTGTGCGACGCCTGCGGCCGCCGCGAATTGCACGATGGAGGATCCGACACCGCCCGCTGCGACCACTGCGATCCGGTCGCCGAGAGTCAACTCGGCGGTGTTGATCGCGCCGAGTGCGGTGAACGAACTGCACCCCAGAATCGACACCGCCTCCAGCCCGACGCCTTCGGGAACGGTGAACACATCGGTGGCGGGCACCACGCAGTATTCCGCGAGCCCGCCCATCGAATACATGGCCAGCGGGGAACCGTCGGCCCGCGCCAGCCTGCTTTGGCCGTCGTAGAGGGTGCCGCCGAGCCGGTTGTAGGCGAAGAACTTCTCGCACAGGTCTTCCATCCCGCGCACACAGTGCCGGCAATCCCCGCACGGCATGATGAAACTGCACACCACGCTGTCGCCGACTGCGACATTGCCGACGCCCTCGCCGACCTCGGCGACCACCCCGGAAACCTCGTGCCCGAGCACCGCCGGAGCCGGAAACGCGACCTCGGATTTCAGCACATGCAGGTCGGTATGGCACACCCCGCACGCCGACACCCGCACCAGCACTTCACCTCGTCGCGGCGCCGGTTTCGGGATGTCCTCGATAACCAACTCGGGTCCGTTTCCGTTGAACACCGCCGCCCTCACGAGCCTCTCCTCCTGCAGTCTGCTCCGGCACACCGCGCTGTCTCGCTCCGCTACGCGCCAGCCGTGGCTTCCTATGTTCACACCGTCTCAGAATCGGGCCGTGCCGGCGGCGGTTCGGCCAACTCGCTCGAGTTCACGCGCCGAGCCCCAGGCCAGCCGCGACAACTACCGGCCCCAGGTAGAGCAGCGGGAACGGGATATGCGAATACGCCCGCGCCCGCAGCACCGTGATCACCGCGCCGAGGAAGTACAGCACCAGCCCGATCGTCGCCAGCACCCCGATCAGCGGCCAGAACAAGCCCACCACCAACCCCACCGCACCGGCCGCCTTGGCCACCCCCAACCACGGCCACCACGACTCCGGCACCCCGTACTCGGTCAACGCCTCCACGACCCATGAGGCGCGCATGAAGACAGCGGCCGCCGAATACCCCACCCAGGCGGCGGCCAGGACCGTGACTACTACGTATGCAATCGACATTGCCGAACTCCTCGTCTGTATCTGCAACTTCACTGAGATGACGGAGTTCGGCAGCCGACTGTGACATCGAGCAGTAGCCGTAAGCGGTGGCTCTTGCCAACTCACGTGCAGCAGTTCGGGTCGAGCACCACGCACAGCGCGCTGAGCGCATCCCGGCGTACCCGGTGGTGGATGTTCATCCCGCGGCGTTCGGATTCGATCAGTCCGGCTTTCTTGAGTTGCCCGAGGTGATGGCTGACTGTGGATTCTGCCAGTCCGATGGTGGCGGCGAGGTCGCCGGTGGTTTCTTCGCCGCGGGGGGTGGTGAGCAGCAGGGACATGAGTTTGACGCGCATCGGGTCGGCGATGGCTTTGAGGCGCAGCGCTACTTCGAGGGCGGCGGCGTCGTCGACCGGGCCTGCGGCGACAGGGGCGCAGCAGACGGGGGCTGACATGTCGATCACGGGCAGGGTCTTCGGCATGAAATCGAGACTACCCAATCTCTTGACATATGTCGAAAAGGTGCAAGGCTCGTGACTGTCAGTAATTCGATATATGTCTCACAAGTGGAGGTGCTGCCATGTCCCGCGTTCAGCTCGCCCTCAACGTCGACGACCTCGAACAGGCGGTTCGGTTCTACTCGACGCTGTTCGACACCGAACCGGCCAAGCGGAAGCCGGGGTATGCGAACTTCGCCATCGCCGAGCCGCCACTGAAGCTGGTGTTGCTGGAGAACCCGGGAAAGGGCGGCAGCATCAACCACCTCGGCGTCGAGGTCGAATCCTCGGAGAAGGTGCACTCGGAAATTGCCCGGCTGACGGAAGCGGGGATGTTCGCTCAGGAGGAAATGGGGACAACCTGCTGCTTCGCCGCCCAGGACAAGGCGTGGGTCACCGCACCCGACGCCGAGAAGTGGGAGGTGTACACCGTCCTCGCCGATAGCGAAACCTTCGGTAGCGCACCACAACCCGTGAGCCTTGCCGACGAGAAGCCGGTGGCGTGTTGTGGCTCGACCGAAGAAGTCGCGGCCGAGGGCGCGTGCTGCGGCACGGCGGCGGCGCGGTAGGGGTGTCTGCTGGGCGGGCCCGCGATGGGTGTGTTCGCGGGCCTGTTGCCTATCGGTCGCATGACGTCCTGGTGGGCCGCTGCATGATGCGGTCGGCGTCGTCGTGTATGTGGGACCGCAAGGGGAGCAACAGTTCTGGGCGATGCCTGACTTGGGGGCGGGTGGCTGTTTTCCGTGAAACTCGATGGCAGCGGGTATGTGGCCGTTGAGTTCGGTAGTCAAAACAAGAGCACTGCTCTTGACTCCGTGCTGTGCACATGCGATAGTTGCTCACAACAGAGAGCAGTGCTCACAAAGGAGATGGAAATGGCCGCCCCCAACCGCTACCTGCGCCCCACCGGCATCGACCCGATCATGAGCAGGTTCATGAACCTGCTGCCGAAGCTGGGCATCAGCGTGTTCGGTTCGCGACTGCTCGCGGTGCGGGGCCGCACCAGCGGTGAGTGGCGGACCACCATGGTGAACGTGATGACCGACGCGGACAGCGCGAAATACCTGGTCGCGCCGCGCGGACACACCCAGTGGGTGCGGAATCTGCGGGTCGCCGGAGGGGGTGAGCTGCGGTTGGGGCGCAAGGTGGAGACGTTCACCGCGACCGAGGTGGCCGACGCCGACAAGCTGCCGTTGCTGCGAGATTACCTGCGGCGCTGGGGCTGGGAGGTCAACCGGTTCTTCGAAGGGGTGACGAAGGATTCGCCCGATGCCGAACTAGCCGCCATCGCACCGGGTGTTCCGGTCTTCCGTATCAGCTGAATTCCCAATCGTATTCGCGGCTGCCGCGTTATCAGGTAGCCAATTGCTCGCGGTGGAGCAGGAATTCGATAGCTGCCGCATAACCATAGACGCCCAGCCCGGCGATCACCGCTGTCGCGATAGGTGAGATGAAGGAATGGTGCCGGAATTCCTCGCGGGCGTGCACGTTACTGATGTGCACTTCGACTATCGGAACCTGCGGGATCACCAACGCGTCACGTAACGCCACCGATGTGTGGGTGAGCCCGCCGGGATTGATCACGATCGCCGATTCCGTGCCGTACGCCCGGTGAATGCGGTCGATCAACTCGCCCTCGGAGTTGGACTGGAAGTCGGTGATCTGCCGCCCGTACCCGGCCGCGGTCTTACGGCACAGTTCGATCACATCACCGAGTGTCTCCGAGCCGTACACCTCGGGCTGGCGGGTGCCGAGCATGTTCAGGTTTGGTCCGTTCAATACCAGGATCGGACCGCCCGCGAGGCGCGGGCCAGCGGTTTCGGCCATGCAGGCAACTTTACCGACGCCCTACTCGCGGCCCGGTTACCTGTCGGCGGCGCGGGCATACTGCGAGCGTCTCGAGTCCGGCACGACTTCCGCGGTAACGCCGCGTCAGGGCGAAACGATCGGTAGCGTGGCGGCGGCTTCGGAAGCTTCGCGACGACCGGCAGTTGATCATGGTCGGTTGTCGTTGCGCAGGAGGATTCGGGCACAATTACAAACGTTCGGCGTCGGTATGGTTCCGGCTTTGCGACGCGTCGCGAACAGCAATTTTTCCAGGTACGGTGGTCTTGTTACTGGAGTGACAAGAGTGAAGAGTGGGCGACATGGATGTGAGGGGATCCCGCCGCTTTCGCTTCCGGGGCGCAGTGGCCCTCACGGGGGTGGCGGCTTTGGTCATCGCAATGGGGTCGTGCGGTTCGAACGAGGAACCGACCGGGCCCGAAGCCGTGGTAGATCGCTTCACCGAACTCCTCGACGACGGCGACTATGCTGCCGCCGCCGAGCTCACCTCCTACCCGAGCGCCGCCTCGGCAACATTGAAGCAAATGTTCGAAGGGCTCGACTCCGGCGAAGTCGACTACGAGAAAACCCAGTTCATCGGGCTCGACCCGGAATCGGGCATTTTCACTATGAACGTCGACTGGAGCTTCGGCGAGAACAAGACCTGGACGTACAGCCGCGAGGGCACCGTCCGCAAACTCGCGATCGGCTGGCGCATCTCCTGGGACCCAGCCGTCGTCCTGCCGGAGCTGAACCATAACCGCACCGTGGAACTGGTGCGCACCACCCCGAACCCGCCACCCCGGGTGGTCGACAACGTCGGCGCTCCGTTGATGACTCAGCAGACCATCAACGTGATCAAACTCGACCCGGCGCGCATACCCGACCAGGTCGCCTCCACCGAGGCACTGGCCGACGCTATCGAACCCGTCGCGCCGCTGATCACCGGATCATCGTTGCGCGAGGAACTGGCATCGTCCGACGGTAAACCCATCGTCGCGGTGAGCCTGCGCGAAGGCGATTTCGCGATCCTGGAACCGCGGATGGCGCCCATACCCGGCGTGGTGATGGAGAAGGAGCCGCGGCTCATCACGGTCGACCGCCGCGTAGGGTCGCCACTGCTGGACGCCATGCACGAGGTGTGGCAGGACAGCCAAGAGCGGCATTCCGGTTGGGCCGTACAACTGTTCGAGAACGGGCGTTTCGTCACCCAGCTGGCCGGTGCGCAGGGCCCCGCCGGACCGGATATCGCCGGAACCATGGATCAACGCCTGCAGCGCGCCATGGCGGAGGCGGTGGTCAGCGTAGGCACCGCGGCCTCCATCGTCGCGATCCAGCCGTCCACCGGCGCTGTGGTCGCGGCCGCGCAGAACAACTACTCCAGCGCGCACGGTCCGGTCGCTTTCACCGGCTTGTACCCGGTCGGCGGCGCCATCGACCTGTTCCGCGCCGCCGCAGCAGCCGCAAAAGGCAAAGCCGAACGCGACGTTTCGGTGCAGGAAGCCGCCGAGGCCGCGGCGATGCTGGGTGTCGGTGTCGACTTCCGGGTGCCCGGCCTGGACGAGGTGACCGGCCGGTTGGCGGTCGCGGGCCGCAGCGCTGAACAGGTCAGTCAGGGCGGCGGGGCAGATGCGGTGCAGGCCAGCCCGTTCGGGATGGCCATCGCCGCCGCCGCGATCGCTCGCGGGGCGGTGCCGCCGCCGATGATCGAACGTGGCCGCCCCAGCGAAACCGATGCTGCGCTGGAACCGCTGCCTGCCCCGGTCACCGACCGTTTGCGCACCATGATGCGCGATGCGATGAAGGATCCCCGGTTCGCGACCCTGCGGATGTACCGCGATGTCACCGGATTCACCGCGAAGGCAGGCGAGGACGGCTGGCTGATCGTCACCATGGGCGATCTGGCGTTCGCCATCCACATCAAACAGATGGATGGCGGCGACGCGGCGGTCAAGATGGCTTCGCGGATGCTGCGCGCCCTGGCCGCCCCGGAACCGTGAGTGCGCGGGAGGTCAGTTGAGCGCCCGGATGGCGGTCCGCCAGCCGAGCAGGAAGAACGCGAGTACCGCGCCCGCAACCAGGAAGAAACTGAACGCCGTGCCCTGACCGCTGACCACCCGCAGCAGCATCCCGGCGATCACCGTCGTCACCCAGATAACGACGCCCGTCGGCCACAACCGCGTCCCGTCGAACGGTGCATCACCGCCGCGCCGGCGATCCAGCACTATGGCGATCACCCAACCCAGCGCCAACCCCGCCGCGAACGGCCACACCGTGTACAGCAATCCGGCGAGCACTGCCTCCTCATGACTGCGCCTGCCGATCATGCAGAACACAACCACCAGCAGCAGGTCCACCGCGATCGGCGCAATCTTCTTCACGCGCGCCAGCCTAGTTCCTGATCACACCCCCGGAGCGAAGCCTGAAGCACACCTCAAAGCACACCCCGGAGCGAAGGCGGAGGTACGCCCGTACGCTCATACCAATCGCTCGAATTCCTTTTCGTATTCGTCGTCGTCGGCCTGGCGTTTGCGGAACAGGAACGCGAAAACGATCCAGCCGACGATCGCGACCAGAATGAAACTCACCATGCGGTACACGAACGCTGCAGCGACTGCTTGGAAGGCGGGCAGCCCTGCGGCAGCCGTCAGACCGTAGATGAGGGTGGCATCCACATAAACGATGCCGCCTGGCGCGAACGGAATGGACCCGACGGCCTTGCCTGCGGCGAATGCGATGAGCAGACCCGCCCAGCGCGGATCGCCGCCGATCGCATAACAGGCCGCGCCAAGGCATGCGACATCGGCGAGCCGGTGGACGATCGCCCATCCGGTCACTCGGACACCGTCGCGACGTCCCATATCGACCGATTCCAGCTGGGTCAGCAGTTCGGCGATCTTGCCTGCACCGAAATCGGCGGGACGTTTACGTACCCGATTGAACACTGCGAGCCCACGGTGCAGCAGCTTTTCCAAGGACCCTGGGTTGCTGGCGATATAGTTGCCCGCCCACACCAGGGCGGCGACCGCAGCCAAGGACAGGACGAGTTTCACCGGCCCCACCCGGCTGCCGGCGAGCAGGGCACCGGTGACACCGAGCAGCGCGAGTCCGGCAGCGGAGACGACACCGGAGAACACCAGTTGCCAGGAGGCGACGATCGGGTTCGCGCCCCATTTACGGGTCTGCCGGTAGGTGAACGCGGTGGAGAAAACCTGCCCGGCGGGCAGGGTCACCGACATGGCGGTGGCGCCGTAGACAACAGAAACCGATTTACGTTGACTCACCGCGACGCCGCCGGTGCGCAACAGTTGTTTTTGCACCCGGCCGAATCCGCTCATCGACATCGCCTGCAGGGTTATGCAGGCGGCAACCCACCCCCAGTGGATTTCGGTGAGTTTGCGCCACGATTCGTGCAGCCGGGGCCATAGGTAGATGCCCTCGCCGATCAGCAATATCAGCAGCGCCACGCCGGCGACCCATTTGATCCACCAGAATTTTCCGCGCCGGTTTTCGGCCTGCGAAAACGACACAGCCGACTTGGTGTTGTCGGTGTCGTCGTCGGCCATCACGCGCTCAGCCTAACGAATGGGCCTGCTGATCGTCCGTGCCGTCGATCACGTCTGTGGCTTCCTCGCGCGGCCAGGACAACCGGGTTTTCCTGCGGCGCCCGCGCAATTGCACCTCGTCGCCGGACTCCCAATGCCGCTGTTCGCTTTCCTCGGCGAAATACAGTGCCGAACCGGAAGCGAGCACGCGCCCAGGCTGGTCTTTGGCGAGTTCGGTGAGTCGGGACGCCTCGTTCACGGGGTCACCGATCACCGTGTATTCGAAACGGTTGGCCGCGCCGATATTGCCCGCGACCGCCAGCCCCGCCGACACACCGATGCCGATATCCAGCCCGGGCACCTCGCGCAGTGCCCGACGCAGGTCGCGGGCGGCGGCCAGCGCGGCGGTGGGAGCGTCCGGCCGGTCCAGCGGCGCACCGAAGATCGCCAGCGCGGCATCGCCGACGAACTTGTTGACAAAACCGTTGTGCCGGTCGATCACATCGACCACCACCCGGAAGAACTCGTTGAGCAGGCTGACCACCTCGGTGGGCGGGTGTTCGGCTGCGGTCGCGGTCGAGCCGACCATATCGACGAACAGCACCGCCACGAACCGGGTCTCCCCGCCCAGTTCCGTGCCGTAGTCGAGGGCGCGTTGGGCGACATCGGCGCCGACGTGCTGACCGAACAGTTCCTGCAGCTGCTGCCGGGTGGCGGCCTCCTCCATCATCCTGTTGAAGCCGACCTGCAGCAGGCCGATCTCGCTACCGTCGAACACCTCGACCTGCACGTCCCGCGCACCCTCCTGCACCCGGTTGATGGCCTGGCTGAGCTGGCGCACCGGGTCGGAGATACTGGACGCGGTGAGCATCGACAGCGCCAGCGCCTGCATGATCACCACTCCGCACAGCAGCAGGATCGAGATGGCCAGCGACTGCGCCGAGAACTTCACCTCGGAGGAGATCTGGGTGACGCACAGCAGCACGATGGCGATGGTTGGCGCGAATGTCCCCATACCCCAGGTCATCGCCATCCGGGTGCCGACACCGGGTGTGAGGGTGTGGTCGAAGGTGCCCGCGGTGAGCGCTTCGGCGGCGACTGGGCGCAGGATCCGCTCGCCGAGCATGTAGGTGAAGCCGAACACGAGGGTGGCGGCCATACATTCGGTGACGATCACGGCACCGGCCAGCGCGGGAGTTTCCACGA
Source organism: Nocardia donostiensis (assembly GCF_002081715.1). Lineage (GTDB taxonomy): Bacteria > Actinomycetota > Actinomycetes > Mycobacteriales > Mycobacteriaceae > Nocardia > Nocardia donostiensis. Next base: position 33,856 of record NZ_MUKP01000023.1, on the reverse strand, counting down.
TGATCAACGAGGCCAGCACCGCGCCGCCGACCAGCCATAACGCCAGATGCAGGATGGCCTGCCGCAGCGGAGCGTGCAGCGCCGCCATCTGCTCCTGGCGGCTCGGCGGCCCGCCGCGTACCTGCCAGCGCATCACTGGACGCAACATCAGCGCCGAGGCGAGCACACTGAGCAGACCCCCGGTGACGAACACGACCCCCGGGATGAGCAGTCCGATGCGGCGGGTACCGGGTACGTCGCCTTCCGGAACCGGCAGCCCGTATTGAATAAATGCCCACACCAGCACCGCGCCGAACGCGTTGGCCAGCAACATCGAGGTGAGATAGAGCGGCCAGCGCGTATGCATGGTCTGTTTGACCGCTTCCAAGGGCGCTGACACGATCACTAATCTAGCGTCCGAAGCTTGCGCCCCTGTGTGCCCGGGTTCGGCCGATAGGCTATCGGAGGTGAGCGAGCCGAAACCGACGGCGGCCGACGCCGTACATCCGATTGTGCGCACGACAGCGGAATGGGCGTGGCGACTGCTGGTCATTTTCGCCTTCGCGCTGGTGCTCGCCATGGTGGTGCAGCGGCTCGCGACAGTGGTCATCCCGTTGGCGATCGCCCTGCTTGCTGCCGCGCTGCTGGCGCCGCTGGTGGATTGGCTGCAGCGGCGCGGGGTGCCGCGGGCGCTCGGGGTTTTCGTGGTGCTGGTCGGCTCGCTCGGCCTGGTCGCCGGGACCTTGACCTTCGTTGTTGAACAGTTCGTGGTCGGGGTGCCGCAGCTGTCCGACGAGGTCACCGCGAGCATCCACAAAACTCAGGACTGGCTGATCAACGGCCCGATGCATCTGAGCGACGAACAGATCCGCACCGCGGGCGACACCATCGTCAAAACCATCGAATCCAATCAGGACGCGCTGACCAGCGGAGCGCTGACCACCGCAACGATGATCGGGCATATCCTCACCGGCACTTTCCTGACCCTGTTCATCTTGATCTTCTTCATCTACAGCGGGGACCAGATCTGGCATTTCGTCACCCGGATCGTGCCCGCCGCGCACCGCGAGCGGGTGCGTATCGCCGGTGAGCTGGGGTTCGGGTCGCTGGTGGGTTTCGTGCGGGCGACGGTCGCGGTGGCCGCGGTGGACGCGATCGGTATCGGTGCCGGGCTGGCGATCCTGGGTGTCCCGCTGGCGCTGCCGTTGGCTTCGCTGGTGTTCATCAGCGCGTTCATCCCCATTATCGGCGCTTTCCTCGCCGGGTTCGTCGCGGTGTTCATCGCACTGGTGACCAAGGGTTTCGTGACCGCGCTGATCGTGCTTGGCATCATTATCGCGGTGATGCAGCTGGAAGGGCATGTGCTGCAACCACTGCTGCTCGGGCGGGCGGTGAGTATCCACCCGCTGGCTGTCGTGCTCGCGATCACCACCGGTGTGGTGGTGGGCGGTATCGCGGGCGGCCTGCTCGCGGTGCCGTTCGTTGCGGTGATGAACACGGCGATCCGTTCGCTGCTCGCCGCCAACCCCGAAGAACTGTTCGGGCAGCTGCGCGACGACGCGGAAAGGGGCCTGTACACCGCCGAACCGGACGAGCCCGAACCGGGGCGGTTCGATATCGCAGCGAAGGTCAGCGAGTTGGGGGAACAGCAACGCCCCGTTATCGAGGCCGGAACGAACCCGGACGAGAACACCTCACCGAAGAACTGACAGCAGAAGCTACCTAGCTAGGGAGGCCGGTTCCGGGCGGTATCCGGGTTCGCCCTGATGCGGACACGTGACTCTGCTCGGTAATCTCGAACACATGGGCGGCCCCGATTCGGTTTCAGATGGCGTCGGAGGTGTCGGTTACGGCATAGGTGATCGCGACCTACGTGTTTCCGACGCTGAACGTGAACACGTCGGCGAGCTGCTGCAGCGTGCCGTCGGTTTGGGCATGCTCTCCCTGGGGGAGTTCACCGAGCGGATGGACACCGCGCTCGCCGCAAAAACCCGAGGCGAGCTGAACTCGGTACTGATCGACCTACCGGGTGTGCGGTTGGTCGGCGAACCGGTGACACCCCGCCCCCCGTACCACCACCCCCACGTCCCGCATTCGCGAACGCAGCCAGGGGCCGCCGCCGCGGCCGCGATGGGGGCAGTCGTCCCCGGTGCGGTGCTTCGTGGCCGGGTATCGAGTATCGCCCGCCGCGGCCCCTGGCAGGTTCCGCCCGTGCTGCGGGTCAACAGTGTGGCCTCGACTGTGACCCTCGATTTCACGGCCGCGATGATGACTACGCAGGTGGTCGAAATTCAGGTCGACGACTATGCCAGCACGCTGACCCTGATCGTGCCCACCGAGGCCACCGTTGACCTCAACGGTGTGGACCTGGTCGGTGGCAGCGCCAACAACAAGGTCCACACCGGGCCGCCGATCGGGCCGTTGCATCTGGTCGTGCACGGCCGGGTCCGCTTCGGGTCGGTTATCGCGAAGCATCCGTTCATGGCGCAGTGGCGCAAGCTCCTTGGCCCCTGAGCCAAGGAGCGGGCGTCACTCCTGTTCGCGGCGGCGCAGCAGTTCGTTGACGCTCACCGTGCGGCCGTCGTTCGAGTGATGCCTGCCTTCGTCTGCGCTGGGCGGCGTGACGCGGCGCCGGGACGAACGTAGTTCGGCCATCCAGTTCTCGATGCTGTTGCGGTTGTCCTGGTCGGCGGTGGTCTGCTCCGGTTGTTCCTGCGGCTGCTCCGCATACTGCGGCTCCGAATACCGCGGCGTTTGCGGTTCCGACGCCGGTGGGGCGGGCCGCTCGGCGGGGCGGGTGACCGGCTCCGGGTCGGGCTGCTGAGCCTGGAGGGGAGTTGTCGCCGCGCGGGGGGTGGAGATCCGCGGCATCAGCGGGCGGGGCATCGGCGCGGAAGCCTGACCGTCCGCCTCAGGTGTATGGCCCGGGTTCGGCGACGGGGCGTTGCGTTGGCCGGGTGCGTTGTAAGGCGGGGCAGCCGACGGGGTCCGAGGACCGGATTCGGGTGCCGCCGAGGGGTTGCGTTGGCCGGGGGAATCGAACGACGGCGGTGTGTGCGGTGCGCTCCGCCGCCCGGAAGGGTCGAAGTCCTGCGGCGCGGGAGGCCGGTGTTCGTCGAGAACCGGGCGAGGGGCCGACATCTGGGTATTTCCGGCCGAACCCGCCGAGGTTCGCAGGCGCAGCGACGTGCCGGGGGCGTTGCCCTGATCCGCAGATTCCGGTGCACCGGTCGCTTCGGTGCTGTGGGAGGCGCCCGATATGCGGCCGGGCGTCGCGGTGCCGTGATCAGCAGCCCGGCCTGCATCGGAATCGGCGCCGAGCCGGAACAGACCGGTCGGCGACTGACGGGACGAGCCGGTCACCTGTCCGTTGCCTGCCGCGCTGCCACCGGGGTTCGCCGCAGATCCGCCAGGAGCGTGCGAGCCCGAATTTCCGGTCGGACCCGCGGGCGGGCGCTGAGCAGGCCGCGGACCGCGCGGGGGCGCGACGGGTTCTGACCTGCCTTGCGGCGGGGTCGGCCCGGAGTCGGGCCTGCCCCGCGGCGGCGTAGCCCCTGATCCGCCCGGCGGGTTGGCGCGGGGGCGGGTCGGGTCCGGTGAGGTCGGCATCGGCTGCGCCGGGTTGCTGACCGCGCGCGGCCGCCGGGGAGGCCCGGCAGGTGGCGGTGTGGCCGGGGAACTCGACGGGGCAGACGGTTTTTTGGGAACCGCATTCAGGTGCGCAGTCGGCGCTTCGGCTTCGATCTCCTGAACGGTCCGCGGCCGGTGCGGGGTCTTGCGCTGTTTGTTCGTGGGCAGCGCGGGCATCTGCATTGTCACCGGGTCGGTGACCGGTGTGGTCTTGACCAGGTCCACCACATCGCCCTTGGTGGGGCGCTCGTCGTCGAGGATCGGTTCGCCGAGCCCGATCTTGCGCTGCACCTTCTTCATCCACTCGGGCGCCCACCAGCAGTCGTCGCCCAGCAGTTTCATTGTGGCGGGCACCAGCAGCATGCGCAGGATGGTGGCGTCGATGAACAGTGCCGCGATCATGCCGTAGGCGATGTACTGCATCATCACCAGATCGGAGAACGCGAACGCGCCGGTGACCACGAGCAGGATCAGCGCGGCGGCGGTGATGATACGACCGGTGTGCGCGGTGCCGATGCGTACTGCCTCGGTGGTGGACGCGCCTTGGGCGCGAGCCTCCACCATGCGCGAGAGCAGGAACACCTCGTAGTCGGTGGACAGGCCGTAGATGATGGCGATGATCAGCACCAGCACCGGCGACATGATCGGCTGCGGAGTGAAGTTCAGCAGCGTCGCGCCGTGGCCGTCGATGAAGATCCAGGTCAGGATGCCCAGCGTCGAGCCGAGGCCCAGCGCGCTCATCAGCGCGGCCTTGATCGGCAGCACCAGCGAACCGAACGTCAGGAACATCAGCAGCGTGGTGACGAACACCACCAGCGCGATCATCAGTGGTATGCGTTCGACCAGCGCGTCGATACTGTCCTGCTGGATCGCGGGCTGTCCGCCGACCAGCATCCGGACGCCGTCGGGAACGTCGAGCGACCGCAGATAGTCGATGGTGGCGTCGGCTTCATCCGAGTCGACCAGCGTTGCGGTGGTCCGGAACACGTCGGGCTGTTCGATCGAACGTGACGGCACCGCGAACTTGCCCGCCAAACCGGGAGCCTTATCGGCTTCCCTCCACACCTTGGCGATCGCATTGGTGTCATCGGAGACGAAGACCAGCTCGATCGGGTCGGATTTGCGCAGCGGGAAGATCTCGTCGAAATTCTCCTGCGCCAGCCGGGTTACATTGTCCGGCGGCAGATAGCGTTCGTTGATCCCGCCGAAGGCCAGGTTCTTGACCGGGATGATCAACAGCAGCAACAGGATACTGATCGGGATCGCGATCTTGAGCGGATGCTGCATCACCCAGCGGGTGCAGCGGCCCCAGATGCTGTTCTCCACCTCTTCGGCGGATTTGGTTTTGCGGAACCGCTTGAGCCCGAGCATGTCCACCCGCGGCCCGAGGATGCCCAGCATCGCGGGGAGCACGGTGATCGAGGCCAGCGCCGCGAGCGTAACGGTCGCGATGGTGCCGTAGGCCACCGATTTCAGGAAGCCCTGCGGGAACAGCAGAATGCCGCCGAGACTGGCGATGATCATGGTCGCGGAGAACACGACCGTCCGCCCCGCCGTCATCACCGAACGCCGAACGGCCGCCGGAGTGTCGTAGCCTTCGGCGAGCTCTTCGCGGAACCGGCTGACGATGAACAGGCCGTAGTCGATGGCCAGACCTAGACCGATCATCGACACGACGCCGGAGACGAACGAGTTCACCTCGGTGAAGTTCGTCAGGATCATGATGATCCCGTTGGCCCCGAGCACGGTCAGACCACCGACGATCAACGGCAACGCCGCCGCGACGATACCGCCGAAGATGAAGAACAGCAGCACGCCCACCGCGGGGATGGCCAGCAGCTCCATGCGCTTCTGGTCGTCGGCCATGGTGTCGTTCAACGTGCCTGCGACCGCCTGCAGCCCCGCGACCTGCACGTCTACGCCGTCGATGTAGAAGACGTCCTTGACGGCGCGGAAGTTGCGCACCATCTCGGTGTCGTTGTCGCCGACGATCGCAATGGAGGCGAAGGTGTGCTTCTGGTCCTTCGAACCGAACGTCGAGGGCGCGGCCGGGCCGGTGTCGGTGGCCCAATAAGCGCCGTTGACCTTTGCGATCTGGTCCGGGTACTCGCGCGGCAGCCGGTTCAGGTTTTCGACGATCTTGTCCCGGAACTCCGGGTCGTGGATCGTTTTGCCCTCCGGCGCGGTGTACAGCACGATCACGTCACTGTCGTGATTGCGCCCATAGGCCGCGTCGGCGATCCGCGCGGCCTGCGCCGATTCGGAGGTCGGGTCGTCCCACCCGCTGGAGCTGAGATGGTCGCCGAGTCCGAAGCCGTAGCCACCGAGACCGAGCAGAGCCGCAACGACCACACCGATAACGGCGAAGCGCAGCCGGTAGACCAGATCGCCCCAGCGGGTGAACACTAAGCGACTCCTTGTGCGGGGCGAGAGGTGAGCAGCGCCGACAGCGGCCGGAACGGCTGCAGCCAGGCGCCCTCGTCGGGCAGCGAATCGAGGCTCACCCTGGGCAGCGGTTCACGGAACACGCCCGGGATGTCCTCGAGATCGACGAACTCGAGCGTATCGGATGACACCGCCCAGCTCGCATGCTCGCGAAATCCGAGCACCTGAACGGGTACTCCGGCGGCGGCCAGCTGTTCGAGCGGTTCCCGGAACGCCTGCCCATCGGCGGAGGCGACCATGATCCCGGCCAGACCCGCGCCGCGGCTGCGCAGCGCGATATGGGCGAGCATATCCGAGTCGACGTCGGAGTCCTCGTCGATCTTGGGTTTGGCGAAGACCGCGTAACCGACATTGCGTAACGCCTCGACCCATGGCCGCACCACATCGGCAGTACCGGGCGCGATATTGGTGAACACGGTTGCTTCCGGTTCCACTCGCTGCCGTTCACCGACCGAGAGTTCGGCGGTGCGGGCCAGCAGCCAGCGGCCGAGAGCGTCGAAGCGCGGCCGGTAGGCGGCGGTCGGCCTGCCGCCGAGGATGGCGCCGAGGCCCATATCCAGATTCGGAGCGTCCCATACCAGCAGCACCCGCCGCAGATCCGATGTTCCCCCGGTCACCACCTCGGTATCCGGCTCCTGCAGCCCGCCGGCAACATCGCCGGCGGCTGGGGCCATCTCACTGACGCTCATCATTCGATCTTGCCCCATATGAACTCGTTGATGGCGCTGCCTGCGAGATGTGCCTTGCTCTCGAATTTCGTCACAGGACGCTCGAAACCGATCGGGGCGGTGCCGTGGTGCTCGGCGCTCACCCCTCTCATAGGCTCATTAGCCTCATTGACCTCGTTGAGGTCGGTCAGCAGGGGTTCCGCGGCGCCTACCTCCGCGATGTGATCGGCGTAACCCGCATGGTCGGTCGCGATATGCAGCACACCACCGGGCCGCAGCCGGTTGGCGATCAGCGCGACCGTGGCCGGCTGCAACAGCCGGCGCTTGTGGTGGCGTGCCTTGGGCCACGGGTCGGGAAAGAACACCCGGACGCCGGTCAGCGACTCCTCGGCAATCATATTTTCCAGCACATCTACCGCATCGCCGCGCAGCAGCCGAATGTTGCTGATCTGCTCGCGTTCGATTTGCTGCACCAACTGCGCCAGGCCCGGCTGGTACACCTCGATGCCGATCAGATTCAGCTGCGGCTCGGCCTGTGCCATCGCCGCCGTTGCGGTCCCTGTACCGCAGCCGATCTCGATGACCAGCGGAGCGTCCCTGCCGAACCAGGCCGCGGCGTCGAGCGGTTCGTCGGCGACTTCCCTGCCGACCAGCGGCCAGGTGCGATCCCAGGATTTCTGCTGATTGGGGGTGAGTGCGCCGCGCCGGGACCGGAAACTGGTCACCCGTGGGTACAGGCGGGAACCGGTCTCGGTTCGCCGACCGTTATCCGGAGCCGAGGTGGTGGACGGTGAGCCCGGAACTGACTCGGCAGTATTGTTCGCGGCGTCGTTCACGCCGACCATTGTCCAGCATTCGGCGATATGCGCCGAACGGGACCGCCGTAACCGCCCCAGCACTGGAGGTCGTCTCCCGTGCATCCGGCCATAGGATTCACGCGGCGCGGTCCTGTGCCGCCTCGGTCACGGGAGCGGGTTGCGCCCGCAGCGGCCTGCCCAGGGTGACCAGCGTGGCGGTGGTGGCCATTTCCAGTAGTCCGCGCATTCCGGCCGCCGACGCCGCCACCGACCAGACCGTGCGATCTGTCGTTTCCTCCGCGCGCTGCCCGGTCAGCCGGTCGGCCAGCCAGTTCAGGCTGAACGGTGTGGCCAGCGGCAGCAGGCTGAAATGTTCGCTGAGCCGGTCTCGCACATAACTCACGGTCGCGCCGCCGCGGCGGTAGCGCCGCACCTGCTCGTCGACCCCGTCGATATGGATGATCTGGTCGTGTATCGGCTGGACCACCAGCAGCGGGCACGACGGCGCCGTATTGCCCAGCCGCAGTTCGTCCAGCATCGCTTGCAGATCCGGTGCGGCCAGCACCTCCTCGAGCGGGCGCACCAAGTAGTCGTCCATCTTCTTGTTGGCCAGGCCGATGATGGCGGCGAGCGTGGTCGACCGTTCGGCACGGGCGATGAACTCGTGCCCTGCGGCGGTGAGCTCGTTCTGAATGACCGCCCCGAGCGCCGGATAAATACGACGCAGCGCGGCGATCACGATAGCGGGCAGTCCGGCGAAATGGCCGCCGTTGAGCCGGACGAACACCGCACCGGGATCGCCGACCGGCGCGCCGAGTACCGCGCCGACGATATTCAGCTCCGGGGCGTAGGTCGGTGCCATCTCCACCAGCCAAGAACTGGCCATCCCGCCGCCGGAATAGCCCCAGACCGCGACCGGTGTGCGCGGGGTGAGCCCAAGCGGGCCGAAGGCGAGCGCGGCGCGGATACCGTCGAGCGCGCGGTATCCGGGTTCGCGCGGGGCGCCGAAATTACCGCGCCTGCCTTCGTGGTCGGCGATGCTCACGGCCCAGCCGCGGCGCAATGCGTTGGCGACGAGCAGCCATTCCAGCTGGGTGATCGAGCCGAATGCTCGTGCACCGTGACGCAAGGCGTAAGAGGGGGAGCAGCGTTCGGCCACCGCATCCATCGCGGACTGAAACGCCAGCAGTGGGCGGGATTCGGCCGGGTCCGCGCCGTGCGGGAGCAGCACGGTGGTGACCGCCGCCTCCGGGGTGCCGTGCAGGTCGCAGCTGCGGTACAGCAGTTGCCAGGCCGATACCTGCTGCGGGATCAGACCGAACAGCGCGATATCGACCTTCCTGGTGCGCAGGATCGTGCCTGCGGGCAGTGCAGCGAACTCGGCGGGCGGATGCAGGAACGGATCATGGCTGGGCAGCAGTGGCCTCGCGGCCGAGGCGGTGGTGCCGGTCGGTCCAACCAGCTCGGTCAAATATGTGCGCGCGCGGCAATCAGCGGTCATCGACCCTCCTCGTCGAGGCCCGATGCGCAGTTCCCGGGCACTACCAACGGCCGTGCCTGCCCATGCTCCAAGACAAGCTGCGCACCGTCGGTGTGCTGGCCGTCGGGACAGGTTAGGTGAGGCTGCCCGGTCTGGGAAGCCCTCGCGACGGCCACCGTGGCGGTGTTTCCGGCGATTACACTGCCCGGCATGGGCAGACCCACGGTGTTCATCACGGGCGCGGCGGCCGGGATCGGTCGCGCGACAGCCTTGTATTTCGCTGGGCGGGACTATCTTGTGGGTGCCTATGACATCGATGAGCTCGGCTTGTCCCGGCTCGCGGCCGAGATCACCGGCGCAGGTGGGCAGGTGCGCACCGGGGTTCTCGATGTGACGAACGCCACTCACTGGTCGGAGCGGCTCGCCGAATTCCATGCCGAAACCGGCAGGCTGGACATCCTGGTCAACAACGCAGGCATTCTGCGGGCGGGCCGGTTCGAATCCATCGACCTCGCCGCACATCAGGCGATCATCGACGTCAACTTCACCGGCGTGCTCACCGGAACCCACCTGGCCTTCGCCTACCTGCGCGACACCCCGGGCGCGCAGGTGGTGAATCTGTGTTCGGCGTCGGCAATTTACGGGCAGGCCGAACTCGCCAGCTACGGCGCGACGAAATCGGCGGTCAAAAGCCTCACCGAGGCGTTGGATCTGGAATGGCGACGCCACGATATCCGGGTGATCGCCATCTGGCCGTTGTTCGTGGACACCGCGATGGTGTCCGGTGTGGACACCGGGTCGACGCGCTCACTCGGGGTGCGGTTGATCGCCGACGATGTGGCGGCCGGGATCTGGCAGGCCACCCGTAAACCGTCCCGGTTACCGAAGGTGCACTACGAGATCGGTGCCCAGGCCAAACTATTGGCGGTGGCGGCCAAGTACGCGCCCAACTGGGCGGTGCGGGCCGTGAACAAGCTCGTCACCGGGTCCTGAGCTTTCGGCTCTGCGGCGCGATCGGCCTGGGTTCTGACAGAATGCGGCCGAAAGAAGGGGGTTCGCACCTATGCCGACAGCGACCGGACCGGAGGGGAACATGCTCGAACAACGCGCGCTGATACAGGCAGGCGATCAACTGGACGAGCTGCTGGAAACCTTGCGACGAGGTCCGGGCACGGATCCGCGGATCGGCTACCAGGCAGGGCTGGCCGTGGACCGCTGGCGCACCCCGCCCTATATCCAGGTGACCGGCCGCGCCAGGTCGGGGCGCACCACGGTGCTGCACGCGCTGGCGTTGCTGTCGGCGGTGGAAACCGACCCCATCGACGAGCCGGGTGTCACCGAACCGGAACTCGACGGCGATATCGTCGTCTATGTGCTGGCGGGTGCGCCGTCGCAGGCCGACCGCCGAGTCCTGGGTTCGCTGCCGCGCGAACGCACCATCGTGGTGTTGAACAAGGCCGACGCCATCGGTGCACGCTGGGCCGATGCGGTCGCGGCCGCCGATCAGTACGCCCGCGAGTTGCGTTTGCCCACGCTGCCGGTGGTGGCCTCGCTGGCGGTGCGGACCAGGGCGGGCGCGGTGGCCGAGGAGGATATGGCAACGCTGCGTAGGCATGCCGACGCCGACCCGTCGTTCACGATCTCGCCTGAGCTGTTCACCTCCGCTGCGGCGGGCCCGGATGTCGCCGAACGACAGCAGCTGCTGGACCGCTGGGAGCTGTACGGGGTGAGCTGCGCACTCACCGCGGTACGCCACAAACCGGATATCACCGCCCAGGCTGTACTGCAGATCCTGCATTCCGCCAGCGCTATCGACCCGCTGCACCGGCAACTGCATCGCCGCTACGAGCAGGTCTCGGCCCTGCGCGGCGGAGAACTGCTCGACGAGCTCACCAGGCTGGCCGCGCGTGCCGTGCCGGGCGACGGCGGCCGTGCCAGGGATGTGCTCGAGGATTACCTCAACGGTGACGACGCCTTGTGGACCGGTCTGTGCGCCGGACTGGCCCGCCCCGAAGTTGCCCACCTGGCCGCAGGCTACCCCTCACCCGCTCCCGCTGACGCCGACGACGCCCTGGCCAGGGCGGTGCGCTGGCGTGCGGTCGTCTCCAGTGATATGCCCACGGCGGCCCGCCGCGCCGCCGTCCGGGTGCACAACGGGTACGTCCGGCTATGGGAGCGCATGAGCAGTGTCGGTCTCTGATCCTCTACGCCCCGTCACCAGCGACTCGACGTCACCAACGTCGTCCGCCGCCGAACCGTCATCGGCAGGGGAGCTGCCGGTTCCTGCTGCATCGGCATCGATCCCAGCAAGTTCGGATACTGGGCCACCAACGGTAGGGGTGCCGCAGGCGGGCAGTGGCTCGGTGCCGACCGCTGCGCTCTGGGCCGAGCCGCTGTCCCCAGGCGGGGCGAAGCCGACTGATACGGCTGGTGCGCAGGTGGCTGGCCGGGAATTGCCAGCGGAGTTGCTGGCGGTGGTATCCCGCTGGAATCCGCAGGGAATGGCGCTGCTGCGAGCTATGAATACGGAAAGCGACGGTGCGGCGGTTCTGCTGATCGGGCCAGACGACGCGAACACCACCCTGTTGCGCACCGAGCTGGCGCGGTTCGAACCGCGGGTACCGCTCGGCAACCCGGTACTGGAGCCGGCCCTGGCAGTGCAGACCACAGCACCGCCGGGAGCGGATGCGGCGGTGGCGCTGGTCCTGCTCGATGCGGGAACAACGCTGGGCGCCGACGATCTCGCGATGCTGCGCAGGCTGCGCGGCGACGGTATCCGGGTGCTGCTTGCGATGAACGGAACCCACGCCCACCAGGACTGGCGCGCGGTCCGCGACCATGATCTGGCCCTGCTCGCCGCCGACGGCGCGGGGGATCTGGATATCGTGCCGGTCTCCGCGCGGCTGGCGGCGGCAGCGCGTAACTCCGGCGATTCCGCCCTGCTCGACAGCTCCGGGCTCGGGCTGCTGCATGCGGCGCTGATCGCCGCGATCGGCACGGCCGATAGTAAGGAAAGCAGGCGTGCGGTGGTGGCCACCCGTGTCGTCGACGAGACCAGGAAGCGGATCACCGAGCAGGTCGCGGTCTTGCGTTCCGGCGCGGAAGCGGCGCAGCTGCGGGAGGAACGGGCGAAGCTGCTGGCCGGGCGTGACGGTGGCCAGGCCACCGCCATGTCCACCCTGCGCGGTCAGCTGCACCTGGCTCGGGTGGATTTGATGACCGCGGTGGGCGGGCACGTGCGTGGCCTGCACACCGTGGCGCGGGCCGAACTCGATCGCCTCGACCGGTCGGAGCTGGGCGACTATCCCGACCGGCTACAGCAAGCGGTGGCCGAGTTGACTGTCGCTGTCGACGACGAGATCGAGCGACGGCTCGTCGAACTGGCCACCCGGGTCGGGCGGCCCCCGGAGGAAACGGGACCGGTGCGCCGCGATTCGGCGCCCCGGGTCGGCCCGGACCCGGAGGCGAGGCCGCGCGGTGTCGAAGATCACCTCATGATCGCCCTCGGCGCATCGGCCGGTGTCGGTCTGGGGCGTTTGGTCGTCTCCCCGCTCGCGCTCGTCCCCGCCCTCGATGTGGCGAGCGTGCCGGTGGCGCTGCTGCTGGGCGCGGGCGTAGCGGCCTGGGTGGTGCGGGCGCGCGGGCAGCTGGCCGACCGCAACCATCTGCGGCAGTGGGTGGCCGACGCGTTGGCGAATGTGAAGGCCGAACTCGAGCAGCGCGCGGCGACTGCGCTGGTGGAAGCGGAAACGATGCTGGCCGATCGGCTGGTGCGCGCGGGGGCCGAGCACCGGGTGGAAGCCGACCGGAAAGCGGCCGAATTGGAGACTCGGATTCGGCGTATCGCTGCCGAACAACCCGGCCGGCTCGCCGCCTGTCAGCGCGATATGGCAACCATCGATCACTGGCTCCCGGCTGGGGTGCAATAGACGGGGCGCACGCGACCGAGGCGCAATTGCCGAGGCCCGCTCGGACACCCTCATCGATGGGGAACCCGGTTCCTTATCGGCCGTCATATCGCGTTAACCTCTAAGCAGGAACCTGGGCGTCCGCTTCGCCCTGTGCATCGCCGCGGGCGCGGCGGTCACTAGCCGGGCCGTAGCGGGTGCCATCCCGCCAACGGTGGCGCTCGGTGTGTTCGCGCTGGTCATGGGCCCATAGGCCAGGGCGGAGGTACCGCAGAACCGCCCATCTCCAGGAGAGTTTTCATGAGCAGCTCGAGCACAGCGACCATTCCCGGTCTTCGTGGATCCGACGGCACCGCGCCGACCGCACACAGCGAACTGCTCGCCTGGGTTCAGGAGGTCGCTGAGCTCACTCAGCCGGAACGGGTGGTCTGGGCCGACGGTTCCGACGAAGAGTGGGACCGGTTGACCGACCGGTTGGTGCAAGCGGGCACCTTCAAGAAGCTCAACGAGAAGAAGAAGCCGAACTCCTTCCTCGCCCTGTCCGACCCCTCCGACGTCGCGCGCGTCGAATCGCGCACCTTCATCTGCTCGAAGAGCGAAGCCGACGCTGGGCCGACCAACAATTGGGTCGACCCGGACGAAATGCGTGCCACCATGACCGAGCTGTACCGGGGCTCGATGAAGGGCCGCACCATGTACGTGGTGCCGTTCTGCATGGGTCCGCTCGGCGCCGAGGATCCCAAGCTCGGCGTGGAGATCACCGACTCGGAGTATGTGGTGGTCTCGATGCGGGTGATGACCCGGATGGGTGCGGCCGCGCTGGAGAAGCTGGGTACCGACCGCCCGTTCGTGAAGGCGCTGCATTCGGTGGGCGCGCCGCTGGACGAAGGCCAGGCCGATGTCCCGTGGCCGTGCAGCGACACCAAATACATCACTCACTTCCCCGAGGACCGCGAGATCTGGAGCTACGGTTCTGGTTACGGCGGCAACGCACTGCTCGGCAAGAAGTGCTACTCGCTGCGGATCGCCTCGGCGATGGCCCACGATGAGGGCTGGCTGGCCGAGCACATGCTGATCCTCAAGCTGATCTCCCCGGAGAACAAGGCCTACTACATTGCCGCCGCGTTCCCCAGCGCCTGCGGTAAGACCAACCTGGCGATGATCCAGCCCACCATTCCCGGCTGGCGGGCCGAGACGCTGGGTGACGATATCGCCTGGATGCGGTTCGGTAAGGACGGCCGCTTGTACGCGGTGAACCCCGAGTTCGGTTTCTTCGGCGTTGCACCTGGCACCAACTACAGCTCCAACCCGAACGCGATGGCCACCGTGGAGGCGGGCAACACCGTCTATACCAATGTCGCGCTCACCGACGACAACGACGTCTGGTGGGAGGGCTTGGAGGGCGAGCCCGAACATCTGATCGACTGGAAGGGCAACGACTGGGTCCGGCGCGAAACCGAGACGCTGGCCGCGCACCCGAACTCCCGCTACTGCACCCCGATGTCGCAGTGCCCGATCCTGGCGCCGGAATGGGACGACCCGCAGGGTGTGCCGATTTCGGCGATCCTGTTCGGCGGTCGCCGCAAGACCACCGTCCCGCTGGTCACCGAGTCCTTCGACTGGCAGCACGGCGTGTTCATGGGCGCCACACTGTCGTCGGAGCAGACCGCCGCGGCCGAGGGCAAGGTGGGCACTGTGCGCCGCGATCCGATGGCGATGCTGCCGTTCATGGGCTACCACGTCGGCGACTACATGAACCACTGGATCAACGTCGGTAAGAGCGCCGACGCGGGCAAGCTGCCGAAGATCTTCTACGTCAACTGGTTCCGCCGTGGTGCCGACGGCCGCTTCCTGTGGCCCGGTTTCGGCGAGAACTCCCGCGTGCTGGAGTGGATCGTCGGCCGGATCGAAGGCACTGCAGGGGCCGAGGGCACCGCGGTGGGTAATGTGCCGACCGCCCGTCAGCTCGATCTGGACGGCTTGGATGTCGATCCGGCCGATGTGGACGAGGCGCTGAAGGTCGATCCTGCGGAGTGGCGCGAGGAGATCCCGCTGATCGAGGAGTGGTTCGAGTTCGTCGGCGATAAACTGCCCTCCGGCGTGCGTGACGAATTCGAGGCGCTGAAACAGCGGCTCAACTGATTGCACACATGAGCGGTATCGCTTGGGCCCGGTGGGGTCCGGGCGATACCGTTCGTATCATCCGGCGCTTCGCGGGTGCTCGGGCGAGTCTTCGGGTATCGTTCGGTATACGAAGATGAGCCCTGGGGTGGTCTTATGCTTTACCCGTTCTATACCTCACAACGTTCGAACAGTTCGATTGCCACAAGTTAACTGATCGACTGTCCTGCTTCCCTGGTCGCCTCGTCGGCCGCGCTGATCCGCTGCCGCCGCCGCGACCACCGCGTGAGAGGTGGTTGGAGCAATGGCCGATAAGAACACCGAGACCCTCGCCGCAGCGGTTCCTGGAGCCACCGAGGCTGTGGGGTTGGCGGGACCGCCCGCGAGCACGCCGCTGCGGCGTGTCGCCGGGCGACTGCAATCGGTGCTACCGCGAGGTTGGTGCGTCGAGGTGGTGGACGGGCCGGAGCGCGGCCGCGGCTCCCAGCCGATTCTGCGGGTACTGGTACCCGCAGAATAACTGGGAACCGCGGCTTTTCGTTTACCGGGCCTACTCCGCCCAGCCGAGCGGCATGAGCACCGACTTGGGCTCGCAGAACGACTCCAGGCCTTCCGGGCCGTTCTCCCGGCCGAGCCCGGAGTTCTTGTAGCCGCCGAAGGGGGAACCCGCGTCGAACGCATACCAGTTGATCGCGTAGGTGCCGGTGCGGATTCGTGCCGCGATCCGCGCGCCCTCCTCGACATCGCTGGTCCATACCGAGCCCGCCAGGCCGTACTGTGAATCATTGGCGATGGCAACAGCATCGTCGACGGTGTCGTAGGGGATCACCGACAGCACCGGGCCGAAGATCTCCTCCTGGGCGATGGCCGACGAGTTGTCCACCTCGGCGAAGATCGTCGGTTCGAGGTACCAGCCGCGGTCCAGGTCTGCGGGCCTGCCGCCGCCGAGTACCAGGCGCGCGCCCTCGGCCTTGCCCTTCGCGATATACCCCTCGACCCGCTCGCGCTGCTGTTCGGAGATGAGCGGGCCGAGTTGCACCGAAGGATCGGTGGGATCACCGGTTTTCATGGTGCGCACATGCTCGACGAGGGCGTCGAGTATTTCGCTGTAGTGACTGCGCGGGGCCAGGATCCGAGTCTGCGCGACACAACCCTGACCGCTGTTCATCAATGCGGAGAAAGCGAGTGTGGGGATGCTTGCCGCGATATCCATATCGGGCAAAGCGATCGCCGCCGATTTACCGCCGAGTTCCAGCGAAACGCTCTTGAGCTGTTCGGTGGCCAGCGCACCGATCCGCCTGCCGACGGCGGTGCTGCCGGTGAAGGTCAATTTGTCGACACCTGGGTGCGTGACCAGGTATTCGGCGACGGCTGCCTCGGCGGGAAGTACGGAGAGCACGCCTTCGGGAAGCCCGGCCTCGGTGCAGATATCGGCGAGTTTATTGGTGGTCAGCGGTGTCAGCGGTGACGGTTTGAGCACCACTGAACACCCGGCCAGCAGGGCGGGCGCGAGTTTGTTGACGGCGAGGAAAAGTGGCACGTTCCATGCGGTGACCGCGGCGACGACGCCGAGCGGTTCGCGCGATACCCGGGTGGTGCCGAAGGTGCCGACGCGAGTTTCGTTCCAGTGGAAGGTTTTTGCCAGGCCTGCGTAATAGTCGAGGGCGGCGACCGCGGGGATCTGGTTCAGTGTGGCGGCGAACATGCTCGGCGCGCCCATTTCCGCGGTCAGTGTCGCCATCAGATCGGCGGAGCGTTCTTCGATGAGGCGGGCGATGCGGGTGAGGACCTGTGCGCGTTCCTCCGGCGGGGTGGACGGCCACGGGCCGGAATCGAAGGCCGTGCGGGCGGCCGCGACCGCGGCATCGACATCGGCGCGATCGACCGCGGGCACGCTGCCCACCGTGTCGATCGTGGCCGGTGAGATGACCTGGATGCGCTCGTTGGTGGCGGGCGCGGTCCAACGGCCGCCGATGAACAGGCTGTCGTAATGCATGAGAACACGTTACAGTTTTGCCGACCGGTTGTCTGTAACACGTTTCAGTTACCGGCCTTCATATCACTTGACCAGTCTGAATCCCGACCTCTCGGTTCGCTTTTCGTCGAACGCACTATTGCGTTCGGTTGCTGAACAGGGGATGCTTGTAGCTGCAATTCAGCTCGCTCGCTCCATCGAACCGAAACCGCGATTGGAAGAGGCGTTCATGGCGGTGCAAGTGATCGGCCGGTCGTTGATGACCAGCGACCAGACCGAGCATCAAGCGAAATCTGTCGGCAGTGGTGGTTGGGTGGTGTCGTTCCTACCCGGCCGGACCCTGACCATCGAGCAGGCCACGGCCGCTATGCAGGCCGCCGAAGCCGTTGCGATAGTGCGGAATCTAGCCGACTTGGTCGGCCTGACCGCCCTGGAGACGGTCGGTCTGGCCATTCAGGAATCACCGTGGCAGAAGCAGCGGGCGCTCACCAGGGACAGCTGGCTCGCCCGGCTCGCGCGCTGACACCGCTAAGGCTTGACGGCAACCACAACAAGATTGCTGACCAGTAGCTCACGGATCACGGGAACGCGAACCAGCCACCAGGCCCAACGCGGGTGATAACGCGGGAACACCGTATGCACCCGCGCGGGAGTCCGCTCGGCCCACCGCAGGCCGTCGGCAGCGCGGACCGCGAACATCGACACCCCGAACCGGTTCTTCGGCTCCCGTCCGTGCTTGCGCCGATATCTGCGCGCCGCGTAGTCGCCGCCCAAGTAATGCCACGGTCCCGTTTCGTGACCCCCGAACGGGCCGAGCCACACCGTGTACGACAGCACGATCAGACCACCGGGTCGAGTAACCCGCACCATCTCGTCGGCCATCGTCCACGGCTGCGGCACATGCTCGGCCACATTGGACGAAAAGCAGATGTCCACGGCGTTGTCACGGAACGGCAACGCCATCCCGGACCCACGCACCGCCCCCGGCACCGACAGTCCCGCGGCATGCAGCTCCGAGGGGTCCGGCTCCACCGGGATATAGCGTGCGCCCGCGGCCGCGAACTCGTCGGCGAAATAACCAGGGCCGCCACCCACATCCAGCACGGTCACCCCGTCGAGTCCGCGGCCGGTGACCTCTGTGTAGAAGTCGCTGAGCATTTCCGCGCTGTCGCGCGCCAGTCCGCCGTAGAACACGGCCGGATCGGTCTGCTCGTATCGGAAACTTCCCAGCAGACGCAGCGACCGCCGCAAGGTCGCGCGTCGCGAAAACCGAGCCCGGGGCCACCATCGGGCGGCGCTCGTATCCGAGTGCTTCCGGTCGGCGGCAGCTCGCTCCGGGATCTTCTGGTCTGCCGTGATCGGTGAATCGGTCGTGTGCGGGTCCGGTACCTCGGTTGCGTTCCGGGGCCCCGATCCGGCTCGCCCCCCGGAAACGCCCGAGTACGCGCTGTCGGGCGCCAACTGGTCCACTGACGATCCATCCGCTCTGAGCACGGCGCCGAGTCTCGCATAACTCGCCGAACCGATCCCTCTCGCACTCGGCGCGTCCCGCCGCCGGACACGCCGAGCGCCGGTGCGGTCGCATCCTGCGGGTACTGGGTGATCGGCACCGGAAATGCACGAAGCCGCCAGCTGAAGACGAGAAGTGTGACGTGTCACGGCCGGTCAGCGGCCGAAGCAGCCGGTAGTCACCGTGTTGGACGGGTGAGCGGGTTAGGGTGTACCGCGATGTACACGTCCCGACGCGGGCCCGACGACCGGAGAAGCCCTACCGTGCGCGAAGTCCTACTGCTCTGCTGGCGTGACACCGGGCACCCGCAGGGCGGCGGCAGCGAACGGTATCTGGAGCAGGTGGGGGCTCAGCTCGCCGCGCAGGGCATCAAAGTGACGCTGCGCACGGCGCACTACCCGGGTGCGGCCAAACGTGAGCGCGTGGACGGTATCGATATCAGCCGCGCCGGCGGCCGGTACTCGGTGTACCCGCGAGCGCTTGCGGCGATCGCGCTCGGACGACTCGGTATCGGTTCGCTGCGCGGGGTGCGGCCGGACGTGGTGATCGATACGCAGAACGGCATCCCCTTCTTCGCCAGGGCGGTGTCCGCCGCACCGTCGGTGGTGCTGGTGCATCACGGGCACCGTGAGCAGTGGCCGGTGGCGGGCAAGCTGGTCGGGCAGATCGGCTGGTGGATCGAATCGCGCCTGTCACCCCGGGTGCACCGGCACAACCAGTACCTGACCGTTTCGCTGCCGTCCGCGGAGGAGCTGGCCACCCTCGGCGTCGACCGTTCCCGCATCGCGGTTGTGCGTAACGGGGCCGAACCGGTCCCGGCAGGCGCGCCGACCGGTTCCACCGAAGACCGTACCGCCGAACCACGCATCGTGGTGCTCTCGCGGCTGGTCCCGCACAAGCAGATCGAAGACGCGCTGACCGCCGTCGCCCGGCTGCGCCACCGTATCCCCGGGCTGCGCCTCGACGTGATCGGTGACGGCTGGTGGGCCGACAACCTGAAAGCAGAGGCCCGCACGCTCGGTATCGCCGACGCGGTGACCTTCCACGGATATGTCGGTGAGCAGCGCAAACACGAACTCCTCGCCCGCGCCTGGGTGCATGTACTGCCGTCGCGTAAGGAAGGCTGGGGTCTCGCCGTGATCGAGGCCGCCCAGCACGGTGTCCCGACCGTCGGCTACCGCTCTTCCCGCGGTCTCACCGACTCCATCATCGACGGCGTCACCGGAGCGCTCGTCGACGATGTCGATCAACTCGCCGTCACCGTCGGCGAACTGCTCGACGATTCGGCCGGCCGCGCCATCATGGGCGAAAAGGCGCGTTCCCGCGCCCGCGAATTCTCTTGGGAGCACACTGCTTCCGGTGTGCACCAGGTCCTGGACGCAGCCGCGAACGGTGAGCACATCAGCGGGCTCATCGCGCCGGGGATATAGCGGCGTACCCGGGCCGCGGTTCACCTGCGATCGGGCAACCCTTTCCGTTCGACCGGCCGTCCCCCTTCAGCGAATTCCGCTCTGTCTGCGGTGGATCAGGGTCAGGGCCGGTGCGAGCAGCAGCACTCCCCACAGCAGATGGGCCGCGATGACGAGCAGACGATGCTGGGCGGAAGGCCGGGAGACGACCCCGGGAACGCGGTACAGCGCCAGCTCCGAGGTGGTGTGCACCGGTTCGAGCTGGGCGAGGGTGCGCTCGGCGTCGCCGAGCGGTCCCGGCGTGGTGCGTTCCACCAGTACCCAGCCGACGCCGAGCCGGGCCAGTTCATCGGCCGGGCCACCGGCAAGCAACAGATCCTCCACCCTGCCTGCGCGGGCACCCTCACCATTGACTATGCGCCCACGCACCGGAAGCTCCCCGGTCTGCAGCACATCCCGCGGCAGCATGCGCGGGGCCGGGTCGAGCACCGGCGCGACACCTGAATACGGGAATTTCCGGAACATCCCGCCCGGCAGCACCGCGATATCGCCCGGCCCGTCGATTCGTTCGACAACCTCCTGCCACGCGCCCGGATAACGCACCGCCCGCACCTGACCACCCACCCCCCACGCCAGATCGAGCAGCGGCACCACCAACAGCGCGATCAGCACGACCGCTATCCCGACGAGAGCACCGCCGCCAGAACCCGAACCAGCCGCTCCCGCGCAGGAGGTGCCCGTTCCCGCCGAACAGGCGCTCTGCTCGTCGTCTGGACCGGCACCCGCACAGTCAGCGCGAAGCGGCCGGCTCGCCGTATCGGTGCCATCGGTGATCGGTTGGCTGCTGCCGTCGTGATGTGCGCTGGTGGTGTGCTGTGTCTCCGCACGGCGTGGGTCGGTGCCGGTGCCGGGATCGTTTACGGCGGGGTTCGTATCGATACGGGCTGTGGGGGTGGCGTTGCGGGCGGGAGCGTCGGCTTCGTTGAGCAGCGGGCGGTGGGTATCGAGCCAAGAAGCGAGGGTGCGGCAAGCGGCTGCCGCGCACAGGGCGTAGGCGGGCATGGCCAGGGCAACGTACTTCTGGGTGTCGCGGAGCAGACCCGCGCCCGGTATGTGCACAACCAACCACTCCAGGGCGGCGGTCCCCCAGGCGGTGGCACCGAAGGCGGGGAACATGATCGCGATTGCGGCGATGAGCAGCAGGGTACGGCGGGTTCGGGTATGCACGGCATCGGCGTCTCCGGTTGCCACGGCGCGTACTCCGAGCCCGACGATCAGCAACAGCAGGGCCGTTGCGGCTGTTGCGAGCAGGGTGGTTCGGGAAACGGGGACCGCGTCGGCGTTCCAGATACCGCCCAAACCGGCGAGACTGCCGATCGTGGCCAGGCCCGGTTCAGCGCGTGCGGCGAATGCTGTGATACCGGCGGGATCAGAGGGTTCGGCGCCCACACCCGACACGGCGGTGGCGATCAGCCACGGCGCGCAGGCTGCGACCAGCAGCGCCGCCGCCACCGCGAATGCCCGCCTGCCGACCAAAGCCAGCGCGAGCACCCCGGCCAGCAGCGCACCAGTCGGCGTCAGCCCCGCCGCCGCGAAACACCCCGCCAGCGCCGCCGCCGCTCCCGGCCGCCGCTCCCGCAGTCGGGTCGCGGCGAGCGCGGTCCACGGCAGCGCGGCATAGCCGGTGAGCAGACTCCAGTGGCCCTGTAGCAGCCGTTCGGCGATATAGGGGTTCCACAGCGCGACGGTGGTGGCGACAAGTTGAGCAGCGAGCGGGGCGCGAAGCAGCTCCCGGGCCAGCACCGCAGCGCCGTAACCCGCCGCCCACAGCGCGGTCAGCAGTATCGCCTTCACCAGCACACCACCGTCCACGAGCGGGGACAGCGCGGCCAGCAGGGCGTCCTGCGGTACAGCGCGTGGCGCCGCGTCACCGAGCCCAAGGGCGGTATCGGTCGGATAGGAGCGTGGTGTGCTGACCGCGTCACGGAGCAGCAGATAGCCGGGAGCGAGCAGCGGCGCGGTGATGAGCAGCGTAAGCAGCGCGCTGTAACCGGCCGGTATCCATGTCCACCTCCGGCCGGACGGGCCCGTACCACGCACGCTCACGTCTGTGCACCCTACGTTCCGGTGTGTCCAGCCGGGGGCGGACCTGCGTGTGCGGCTGCCGAGGTGGAACTATGGCGGACGTGCCTGCTGTTCGTCGCCTGCCCGTTGTGGCGGACCTGACCTTGGTGACGGCGGGCGCGATGACCGCGAACGTCGCCGGATACCTGCTGCAACTGCTCGCCGGACGCTGGCTCGGCGTCGCAGGATACAGCGAGTTCGCGAGCCTGCTTGCGGTGCAGCTGCTGTGCGCGGTGCCCGCGCTGGCCCTGCAGAACGTCGTCGCCCGGGAACTGGTGCATGGTGCGAGCCCGGCAGCGTTACGCGGCCTCGGCCTGCGGTGCGCGTTGATCGTGGCCGCGGTCGCGGCCGTGTTGATCCCGCTGGTGACCGTGGTGCTCGATGTGGGACCGGCGGCCTGTGCTGCGGCCTTGGCAGCCGCGCCTGCGCTGGTGGTGCTGTCCGGGGAACAGGGCGTATTGCAGGGGGGCCGCCGGTTCCGCGGGCTCGCCATCGTCTTGGGCACGGCAGGTGTGGCCCGCGTCGCTCCGGCGCTCGCTGTGCTCGCCCTCGGTGGTGGGGCGGCTCCGGCGCTGTGGGCGGCCGCGGCGGGGATCGCGGGCGCGGCGCTCGTCGCGCGGCGGGTCGCCGGTTCGTCCACCGAGCTGACATCGGGCAGTCGAGGCTTCACCGCATGTATCGATAGCGGTGCACCGGAAGACGCGGCGGCAGGTGCTGCCTGCGCGGGTGAACATCCGGATATCGGTGTGCCGTCGGATGCCGACGGGCCGCGCAGAGATGATACGGGGGGCGAATCCGGGCCAGAGATGTTCGATCCGAGCCCCGTCGGGGGTGCTGCGGGGCTGAGCCCTGACCCCGCGCGTACCGTCACCCCCGGTGATCCGGGCGGGGCCGGGGAGCTCCGGCGCACCGAAATCGGCGCCGGTTTCTCGGGGGTGTTCGCTGTATTGCTGGCGGCCCAGGTGCAGGCGGCGTTGATGGCGTTGTCGTCGGCGGATCTGATCGTGGTGCGGATCGTGCTGGACGAGGCCGACGCGAGCCGGTACGCGCTCGGGACGATCGCTGCGAAGATCGCGTTCTGGCTGCCGCAGGCGGTGGGGGTTGTGCTGTACCCCAGGATGGCCCAACCGGCGTCGTCAGCGGGTGCGATCCGGTCGGCGTTGGGGGTGCTGTCGGGGATCGGGGTGCTCGCGGTGGCAGGCGCCGCCGTCGCTGCACCCTTGGCGCCCCTGTTCGCGGGGCAGGACTATGCGCCGGTCCAGGGACTACTCTGGCTGTTCGCGCTGCACGGCGCGGTACTCGCGGTGCTGCAGGGGGCACTGCTGTCCGCCATCGCGGTCGACCGCACCGCCCTGGCCTGGCTCGCCTGGACCGGCTTGTTCGTGGAGGTCACCCTCATGCTGACCGTCGCGCGCAGCATCCCGTCCCTGATCGGCACCGCCGCCTCGGTCGCCGCCGTCACCACGATCCTTGTCGCCGCGATCGTCGTCCGCGCCGCCGCCGTGACCAGGCAAAAGTCGATCACCGGATTGCCCGGATGAATCCCATCGCCCACGCCATGGTCCGGCAATGATTTGCCGGACCTGATGTCTGCAGGGCCTTCACGGTATCTCGATGGGTGGCTGGGTTTTGATGCCCGCGCAAGGTACGCGGTGCCTGGGTGGGTTACCGGGGGTGCCGGCTCGCGCAAGGTTCACGGTGTCTCGGTGGATCGTTGGGACTCGAGGCTGATACCCACCCAGGATTCGCGAAACCGGTAGGTGTCGTTCCCTGCTCAGCTGTGATCGGTCGCGCTCACGGCTGAAGAAGCTCGGTGTGGGCTGCGCTGCCCGGAAAAGAGTTCGGCTCCCCGGCGATCACCGGGGAGCCGAACTCGCTGGTTGCTACTCGCGTGCGGCGAGCGGATCAGGGTTGCTTCGGGAGCTTGATCGTCTCCGTCGGCGCATCCGCGTTCGCGTCACCGCGGCGGGGGCCGGTCTGCGTCCTGGCGGAACCGCCGGGGCGCGTGGACGGTGTGCTGCCGCGGCCTGCCGGGGCGGGAGTTCCGCTGCCGCGGATGCCGAGCGCGATGCCCGCGATCAGCGCGAGCACACCGACGATGCCGAGGATGATCGGCACGGTCCGGCCGAACAGCGACAGGGTGTCGATATTGTCCTTGGCGATGGCCAGCTGCGATTCGATGGTGTTCTCATCGAAAACCAGGTTCGCTTTCAGCGCCGTGACCTCGGGCTTTTCGCCGTTGCGAGCGTAGTAGAGGTGAATCTGCTCGCCGCCGTCGACAACGGTGCCGGTCTGCGGCTCCACCCACACGTCACGGACATTGGTGTACCAGCGAGTCATGGTGACGTCCTCGTCACCGCCTTCGACGCCCCACTTGGCGGCAGGCAGAGTCAGCCGGTGCGTGGGCGCCTGCACGACCTCCCACAAGTTGGTGACCGGCACCTCCTGCCGGAAGTGGTAAACCGGGGTGCCCTGGATCTCGGTCTCTTCGACGAACTCGATCGGGTAGGTCGCGCGCGCGGTCCGGTCGAAGTACGGGTAGTCCTTCTTCTCGGTCCCGATCGGGAAGCGGTACTGCAGGCCCTCCCGGTGCAGCGGCTCGGCGACGCTTTCGCCCTTGCGGTTCACCGTCATGGAGATGGAGCCGTTCGGGGACTCGTCGACCGGCATGCCCGTCTTACGGTCGATGGTGACGCGGTCGATTTCCGCCGTCAGCAGGCCGGTGTCGCCCTGCTTGTCGATGCGGCGCAGCGTGGTTCCGGCCTGGATGGTCATTTTCTCGGCGTCGGAGGGCTCCTCCACGGTCACGAAGCGCTGGAAGACCAGCGGAACATCGGTGTCGACCTTCGCCGACCCCTCCGGCGAGGTCAGTGACTTGGAGTCGAGAACGAGACTGTCCTCGCCTTCCTTATTGGTTGCCACCGTGGTGATCTCGAGGTCGAGAGGAGTCTTCGCCATTTTGCTGATCGTGTAGGTGGGGATCATCAGCGCGGCGACGATCAGCAACGCGCCGAGGCCCACGAGCAGGCAGGCAACCGTCCTTCTGGTACCGGCACTCAGTGCCATGCAAAGTCTCCTCGTCGTAGAGCACAGGTCGTTCCGCGGGTGCGGCGGGCAGCCCGCGGCACCGTGAGCCCCGACACTAACAGCCTGGTGGCACACCACGCCTCGGTGAGGCCGGAATCGACCGGAAAATCGCCCGAGTCTAACTCTAAAAGTGAAACGACGGTTCCTCATGACGTGATCCGGTGCCCTTTTTGTGCGGGGACGAGTGCAAGACTGGACCCGATGACCGCGACTCCGACCACGGCTGCGGCCGCCACTCCCGGCGCCCCGGCCGCACTGACCACCGCCCCGATCCGGCCGCGGGCGTTCCTGCCCGCGCTGGAGGGAATGCGTGGGATGGCTGCGCTCGGTGTGCTGTTGACCCATGTCGCGTTCCAGACCGGTACGACCGGGGTCCCGGTGATCGGCCGCATGCTGGAACGGTTCGATATGGCGGTCGCGGTGTTCTTCGCGCTGTCCGGGTTCCTGCTGTGGCGCCCGCATGCGGCGGCCGCGCGCGACGCAGGAACCGCCCCGAAGCTCGGCTACTACCTGCGTCACCGCGCGGCCCGGATTCTGCCCGCGTACTGGGTGGTGGTGTGCGCGGTGCTGATCCTGTTGCCGACCGCGGCCGATACCGCCGGTTTCCAGGTATGGCTGTCCAATCTGGCGCTGCTGCAGGTATTCATCCCTTTGACACTGACCGATGGCCTCACCCAGATGTGGAGCCTCTCGGTGGAGGTGGCCTTCTATCTGGTGTTGCCGTTGCTGGCGTTCGCGATGGTGTGGTTGCGGGGCGGCAGGGCGAGCGCCCGGGTACCGGCGGTGCTCATATTCGGGTTGGCGTGGTTGAGCTGGAATCTGATTCCGGTGCCCACGCCCGAAGCGATCCATTCCGACAACTGGCTGCCCGGTTATCTGCCGTGGTTCGCGGGCGGAATGTTGCTGGCCGAGCTGATTTTTACCGGTGAAGGCCCCACCCGCTGGCGGCGGATACTCGGCAATCAACCGCTGATGTGGAGTATCGCGGTGGTTGCGTTCTTGGTCTCGTCGACCGACCTGGGTGGGGTGGCCGGGCTGACCAGGGCACAGCCGTGGCAGTACGTGGCGAAGATGGGGCTCGGCGCGATCATCGGTTTCGCGCTGCTCGCGCCGCTGGTGCTGGGTGGCTCAGGTAAACCGCACCGCTGGCTGGAATCACCGGTGGCATTGGCGATCGGACGCTGGTCCTACGGCATCTTCATCTGGCATCTTGCGGTGTTGTCGGTGATGTTCCCGGTGTTCGGGATCCTGCCGTTCCACGGCAATTTCCTGAAAGTACTGGTGTTGACCGTAGCCTTCACGCTGCCCATCGCCGCCGCCAGCTATGCGCTTATCGAGGAGCCGTGCCGGCGGTTCGCCCGCAAGTTCGACCGGCCCCGGCAGCACTGATTCGTCCGGCCTTGGGCGGACGGCTCCCGCGGGGACCGAGGTCTGCGTTTGCAGGCAGCATGTTCGCGGCGTCGCCGTCGGCCATCACCGTTGCGGAGCCGGCCGGGAAGCCGCGTTTTCGACGGTGGCCGGTTCGTCGGTCTCGTCGCCTCCGAACCCGATGACTAGCCCGCAGCTCAGGCGTGTTCAGCGGCGGCGCGGTAGCACGGCCAGCCCGACGGCAATGACGGCGATCAACGCGGGCACCTGCGCCCACAGTGAGTCGCCCATATAACTGCCCGGCGCCCGCCACGGCCCGGTGGACAGTGCGGCTGCCGACAACGCGGTACCTGCTCCGGCGACCACCACCAATGCGGTGCGCGGGATACGCGCAACGAAACGCAGCGCCGCAAGCCCCGCGCCCATGAGCGCAATACCGACCGGGCCTGCGATGAGACCGGCCGCGGCGGCGATGCCGAGCGCGCCGAGCCAGCGGCTGCCCCAGGTCACCGGCGCGGGCCCGGCCTGGACGGGATTTCCGCGGCGAGGGATAGCCAAGGCGATCAGCGGTAGCAGCAGCAACAGGCCGCCGAAGATCGCGAGCCGGTACCAGCGGTCGATCGGGAACGAGACGGTTACCGGTTCGGTGACGCCGGGCGGTAGCAGCCAACCCTGCTGCCAGCCGTCGACCACCACGGGCTCCAGTGTTCGCCCGTCCGCGGTTTCGGCGTGCCAGCCGATATTGGTGCTGAGCGGCAGTACGAGCAGGCGAGAGCCGTCCGGCTGCTGGGGGGCAGGCAGGTCGGCGGTGTTCTGCAGCCGCAACCGGTCGACGAAGAACAGCTCTGACGGCGCGACGAGTACATCCACCCGCCCGGCGGGCAGGTCGACCGGGACGCTGTCGTCGGCTGCGCCGGTCGGCCCCGTCGGCTGCGGTCCCGTCTCGTCGGTTGGGGCCGGGCCGAGATCGGCGCAGGCACGGGCAGGCACGGGGGCACCGGTGCGCAGTTCCTCGGCCGTCGCGGTGACACTGGTGCGGATGACCCGCCCGCCCACCGCGATGGTCGGCCCGGCGTCGCAGCCGATGGTGATCAGCCGGTCGGGTGGGGCGGGAGCCGGATAGCCGGGCCCGAGCACAGTCACTTCGGCGAGCCCGGCGGGTTGGGGCTGGTTGTAGCCGAGCGCCGTGCGGTCCAGCACCGGACGCCAGCCCAGGACAGTGAGTTCGATCCGGTCGGTCATCGTGGGGTGCAGCGACAGTCGCGACACCGCATGCGGGTCGTCGAGCGCGCGTACCTGCGGTCCGTCGCCCAGGTTCACCGCGACCAGGGTCGGCGCGGCGGGCAACTTACCCAGTGACGGTGTCAACTCTAGCCCGTCGACCAGCGCAGGCTCCGGCAGTTCGATGGCGAGGGTCGGTTTGTCGCCGGTCAGATCGCGCACCGTGTCCTCCGGCGCGGTCCAGCTGGTGCGCGGATCGCCATCGGTGGCGGCGAACGCGGAACCGCGCAGCTCGCCGACATCGGACGCGCCGCGCGCGGCGGGACGGCTGTGGTCGGTGAGCAGGGCTTCCAACGCGGGCCCCTGCCTGGTGCGCACAGTCAGCTCCGGCGTCACCGTGACGGGATCGGGCACGGTCAGGGTGCGTTGGAACGGCCCGAGCTCCTCCGGGGCCAGCGCCAGGCCCTTACCGCAGCGCACCCGGTCGGGGGCGTCGAAACAGGCGCTGCGGCCGGGGAATTCCTGACCCAGATCCCAGGCGCGCACCGGTGCACCCTGCGGCGGCGGTGGCACGACGGTGCGGTGCCGGATATCGACCTGTACGGGCATATCGCGCACGGTGTAGTCGTGCAGGCTCAGTTCGCTGATCCCGAATTGGCCGCCGCGGGTGCCGCGTTCGGTGCGTATCGCGGTGATGGTGACCCAGTCGGTCGAACCGGCAGGCAGCGACACCGACACAGACTCGCCGGGTTCACTGATCCTGGTGGAGACACTGCCGTTGGCGGTGCGCACCTCGACCCATTTGATCGGGTCGCCGATGGCGGCGGGGCTGGTGGTCAGGCGCAGCAGTCCGGAACTGAGCGGCCGGTCCAGGTCGAGTCGCAGCCATTGGCCGAGTGCGCGTTGGCCGCCGTTGCTGATCCAGCTGGTCGCCGGGTCGCCGTCGACCGCAGCTGCCGTCGAATTACCTGGAGCGACACCGCCGATCTGGGTGGCGTCGGACGACGAACTGGACGCGGTGATCGTTGCCCCCGACCATTCGCCGCGTACGAGTTCGGCGCCGGGAACGGCGTAATCGGGTACCAGGTTATGGGTGCGGCGGGCATCGTCGGGGGCGCGCAGCGCCGAATTGTGGTTGTCCACCTTGCCGAAGTCGGTTTCCCGGTCCATCGGGGTATCGGTGACCGTTACGGGTCCGGTCGGCAACCCGGCCGCAGCGGCATCGGCGGCGAGCAGGGTGGGTTCGTGGGAGGTGCGCGGGTCGCGATGCAGGCGTTCCAGCACTTCCGGGCCGCCCTGCACCACCGGAACGGAGTCCAGCGGGGCGGTGTAGGCGCCGGGGAAGGATTCGGGCGCGCCGGTCCCGCTGTGCACCTGCGCCGGGTCGCCGGGGGTAGGTGCTTCGACACGGTAGATCTCCACCGCCGGATACGCAGGCCGCAGATCGGCGTCGGCGACCAGATCCTCGGCGATAACACTCGGTTCGATCGGCCCGCCGAACTCGGCCACTTTGCGCAGCCCGGGTGAATTGTCGAGAGCCTGATGGGCCAACATCGGCCGAGTGGAGCGCGAGGTTTCCGGGTCCAGGTCGTTGCGCAACACCAGCACACCGATGCCCTGCCCGGCCAGCGCCGGTGCCAGCCCGTCCGACGGCCTGCCGTCGGCGATCAATCGCTGCGCCGAATCCATTGCGCGGATGGTGCCGGGCGGGTTCAACGGCACGGCGTCGCGCACCGCCCACGGCGTGCTCGCCAATGCCTGCAACGGCTCGTCGCGGGTCAGGCCCCACACCTGACTGCCGAACGGCGCGCCTGGCACCACCAGCGCGCGGGTGTCGCCTGCATGGTCACGCAACCAGTCCGCGGTCTGCTGCCAGTAGACGGGTACACGGTCATAGGCGCCGCGCGGAGCAAGTTTCCCGGTCCAGGCCAATGCGGTGGACAGCGCGAGCGCGGTCAGGAGCACGGCGGCGACGGCCACCTTGCGGTCGCGTTCGGGATGGGCGAACGCCGACCGCCACTGCGGCAGCGGCACGGAGGCAGGCAGCGGGACCCGCGCCAGCAGATGTGCCAGCCCGAGCACGAGCGGGATACGGATCAGCGGCTCGAGTTTGTGCACATTGCGCAGCGGCGCTCCGCTGGAATCCAGGAAAACGCGCACCGATTCGGCGAACGGCCCCCCCAACTGCCCCACATATCCCGCGCAGATCCCGACCAGACCGACACACAGGATCAGCGCCAGCCGCCCCCGGCCCGGCATGGACCGCATGGCCAGGCCCGCCATGCCCGCCGCCGCGATCAGCCCGGTTGCGAGCACCGCCGCGGGCTGGGTGACCAGCACAGCTCCCGCGATCCGTTCCGGCGAGACGAACGGCGTCCAACTATCGGTGCCGCGCAGCACCTCGGCCAGGGAAGCCCACTGCGTGGTAACTCCGGACGATTCGATGTAGTCGAGGAACGGCGGGCTCACCCGTCCGAGCAGCAGCAACGGAACCGCCCACCAGCAGGTGGCCAACACAAGCAGCGGCACCCACGCCCTGGTGAACCGCCACCATTCGCGGTTCGGTCGATACGACGCCCACCACAGCAGGGCGGGCAGGAACGCGGCCACGGTGGCGACCGCGTTCACCGCGCCCATCAACGCCACCGCCACCGCGCTGCCCGCAGGGGAGCGAGCTCCGCCGCGTCGGCTGCGATAGGTGGGATAGGCGGTGGCGAGCGCGACCGGGGCCAGCAGCACCCAGGGCGCCAGCATCATCGGCAGCGTTTCCGACGAGATCGAGCCGAGCGTGGTCAGCACCCGTGGCGACAGCGCGTAGGCGACGCCCGCGACAACCCGCGAGCCCCGGCTGCCGATGCCGAGGGTTTCGCACAGTTTGACAATCCCCCAGAACCCGGCCAGCAGCAGCAACGCCCACCAGATCCGCTGGGTCACCCAGCCGGGGAGGCCCAGCAGGTTCCCGAGGGAAAAGAAGGCGCCGTGCGGGAAAAAGTACCCGTATGCCTGGTTCTGCACCTGCCCCATCGGAGCTTGGCTGCTCCACAAGTGCGCTGCGCGCGCCAGGAAGCCGAGCGGGTTTTCGGTGAGATCGTATTTGGTGTCGGCGACTGTCAGCCCGGGTGCCTGCAGAAAAGTGAGGAGGAAGGCGACCAGAACGGAACCGGCGACCCATGCCCTGCCCAGCGGAGCGGTGCCTGATTCGGCAGTGCTTCCCCGTGACGTAGTTGTGTGCGTGCCGCGGGAAGCCGGTTTCGAGACTTGTTCGGGCCCCGCGTTCGGCTCGTGCCGAGGGGGCGGCTGTTCACCTGAGTGCGCGTCGGCTCCCTGTGAAGGCGCGTGTGGCCGGTCCGGTGCGGTGCCCGCTGCCCCCGCCGAACCAGGTCGGAAGCCGCCGTTGGTTTGCGGGGGCGCCCCGTGCCTGCCCTCGCTCGGTAGACCGGCTGGAGTGGAACGTTCCTCGGGCACCGTGATCAGTTACTCGTTATCCGCGCCTGCAAGCGCGGGCGCGGACAGTCCGGGTGGATCGGGGCGTGGATCAGCGGCTGCCGTACTCGACGCTGTTGAGCAGCGAGGAATCGGCGTCGCCGCTGCGGTCGATATCCGGACGCGTGTTCTGCTGCAGGGACGCCGTGATAACGAACACCGCGATCGCGCCGAGCACGGCGCCGCCAACCGCACTCGCAACACCAGGAACAGCAAACTTCATCGCGGAACTCCAATACGTCGATGCAGGCTTCAGATTCCCGGCCAACCTAGCAGCAGTGCACCCACATCGGTATGAATAGGCCGTCGTTCACTATGTCGCATCAGGAAAACCTCCCGGTCAGGCCGACGGGATCGAACAATGCAGGCTGCCGAGCAACGTCCGCAGCTTCGCGGTCGTCTCGTCCAATTCCGCCCGCGGATCCGACGCCGCGACGATCCCGCCCCCCGCGAATGCACGCAGCGAACACCTGTCGGCACTCAACTCAGCACTGCGAATCGCCACCACCCACACGCCGTCACCAGCGCCGTCGCACCAGCCGACAGCCCCGCCGTAGAACCCACGATCCTCTTCCATCGCGGTGATGGTGTCCAGCGCCACCGCGGTGGGAGTCCCGCAGACCGCGGGCGTGGGATGCAGCAGCAGCGCCAAGTCGAGGGCGCTGACAGCACGATCCCGCAGCACCCCACGGATCGGGGTGGCCAGATGCCAGACATCCTGCGTACTGACCAGCTCCGGCCGCTGCGGGATCGACAACCGGGAACAAACCGGACCGAGACGTTCTCGGATCCAGTCGATGACGAACGCGTGCTCGTCCAGGTTCTTGGTACTGGCTGCCAACTTCTCGGCTTGGGCTGCGTCGTCGTCCGGATCGGCCAGCCGGGGCAAGGTACCCGCCAGCGGATGCAGCGTCACCGTACCGCCCGCACGGGCCACCAGCACCTCAGGGCTGGCACCGACAAGTGACTCGCCCGGCCTCCCCGCCGCGGTCAAGTCCACCGCGAAAACATTCGCACGCGGATGCCTGGACAGCAGATATGCGGCGGCAACTTCCGGATCCAACGGATCGTCCGCTTCGGCCACCACCGAACGAGCCGCGACAACCTTGCGCAAGGGCTGTCCCGGATCGTTGAGCAATTCCACCAGCCCCGACACTCGAGCGATATGTTCATCCGGGCCGGGCAGTTCACAAACCACCCGCACGGCGGGCAGCTCCGGCAACGCAGCTGGCCGCCACGCACCAGCAATATGCTCCACCTGCTCCGGCTCGACCAGCGCCGCAGACCGACGCCAATCGAAAGGCAACGCCCCCACCACGGCAGACACCGAACCCTCCCGCAACGCCGCCGCAGCCCGCCGAGGATCATCGAACACCTGCCGAATCCCCTGACCTCGAACCACACTGTCCGCACGAGCCAGTAAGAACACGCTGTAATTTTGGCTGTGACATGGCCGCGCCCCCGGCGCGGGGGGTTTGCGGCCCCCTGGTGGCTCGCGTTTCAGCCCTCGCGACTTGCGCCTTCGGCGCGTGCGCTGCGAGGGCTGAAACGCGAGCCGGGCCGCAAACCGGGCGGGGCTGGTCGGGTGTGAACAGGGGCGGTTGGTTCAGGTCTTGTCCCCTGGGGAGCTATCGGGCGTGCGCTGAGGGGGCTGGAACGAGAGCGGGGTCGTAGACCGGGCGAGGTTGGGGAGTGCCGGAAGCGCTGGATGAGAGCGGACGAAGTGGAAATCTCGGGTGTTCGGCGTGGCGAGAGTGGCCTGACGGAGGCGGGTGCTCAGGCTCTGCCTCAGCGCGGTTCGGCAGTTCTTCCGCTCAACGGTGCCCATCGTGTGGCAGCGGACTATCTGGCTCGTTAGCTGTCCTCACGCGGTGCTGGCGGCGCAGCGTGGGCGTGATGTGATCGTGCCGGGCGGTGATATGCCTGTGCGTGTTCGGGCTGCGGCTCGGGGTTACGTGGCGGGGGGTACGAGGAAGACCGGGCGGTGGCAGTGTTTGAGGACGGCATCGGCGACGCTGCTGTGCAGTAGGGCGCGGATACCGGTGGCGCCGCGGGTGCCTGCGACGATGATGTCGACGTCGAGTTCGTCCGCACAGTCGACGATGGCGTTCCAGATGGTGGAGGTGCATTCGGTGGTGCGTGGTTCGGCGTCGATACCGGCGAGCATGGCCAGATGGACGCCTTCTTTGTTGATTTCCCTGGCCGAGACGTAGGCGACATCTTCGATCTGCTCGTCCGGCACCCACTCCGGTTGCATCACCCCGGAAAGGCCGGCCAGTCGAGCTGTCTGGCGGACCATCGGCTCCCAGGCGGTCAGCACGATGGCGCGGTTCGCGCTCAGGAACCGGCCCGCATAGTCGACGGCTCGCTTCGCGCTCTCGGATCCGTCGTAGGCGATGAGCATCAGATCGCAGGGCACGGTGGCCTCCTGATGGGTCTCCTGGCCGGTTCTCCGGGCGATTTTCAGGTTACTCCCGGGGCAGCCGCGTACCGGTGTTCTCGCATTGGCCCGCGAGGATTACCGTCGACCTCATGCGGAAGACGCCTTTCGTCCTGTTCGCGGTGCTGGCAGCGGTGACGACCGCGTGCTCGGGAGGAGGCAGCCCGAGCACGCCTGGTCCGGAAGGCCCGGCCGGTACCGCCCCCCGGAC
>NZ_MUKP01000022.1 GCF_002081715.1 Nocardia donostiensis | reverse complement strand
TGTTCGAATCTAGGGGCGCAGACCGCGCCCGAGGGGGTCGGTTGTCGGCGTCCGATGCGTCGATCGCGATGCCGGGAGGGGTATCAGATACCCAGCAGCTTCTTCACGCGAGGGACATCGGCGACCGAAACGGCCTCCGTGCCTTCCAGACGACGAGTCCGGCGGGAGGGCTTGTGCTCGAACAGGTGGCGGCGGTTGGCCTGCTGACGACGCAGCTTGCCCTTGCCGGTCACCTTGAATCGTTTCGAAGCGCCGCTGTGGCTCTTCATCTTCGGCATGGATTCCTCAATCTGTCTCGTGCCCGCGCGCGGCGCGAGCGGAGTGTTCTGACCGGTGTTACTGCGGGTTCGGCTGCGCCGTGCCGCCGGACTGCGGCCGGGCGACGGATTCCTGCTGTGCCTTTGCCCGCGTCTTCGCGCCCTTGTGCGGGGCGAGGACCATCGTCATGTTGCGGCCGTCCTGCTTGGCCGAGGTCTCGACGAAACCCAATTCCGCGACGTCGGAGGCCAGCCGCTGCAGCAGCCGGAAGCCGAGCTCGGGCCTGGACTGTTCGCGCCCACGGAACATGATCGTGACCTTGACCTTGGATCCGGCTTCGAGGAAGCGCACCACATTGCGCTTCTTGGTCTCGTAGTCGTGGTCGTCGATCTTGGGACGGAGCTTCTGCTCCTTGATCACGGTCTGGACCTGGTTCTTACGGGATTCGCGCGCCTTTTGCGCAGTCTCGTATTTGAACTTGCCGTAGTCCATGATCTTGCAGACCGGCGGACGGGCGTCCGGGGCCACCTCGACCAGGTCGAGGTCGGCTTCGAGTGCGACGCGTAGTGCATCTTCAACACGCACGATCCCAACCTGCTCCCCGCCCGGTCCGATGAGCCGGACTTCGGGAACGCGGATGCGATCGTTGATGCGGGTCTCAGTGCTGATGGGGCCTCCTAGGTCTAGCGGTGTCGTCCGACGACCGCACGCAATGGCAACCCCTTGTTCAACACGAAAGCCCCGTTGCGGTATTTCGCTACGGGGCCCGATGTCGACCGGTCGTCACGGATCGAAAGACCCGGGACCCCGCCCCCGAATCGCTTCGGGTCGGGAACCCGCCGTTACAGCGGGCGACCGGACCGTTTGACCAGTGCGAATACTCGCCGGCAACGGTGGGAGTCGGGCTCCACTTGTCGGTCCCGGGTTCACCCGGGACGGTCGTCAGCGAATAGTTTAGCATTCACCCCGGCTCTCGCCGAACGACCGTGAGCTGGTGCCGGGCCGATATCCGATTGCCGCACCCCCGTGAACCTGGCACCGTCTGCACGGTGACACACCGCCGTGACCTGCTGCGCTGGCAGTTCGACCTGACCTGGTCGCTGTCGCAGCTGCATTTCGACGCCCTCACCGACGACGACGCCCGCTGGGAACCGGCGACCTCGGTCTGGACGGTGCACCCCCACCCCGACGGGACATGGCGGCCGGACTGGGCCGACACCGAACCCGACCCGATCCCGGTACCGACCATCGGCTGGCTCACCTGGCATATCGACTGGTGGTGGAGTTCGGCGCTCGAACACGCTCATGGGAACCCGCTGCCCGATCGCACCGAGGTGTTCTGGCCGGGTGATGCAGCCTCGGCCGTGGCCCGGCTGAGCGCGATGCGCACCGCATGGCTGGGTGTGCTCGACGAACTCGGCGACGCCGAGCTGGACGCACCGTCGGCGTACCCGTGGCCTGCCGAGGCCGGGCTCACGGTGGCACATCTGGCGGCCTGGGTGAATGCCGAGCTGATGAAGAACGCCGCCGAGATCGGCCAGCTGCGGATGCTGCGCGCGGTGGCCGGGTGAACGTCGCGCGGGCCTGGCTCTAGCCTGAGGTGCATGAACGAACAGCCCGACAGTTCCGTGCGCGAGCTCGCCGATATCCCTGCGGTGGAGGTGATCAGCCGGGCCGCCGTGATGCTGATGAGTTCCGCCGCGGAGAAACTGGGCTTGGCCGACGCCGACCCGGAAACCAGTCAGAGCCGCGACCTCGACGAGGCGCGGCGGCTGATCACCGCGCTGGCCGGACTGATCACGGCCTCCGTCGAATACCTCGGCCCGCACGCCGGTCCGCTGCGCGAGGGGCTGCAATCGCTGCAGCGAGCGTTCCGGGAGAGCTCGGCGCACCCCGACGAACCGGGCAAGGGACCGGGCGAGAAGTACACCGGCCCGGTCTACTGAGGGCATCCGGCGGCGCCACATTGTCGGTGCCACGTGCGATGCTCTGCACATGACACGGTTGCTCTTGGTTCCTGGTTTCTGGCTCGGCGCATGGGCGTGGGACGAGGTCGCGGCTGAATTGCGCGGGTACGGCAACGAGGTGCAGGCGTTGACCCTGCCCGGACTCGATCCCACTGACAACGATCGGCTCGCCGCGACTCTGGAACAGCAGGCGCAGGCCATCATCGATGCTGCCGAGGTTATGGGGCCGGGCGACACCGTGCTGGTTTCCCATTCCGGTGGAGGTGCGGCGGCCTATCTCGCCACCGACCTGGCCCCTGAGCGTTTCACCAGAGCCATCTACGTCGACAGTGCGCCGCTGCCCAACGGGTTCGTGCTCAATTCCGACCTCGATCTCGCGGCCCGCGAGTTCCCGCTGCCGGAGTGGCCCGCACTGGAGGCCGACGGCAGCAGCCTGGCCGGATTGGACGAACGGATGCTGGCGAGGTTCCGGGAACGCGCGGTGTCCGAGCCTGCCGCTGTCGCCGCCGCGCCGCTGCGGTTGAGCGACCGTGGCGCCCGCCGTGCGATCCCGACCACCGTGATCTGCAGCAGCTTCACCGCCGACACTGTCCGCGCCCTGCGCGACGCGGGCGAGGTGCCGATGTTCGCCGAACTGGCGTATATCGACGCCGAATACCTCGACCTGCCCACCGGCCACTGGCCGATGTGGTCGCGGCCGAAGGAACTGGCCGAGCTGATCCACACTGTCGCCAACCGCTGACCCGAAGCCCGGCAAAGGAGCGGTCCGTCCCATTGCGCCGCATAGCCGATACTGCCTCGATGCGGGGCGGCCACGCGCGGGCTCCGAGGTTCGACGGCGAGCCGGACGCCACGCTCCACAGCGGTGGACACTGCGGGGCCGACGTCTGAGAAGAACAGGGCACCCCGGCGCCGAAGCCACGCATGGTCCTTCGACGATGAGCCACGACAGCTCGCGCGTGGCACGAGCCGTCAACGTTGGAACCGGCGTTACTCGGGCGACCGAGCTGCGCGGTGGCCCCTGCCTCGGTACAGCACCGAGGCAGGGGTGGGTCGGCAGAGAACCCGGAACCCGAGCACTCCGACCGCCATCCAGCGGCGGGCCTGGTGGCGAGGGCCTTCCGCACCTGCCCGTTCCGCCGGTGGCGAGCAGCCACTGCGTCCGACCGTCGCGTGGTTCGCGTCCGTTCAGCGCAATGCCGCGGCTTTGCGCGCGAGCCGTTTCGCGGTTTGTTCAGCCGGTGCCTTCTTCGCCGCGGCCTTGGTGGCGGTCTTCTTCGACGCCGCGTCGCTGCCTGCGGCTTCCGCGGCCGCCGGTGTGCGTGTCGCCTGCTTCGGCGCCGGCGTGTCGTCACGGGGCGTGGGAGCGGTGGCGGCGGGCTGGGCGAGTACTTCCTTCAGGAACTGGCCGGTGTAGCTGCCTGCGACCTCGGCGACATCCTCCGGGGTGCCTTCCGCGACGACGGTGCCGCCGCCCGAGCCGCCTTCCGGACCCATATCGATCACCCAGTCCGATGTCTTGATGACGTCGAGGTTGTGTTCGATGACGATCACCGTATTGCCCTTGTCGACCAGCCCGTTGATCACTTTCAGCAGTTTGCGGATGTCCTCGAAATGCAGGCCGGTGGTCGGCTCGTCGAGGATGTAGACGGTGCGGCCGTTGGAGCGTTTCTGCAGTTCGGCGGCCAGTTTCACGCGCTGGGCCTCACCGCCGGACAGTGTCGGTGCGCTCTGCCCGAGCCGCACGTACCCGAGCCCGACATCGACCAGGGTTTGCAGGTAGCGGTGGATGGAGGTGACCGGGCGGAAGAATTCGGCGGCCTCGTCGATGGGCATATCCAGCACCTCGGCGATGGTCTTGCCCTTGTAGTGCACCTCCAGGGTTTCCCGGTTGTAGCGGGCGCCGTGGCACACCTCGCACGGCACGTACACATCCGGCAGGAAGTTCATTTCGATCTTCAAGGTGCCGTCGCCGGAGCACGCCTCGCAGCGGCCGCCCTTGACATTGAACGAGAACCTACCGGGCTGGTAACCACGCACCTTCGCCTCGGTCGTCGCCGCGAACAAGGTGCGGATCTTGTCGAACACCCCGGTGTAGGTGGCCGGATTGGAGCGCGGGGTGCGGCCGATCGGGGACTGGTCGACCCGCACGAGCTTGTCCAGCTGGTCGAGGCCGTTCACGCGGGTGTGCCTGCCGGGAACCTGCCGTGCGCCGTTGAGTTTGTTGGCCAGCACGGTGGCCAGGATGTCGTTGACCAGCGTCGACTTCCCGGATCCCGAGACACCGGTGACGGCGGTCAGCACACCGAGGGGGAATGCGACGTCGATACCCGCGAGGTTGTGCTCGTTCGCGCCGACAACCGTGAGGCGGCGCTTCTTGCTGACCGGCCTGCGCATCGCAGGCACCTCGATCCGTTCCCGGCCCGCCAGGTAGGCACCGGTCAGCGAATTCGGGTCGGTGAGTAGTTCCCGATACGGACCGCTGTGCACGACCTGCCCGCCGTGCTCACCCGCCAGCGGGCCGATATCGACCACCCAGTCCGAGGCGCGGATGGTGTCTTCGTCGTGTTCGACCACGATCAGGGTGTTGCCGAGATTCTTGAGCCGGGTCAGCGTTTCGATGAGCCTGCGGTTATCGCGCTGGTGCAAGCCGATGGACGGTTCGTCCAGCACATACAGCACGCCGACCAGCCCGGATCCGATCTGGGTTGCGAGCCGGATCCGCTGCGCCTCACCACCGGACAGGGTGGCGGCGGCCCGCGACAGCGTCAGGTATTCCAGACCGACGTCGAGCAGGAAACCCAGCCGCGCCTGCACCTCCTTGAGCACCTGCCCGGCGATGGCCGCCTCCCGCTCCCCCAGCGTCAGCTCGTTCAGGAACCGTGAGCATTCGCTGATGGACAGGTCGCTGACCTCGGCAATGGATTTGCGTTCGGGCCCCGCGGCGAGGGTGACGGCCAGGATTTCCGGGCGCAGCCGGGCGCCGTTGCATACGGGGCACGCGATATCGCGCATATAGCCCTCGTAGTGCTCTTTCATCTGCTCGGATTCGGTGGTGTCCAGCCGCCGCTGCAGGAACGGCATAACGCCCTCGAAATCGGCGTAGTACGAGCGTTTACGCCCGTACCGGTTGGTGTAGGAGATGTGCACCTGATCGGAGCTGCCTTCCAGCACTGCTTTACGCGCGCGCGGCGGCAGGTCCTGCCAGGGGGTGTCCATGGAGAAGCCGATCGCCTCGGCCAGACCCGACAGCAGCCGGGTGAAATATTCCGCGCTCTGGCCGCGGGACCACGGCGCCACCGCACCCTCGGCCAGACTCAGCTCCGGGTCGGGGACCACCAGTTCCGGGTCCACTTCCTTGCGGATGCCCAGCCCCGTGCAGTCCGGGCAGGCGCCGTAGGGTGAGTTGAACGAGAACGAACGCGGTTCCAGATCTTCGATATCGAGGGCGTGCCCGTTCGGGCACGCCAGCCGTTCGGAGAAACGGCGTTCCCGGTCGTGGGCGTGTTCGTCGCGGTCGACGAAGTCGAGCACGACGATGCCGTCGGCGAGGCGCAGCGCGGTTTCGATCGAATCGGTGAGCCGTTGTTTGGCGCCCGGTTTCACGGCGAGACGGTCGATCACCACCTCGACATCGTGTTTCTCCTGTTTCTTCAGCTTCGGCGGGTTGGTGAGCGGGTGCACCACGCCGTCGACCCGGACTCGGGCGTAGCCCTGGCTGTTGAGCTGGTCGAACAGGTCGACGAATTCGCCTTTGCGGGTACGCACCACCGGGGCGAGCACCTGGAACCGGATACCCTCCTCCATGGCGAGCACCTGGTCGACGATCTGCTGCGGGGTCTGCTTGGCGATCAGTTCACCGCAGACCGGGCAGTGCGGGGTGCCTGCGCGGGCGTAGAGCAGGCGCAGATAGTCGTAGACCTCGGTGATGGTGCCGACCGTGGAGCGCGGGTTGCGGTTGGTCGATTTCTGGTCGATCGACACCGCGGGCGACAGGCCCTCGATGAAGTCGACATCGGGTTTGTCCATCTGCCCGAGGAACTGGCGGGCATATGCCGACAGCGATTCCACGTACCGGCGCTGGCCTTCGGCGAAGATCGTATCGAAGGCCAGGCTGGATTTGCCGGAGCCGGACAGCCCGGTGAACACGATGAGACTGTCGCGGGGCAGATCGAGGTCGACCCCCTTGAGGTTGTGCTCTCGAGCTCCGCGCACAGTGAGGCGTTCGGCCACCAGGTCGGTCCCTTCTCGTTTTCTTGTTCGTTCATCGATCCTGCCGACGCGGGCCGGCCGCTGCGCCGGTCGACGTCGGTGGGCGGGCCGAGCCGGTCGACCGGGTCATCTGCCGTGCTATCGGCCACGATGACCGGTTTCGGAACCGGCCCACTACACCCCGCGGTGATGCTAGGCCGACCCACCGACATGTTTGGGCGGGCGAATACTCACCGGCGACATGTGAGCGCGGACGGAGCAGCCGCGGCCTGCCGAAAGTCGGTATCCGGCTGCGGGGGCACGGCGGGCGCCGGATCGATAGGCGTCCTTCTCAGAGTAGGCCAGCCCCAGCCGGGCGTGGGCAGTGTCGCTCACCACCGTCACTCCGGTCTGGGGACTCGGACGGGGTGATCGGTCCCGGTCGTCGTAGCGGCGGTACAGCAGACGTCCGCCACCAGGCTTTCGGCCATGGTGTATCGGCAGCGGCGAACAGATAAGCGGCGTAAACCCCAGCACGTCGAGTTGGTCGCGTCCGTGGTCGACATGGGCACGATGTGCCCCTCGCACCGAGTGATCGGTTCGGTCACGGTGGCTCGCGTCGGCAGGGAGTGCACCGGACCAGGCGAGTCGCGGCTCGGGTTCGGCGGCCGGTAGCCGGGCGGTTCGACAGCCCACCGCTTGCGCTATGTACGCCATCAGGGACCGGTGTGGCCTTATGATCGATGCCGGAACCGGACTTCACAAGGATCACTCGGTCCCGGATCCCGGCAGATCCGAAGGCGCTCGGCCTGCCGATCGAAAGGACCGTGTCGGCGTGCTCACCGGGACGAAACGACAGCAGTGCCCGCGGCGTGAACACAGCAGGATGCGTGACGGGTGCTCGGGGTACACCGGCACCAGGACGATCCGTGTTTCCGTATCCAGATCAGCCAGACCAGCCAGATCGGTCGACGATCGGGGTGTCGAGTGCGAAAAGACAACCGGGAAACGTCCCCCACCGCTGAACAGTTGGTGCAGCGGTATCACTACTTGGTCGAACACGCCCCCGACGCCATGCTCATGCTCGAGCACGGCATCATCGTCTACGTCAACCGCGCCGCCGTGCAACTGGTTGCCGCCTCTGATGCCGAGGAACTGCTCGGCGAGCCGATCACCCGTTTCATGCACCCGGATTCGGTGGCCGCCGTGCAGGAGAATGTCGTCGAGCTCTTCACCGAGCACGCGGCGTCTGTGACTACCGAACTGACCCTGGTCCGGTTCGATGGCATCTCGGTGCCGGTGAAGGTGTGGTCGGTGCTGACTTCCTGGCACGGGGAGCTGGCACACCAGGTGCTGCTACACGATCTCACCGCCCACCGCGCTGCCGAGACCGCCCAGCACCGCGCCGAACAGTTCTTCGCCTCCGTGGTCTCCCAGTTGGAGGAGGGCGTGATGGTGATCGACGCCGATAGGCGGGTCGAATCGATCAACCCGGCGGGGCGGCGCATTCTGGGGTTGGAGGGCCGCGACGATCTGCTCGGCACCCCGATCACCCGGCTGCCGGGAGCGCTGTTGGACGCCAATGCCCGGCCGATGCCACCCGCACAGTATCCGGTGGCCCGCACCCTGGCCACCGGCGAGCCCGTCCTCGGATTCGTCTTGGGTATCGACCGCCCGGACGGGCAGCGACGCTGGTTGTCGGCGTCGAGCCGAATGCTCAACCCCGGTGAACCTCGGTCTGCGGCGGTGGTGTCGTTCGCCGATATCACCGAATTCCGGGACAACCGCCGCCAGCTCGAATACCAGGCCACCCACGATCCGCTGACCGGGCTGGCCAACCGGTCCTTGATCCTGTCGCAGCTGACGCGCGCGCTGGCCGCCAGCGCGGAGCAGCCGGTGACCACAGTCATGTTCGTCGACCTGGACAACTTCAAAACGATCAACGACAGCCTCGGCCATGCCATCGGCGACAACGTATTGCAGATCGTGGCGCAACGACTACAGCGGGCGTTGCGCGCCGAGGACGTCGTCGGCCGCTTCGGCGGTGACGAGTTCCTGGTGCTGCTGTCCGGGCACGGCCGCAGTGCCGACCTGGAGACGCTTATAGCCCGATTGCGCTCGATCATGTCCGAGCCGATCGTCGCCCGCGGCCATCGCGTCGAGGTCGGCGCCTCCGTCGGGGTGACCGAAATCGCTCCCGGTGACATCCGCACCCCGGAAGCGGTGGTGCACGATGCGGATCTGGCGATGTACCAGGCCAAACCGCCCGCACCTCCGGAGGATATGAACGGTCCCGGCCACCTGCCGGACACCACGCACGCCTCCTGATCCCCGCCCGGTGTAGCGCTGCGATGACGGCGCGCACGCTGTAAGCGCAGTAAACTAGACGATTCCGTCCGCTCAACCTTCCCGGGCCCTGTCGTGCCCGGCCCACCGGGGTGACAAGGAGTCCGTTTTGCCCGACCGCCTCACACAGGACCGCCCTGCCCCCGACCGTGTTCCCGATGACGGCGCGGCACGGGCGACCGAACCGATCGATGACGCCGCACAGGAGCAGGCCTACCTGTCGGTACTCTACGACCGCCTCGACGGGATGCGCTCGTATGCGCAGAACCGGCTGCGCACCGTGCTGCTGGAATCGGGCGGCACCCCGCAGGCCCGCAGCGAACGCGAATCGTTCACCGCGCTCTACACCGAGGACCTGGCCAAATACGACGCCGCCGAACACGGGCTGTGTTTCGGCCGCATCGATCTGGTCGACGGCGAAGACGGGCCGGAGCACCGCTATATCGGCAGGCTCGGCATCCTCGACGAAGACAACGACTACGAACCGCTGCTGCTGGACTGGCGCGCCCCGCTGGCCCGCCCGTTCTATCTGGCCACCACCGCCGCACCGGACGGGGTGCTGCGCCGCCGCCATATCCGCTCCCGCAACCGGCGGGTCACCGCACTCAACGACGAATATCTCGACCTCGACGCGGCCCGGCACGCCGGAGTAACCGCGGCCGACGGCGGCGTCGGCAGTGAAAGCGCGCTGCTCGCGGCGCTCAACGCGGCACGCACCGGTCATATGACCGACATCGTCGAAACCATCCAGAGCGAGCAGGACGCGATCATCCGCGCCGAGCACAAGAGCGTGCTGGTGGTCCAGGGGGGCCCGGGCACCGGGAAAACCGCCGTCGCATTGCACCGGGCGGCCTACCTGCTCTACACCTACCGCCAGCAGCTGGCGAAAAGCGGTGTGCTGATCATCGGCCCGAACGCCACCTTCCTCGATTACATCGGCCAGGTGCTGCCGTCGCTCGGCGAAACCGGTGTGCTGCTGTCGACGATCGGCGATCTGTATCCGGGGATGAAAGCCACCCGGACCGATTCGCTGCGGGCGGGTGAGATCAAAGGGTCGCTCGAGGTGATCGATATGCTCAAGAAGGCGGTGCGCGACCGGCAAGAGGTGCCGAGCGAACCGATTCAGCTGAGCTTCGACAGCTACCCGCTGATCCTGGACCGCAAGGTCGCGACCCGGGCACGCGGCCGGGCCAGGTCATCGCGGCGCCCGCACAACCTGGCCCGCCCGATTTTCGCCTCTAGCGTCATCGACGCGCTCACCGATCAGCTGGCCCAGACCATGGGCGCCGACCCGGCAGGCGGCGCAAGTCTGCTCAGTGCTGCGGACCTGTCGGAGATCAGCGACGAAATGCGCGGCGATCCGCAGATCCAGCGCGCGATCGGCGAACTGTGGCCGATTCTGTCGCCGCAGCAGGTGCTCGCCGACCTGTTCGCCGACCCAGAACGGCTCGGCCGTGCGGCGCCGAAACTGGACCCGGCGGACCGGGCCGAACTGCTGCGCCCGGACAACGGCGAGTTCAGCGCCGCTGACGCGCCGCTGCTCGACGAATTGGCCGAACTTCTCGGTGTCGACGACGCCGAGGAGCGGGAACGCGCCCGCCGTCGCTGGCGCGCCCAGCTCGCCGAAGCGCAGGATGCGCTGGACATCCTGACCGGGTCGGCGCCGCAGGATCTCGAGGACGATCTGGATCCGGAGATCCTGATGGCCTACGACCTCATCGACGCCAGTCAGCTTGCCGAACGTCAGCAGGTGCGGACCCAGCAGACCACCGCGGAACGCGCGGCGGGCGACCGCACCTGGACCTACGGACATGTCATCGTCGACGAGGCACAGGAACTGTCGGAGATGGCGTGGCGCATGGTGATGCGCCGTATCCCGAACCGGTGGGTCACCGCGGTCGGCGATGTCACACAGACCGGGGATCCGGCGGGCGCCTCCTCCTGGCAGGAGGTACTGGAACCGTATGTGGCCGCCCGCTGGAAGCTGACCGAACTCACCGTCAACTACCGCACGCCGGCCGAGATCATGACGCTGGCCGCGGATGTGCTCGCCGCCATCGATCCGGATGCCGACGTACCGCGTTCGGTGCGTGAATCAGGGCATCCGCCGCGCGCGCACCGGGTGGCACGCGCCGAGCTGGCGGCGAAGGTATCGGGGTTGGTCGGCGCCGAACACGGCCCCGGCACCACCGCGGTCATCGCCCCACACGCCCTCATCGGC
Organism: Nocardia donostiensis; assembly: GCF_002081715.1. Classification (GTDB taxonomy): domain Bacteria; phylum Actinomycetota; class Actinomycetes; order Mycobacteriales; family Mycobacteriaceae; genus Nocardia; species Nocardia donostiensis. Next base: position 87,499 of record NZ_MUKP01000022.1, on the reverse strand, counting down.
GAACTGGCCGACCTCGAGGCCGAAGCGGTGCGGGTGCTGACGGTGGCGGAGGTCAAAGGCCTGGAGTTCGACGCGGTGTATCTGGTGGAACCGCAGCACATCTTGAACGAATCCCCGCGCGGTCTCAATGATCTGTACGTGGCGCTGACCCGCGCGACCCAGCGGCTCACGGTGGTCCACAGCGATGAGCTGCCCGAGGCGCTGGCAGCGCTGCAGGACCCGGACGACTAGACCCGGACATGACGAAGGCCCGGCCACTTGGTGATAGCTGCCGGGCCGCAACGGGCTCACGGGCATCCACCGGCCCGAACGGCCGGGTCCGGCGCCGGACGCGTCCGCTAGCGAACGGTGTGCACGATCAGCACATCCGAACGCGATTTGCGCGCCACATCCGACGGCACCGAACCGAGTAGCCGCCCGGTGATCGTGTTGAGTCCGCGGTTGCCGACCACCAGCAGATCGGCCTGCGTTTCCCTGACCAGGTTCAGCAGCGATTCCACCGGTTCACCGACGACTGCGCGTTCGACGATCTCCTTGGCGCCTGCGGCGGCCGCACGGTCGCGGGCGGTGCGCAGGATCTCGCTGGTCGGGGCCGAACCGCGAACCTGATAGGCCTCGTCTTTGAGCACATCGGCGGCCGCGGCGACATCACGATCAGTGCTCGGGTAGTAGGCACAGGCGATGATCAGGGTGGCACCGGTGGCGGCCAGTGAGGCGGCTTTGTCCACGGCTACATACGACGAGTCCGAGCCATCGGTACCGACGACAATGGTCCGGTAGGCGGTCATCTCTCCTCCAACTGTGCTGGTGTCTGCGAGCGCCCGCTGCCGGGCTCGTCCCGGCGAAGCGGGCTCCGGCGTGGCGGCTGCGTCGACCATAGCGGCAACCCGGCCGGGAATTATCAGAATTCGCAATACATCACACGTGGAGCTTTCCGCATTCCCCGGCGTTGCCTTACCCGGCGCCCACCACTATGACCGGGCCGACCTGGGCGAATACAATTCCGAAACGGAAGCGTTGTGATGTTGCACAACATCAGGCGAACACCGTTGAAGCACTGGGATATTCATCACACCATGCCGAGCGGACGGGGCCGGGCCTGCGCCACCGGACTGAACAGCCGCATAGTGGGCGACCCGGACCACCGGATGATATTACTCAGGGCCACGGCCGGTAGCCCGCCCAGAAAATTCCGAGAATCGCGCCGATGATGTCCATTGTTTCACCACCTTCCGGGACGATGTGAACCGCAGAATATCAGCGAGTACGTTGTGCACATCACAGATGGAAAAGCGGCCCGGTCAGGGTCAATCCGAGCTCCTCGGTATGGGCGAAGAACGCGAACAGCATCAGCGACGCCCCCGCCAATGCCAGATCCTTGTTGAACTGGATCATCTCGTTCTGTTCGGTCTGCGGGTCGTCGGCCGCCCAGAACCGGTGCATGAAGAACGCGGTCGGTAGCAACATGATGAACAGCAGCAGCGCGCCGAGGTCGGCCCATACGCCGAGCAGAATGCTCAACGCGCCCAACCCCATCAACACCCCTGAGGCCAGCACGCCGATACGCGGGGCGGGAACCCCTTGGCTCCGGGCGTATCCGGTCATGGCCTCGGTCTGGCTGAAATGCCCTATGGCCGAGCTCACGAACAGCACCACGAACAGCACCCGCCCGATCAGCACCACGATATCCATGTCCTGCTCCCTTATCCGTCGTCGACAGGTTCGGACAATGCTCAACCGCTCACGACCTTCGAAGTCACCTCATCGCGCGAGCGTAGCGAACTCTTGGCATATTCCAGCGGAGCCATTCCGACTTCCGCAGTGAATTCCCGGGTGAAATGGGCCTGATCGAAATAACCGAGTTCGGCCGCCAGCGCCGCGAGATCCTCGATGCGGCCGCGGGCGAGCAGATGGGCGCCGTCCTGCAGGCGATAACGGCGCAGCACCCATTTCGGTCCGGCCCCGATGTAGCGCCGGAAAAGTCTTTGCAACCTCCGGGTCGGGACCCCGAACCGTTCGGTCACCTGATCCACCCGGGTCAGCTGCCCGTCGCGCGCCATCGTCTCGACGATACGCAGCACCAGACGATAATTGAGGTCCTCGCCCACCGTGCGGGCCGACAGGAACTCCTCCACCACCCGGCGGCGACCGGCATCGCCGCTCTCGGCCAGCACGCGGTCGGCCAGATCACCGGATTCCGGCATGACTTCGGCCAGCGGAACCGCGCGGTCGCGGAAGGATCCGACGTCCAGCCCGGTGAACGCGCCGAAACCACCCGCGCGGAAACGCACCCCGAATGTTTCCCCGGAATCGGCTAATTCCCGTACATATTTCGTGGTGCAGACTCCGTTGACGAAAGCGCCCGAACGAGCCGAGGTCTGTTCGAAGGTGACGTTGACGCACGGGTACGGCAGCACCTGCGCGTAATACGGTGGCCTGCCCCGCAGATCCCAGCGCACCGACCAATACCACTCGACGTAGACGCCCACTTCCGGCCCGGCGGGCAACCGCACCAGGGTGCGGTGGCGAGCCTGTTCACGCGGGTGCAGGATGCCTTTGTCGTCGCCGGGTACCGGCTCGGACGCCGGCAGGATCGGGGCCGTATCGCCACGCGAACTCATCGGTGTCGCTTTCTTACAAGACCATGCGATCGCCTTCGACAACAGTGGTTGCCATGACCGACACAGTGAACCCGATTCCCGATGGCTACCACTCGATCACCTGTTTCCTCGCTGTCGGTGACGGCAACAAAGCGATCGATTTCTACCGCGCGGTATTCGGCGCCGAAGTGGTCACTCGCAACGACCTGCCCGACGGACAGCCCGCCCATGCCGAGCTGAAAATCGGTGACTCGACAATCCAGGTCGGCATGCCGGTTCCCGATCACGGGGTGCTCGCCCCCAACGGCGAATGGGTGCACACCTCGGTGGTGCACTACTGCCCCGATGTGGATGCTGTGGTGGCCCGAGCCCGCGAGCACGGCGCGCGCAGCGCCGATGACCCGCAGACCTTCGTCACCGGTGACCGCTATGCCGCGGTCCACGATCCGTTCGGACACCGCTGGGTGGTGATGACCAGAGTCGAGGACGTATCCCCGGAGGAGGCCGAACGCCGGGCGAACGAGTGGATGGCGACCCAAGCCTGACACCGCACCCGGACCGGTTGCCGTGCCCCGCGCGGGCGCGGCAATCCGGGGACCGCTCAACTCAACCCCGCGGCGTCCATACCGCGCAGCTCCTTCTTCAGATCGGCGATCTCGTCACGTAACCGCCCGGCCAGCTCGAACTGCAGCTCGCGCGCCGCGTTCATCATCTGATCGGTCAGCTCCTGCACCAGATCGGCGAGTTCGGCGCGCGGCATCGCGGAGATATCCCGGCCTTCGATCACACCCGCACTCACTGCCCGCCCCGGTTCGCCCTGGGCGCGGCGGCCACGGCTGGTGTTGCGTCCGGAGCCGCCGACCGGGACCTCGTCGTCGGCCTCCTGATACACCTGGTCGAGGATGTCGGCGATCTTCTTGCGCAGCGGTTGCGGGTCGATGCCCATGTCCTCGTTGTATGCGATCTGCTTGGCGCGGCGCCGTTCGGTCTCCTCGATGGCGTGCCGCATCGAATCGGTGACCTTGTCGGCGTACATGTGCACCTCCCCGGACACGTTGCGGGCGGCGCGCCCGATGGTCTGGATGAGGCTGGTGCTGCTGCGCAGAAACCCTTCCTTATCCGCGTCGAGGATCGCGACCAGCGATACCTCCGGCAGGTCGAGACCTTCACGCAGCAGGTTGATACCGACCAGCACGTCGTATTCGCCGAGCCGCAGCTGCCGCAGCAACTCCACCCGGCGCAGCGTGTCGATCTCCGAATGCAGGTACCGGACCCGCACGCCGAGCCCGAGCAGATAGTCGGTGAGGTCCTCTGCCATCTTTTTGGTCAGTGTGGTGACCAGGACGCGTTCGTCGCGTTCGGTGCGCAGCCGGACCTCGTGCACCAGGTCGTCGATCTGCCCCTTGGTGGGTTTGACGATGACCTTCGGATCGACCAGCCCGGTCGGGCGGATGACCTGCTCGACCACCTCACCGCCGGTGCGGCCCAGTTCGTACGGACCCGGAGTGGCCGACAGGTACACCGCCTGGCCGATCCGGTCCGCGAACTCCTCCCAGGTCAGCGGCCGGTTGTCGACCGCGGACGGTAACCGGAAGCCGAACTCCACCAGATTGCGTTTACGCGACATATCGCCTTCGTACATCCCGCCGATCTGCGGGACCGTGACATGCGATTCGTCGATGACCAGCAGGAAATCGTCGGGAAAATAGTCCAGCAGCGTGGCGGGCGCAGACCCGGCAGCGCGGCCGTCGATATGGCGCGAATAGTTCTCGATACCGGAGCAGAACCCGACCTGGCGAATCATCTCCAGGTCGTATTGGGTGCGCATCCGCAGTCGCTGCGCTTCCAGCAGTTTGCCCTGGCGTTCGAACTCGGCCAGCCGTTCTTCGAGTTCGGCCTCGATATCGCGGACCGCCCGCTCCATCCGTTCCGGCCCGGCCACATAGTGCGTGGCCGGGAAGATGCGCAGCATATCCACCTGGCGAACCACGTCACCGGTGAGTGGATGCAGATAGTACAGTGCCTCGATCTCGTCGCCGAAGAATTCGATGCGCACCGCCAGTTCCTCGTAGGAAGGGATGATCTCGACGGTGTCGCCGCGTACCCGGAACGATCCGCGGGTGAAGGCCATATCGTTGCGCGTGTACTGGATGTCGACCAGCAGCCGCAGCAGGGCGTCGCGGTCCACCTCGGTGCCGACCTGCAGCTGCACCGACCGGTCCAGGTACGACTGCGGTGTGCCGAGGCCGTAGATGCACGAGACCGACGCAACCACCACCACATCGCGCCGCGACAGCAGGCTAGAGGTGGCCGAATGGCGCAAGCGCTCGACATCGTCGTTGATCGAGCTGTCCTTCTCGATATAGGTGTCGGTCTGCGCGATGTACGCCTCGGGTTGGTAGTAGTCGTAGTAGGAAACGAAGTACTCGACGGCGTTATGGGGCAGCATCTCGCGCAGTTCGTTGGCCAGCTGCGCGGCGAGGGTCTTGTTCGGCGCCATCACCAGGGTGGGGCGCTGCACCCGCTCGATCAGCCAGGCGGTGGTCGCGGATTTACCGGTACCGGTGGCGCCGAGCAGCACCACATCCGGTTCACCCGCGGTGAGGCGCCGCTCCAGTTCATCGATCGCGGCAGGCTGGTCGCCCGCAGGCTGATAGGGGCTGACCACCTGGAACCGGCCGTCGGCGCGTTCGATCTCGCCCACAGGGCGGAACTCCGACCGGGCCAGCGGGGTCTCGCCGTCGGCCTCGCTGCTCGCGGGCGCTGCGGCGGCGTCGGCCTTGGCACGAAGTTCGGTTGCGAATGCCATGCCAACCAGGGTAGGCCCGGTCACCGACAAGTTACGGGCCGTGGCCGGTCGCGGCGGCCGGTAGATTCTGTGGACATGGCACAGGCACCAGCAGTGGACGTCCACCGGCCCAAGGTGGAGTACTTCAATGTGGCAGAGCTGACCAATATCGATCCGAAGGGGTTCATCCGCGCGGTCGAACGCTTCCACACCGAACCCTGGGGCCTGTACATGGCGCGCACCGCCGATCACCCCGAATTCCACTACCTGGAGTCCTGGCTGCTGCCGAGCCTGGCGATCCGCGCCACGGTGTTCCATTTCCGTCCGGCGCATCTGCGCGACCAGGACTACTACATCGACATCGGCGAATTCCGCCAGATCGAGCCGAAGAAATGGCGTTCGGTGGACCACTACCTCGATCTGGTGGTGCGCACCGGTCGCGAGACGAAACTGCTCGACGTCGACGAACTGCTCGCCGCCCACACCGCGGGCCTCATCGACGCAACAACCGCCGAAGCCGCAGTGGCCGCTGCTACCGCGGCCATCGACGGTATCGCCGCCAACGGACACGATTTCCAACGCTGGACCGAAAGCCTCGGCATGCCGCTGACCTGGCTCTAGACGTGGGGAGACCGGATCAGGAGGCTGCCGTACAGCGGGGATGATGTCGACGAGCTGTTGGCGTGGACAGGGGCGGTGAGGCCGCCGCCGGGCGCTGGCCGCTCAGGCCCTCACTCTTGCGCACCGAACGCAGACCGGGCCTGCAGAACCCGCGGATACACCGAGTCGAACCACGGTTTCTTGATCTCCAGGTAGGCTGCCACCGCCGCGTCACCGGTCAGCCCGGCGGCCTTCTTCTCCCCTTCCCGTTTGACTTCCGCGTACTCCGCACGAGCTGCCGCATCCGCGCGGAGCCAGTCACGGAACGCCAGCGCAAACTCCTGTCCCGGCGTTCCCGCCACCCGCAGATGCACTCGCGCCGGACGACCCGGGTCCGCACTAGCGTGCACCCGCTTGGCCCAGCGCGTGATATCCGTGCCCGCCGGATCCTCGGCAGTCGGTGTGGGGTTGTCGTGGGAGATATGTGTCTGCACCGGGAATCCGGCAGCGGCGAGCGCCTCGCGTAGGCCGTCGGCGGCAGCGAGGTCGGCGACGGTGATCTGCAGATCGATCACATCTTTGGCGGGCAGCCCCGGCACCGCGGTGGAACCGATGTGGTCGATCCGCTGCGCCGCCGACCCGCAGGCCACCCACAGCCGCGCGATCAGCCGCTGCGCCTGCACCGCCCAGTCCGGGTCGTGTTCGACGACCCGGAATTCGGTGGACGCGACCTGGCCCGCGCGCAGATTCGCTTCGAACGGGACCAGGCGCTCATCCCACAGCCGATGAACCGCCTCTTCGATCGCGCCGGCCGGTCCGTTGTTGTCCAGCAGCACATCGGCTACCGCGCGGCGCTGTTCATCCGTGGCTTGCGCGGAAATACGGGCACGAGCATCCGCTTCGGCAACCCCGCGAAATTCCACCAGCCGTCGAATTCGAGTTTCCGCGGCCACATCGACGACGATCACCAGATTCATCAGCGGCGCGAGGCCGTTCTCCACCAGCAGCGGGATATCCTGCACGACTATTGCGTCCGGCGCAGCGGCGGCCAGCAGTTCCGCAGTGCGTTTACCGACCAGCGGATGGGTGATGGAATTGAGTCGCGCGCGTGACTCGTCGTCGCCGAATGCCTTGGCCGCCAATGCGGGGCGGTCCAGGCTGCCGTCGGCGGCGAGGATATCGGCGCCGAACGCGTCGACCAGGGCGGCCAGCCCCTCGGTGCCCGGGGCAACCACCTCTCGGGCTATCACGTCCGAGTCGATGATCACCGCTCCGTGTTCGGCGAGTATCCGAGCCACTGTCGACTTTCCCGCGCCCATACCTCCGGTGAGGCCGATTCGTAACATCCGACCAGTCTCGCACCGTCGTGGTTCCGCCGCCGAGGTGCCCTGGTGCCTTGCGCTCCGCCGCGCGGAACTCGTTTCGGCGCGTCGGGCGCATATATCGCTTCGGGCGCGGCAGGATGTAAACGAATAACGAGCGAACCATCTGTTGCCACGAATACCAGATCCGATCTGGAATACCCACTGCGCCGGGCTATTTCACCTCCCTCCGAAGTAATTGCCCGTTCCGTGACGCAGCCGAGACCATTTCGCAACATTTACGGTCGATCCCGACTTTCGGGGAAGAAATTTTCGACACGCAGGGTAATTTGCTGCTTAAAATACGCGGCGAACAACGTTGTTTGGACTATTCTTCGCCGTGGCGTCCAGGCCGATACCGGAAAGCAAAGGAAGACCATTGGGCACAAACAACCAGACGGGTCGCCACCGCCTGGGTATGGCGGGGCGAGTGCATTGCCTCGAGATCCCTGCCGTCGCGGCAGCTCTAGCTGAGCATCGCCGCACGTGGTTCACCTCATTGATCAGTCCGGCTCGGCACAGTTTCGCGGCCATGCGCAGACGTCCAGCCGTGCTGCGTACCCGCTGGGTGCCCGCCACCGCAGGCTGATCCGTTCCACGGTTCGTGGCCCAGCCCCTCGGGTTGGGCCACAGCCGTATCTGCCGAGTACAGGCCGTGCCCGCCACCTAGAGAAACGCGAAGACCCCGGTCCATGCTCGGACCGGGGTCTTCGGCTGTCTACCGCTGTTCGGGTCTACGTGGTGCTCACGCGTTCCCGGAGAGCTTCTCCCGCAGTGCCGCAAGCTGGGCATCGCTGGCGAGCGAGCCGCCGCCCGACTCGGCCTGGCCCGCAGCCTGGGCGCCGCTCTCGGAAGAGTAGTTGGAGGCGCCGCCGCCGGTCGCAGCCTCGGCTGCGGCATCGGCCGCCATCTTCTCCATCTGCGCGGTGTGCATCTTGTGGCGACGCTCCGCCTCGGCGTAGCGGCCTTCCCACTCTTCGCGCTGCTTGTCGAAGCCCTCGAGCCATTCGTTGGTCTCGGGATCGAAGCCCTCGGGGAAGATGTAGTTGCCCTGCTCGTCGTAGCTGTCGGCCATACCGTACTTCGACGGATCGAATTCGGCGTGGTAGTCCTCGTTGGCCTGCTTGAGGCTCAGCGAGATCCGGCGACGCTCCAGGTCGATGTCGATGACCTTGACCATCGCGTCGTCGCCGACCGCAACCACCTGGTCGGGGACCTCGACGTGGCGCTCGGCCAGCTCGGAGATGTGCACCAAGCCCTCGATGCCCTCTTCGACACGGACGAAGGCGCCGAACGGAACCAGCTTGGTGACCTTGCCCGGCACGATCTGGCCGATCGCGTGGGTGCGGGCGAACTGACGCCACGGATCTTCCTGGGTGGCCTTGAGCGACAGCGAAACGCGCTCGCGGTCCAGGTCGACGTCGAGCACCTCGACGGTGACCTCGTTGCCCACCTCGACAACCTCGGACGGGTGGTCGATGTGCTTCCAGGACAGCTCGGAGACGTGCACCAGACCGTCGACACCGCCCAGGTCGACGAAAGCGCCGAAGTTGACGATGGAGGAGACCACACCCTTGCGGACCTGGCCCTTCTGCAGCTGGTGCAGGAACTCGCTGCGCACCTCGGACTGGGTCTGCTCCAGCCAGGCGCGACGGGACAGGACCACGTTGTTGCGGTTCTTGTCCAGCTCGATGATCTTGGCCTCGATCTCCTTGCCGACGTACGGCTGCAGATCGCGGACGCGACGCATCTCGACCAGGGAGGCGGGCAGGAAGCCACGCAGGCCGATATCGAGGATCAGACCGCCCTTGACTACCTCGATGACGGTGCCGCGGACCGCCTCGTCCTTCTCCTTGAGCTCCTCGATGGTGCCCCACGCACGCTCGTACTGCGCCCGCTTCTTCGACAGGATCAGACGGCCCTCTTTGTCCTCCTTGGTGAGAACAAGGGCCTCCACCTCGTCGCCCACGGAAACGACCTCGTTGGGGTCGACATCGTGTTTGATGGAGAGTTCGCGGGAAGGGATGACGCCTTCGGTCTTGTAACCGATGTCGAGCAGAACCTCGTCGCGATCGACTTTGACGATGGTTCCTTCGACGATATCGCCGTCGTTGAAGTACTTGATCGTGGCGTCGATGGCGGCGAGGAAGTCCTCGGCAGAGCCGATATCGTTGACGGCTACCTGCGGCGAGGTGACAGTGGTGGGCATGTGGCGGTTTGCTCCGGACGGATTGTGGTCGGTTGCGGACAATGGATCTTTCGGTATTCTGCGGGCACCGGACGAGCCGGTGAGTGATCACTCGCGGGTTCAGCGTACGCGACCTTTGTCCAGCCGGGCAAACCGGTCCCGGCGGCGCGCCGATAAGGTAGCTGCGTGTCGGAAGATCGTCATGCTCAGGCAAACGCGCTGCTCGGAACTGTAGGCCCGGCCCGCAACCGGCTGGACAGCGCCGACAGCCAGCGAGCGAGCAGACGGTGGTGGGACGCCGACGCCGAGCAATACCACCGCACCCACGCCGATTTCCTCGGCGTCGACTCTCCCGGCGGGGAGTTCATCTGGTGCCCTGAGGGCCTGCACGAAGGTGATATGCGGCTACTCGGCGATATCGAGGGCAAACGCGTGCTGGAAATCGGCTGCGGTTCGGCTCCGTGCTCGCGCTGGCTGGCTGGGCAGGGCGCGCAACCCGTGGGACTAGATCTGTCGATGGGGATGCTGAAGCGTGGTGTGGCGGCCATGGCGCGGGGCGGGCCCCTGGTCCCGCTGGTGCAGGCGGGCGCGGAAGCGCTGCCGTTCCCGGACGAATCGTTCGATCTGGCGTGTTCGGCGTTCGGGGCGATCCCGTTCGTCGCCGATTCCGCGCTCGTGATGCGGGAAGTAGCTCGGGTGCTGCGCCCGGGCGGGCGTTGGGTATTCTCCGTCAACCATCCGATGCGCTGGATCTTTCCCGACGACCCCGGCCCCGATGGGCTCACCGCCGCCATCCCGTACTTCGACCGCACTCCCTATATCGAGGTCGACGACGCGGGTGAGGCGACGTATGTCGAGCACCACCGCACCATCGGCGACCGAGTCCGCGAAGCCGTCGCTGCCGGCCTGGTCCTCGATGACATCGTCGAACCGGACTGGCCGGAATGGCTGGACCGCGAATGGGGCCAGTGGAGCCCGCTGCGCGGCCAACTGTTCCCCGGCACGGCCATCTTCGTTACCCATAAACCGGTATGAGCAGCGCGCAGGTCGGCTTGGTAGCCGTCTTCGGAAGACAAGCGGTTGCCGCCGACCGAGGCCGAGGCGGGGAAACGGGCTCGGCAGCCTGATGTCCTTGGCTCGGCAGGGATCAGGTGGGCACGGCTGCTCGCGCGAGCGGGAGGTGGGCATTGACATGTTCCAACCGGTACGAGGAACGCAACTGCGCAAGCCGTTCCAGATCGGTTCCGTACAGTCGCTCCGCCAGAGATGAATCGAGATCGACACTGCCGTATAGGTAAGGACGCCCACCCAGTTCGCAACAGCGCGCCAGAAGATCACGAAATGCGTCCCGGATACCGGCGACAGCGGCCTGGTCGTGCGGCTCGACCCCGGTATAGATGCCCAGTCCGATCGAGACAGGGGCAGCGGAGGTCGGAGCGAAAGCGAACGAGGTTGCGTCGGGCGGACGGCGCATGATCAGAAAGTACAGAATCGGGCGTACCCGGTTCAGGGGAGCACGCTGTAATAGGGGCTCGACCGCCGCAACCATCGGCGCGAGGCGCCCGGCGGGTACGACATAATCGCTCCACAGGCGTACCCGATCAACGCGTAGACCGGCAGGCCGCCCGCTCTCCCGCTGCCCGATGAAGGGTAGATCAAGTCTGAAAGTGCAGTTCTCCTCGCTGCATCGTCGCCGATCCGAGCCGTCCAGGCCGATAAACGAGTAGAGCTTGTCGCGACGCAACCCCGCCCAGTAGGCGACAACGTCCTCGCGCTGCGCGATCCGTTCGGCGTACTCGGCGAGTTCGGCGAGTGTGGCATGTCGCACTCGGTGCACATGTGTCTCGCGTTGGTACGGGACGGTGCGCAGCACTGCCCGTTCGATCAACCCGACCGTACCGAGCCCGCCGAGCGCGAACCGGAACAGCTCGGGATGGTCGTTACGCGAGCACCAGCGGCTGGCACCCGTTCCGTCGATCAGCTGAATTCGCTCCACTTGATCGACCTGCATACCGTACCGCACCGAGTAGGTACCGACGCCGCCCACCGAGAGAGTGCCGCCTACCGAAACGTGCAGATAGTCGGTGAGTACCGGAAGGGCCAGGCCGCGACGGTTCAGGTAGCGCTCCAAGCCGTACCAGCTCATCCCCGCTGGCACCTCGACCAGTCCGTCGCCGAGAAGCCGCACCTGCGATGCGGCGGCACCCGGCGCATACGTGACGAGCAGCTCGCCGTCGGTGACGGTTTGCCCATGGCAGGAATGCCCGGCCCCACGCAGTGTCAACGGCCGACCGGAGCCGAGCAGCGCGGAAGGAAACGCGGAGGGCATCCGATATACAGCCCGGGGGACGGCACGGCGCAAGCCACCGAAGTCAGTGGTGAACTCTTCGATGGCGACCTCACGGAAACTTGTGATCTCCTCTTCGGGATACCGAAGCTGTGCACAGTATGGCCGCTTCCCACCGCAGGGAACTGCAATGGTCGTTGGCACCGGCACGGGCGGCGCGCCGATCAGCACTGCTGTTCCGCGCACCGTATCTCAGGGAGGCTGCGCGCCCCGGCCGCAAGCGCCATGACGGCAGCACTCGGTCGAGCGATGGACTCATTGGCTGCTTTCCCCGCCGGTGCGGGGCCGCGGTGGGCGACCAGCCTGGTCGAGGGCACGCCGGAGGGCGAACTCGATCTGCGCGTTGACGCTGCGCAGATCGTCGTTCGCCCATCTGGCGATGGCCTCGTATACGGCCGGGTCCAGCCGGAGCAGCACCTTTTTACGTTCGACCATCGGCGCGAATCAGGAGTAGAGGGACCCGGTGTTGACTACCGGCTGGGTGGGGCGGTCGCCGCAGAGGACGACGAGCAGGTTCGACACCATCGTCGCTTTACGCTCCTCGTCCAACTCCACCACTCCCTGTTCGGACAGTCGTTCCAGCGCCAAGCCGACCATGCCGACCGCGCCCTCCACGATGTGGGTGCGGGCGGCAACGACCTGCGCGGCCTGCTGGCGCACCAGCATGGCCTGGGCGATTTCGGGCGCGTAAGCGAGGTGGGTGATGCGGGCCTCGAGCACTTCGATACCGGCCATCTCGGTACGTTCACGCAGTTCGACGGTCAGTTCTTCGGCGATTTCCGCGCCGTCACGCAGGCTGGTTCGGCCCTGCTGGTGCGCGTCGTAGGGGTGACTGGTCGCGAGGTGCCGAACCGCCGCCTCGGACTGCGTCGCCACGTACTCCTCGTAGTCGTCGACAGCGAAGGCTGCCTTGAAGCTGTCGACCACGCGGTAGACCACCACCGCGGCGATTTCGACGGGGTTGCCGTCGGCGTCGTTGACCTTCAACTTCTGCGTTTCGAAGTTGCGCACCCGCAGCGAGATACTGCGCCGGTCGGTCAGCGGCAGCACGGCATAGAAGCCGGGATCGCTCACCGAACCGATGTAGCGGCCGAAGAACTGCACCACTTTGGCCTCGTTCGGGTTGATCACGGTCAGACAGGTGATCGCGAGCAACAGCAGCGCCAGCACAACGCAGGCGACGATCGCGACGGCCAGCGCCGCACTATTGCTGTCGCGCGTCCAGACGATGAATCCCACCGCCGCCGCGCCGCTGACGGCAGCTGTCACCACCAGCCAAGCGAACAGGACGACGAATCCGTTGGTACGGACCGCGGCGCGAAGCTCCATAACTTCCTCCAACTATCAAAGTGATATCACCATGGTAGCAAAGTGCCTCAGAATCCCGGACATCTGGCCGAACGTCCATGACAGCTCGTCAGGCGAATGCTGTGGTTTCAGCGGGCCATGTCCCGTGGCCCGGTTTCGCCTTGCTCCAACAGGCCGGACAAAGATGACGGGCCGGTGCCGAGACCAGCCGCTACAGCAGCCGGGACAGGAATGCCTTGGTCCGGTCCTGCCGTGGATTCGACAACAGATCGGCGGGCGGACCGGCTTCGACGACCACCCCTCGATCCATGAAGACCAGCTGGTCGGCGACCTCGCGCGCGAAACCCATTTCGTGAGTGACCACGACCATGGTCATGCCGGAATCGGCGAGTTCACGCATCACCGTCAGCACCTCCCCGACCAGCTCGGGGTCCAGGGCGGACGTCGGTTCGTCGAACAGCATCAGTTTCGGGTCCATGGCCAGCGCGCGTGCGATCGCGACCCGCTGCTGCTGTCCGCCGGACAGCTGCGCAGGATAGGCGTTCGCCTTGCCGACCAGACCCACCCGATCCAGCAACTGCTGCGCCCTGGCCACCGCGTCGGCCCGGCGGACCTTGTTGACCACAGTGGGTGCCTCGACGATATTGGCCAGCGCGGTGCGGTGCGGGAACAGGTTGAAATGCTGGAAGACCATCCCGATCTCCCGGCGCTGCCTGGCCGCATCCCGCGGGTGCAGTTCGTAGAGTTTGCCGTTGCGCTCGCGGTAGCCGACCAGTTCACCATCGACATACAGGCGTCCGGCATCGATCTGTTCCAGATGGTTGATACAACGCAGAAAAGTGGATTTCCCCGAGCCCGACGGACCGATCACACACAGCACCTGTCCACGCCCGACCTCGAGCGACACCCCTTTGAGCACCGGCAACGCGCCGAAACTCTTGCACACCCGGTCGGCCACGATCATCGGCACGGCACCGCTGCGCTCGTTCACTTCGCCCTCTCCACGTTCTCGGCCTCGGCCAGTTCCCGCAGTTGCCCGGCGGTGAGCTGCCGCGACAACCCCTTCGAGTAGTACCGCTCCAGGTAGTACTGCCCCACCATCAGCACGCTGGTGATCGCCAGATACCAGGTAGCGGTGACCAGCAGCAGCGGAATGGGCAGGAAGTTCACGCCGTAGATATCGCGCGCACGCCCGTACAGGTCGGTGCTCAGCGGGATGGCGGTGACCAGCGCTGTGGTTTTCAGCATCCCGATGAGTTCGTTGCCGGTGGGCGGGATGATCACCCGCATCGCCTGCGGAAGCACGGTGCGGCGCATCGTCTGCGACCAGGACATACCGAGCGCGATCGACGCTTCCCGCTGCCCCTCGCCAACGGAATTGATTCCGGCACGCACGATTTCGGCCATATAAGCGGCCTCGTTGAGCCCGAGACCGATCACCGCGAACGCGAAAGCGGCCTGCAGACTCTGCACATCCAGTTCCGTGAACTGCGGTCCGAACGGGATGCCGATCACGATCCGCTGATACAGCGACGGCACCAGACCCCACAGCACCAACTGCACGAAAACCGGTGTCCCACGGAAAATCCACAGATACAGCCACGCGCTGGCACGCAGTACCGGATTCGGTGACAACCGCATCACCGCGAGCACGGTGCCGAGTATCACGGCGATCGCCATGGCCAGCACGGTCAATTCGAGGGTGACCACCGCACCTGCGGCGATCCGGCTATCGCGCAGGTACTGCCAGTACACATCCCAGCGGTAGGCCGGGTTGGTGGCGGCGCCGTACACGAACAGCCCGGCCAGCACCAGAATGAGCACGGCGGCGATCCAGCGGCCCGGTCTGCGCAGCGGGACGGCCTTGATCGGTTCCGGTTCCGACCGGTCTGCGTCGGTGCTGATCGTCATCGTCAACTCCTCGCGCCGTTGATGACAGAGGTGCTGATCGCGCCCTCCTGCACCCCCCAATTCTCGGCGATCTGCCGGTATATGCCGTTATCGATCAGATGCTGCAGCGCGTCGCGCAGTAACGGCCCCAGCGGTGACCCCGTGGCCACCGCCCAGCCGTAGGGTTGCGCGTCGAAGACCGGGCCCGCCGGTTCGATCTTGCCTTCGGTGAGACGGATCGCGTACGCGGTCACCGGCGAATCGGCCGACATACCGTCCACCTGACCGAGCACAAGGGCGTTGGTGGCGGCGCTCTGTTCGTCGAAGGCCTGGATGACGATCGGGGGGTTGCCCTCGGCCACGCATTGCGCGCTCTTGGCGGGCACTTCCTCGATGTGTTCGACGGTGGTGGCCTGCACGGCGACGCGTTTACCGCAGGCGTTCAGCGGGTCGATCGGCTGGCCGGTGCGCTGCGCCCATTGCACACCCGCAGCGAAGTAGGTGATCAGGTCCACCTGCTTCTCACGTTCGCGGGTGTCGGTGATCGAGGACATCCCGACGTGATAGGTACCGGCCTGCACGGCGGGGATGATCTTTTCGAACGCGGATTCGATGTAGTCGGCGCGGATACCGAGCACCGCGGTCACGGCGTTCATCAGGTCCACATCGAAGCCGACGATATTGCCGTTGCGGTCGCGGTATTCGTTGGGCTGATAGGGAACGTTCACCCCGACCGCCAGCGCCCCGGACTGTGCGATCGGGGCGGGGACCCGGGCGGCGATGGCATCGACCCGCTGCACCGGCACCTTCGGCACTTCGGGGCCGATGTCCTCGATATTGGTGGTGCAGCCGCTGAGCACCAGCACACCCCCAGCAAGCGCACTCAGCAATCGCAGGGCATGCTTGCCGAGCAGGAATCGTCCAGCCACCACAGCCCTCCACATCCGGGTCGGCACTCTCCGGCTCGGCGCAGCCTGCGAGACGAAGGGACCCGTGCTGGAGGGTAATCGACGCCGAGCAGGATAGGGGGCACTACCGTCTGCAGAGCATGGTGCAGTCGGTGGAACTTCTGCTCGACGAGACAACCGAGTCATATATCCGCAGGCAGTGGGATCTGCTCGCACAGGCAGGGCTGGCCAGTCCGGCCCACGCGGCGAGCGGCGGTGAACCCGGCAGGCCGCATATCACGCTGTCGGTGGCGCGGGAGATCTGGCCGCGTATCGATCGGGAACTGGAACGTACAGCCTTCGAGCCGTTCCCGGTACGTCTGGGCGGGGTGCTGGTCTTCGGCGCGCGGCGGCTGATCCTGGTCCGGCTGGTGGTGCCGTCCGAGCAGTTGCTGGCCTGGCAGCGGCGGGTACACCGGATCGTCGAACCGTGCCCGGGGGTTCCGGCGAATCTGCGGCCGGACCATTGGACACCCCATGTGACGCTGGCGCGGCGGGTGCCGCAGCAGTTGCTCGGCGAGGCGATACGGGCTGTGGCGGCGGACCGTGATTTCACCGCGACCGGGGTGGGTATTCGACGATGGGACGGCGATCGGCGACGGGCCTGGGCAGTCGCCGACGGCGTATGACAACGTGGGACCCACGACAGCCCATCGCCGCATCGCCCGCGGGAAAACAACGCAGGCCCACAACGAACAGCCACGCCGTGACGCGGCGCCACGGAACACCACACCCGCCGCCAGCGTTACAGCCGGCATACCCCAGATGAGAGGACGTCCATGGCCACCCAGACGCTGACGCAGCAGAATTTCGATGAGGTAGTCACCGGAAACGACGTGGTACTCGTCGATTTCTGGGCTTCCTGGTGCGGCCCGTGCCGCAGTTTCGCGCCCACCTACGAAGCGTCGTCGGAGCAGCACCCCGATGTCGTGCACGGCAAGGTGGACACCGAGGCCGAGCAGGGGCTCGCAGCCGCCGCCAATATCCGCTCCATCCCGACCATCATGGCGTTCCGGGAGGGCGTGCTGGTCTTCGCGCAGCCGGGCGCACTGCCGCCTGCCGCCCTGGAGGACCTGGTCACCCAGGTCAAAGCGCTGGATATGGACGAGGTGCGCAAACAGATCGCCGAACAGCAGCCCGGAAACGGGAAGGCGGCGGAATAAGCCGAAACACCCGGACGGGCCGCCCCCACTATCCTGTGGGGACGACCCGCTCGGTTGCACAGGCACGTAAGCCGCACGCCCGAAGCAAAGGCAGCAGGTAGGCAGACCCCACCCGGCCGCGCGACCACAGAAGCTACAGCACGGCCAAGCGAAGGCGGAGGTACGCTCAGGCGCCGAGCCCGTTGAGACCTGCGATCATGGCGCGGACCGAGGATTCGGCTCCATCAGCGGCGAGCGCGGCGCCCCAGCCGCGCCTGCCGTTGAACTCGCACCGGATGAAGGTGGCGGTGCCTGCACCGGTGCGTCGCTGATGGAACTGCAGGATTTCGACGGGGTAGCCGGCTTCGTAGAGCGCGGAGGTCATTGCCGCGACGGGGCTGCCCGCTGCGACGACCGTGCGCTCGTATCCGTTGAATCCGACGGTTGCGGTGAACGCACCGTTGCGGCTTCCGGTGGACGACCAGCCGGCGAGCCGGATCGGGCCGGTGCGGTCACAGTAACGCTCCCGGAATTGGTCCGGGGTCAGGCCTGCGCTTTCGGCTTTCAGGTGCCTGGGCGCGGCGGCGGTCAGTTCGTCGGTGGTAAAGGTCAGCATGGTCATATGCACGGAGGTCTCCCCGGAAAGAATGAGGTGGCGACCAGCAGAAAGTGAGTGGGCCCGCAGCGAGGGGGCCGGTCGGATCAGACCCCGCTACGGCGGGTTACTACGAGCAGTAGCCGACGCGCTGCCATCGCGGTAAGCGGAAGCACCACCGCACCGTCGCGATCGGCGACTTTCAGCGCGGCATTCTGGCCGTCGGCGGGATTCTGCACGCGATCGAGGATAAAGAGTTCGATGCCCGATGGCAACCATATTCGCGCACAGTTTCCCCTACCGACGAGTACTGTTCGCCCAGCTCACCGCCGGTCCCCGCGCGGGAAGACCGGCCACCGTGACCGGGCCGACACCTCGTCGAGCCTTCCGGTGATCACACCGAGACGACACGGATCGAGCCCGGTTCAGTGAGCAGCGGCGTCCCAGCTGCGTCCGGTACCGACGGAGACGTCCAGCGGTACCGACAGGTCGATGGCCGAGGACATCTGCTCGCGAGCCAGGCTCTCCAGTGCTTCGCGTTCACCTTCGGCGACCTCGAACACCAGCTCGTCGTGGATCTGCAGCAGCATCCGCGAACGCAGGCCTGCTTCGCGAACGGCGTTGTGCACGTTGATCATCGCCACCTTGATGATGTCTGCGGCGGTGCCCTGGATGGGGGCGTTGAGCGCCATCCGCTCGGCGGCCTCGCGGCGCTGCCGGTTGCTGTGGTCCAGGTCGGGCAGGTAGCGGCGGCGGCCGAACAGGGTTTGGGTGTAGCCGACCTTGCGGGCCTGCTCCACCACCTCGTGCAGGTAGTCGCGGATACCGCCGAACCGGGAGAAGTAGATCTCCATCTGTTCCTTGGCCTCCTGGGTGCTGATCCGCAACTGCGCGGACAGCCCGTAGGCGCTCAGCCCATAGGCCAGGCCATAGGACATGGCCTTGATCCGGCGCCGCAGCTCGGGGCTCACCTGCGAGATCGGGATCTCGAACGCCTTGGATGCCACGAAACTGTGCAGATCCTCCCCGGAGTTGAACGCCTCGATCAAGCCTTCGTCACCGGACAGGTGTGCCATGATCCGCATCTCGATCTGGCTGTAGTCGGCGGTCATCAGCGATGCGTAGCCGGAGCCGACGACGAAGGTGTCGCGGATCTGCCTGCCGGTATCGGTGCGGATCGGAATGTTCTGCAGATTCGGTTCGGTGGATGACAACCGGCCGGTGGCGGCGATGGTCTGGTTGAACGTGGTGTGGATGCGGCCGTCGTCGGCGACGGATTTGAGCAGGCCGTCCACGGTCACCTTGAGCCGGGTGGCGTCGCGGTGGGCGAGCAGATGCGCCAGGAACGGATGCTCGGTCTTTTCGTACAGCGATTCCAGCGCGTCGGCATCGGTGGTGTAGCCGGTTTTGGTGCGTTTGGTCTTGGGCATGTCGAGCTCGTCGAACAGCACCACCTGTAGCTGTTTGGGCGAACCGAGGTTGATCTGTTTGCCGATCACCGCGTAAGCGGCATTGGCAGCGTCGGCGACCTTGTCGGCGAACTGACGCTGCAGCGCCTCCAGCTGGGCGATATCGACCGCGATCCCGGCGTCCTCCAACTCGGCGAGCACCGCGAGCAGCGGTAGCTCCATCTCGTCGAGCAGGGCGGTGGATTCGATCTTGTCCAGTTCGGTGTCGAGCGCGTCGGCCAGGTCGGCGACCGCACGGGCACGCAACATCTCGTTGTCCGCCAGTTCGGTGTCGACGGCGTCTTCCTCGTCGAGCAGCGACAGCTGCGGCGTGTCGTCGATTTCGGTGCGCAGCTCCCGGCGCAGGTAACGCAGCGACAGGTCTTCGAGATTGAAACTACGCTGACCGGGCCGGACCAGATACGCGGCCAGCGCGGTATCGCTGGCCAGCCCGGCCAGGACCCAGCCCCGCCCACGCAGCGCATGGATCACGCATTTGGCTTCGTGCGCAGCTTTACGCGGAGCCGGGTCGGCCAGCCAGGCGCCGAGCGCGGCCTCGTCTTCGGGGGTCAGCGCGGTGACGTCGATATAGGCGCCTTCACCGTCCGCGGCGGCGAGGGCGAGCGCGCGGACGTCCCCCCGGCCGGGCAGCCCGCTACCCGTTACCGAAATGCCGTGGCGGGCACCGGCCTTCGCGTGATCGGCGAGCCAATCCGCGACGCTGCCCGGGGCGAGCGCCCGACCGCTGATCTGGAAACCCGTTTCGGCCTCCGGGGTCGGCGGGGCCAGCGTTTCGAACAGCCGGTCACGCAGCACCCGGAACTCGAGATCGTCGAACAGGTGGTGGATACGTTCCCGGTCCCACGGGCCCTGCGCCAACTGGTCGGGGGCATAGGGCAGCGGGACGTCGCGCACCATTTCGGTGAGCTGCCGGTTGAGCACTACACTGCTCAGGTTGGCCCGCAGCGCGTCGCCGACCTTGCCGCGCACCTGATCGACCTTCTCCACCAGCGTGTCCAGGTCGCCGTATTCGCGGATCCATTTCGCGGCGGTCTTCTCCCCTACGCCGGGGATACCGGGCAGGTTGTCGCTCGGGTCGCCGCGCAATGCCGCGTAGTCGGGGTACTGCGCCGGGGTGAGACCGTATTTGGCCTGCACTTCCTCCGGGGTGAAACGGGTGAGTTCGGAGACGCCCTTGCGCGGGTACAGGACGGTGACATCGTCGTTGACCAACTGGATGGAGTCACGGTCGCCGGTGACGATGAGCACCCGGTACCCCTGTGGCACCGCCTGGGTGGCGAGGGTGGCGATCACATCGTCGGCCTCGTAACCCTCGATCGCCAGCACCGGGATGCCGAGCGCGCCGAGCACCTCCTGGGTGAGTTCGACCTGGCCACGGAACTCCTCTGGCGTGGTGATGCGGTTGGCCTTGTACTCCGGGTACGCCTCTACCCGGAAGGTTTTCCTGGACACGTCGAATGCGGCGGCGATATGCGTCGGCTGTTCGTCGCGCAGCAGGTTGATCAGCATTGCGGTGAAGCCGTACACCGCGTTCGTGGTCTGGCCGGTGACCGTTTTGAAGTTATCCGCGGGCAGCGCATAGAAAGCGCGGTAGGCCAGCGAATGACCGTCGAGTAGCAGCAGCGTGGGGCGAGCACCCGCGGCGGGATCGGACGCGGAGCCGCTGGTTGCCGGAGTGGATACGGAACGCTGGGCGGTCGTCGGTGAACTCACCCCCCAGAGTCTAGGGACCCCCACCGACAAGCCGGCCGGCCGACACCGGGTACGGGACAGAGTCACCCAGCCCAGCGGCCGGCGATCCGGGCGGAAAGGGGAACGGCGCCGTCACTGCGGGGTGAGATTCTCCAGTACCACTTCGGCAACCGCCTTCATGGTGGTGCGCCGGTCCATCGCGGTGCGCTGAATCCACTTGAACGCCTGCGGTTCCGACAACCCCTGAGTCTGCATCAGCACGCCTTTGGCCCGCTCGACGAGTTTGCGCGTCTCCAGACGTTCCGCGAGGTTGGCGACCTCGCTTTCCAAGGCGGTGATCTCATGGAACCGGCTGGCCGCCAATTCGATGGCGGGCACCAGATCCGATTTCGTGAACGGTTTCACCAAATAGGCCATCGCACCGGCATCCCGGGCGCGCTCCACCAGATCCCGCTGACTGAACGCAGTCAGGATCACCACAGGCGCAACCCGTTTGGACGCGATCTCCGCCGCCGCATCGATGCCGTCGCGGCGCGGCATCTTCACATCCATGATCACCAGATCGGGACGGTGCTCCACCGCCAGATCGACCGCCTGCTGGCCGTCACCTGCCTCACCGACCACCTGGTAGCCCTCTTCGGTCAGCATCTCGACCAGATCCATCCGGATCAACGCTTCGTCCTCGGCGACGACCACCCGCTTCGCCCCGGCGCCCGCAGTAGTGCTCATGAAAGACCCCTCTGGTTTCGATGCTCTGTCCCCGACCCGACAGACCGCGGGAACGACCGACGAACCCGGCCATCGATCCACCGTCGCGCAATCGAGTGATGTAGAGACTACCTTTCACCCCCGTGCACAACGCATATACCCAGCGTAAACCCGGATAACGTAGAAAAAGGCCAACCGGTTCGCCGAACGAACCCCCCACCCGCTATCATTTCCACCCGGTGCGCCGAGTTGGCGGAACTGGCAGACGCGACGGTCTCAAAAACCGTTGCCCGAAAGGGCGTGTGGGTTCGAGTCCCACACTCGGCACCATGTAGTGGGGGTGGTTTTCGCCCTCACTCGGTCCGAACCGGTCCACAGTGATCCGCGCACCGGCACAGGTAACCCATCTCACCGCTCGAACCCGCGAAGCACCCCCTCCGTACCCCTGAACAGGTGTAGGGGCGTGGACGAGCTGTGCGGAGGTGGCGGCGATGCGGGTGGACAGGGCGACGGTGGATCTGTCCGGATACCCGGACCTGGTGGTCATCTGCCTCGGTATGCGCGTGCGCACCCCCAAGGGCATGTTGCGGCTGCTCGGTGTCGGACCGTCGCTCTACCGCTCCCATCAGGAGCGCCCGGACGGGCTGCTGTTGCACGAGGACGTGATCTGGTCGCTGATACCGCCGCATTGGGGCGCCCGCCAATACTGGCGTGACCTGGACAGCCTGGAACGGTGGACCCGGTCGACGCCGCATCGCGACTGGTGGCGGCGCTTCCTGCGGGACTCCGGCGGGACCGGTTTCTGGCATGAGGCGTATTTCGTCCGCGGCGGCATCGACGCGGTGTACGACGATATGGGAGCCGCTGCCGGGCTGGCCCGTTTCGCGCCACTCGTCCCCGCCCGTGGCCCGATGTTCAGCACCCGAGAACGGATACTCGGCGAACCCGCGGCTACCCCGCCGGTGGTGAGCGAAACGGATTACTACTCGGGTGAATCCGGCCGCTGAACCGAACACCACGCCGCTGCGGTCGGCGCTGCTCTTTCGTGTACGGCACGCTACGCGCAGATGAATATGCGACGTGAGGTGTGTGATATCGAGCTTTACCCACTTCTGCCAGGTAATCAGGCGAATTACCGTAGCCGCATGCACGTCCTGTTCGTCTGCAACGGCAATGTGTGCCGTTCGGTGATCGCCGAACGACTCGCGCGCGCCATCGCAGTCGAATGCCGCCTCACCGGGCTCACCGCGGACAGCGCGGGCACCAGGGCACTCGTCGGTTTTCCGGTGGAACCGCTCGCCGCGGAAACCATCGCCGGGCTCGGCGCCGACCCGAGCAACTTCCGGGCACGCAAACTGAAACCGGAACATATCGACCGCGCCGACATTGTGCTCGCGATGACCGAGCAGATCCGCGACCAGGCCGCCGAGATGGCTTTCGGCGCCGCCGCACGCACCTTCACCCTGCTCGAAGCCCACCGGATCGCCAAGGTCACCGGCGCGCGCACGGTCGCCGATCTGCACCGGGCGCGCCATGATCTGGCGCTGGTGGGGCGGGAGAACATCGCCGACCCGGTCGGGCTGTCCGCCCACGCCTACTGCGAGGTCGGCGACCGGATCGCCGAGACGCTGCTGCCGCTGCTGCTGACACTGGCCGCCGGGATGTCCGAACCGCCCGTCGACGACCCGCGGCCGGGGCTGGTACTGCAGCCCAGCGCCGCGCCTGCGCCGCTGTCCGCACTGCTCGCGGCGCAGCGAACCGGGTGGTATGCCTGACGCCCGGTGCGGCGAGGTACTACACTCCCCCGCGAAACAACCACTGCCGTTGCAGGTTCGACACGACAGGACCCAGACATGCCGAAACGGATTTCGGATGTTTCGCTCCATGTATACGTGACACCGGAAACCCTCGAACGGATCGTCGACACCGTCCGCTCCGCGCTGGACGACCAACTACAGCATCGAGACGTCTTCGCCTGGCGTTTCACCCTCCCGGTCGCGCCTGACGACCCGATCCACCGCGCCCTCGGTGCCCGCTGGCGCCACAGCAACCCGGGCCGCGACCCCGCCGGTCACGCCACCTACGAGATCGCGCTCAGCCTGGTCGGCGACCCTGCCGAACTCACCGAAACCGCGGTGACAGCGCTCGAACACCGGCTCACCGCAGGGGTCGGCGCCGCCACCGGCATCGAGGTCCCGTTCACCATCAGCGCCAACCGACGCACCGACGTCGACCTGCATCTCACCCGCGAACGGATCTGAACCCTGCGCACACCGACATATTTCTTCCTGCTGGTCTTCGCCCTGTCGGTGCCGTTTCTCGTGGTCGGCGCGATCGCGGGCAGTATCCCCGGTCTGCCCAACGAACTGCCGTCGAGCGCGTTCATGTTCGTCTGCCCCGCCGTCGCCGCGTACCTCGTCGCTGGGCGCTCCGGACGCCGCGCGTTGACGAGGTGGGCATTGCGGATGGGCACGCCAGACGCGATGCCCTGGATCGCAGTGGCCCTCATGCTGGTCCCGGCGCTGCTGCTCCTCGCCTATACGCTGCTGTGGCTCGGCGGTGCGCACACCCACGCCGACCCTCCGTGGCGGATGCTGCCGGTTTTCCTGGTGGTCTTCCTGATCGCCGCGCTGGCTGAGGAGATCGGCTGGACAGGCTATGTTCTCGGCCCGCTGCGCCACCGGCTCGACGCCACCACCGCCGGACTGCTGCTCGGCCTGGTGTGGGCGGTGTGGCATCTGATCCCGCTGCTCCAGGTGGGACGTACCGTCGCGTGGATCGGCGGATGGTTCGTGTCCACCGTGGCGCTGCGGGTGCTCATCGTCTCCGTGTATGAAGCGTCGGGCGGCCTGGCGCTGACCGCGACAACCGTCCATGCCACGTCCAATGTCGGGAGTTCGCTGTTTCCCGGCTACACCACTGCGCCGGCGATGTGGGTGGTGGGCATGGTGACCGCGGCCGCCGCGCTGTTCTGCGTCCTCCTACGATCTTCCGCCGTCACCTGCCCGCCCGGCTCGGTGCGGCCACAGCGAAGGCGGAGGTACGCATAAAGCGCACGGCCGAAGCGAAGGCGGAGGTACGCACGTCTAACTGCGGGACGGGAAGTGCCGAATCACGCCCTCCTGCACCGTGGTGGCCAGCAAATCACCGCTGCGGGAGTAGAAGCGGCCGGTAGCCAGCCCACGTGAGCCTGCGGCAACGGGGGATTCGGTGGCGTACAGCGCCCACTCGTCGAAGCGGAACGGGCGGTGGAACCAGATGGAATGGTTGACCGTCGCTGCAACGATGCGGTCCAGTCCCCAGGACAGCCCGTGGGTGGTGATGATCGAATCCAGCACCGTGGTGTCGGAGGAGTAGCCGAGTGCCGCGACGTGGATCAGCGGGTCGTCGGGTAGTTCGCCGTCGGCGCGCATCCACACACGGTTGTGGTTGAGCCGTTCGCCGGTGCTCTTCAGCAGCCAGGACGGATCGTTCGTGTAGCGCATATCGATCGGATGCGGCGCCTTGACGAACATCTCCAGCTTGTCTTCCAGGCCGACGAAGGTCTCCTCGATCCGCGGCAGCACCTCCGGGCCGGGTACTTCCGGCTGGGCGTGCGCGTGCTCCAGCCCTTTACCCCAGTCTTGGAACGCGGCCAGCATGACGAACAGTTCCTGCCCGTCCTGGCTGGCGGTGACCGTGCGGTTGGCGAAGGCGCGGCCGTCGCGGTGCCGGTCCACCCGGTATTCGATCGGCTTCTTCACATCGCCGCCGCGTACGAAATGCGCGTTGATCGCGTGCACCGGGCGGTCGCCGACAGTGCGGCCCGCCGCGATGATCGCCTGCGCCACCAGCTGGCCACCGAAGGTGCGGCTCCACACTTTTTCCGGATGTCTGCCGAGGAAGACGTCCTCGCCGACTTCCTCCAGATCGAGCAGGTCCAGCAGCACGTGCAGGTCGGACCGCTCGGTCCCGATAGCGGGCCGGGCAGTATCCAGCGAAACGGTCACGACGCCACCTCGTTGCGTTCACTCACTAGTGGTCCTCCTCGCCGATGCGGTGTACATGGATCAGGTTGGTGGAACCGACGGTACCGGGTGGCGAGCCCGCCACGATGACGACCAGATCGCCTTTCTGGTAGCGGTTCATCGTCAGCAGCGCCTGATCGACCTGTTTGATCATTGCGTCAGTGGTATCGACGGTCGGCACGATGAACGTTTCGGTACCCCAGGTGAGCGCAAGCTGGCTGCGTACCTCCGGCAGCGGGGTGAACGCCAGCAGCGGCAGCGGGGTGTGCAGCCGAGCGAGCCTGCGCACGGTATCGCCGGACTGGGTGAACGCGACCAGCGCCTTGGCGTTCAGACGTTCACCGATATCGCGGGCGGCGTAGGAGATGACGCCGCGTTTGGTGCGCGGTACGTGCGTCAGCGGCGGCACCCGGGTCGATTCGGTTTCCACCGCGTGCACGATGCGGGACATGGTGCGCACCGTTTCGATCGGGTATTTGCCGACCGAGGTTTCTCCCGAGAGCATCACCGCGTCCGCGCCGTCGAGCACCGCGTTGGCCACATCGGAGGCCTCGGCGCGAGTAGGACGCGAGTTCTCGATCATCGACTCCAGCATCTGGGTGGCGACGATAACGGGTTTCGCGTTCTCCCTGGCCATTTGGATGGCCCGCTTCTGCACGATCGGAACCTGCTCCAGCGGCAGCTCGACGCCGAGGTCACCGCGCGCGACCATCACTGCGTCGAAAGCGAGCACCACGGCCTCGAGATTGTCGATCGCTTCGGGCTTCTCCAGTTTGCCGACCACCGGCACCCGGCGCCCGACCCGGTCCATCACATCGTGCACCAGCTCCACATCCGCGGGCGATCGCACGAATGACAGGGCGATGAAGTCCACGCCCAGTTTCAGCGCGAACTCGAGATCCTCGATGTCCTTGTCCGACAACGCCGGAACCGAGACATCCATCCCGGGCAGCGATACACCCTTGTTGTTGCTGACCGGGCCCCCCTCGGTGACCCGGCAGACGACGTCGTTGCCCTCGACGGCGGTCACGGTGAGCCCGACCTTGCCGTCGTCGACCAGCAGCCGATCGCCCGGTTTGGCGTCGGTGGCCAGCTCCTTGTATGTGGTGGAGACCCGGTCGTGCGTGCCGTCGATCTCGTCGACGGTGATGCGCACCTCTTCCCCGGTCGCCCACACGGTGCGCCCTTCGAGGAACCGGCCGAGTCGGATCTTCGGTCCCTGCAGATCGGCGAGGATGCCGACGGCCCGGCCGATATGGTCGGAGGCCTGCCGCACTTTCTTGTAGTTCTCGGCATGGTCGGAGTGCTCGCCGTGGCTGAAATTCAGCCGCGCCACGTCCATACCGCTCTCGACGAGTTCTCGAATACGGTCCTCGGTGGCAGTGGCCGGGCCGAGGGTGCACACAATCTTCGTCCGTCGCATCACGAGTCGAGCCTAGTCATCCCGGACCGCGACGGCGCGCTGTGCCCGCGGGGGACACAGAAGAAGACCATCATGTTCACCACCTATCAGTCGCGCAGCGGGCGGCCGTACTGGTCGGTCACCTTGCCCATCAGCATCATGATGCCGTCGATGAACGGCCAGATACCGCCGATACCGCAGGTCAGCCAGGTGGCGGCGATCTGCCAGACCGCGATGCTCGTGTGGCCGGTGTAGAACCGTCCGACACCGAAACCCCCGAGGAAGATCTGCAGCAGCCCGGCCAGCACCTTCTGCTTATCGGAGAACGGCACACCATACATGTCCCGGCCGTAGGGGGCTTCCGGATCGCCGGGATTGTAGCCCGGCATCGGGGCCGGGTAGCCGTACCCGCCGCCCGCGTACGGCTGTTGCGCGTTGGGGCCGCCCGGATAGGGCTGCTGATACTGCGGCTGCTGATACTGCTGGCCGCTGTCGTGCTTGCCCAGATCTGGACCAGTTCCGGGCGGGCCGTACTGCGGCCCACTCGGGTAGTTCTGGTACGGATCCGTCATGGTTTCTCCTTCTTTCCAGCCCCCACCTCGGAGGACATCCGTCACCCGCGGCAGCTGCGGATAAGGTCTGCAAGATTCTGCCTGAGTATCGCGGCAGACGCTCGATTCGTCACAGCACGCCGCTGCCGCCCACGGCTCGAACCGTGGGCGGCACGCCAGGACAGATCAGTATTTATCGGCGGTACTCACTGCAGAGGTGGTCTTCCGGCCGATGATCTCGTCAGAGATGACGTCGTCTGATGACTCGTCCTGCGCCTGCCTGTCCGGATCGGCAGCAGCGTGGTCGGAATCGGTGGTAGTGGCAGTAGTCGATCCCTGCGTTGCCGAGCCCACATCGTTCGGTTCGGTTTCCGCATCATCCGGCGGCGATACCGCGCCCGATTCGTCGGCCGTGTCCGATTCCTGTTCGTCAGCTGCGGCGGTGGCCGACCCGGCCTCGGTATCGGCGGGTTTTCCGGCTTCCCGCAGCGCGCCGAATTGCCACGGCCACGGCCGGGGACCTCCGCCGGGCCGCAGCACACCGGGCGCTTCCCGGCCCCGGGTCGCCAGCAGGAAGTAGGCGATCGCGGCGAGGAAGACCAGTGCCGCGGTGAACGAGTTGATGCGGATACCGGCGATCTGAGTGGCCTCGTCGTCACGCATGAGTTCGACGAAGAAACGGCCGAAACTGTATCCGGCGACGTACAGCGCGAACAGGCGGCCGTGCCCGATTCGGTAGCGGCGATCGATCAGCACCAGCAGCACCACCACGAACACGTTCCACAGCAGTTCGTAGAGGAACGTCGGGTGCACGACCTTCAGCACTTCTCCAGAGGAGACGCCGTTCATCATGTCGAGCTGACCGGCGTCGTCGAAACGCAGGAAGATCTGCAGACCCCACGGCACGTCGGTTTCCCGGCCGTAGAGTTCCTGATTGAAGTAGTTACCGAGACGGCCGATGGCCTGGGCGAGCAGGATCGGCGGCGCGATCGCGTCACCGAGGGCGGGTAACGGAACTTTGTAGACGCGGCAGCCGATCCAGGCGCCGACAGCGCCGAAGAACACCGCGCCCCAGATCCCGAGGCCGCCCTGATAGATCTTCAGCGCGTCCAGGGGGTCGCCGTCGGGGCCGAAATACTTCTGCCAATCGGTGGCCACGTGATAGAGCCTGCCGCCGATCAGCCCGAACGGGACCGCGAACACGGCGACGTCGAGCACAGTGCCCTTGTCGCCGCCGCGTTCCTGCCAGCGCCGCTCACCCCACCAGACGGCGACGATGATGCCCGCAATGATGCACAACGCGTAGGCCCGCAACGGGAACGGCCCCAACTGCCATACGCCCTGCGGTGGGCTGGGCAGGTAGGCGAGCACGTCCGCGGTGGCGGCATGCTGCGTGTGTTCTGCGAAGGCTCCGTTGCTCAGGACAGTGTCGGCCAGCGCTCGTAAGGTCACGGGGCCACGGTAGTCGAGCCCATCCCGATCGCAAGTTCCGCGGTCGGTCGGCTGGTTCCGTGTCCGGGTTCGGCTAGGTAGCGACCGCCGCCGAGCGCACACCCTCGGCGAGTTCGCGCGTTATCGCGCGGACCGCGTCCAACCCGGCGGGGACGGCGCTGACGATCGCCGAGCCGACGATCACTCCGTCGGCGTAGGTGGCGATTTCAGCTGCCTGGGCGCCGGAGCGCACACCGAGTCCGACGCCGATCGGGATATCGCTGTGAGCGCGGATGCGGCCGCACAGTTGCGGCGCCATCGACGACACTGCATCGCGGGCACCGGTGACACCCATCGTGGAGGCCGCGTACACGAACCCGGAACTCGCCTCGATGGTGGAGACGAGGCGTTCCTCGGTAGACGACGGGGCAACCAGGAAGATGCGATCCAGATCGTGCGCGGCGGAGGCGGCGAACCATTCGTCGGCTTCGTCGGGGATCAGGTTCGGCGTGATGATGCCCGCGCCGCCCGCGGCGGCCAGGTCGCGGGCGAACCGGTCGACACCGTATTTGAGCACCGGGTTCCAGTAGCTCATCACCACCGCCTGCGCACCGGCAGCGGTGATCGACTCCACCACCGAGAACACGTCACGCACCCGCACGCCGCCGCGCAGCGCTTGCTCCGCGGCGGCCTGAATGGTCGGCCCGTCCATCACCGGATCGGAATAGGCCACGCCGACTTCGATGATGTCGCAACCGGCTTCGACCATGGCCCGGCATACGTCGACGGAGCCGGACAGATCCGGATAGCCTGCAGGCATATAACCGATGAGCGCGGCGCGGTTGTCGTTGCGGCAGGCGGCGAAGGTTCCGGCGAGTCGGGACGGGGTGCTCACCGGTTGTTCTCCTTACCGCTGTAGTCTCCGGATGCGTCGCTGCCGGGTTCGGCGTCGATCAGCCCGAACCAGCGGGCCGCGGTGTCCATATCCTTGTCGCCGCGGCCGGACAGGTTCACCAGAATGATTGCGCCGGAGCCGAGTTCTTTGCCGAGTTCCAGCGCACCTGCCACCGCGTGCGCGGATTCGATCGCCGGGATGATGCCTTCGGCGCGGCTGAGCAGCAGCAGCGCATCCATCGCGGCGGTATCGGTGACCGGCCGGTATTCGGCGCGGCCGGTGTCCTTGAGGTGGGCGTGTTCGGGGCCGACACCGGGATAGTCCAGACCCGCGGAGATCGAATGCGATTCGATGGTCTGGCCGTCCTCGTCCTGCAGCAGATACGAGTACGCGCCCTGGAATGCGCCGGGCGAGCCGCCGGTGAAGGTGGCCGCATGCCTGCCGGTTTCCACCCCGTCGCCCGCTGCTTCGAAGCCGACGAGCCGGACGCCTGCGTCGTCGATGAACGGATGGAAGATGCCGATCGCATTGGAGCCGCCACCCACACAGGCGGCGACCGCGTCGGGCAGCCTGCCGGTCAGCGCACGCACCTGCGCGCGCGCCTCCAAGCCGACGATGCGCTGGAAATCGCGCACCATGGCCGGGAAGGGATGTGGCCCGGCGGCGGTGCCGAAACAGTAGTAGGTGTCCTCGGCGTGGGAGACCCAGTCGCGCAGCGCTTCGTTGATGGCGTCCTTGAGGGTCTGCGAGCCGAGGGTCACCGAGACGACCTCGGCGCCCAGCAGCCGCATGCGGGCCACATTCAGTGCCTGCCGGGCGGTGTCGACGGCACCCATGTAGACCACGCAGTCGAGCCCGAGCAGGGCGCAAGCCGTTGCGGTGGCGACACCGTGCTGACCCGCGCCGGTTTCGGCGATGATCCGGGTCTTGCCCATCCGCTTGGCCAGCAGCGCCTGACCCAGCACATTGTTGATCTTGTGCGAGCCGGTGTGGTTGAGGTCCTCGCGTTTGAGCAGGATGCGTGCACCGCCCGCATGCTCGGACAGCCGGAGGCATTCGTACACCGGCGAGGGGCGGCCGGTGTAGTCGCGCTGCAGCCGGTCCAGTTCGTTGAGGAACGCCGGGTCGATCCGGGCTTTGTCGTATTCGGCGGTGACCTCTTCGATCACCGCCATCAACGCCTCGGGCACATGTCTGCCGCCGTAGACGCCGAAATGCCCGCCCGGGTCAGGTTCGTGGCCGGTGCGCTGGGACAGACCGGCGCTGGCCCGGGGCAGCTCGGCGCCGGGCCGGATGTCGTCGGCCCCCATCATCGGCCCCGGCGCGCCGGTTTGGGGCAGGACGGGTGGGTGCCCGCAGTCACCAGCTCCGATACCGCGGCACGCGGATCACCGCTGGTCACCAGGCCCTCGCCGACCAGCACCGCGTCAGCGCCCGCACCGGCATAGGCCAGCAGGTCGGCGGTGCCGCGCACCCCGGACTCGGCGATCCGCACGACCTCGGTCGGCAGACCGGGCGCGATCCGGGCGAAGCAGTCGCGATCCACCTCGAGGGTTTTGAGGTTGCGGGCGTTGACGCCGATCACCGTGGCGCCCGCGTTCAGCGCGCGGTCGGCTTCCTCCTCGGTGTGCACCTCGACCAGGGCCGTCATCCCGAGCGATTCGGTGCGGTCGATGAGTGAGCTGAGCGTGTCCTGTTCCAGCGCAGCCACGATCAGCAGGATGACGTCGGCGCCGTGCGCACGCGCCTCATGGATCTGGTACGGGCCAACCACGAAATCCTTGCGCAGCACCGGGGTGTTCACGGTGGCGCGGACGGCGTCCAGGTCGTCGAGAGAACCATGGAACCGACGTCCCTCGGTGAGGACACTGATGATGCGCGCTCCGCCGTCTTCATAGGCCTTGGCAAGGCTGGCCGGGTCGGTGATCGCGGCCAGCGCGCCCTTGGAGGGGCTGGCCCGTTTCACCTCGGCGATCACACCGATGCCGTCTTCGAGCAGGGCGGCCTTCGCGTCCAGCGGCGGCGGCGCGGCGGCTGCGGCCGCTTTGATCGCCGGGAAATCCACCAGGGCTTCCCGAGTGGCCACATCCGCGCGGACCCCGTCGAGAATCGAGTCGAGTACCGTCATCTGGCTCGAATCCTTTCTGGGGAGACGCTGGTTACTGCCTGAGAATTCCCCCAGGCGCTGTCTCACCGATGCTGATCAAGAGTAATTGGGACGATGTGACGGGTTCGATCCGGGGTTGACAGGAGGGTTGCGGGCACCCCTGTGATGTGCTGGCGTAACAGGTCAACTCCCATTACGGCTCGCCACACCCACCTGCGCGCCGACCACACGGCCCGCGATTTCGATGCGGTACCCACCGGTGCGGCCCGCTTTCCCCACGCAGCAGGCACAGTGCACCCCAGCCCACTGTCCGCCTTGCGGCATTGTTCCCCAGAACGATCCACGGCGCGGAAGGTCGCATCACCGCGTCTCCCGGCCACCCTTCTGGGAGCCGGGCCGATCCACCTCGTCGATGCTACCTGCCTCCACAGTGGGGCCAGTAGGGCCGGTGGGGCCGGTGCCCGCTGCGGTGCCGGGATTCTCCGGGTTTTGGTCGGTGGGGTCGGTGCCCGCGTCGAGGGCATCCCACAGCACGCGTTCCGACAGCGGTTCGTTCGCCCCTGCCGAGCCTGCCGGACCGGCGGCACGACCTGTCACCAGATCGGTGGCGGCGGCGCGCCGGAATACCGGGTTGTCGTATTTGCCGGACAATCGCGCGGTGCGCTCGGACATCCTGGCCAGCAGCACGCCTGCCGCGAACGCCGCGAGAGCACCCACGACGGTGAGCACGGGGGGACCGTTCGCGGTCACCACCTCGTCGACATGCGCCCGGCCCGGTAGCTCGGCCAGCGTAGCGGCGCGTTCGGCGGTGGCGCCGGAACCGGTGAGCAGCGCGAGCGCCGGCACCGCCGTCACGGCGGCCACCAGCGCAACTACCACGCCGACCAGGCGGCGCAGCCAACCGCGGGTGGCCAGCACCGCAGCGATCGCCGCGAGCAGCACCAGCGCCAGCGGCGTGAGCGCGGCGAACCAGACGCCGCCGCCCAGGTGGTCGGTCCGCGGTTCGGTGAGCCCGTCCGAGGACATGACGGTGACCCAGGTCAGCCGGGACGCGCCCCAGAGGGCGGCCGCGGCCACCGCGAGCAGCACGATGGCGCCGACCGGGTACCGGCGCGCCGGTGCAGCGGCTGCCACATCATCAGCGGAGTCGGCGGCGGTTGGAGTCACGCGGTCGGCATGCTGAGCGTCCTGCGGATCAGCCTCGCCGCTCGCGCTCGGGCCGGGCGGCATCGGCTCGGCTCGTTCGGGGTGCCGCCGGCGCGGATCGGGGGCCGGTGCTGCGTCCGAGCTGGTCATGACGTGCCTCTTGCTGCCTTCGCGCCATTCTTTCTGTTGCCGGCCAGGACCGCCTGCCCCGGCGATTTCGCCTGCCCGTCCGGACGGTACGCGGACTCGCCGAAAGCACGGACGGTTTCCGCGGCGGCAACGGCACGCAGCACGGCCATCGCCTTGTTCCGTGACTCGGTGTCCTCGTATTCGGCCTCGGAATCGGCGACCACGCCCGCGCCTGCCTGGACGTAGGCGGTGCCGTCTTTGAGCAGGGCGGTGCGAATAGCGATCGCGGTATCGGCGTCACCGGCGAAATCGAGGTAGCCGACTACACCGCCGTACACCCCGCGCCGGGTGGGTTCGAGTTCCTCGATCAGCTCCATGGCCCGCACCTTCGGCGCGCCGGACAGAGTTCCTGCGGGAAAACAGGCGCGCACGGCGTCCAAGGCGATCCGGCCCGGCGCGAGCCGCCCGGTCACGGTGGACACCAGGTGCATGACGTGGCTGTAACGCTCGACGTGGCGATATTCGGTGACCCGCACCGTGCCGGGCTGGCAGACCCGGCCGAGGTCGTTGCGGCCCAGATCGACGAGCATGAGGTGTTCGGCGTTCTCCTTCTCGTCGGCGAGCAGGCCCTTTTCCAGCAGCAGATCGTCGGATTCGGTGGCGCCGCGCCAGCGGGTACCCGCGATCGGGTGTGTGGTCGCCACCCCGTCCTGCACGGTGACCAGGGATTCGGGGCTGGATCCGACGACGGAGAACGCGGTGCCACCGTCGCCGTCGGGGATGTGCAGCAGGAACATGTACGGGCTCGGGTTGGACGCCCGCAGCATCCGGTACAGGTCGATGGGGGCACCGTCGTAGTCCATCTCGAAACGTTGCGACAGCACCACCTGGAACGCTTCGCCCGCCTCGATCTCTTCGACCAGCCTGCGCACCCCGGCCCCGTACTCCTCGGTGGTCCTGGCGCGCCGGTACTCGGGTTCTGGCTGGTCGAAGGTGGACACAGTGGAGGGTGCCGGCGCGGCGAGCGCAGCGGTCATCCGGTCCAGGCGGGCGAGGGCATCATCGTAGGCTTCGTCGACATGTTCGGCGGTGCCGTTCCAGTTGACGGCGTTGGCGATGAGGGTGATAGCGCCCTCGTGATGGTCGAATGCGGCGAGGTCGGTGGCCAGCAGCAGCACCATTTCCGGCAGCTGCAGATCGTCGGCGGCGATACTGGGCAGCCGTTCCATGCGCCGCACCGCGTCGTAGCCGAGGTAGCCGACCATGCCGCCGGTGAGCGGCGGCAGGCCGGGCAGGCGTTCGGTGCGCAGCAGTTCCAGAGTGTCGCGCAGCGCCTCTAGCGGGTCGCCGCCCGATGGTGCGCCCGCGGGCGTCGCGCCCAGCCAGGTCGCTTCGCCGTCGACGACGGTCAGCGCGGACGGACTGCCCGCCCCGATGAACGACCATCGCGACCAGGAGCGCCCGTTTTCCGCGGATTCGAAGAGGAAGGTCCCCGCCCGGTCACCGGCCAATTTGCGGTAGGCCGACAGCGGGGTCTCCGAATCCGCCAGCACCTTCCTGGTCACCGGGACCACCCGGTGGGCGGCGGCCAGTTCGTGGAAGGTCTCGCGGGTCGTGGTGGAGGGAGTCGACGCGCCGTGCATCCGACCATCATCCCAGTCGGGTCACCGGCCGTTCGGCGCACCCCGCCCGCCGCGGTGGGGTGGGTAGTGTCCCGGTATGCAGATAGGCCAGCTCGCTCCGGAATTCGAGCTCCCCGACCAGTCCGGCACCGTGCGTTCTCTCGGGGAACTGCTCGCCGAGGGCCCGCTCGTGTTGTTCTTCTACCCGGCCGCCAACACCCCGGTATGCACCGCTGAGGCGTGCCATTTCCGGGATCTGACCGCGGAGTTCACCGAGCTGGGCGCCTCCTGCGCCGGGATGAGCACCGACGCCGTACCGACCCAGGCCGGCTTCGCCGCAGCGCAGCGGCTGGGCTACCCGCTGCTGTCGGATGCCGATGGCTCGGTGGCCGCCGAGTTCGGGGTCAAGCGGGGGCTGCTGGGCCCACTGATGCCGGTGAAGCGGCGGACCTTCGTCATCGACCGGGACCGGACCATCCTGGCCGTCATCAGCGGTGAACTACGCGCCCATGGGCACGCCGACACCGCCTTGCGGGTGCTGCGCGAGCGCCAGGGAACCTGATCCGCAACAAGCCCGCTACCGGGCTCGCGCCCGCGGCAGCCCCTGACCGCCGCGACATGCTCGCACATCGGGAACTCGCTGGTCTGCTCCCGACGGCCCGCCGTCCCGCCCACCGGGAAACGCCGAGTGAATCAGCGGAAACAAGACGCCCGGCGCGC
Organism: Nocardia donostiensis; assembly: GCF_002081715.1. Classification (GTDB taxonomy): domain Bacteria; phylum Actinomycetota; class Actinomycetes; order Mycobacteriales; family Mycobacteriaceae; genus Nocardia; species Nocardia donostiensis. The sequence continues at coordinate 51,854 of NZ_MUKP01000022.1, read as the reverse complement.
CTAGGCTGGCAACCATGACTTCGTCCCAGCGCACGGCGAATTCGCAGCGTTCGACGATTTCCTGGCGCAACCGCATCATCGGCGGCCTGGTGTTCCTCGCCGCGCTGGTGATCGCCTATTTCATCCTTGCGGCGTTCATCCCGCGCTGGTGGGCACAGCAGGTGGGCCAGATGGTGAACGGCAGCTTCGCCAAAGGCATCGGCTGGGGACTGGTCTTCGGCGGGCTGTGCACCGCCGTACCGCTTTTCCTGTTGCTGTTCGCGGCGCTGATGTGGCGGCGGCGCGGCGGCAAGGTGATCGCGGGCGGGGCGAGTGTGCTCGCCGTTGTCTGCGCGATCCCCAACCTGATGACGCTGGCGGTCGTACTCGGCGGCGGGAATGCCGCGCATGCGGGTGAGCGGATCATGGACGTCGACGCGCCCGCGTTCCGGGGAGCGTCGCTGGTGGGTGCGCTGCTCGCGGTGCTGGTCTTCGCCGCGGCGACGTTTCTGGTGGTCCGGCGGCGGTGGCGCGGCCACCGGCAAGCGGGCAGGCCCGTCCCGGAAACCACGGAGACGGCGGCGCCGAAACCTTCCGATCTGTGATGGACCTCACGACTGGAGTGAGGTTGTTCCGACCGTCGAGCGAAGCCGTGGCAAACTCAGGGGCGCGGGTGACTGTTGAAGCGAGACCACGTCACTTGGCTGGAGAGAAGGCGCACAGTGACGAACTGGCTGAACCCTGTCGAACAACGCGCGTGGCGTGCGATCGTCGCGTTGCTGACCCGTCTGCCGGGTGCACTGGACACCGAGTTACAGCGCGAATCCGGTGTTACCCACTTCGAGTACTGGGTGTTGACGCTGCTGTCGGAGGAGCCGGGCCACCGGCTGCAGATGAGTGAGCTCGCACACAGGGCAAACGCATCGCTATCGCGGCTGTCGCATGTGGTGTCGAAGCTGGAACGCCTGGGCTGGGCCGAACGCACCACCACCCCGGGACGCCGCGGAGTGCAGGCGATGCTGACCGACGACGGTTACAAGAAGGTCGTCGAGGCCGCTCCGGGATATCTGGACTCGGTGCGGCGGCTGGTTTTCGACGGCCTCGACGCCGGGCAGACCGCGACACTGGCGGAACTCGGCGAGGCGCTGGCCGCGCAGCTCGCGGCGGGCTTGGAGCGGCCTGGTCCGCCCGGCGACGGCTGATCCGCCGGTCAGGACCGGGCGGCCAGCAAGATATCGGTGTCGAAGCAGGTGTGGGTGCCGGTGTGGCAGGCCGCGCCCTGCTGGTCGACCACCAGCAGCACGGTGTCACCGTCGCAGTCCAGCCGCACTTCATGCACGTATTGAGTGTGCCCCGAGGTTTCCCCTTTGACCCAGTACTGCTGCCGGGAGCGTGAATAGTAGGTCGCCTTACGGGTTTGCAGGGTGCGCGCCAGCGCTTCCTCATCCATCCACGCCAGCATCAGCACATTGCCGGTGCCGCGTTCCTGCACAACCGCGGCGACCAGGCCCGCCTCGTTGCGTTTGAGGCGGGCGGCGATGGCTGGGTCCAGGCTCATGGTGTCTTTATACCGCGCTCCCGCTAACGGATGACGATGTCGTCGGCGCGCATGGCTTCCTTGACCTGCGGGATGGTCAGCTCCCCGAAGTGGAACACGCTGGCGGCGAGCACCGCGTCCGCGCCCGCGTGCACGGCGGGAGCGAAATGTTCGGCTTTGCCCGCGCCACCGCTGGCGATCACCGGAATGGACACCGCGGCGCGCACCGCACGGATCATCGGCAGGTCGAAACCGGTTTTGGTGCCGTCGGCGTCCATCGAGTTGAGCAGGATCTCCCCCACTCCGAGTTCCGCGCCGCGCACCGCCCACTCGACGGCGTCGATGCCGGTGCCGCGTTTGCCGCCGTGGGTGGTGACCTCCCAGCCCGACGGGGTGGCGGGCGCACCGTCGGGCACGGTGCGCGCGTCGACGGACAGCACGATGCACTGGGAGCCGAAACGCTGCGACATCTCGCGCAGCACCTCGGGGCGGGCGATGGCGGCGGTATTGACCGAGACCTTGTCGGCGCCCGCGCGCAGCAGCCGGTCCACATCGTCGACGGTGCGCACCCCGCCACCGACCGTGAGCGGGATGAAGATCTGTTCGGCGGTGCGGGTGACCACGTCGATCATGGTGGCCCGGTCGCCGCTGGATGCGGTGACGTCGAGGAAGGTCAGTTCGTCGGCGCCCTGCGCGTCGTAGGCGGCGGCAAGTTCCACCGGATCGCCCGCATCGCGCAGGTTCTGGAATTGCACGCCCTTGACCACCCGGCCTGCATCGACATCGAGGCACGGAATCACGCGGACCGCGACCGGCATAGCCTCACCCTTCCTTGCCGCTGTGCGTCGCGGCGATCATCTCGACCAGTTCCTCGTGCACGCCGGGCGCGGCAGCGAGCACCGATCCCGATTCGATGGTCCAGTCCTCGCCCGCCAGATCGGTCACCACACCGCCCGCGGCGCGCACCAGCGCGACACCGGCCGCGTTGTCCCACGGATGGTGCCCGAACACGATCGCACCGCCGAGCACACCCGATGCGGTGAACGCCAGGTCGATCCCGGTGGAGCCGTGCATCCGCACGCGGGACGACAGCCTGCTCAGCGCACCGAGCACGTCGAAACGGAACCGGCCGGGGATGCGGCCGGTGGAGTCTACGTTGAACGCACCGAAACCGATCATCGCCTCGGCGAGTTTGCCCGGCGCCAGCGGCGGCTGCGCGGTGCCGTTGATCAGCAGCGGCCCGCCCGCCAAGGCGGCGTAACGCAGACCGAGCATGGGCAGCCAGGTCAGGCCGAGCACCGGTGCGCCGTCGCAGACCAGTGCGAGCAGTGTCCCGGACATGGGATGGCCTGCCGAATAGTTGAAGGTGCCGTCGATGGGGTCGAGCACCCAGGCGGTGCCGCTACTGAGCTGCGGGCCGCCGAACTCTTCACCGTGCACCTCGATCCCGGTGCGCTGCCGTAGCTGTTCGGAGACGGTGCGTTCGAGTTCGAGGTCGAGCTCGGTGGCGAAATCGCCTCTGCCCTTGGTGACCGCGCTCGGCGCGCCGAGGCCTTCGACGAAACGCTGCCCGGCCGCGTCCAGGACATCGGCGGCGATATCCAGCAGCGCAGGCAGGTCGGGGCGGGTTTCAGTCATCGGAACAATCTGTCGTCGAATCGCCTCAGCGCACCGCAGCCAGTGCTTCGGGCAGCGTGAAACGCCCTGCGTAGAGGGCCTTGCCGACGATGGAGCCTTCGACACCTTCGGGGACCAGGCCCGCGATCGCGGCCAGGTCTTCGATGGTGGAGACGCCGCCGGAGGCGATCACAGGGGCATCGGTGGCAGCGCAGACGTCGCGCAGCAGATCCAGGTTGGGGCCGGTGAGGGTGCCGTCCTTGGTGACGTCGGTGACCACATAGCGCGAGCAGCCGTCGCGTTCCAGCCGCTCCAGCACCTCCCACAGATCGCCACCGTCGCTGACCCAGCCGCGACCGCGCAGCCGGTGCTCGCCATCGATGATGCGCACGTCCAGACCCACGGCGATCCGGTCACCGTATTCGCTGATGGCGCGAGCGCACCAGGTCGGGTCTTCCAGTGCGGCGGTGCCCAGATTGACTCGGGCGCAGCCGGTGTCGAGCGCGGCCTTCAGCGATTCGTCGTCGCGAATACCGCCGGACAGTTCGACGGCGACGTCGAGTTCGCCGACCACCTCGGCGAGCAGTTCCCGGTTGGACCCGCGGCCGAACGCTGCATCCAGATCGACCAGGTGCACCCATTCGGCGCCGGCTTCCTGCCAGGCCAATGCCGCATCGCGGGGCGACCCGTAGCTGGTTTCACTGCCCGCCTCCCCTTGCACCAGGCGCACGGCCTCTCCATTGGCGACATCGACGGCGGGTAGCAGCACAAGACTCACTCCGTGCAGCCTAGTAGCTCGGAGTTCGCGCCGGGCTCGCGGGCCGCGTTGAGACCTACAGCGAGCGGCGCCAACAGTGGGAGACATCCCGGCCCGCAGTACATACTCGGCGAGCTGCACCACTTCGACACCGTCTGCACCACCAAGAGCTGGAGGCTGGACTCGGTCTCGACGGCCCTGCTGGGCACTGGTGAGTGTCCTGAACGGCGCAGAACACCGCAGCCGGGCCGGCTACAGCGACTGCACCCAGTTGCGCAGCAGGTGAGCGCCCGCGTCGCCGGACTTCTCCGGATGGAACTGAGTGGCCGACAGGGCACCGTTCTCCACGGCGGCCAGGAATTTCCCGCCGTGTTCGGCCCAGGTCAGTTTCGGTGCGGCCAGGTGGTCGCTGGGCGGCAGGTCCCAGGTGCGGGCGGCGTAGGTGTGCACGAAGTAGAAGCGGGTGTCGGCGTCCATTCCAGCGAACAGCACGCTGCCTTCGGGAGCGTCGACGGTGTTCCACCCCATATGCGGGAGCACCGGGGCATCGAGCTGGTCGACGGTGCCAGGCCACTCGCCGCAGCCCTCGGTTTCGACACCGAATTCCACGCCGCGGTCGAACAGGATCTGCATACCGACGCAGATCCCGAGGACCGGACGCGAACCTGCCAGCCGCTGGCCGATGATCCGTTCCCCGCGCACCGCACGCAGCCCGGCCATACAGGCCGCGAACGCACCGACACCAGGCACCACCAGGCCGTCGGCGGCGAGCGCGGCCTGCGGGTCGGCGGTCACCTCCACCTGCGCTCCGGCCCGGACGAGTGCGCGTTCGGCGGAATGCAGGTTGCCGGAACCGTAGTCCAGCAGCACAACCGATGATGCGGTCACAACGCCCCCTTGGTGGACGGGACCCCGCTGACCCGGGGGTCGGGTTCGACGGCGGCGCGCAACGCCCGCGCGACCGCCTTGAACTCGGCTTCGGTGACGTGATGCTGGTCGCGGCCGTAGAGCACCCGCACATGAAGGGCGATGCGGGCATTGAGCGCGATGGATTCGAAGACGTGCCGGTTGAGCACCGTCGAGTACGGTGCGCCGGGCCTGCCGCGGCTGGGCACCGGGGAGCCGGGAATCACCGCGTGCAGCAGGTGCTCGGGTTCGCCGGTGTGCACACAGTAGGGGCGGCCGGAGACATCGACAGCGGCATGGGCGAGGGTTTCGTCCATCGGGATGTAGGCGTCGCCGAAGCGGCGGATACCTTTTTTGTCGCCGAGGGCCTGGCCCAGCGCCTGACCGAAGACGATCGCGGTGTCTTCGACGGTGTGGTGAGCCTCGATCTCGATATCGCCCTCGGCGCGCACGGTCAGATCGAAGCTGGCGTGGGCGCCGAGCGCGGTCAGCATATGGTCGTAGAACGGCACACCGGTGCTGATATCGGTGCGGCCGGTGCCGTCCAGATCCAGTTCGACGACGATGCTGGATTCCCTGGTGGTCCGCTCCACCCGCGCTGTTCGGTTCATGCTCGCTTCCGTATCGGTCATCGTCGGTTGAGTTCGGTGGCGGCCAGCTGCCTGCTGACCCGCAGGAACTCGTCGTTCTCGGCGGCAAGGCCGATGGTGGTGCGCAGGTAGCCGTCGATACCGACATCCCGGATCAACACCCCGTTGTCCAGGTAGCGCTGCCAGCTGCACGGTGCGTCGGCGAAACGGCCGAACAGCAGGAAGTTGGCATCGCTGGGAACCACGTCGTAGCCCATTTCCTGCAACGCGGTGGCCACCCGGTCCCGTTGGGCGGCCAGTTCAGCGACCCCGGCCAGGGTTTCGTCGGCGTGACGCAACGCGGCCCGGGCGGCGGCCTGGGTGACCACCGACAGGTGATAGGGCAGACGCACCAACAGCATCGCGTCGATCACAGCGGGGGCAGCAACCAGGTAACCGAGCCGTCCTCCCGCGAACGCGAACGCTTTGCTCATGGTGCGGCTGACCACGAGTTTCGCCGGGTAACGGTCGATCAGGGCCAGCGCGCTCGGCTGGGCCGAGAACTCACCGTAGGCTTCGTCCACGATCACGATGCCGGGGGCCGCGTCGAGGATACGGGCCAGTTCGGCTGCGGTGACACTGTGCCCGGTGGGGTTGTTCGGGCTGGTCACGAACACCACATCGGGGCGGCGTTCGGTGATCGCGGCCAGCGCCGCGTCGATATCGAGGGAGAAATCGGCGGCGCGTTGCGCGGTGACCCATTCGGTATCGATGCCCTCACTGATGATCGGATGCATCGAATACGAGGGCACGAACCCCAGCGCCCGCCTACCCGGACCGCCGAACGCCTGCAGCAGCTGCTGCAAGATTTCGTTGGAGCCGTTGGCGGCCCACACATTGGCCGCGGTGACCGCGAAACCGGTCTGCCGGGTCAGGTATGCGGCCAGGTCGGTGCGCAGCGCGACCGCGTCCCGGTCGGGGTAGCGATGTAGGTCGGCGGCGACGGCACGAATGGATTCGGCGACATCGTCGACCAGGGCGCGACTGGGTGGGTGCGGGTTCTCGTTGGTGTTGAGCTGCACCGGTACCGCCAGCTGGGGCGCGCCGTATGGCTGTTTACCGCGGAGGTTGTCGCGCAACGGCAGCGCGTCGAGCCCGATACCGGCACCGGGGACGGTGGTCGGCGGTGCGGTTCCGGTCATGACAGCGCCTCGAAACGCACCCGCACGGCCTGGCCGTGCGCTGGCAAGTCCTCAGCGTCAGCCAAGGCAACCACATGACCGGCAACATCCTTCAATGCGGCCTCGGAGTAGTCGACGACGTGGATGCCGCGCAGGAATGTCTGCACGCTCAGGCCCGATGAATGCCGTGCGCAACCCGCGGTGGGCAGCACATGGTTGGAGCCCGCGCAGTAGTCGCCGAGGCTGACCGGTGCGTACGGGCCGACGAAAACCGCGCCCGCGTTGCGGACCCGGGCGGCGACGGCGGCGGCGTCGGCGGTCTGGATCTCGAGATGTTCGGCGGCGTAGGCGTCGACCACGCGCAACCCTTGATCGATATCGTCGACCAGCACGGTCGCCGACTGGCTGCCGGTCAGCGCGGCGGTGACCCGTTCGGAGTGTTTGACGACCGCGAGCTGGGCATTGATCGCGGCGTCCACGGCGTCGGCCAGCCGGGTGCTGTCGGTGACCAGGACGCTGGCCGCGAGCACATCGTGTTCGGCCTGGCTGATCAGGTCGGCGGCCACATGCACCGGGTCGGCAGTGGCGTCGGCGAGGACGGCGATCTCGGTGGGGCCGGCTTCGGCATCGATGCCGACCAGGCCGCGGCAGAGCCGTTTGGCGGCGGTCACGTAGATATTGCCGGGCCCGGTGATCAGGTCGACCGGTTCCAGCGCGGCATCGTCGGTATCGGTTCCGCCGTAGGTGAGCAACGCCACCGCCTGCGCCCCGCCGACCGCCCACACCTCGGTGACGCCGAGCAGGCGCGCCGCGGCCAGGATGGTGGGGTGCGGGAGCCCGCCGAACCGCTGCTGCGGCGGCGAGGCCACCACCAGCGATTCGACGCCCGCCGCCTGCGCGGGCACCACGTTCATCACGACACTGGACGGGTAGACGGCGTTACCGCCGGGAACGTACAGGCCCACCCGCTGCACCGGCACCCAGCGTTCGGTGACCGTGCCACCGGGCACCACCTCGGTGGTGGTGTCGGTGCGCCGCTGATCGGCGTGCACGGCGCGGGTGCGTTCGATCGCGACCTCCAGCGCAGCGCGCACCGCCGGGTCCAGCCCGTCCAGCGCGGCGGCCAGTTCCTGCTCGGGCACCCGGACCGCGTCCGGGGTGACGCCGTCGAATCTCGCCCCGAACTCCAGGGCCGCCGCGGCGCCTCGTTCACGCACCGCGTCCACTACCGGTCGCACATGATGCAGCACCGAGTCCACGTCGACTCCCCCGCGCGGCAGCGCGGTGCGCAGCTCGGCGGCGGAAGGAGTACGACCGCGCAAATCGACGCGGGCGAGCTCGATGCGGGATGTCATATCGGTGTCGATCCTTGTCTGCAGCTGGTGAACGCAACGGGAAAGTTGCCGCTACCAGCCTATCGGTCCGATACCACCGGTTATCCGCGCGCCCCGGTCCGCCGAGCCTGCGCTCCGGCGCGGCGGCGTCGCAGCTCCGGTACTCCGGTACCGTCGGCGGCACCTCCCATTCCTGCCCACGCAGTTCCCGCAACAGAGCGATCAGCTCGATGCGCTCGGCAGCCATGATGGGGCACATATTTCCTAGGGCACGCTGTTGCGGCGCAGCCCGCAGGGGCTCGCCGAAAGCCCGGCCGCAGGCGGTGAACCATCGGGTGGGGCTATGACAAGACAGGCCGCTGTGTCATTGCGTGAGGGTCGGCAGCAGCGTCCGCCGGGCCGAGGCCGGCGTCAGCGGGTATCGCTGTCGGGCGTCAGCGAGTGTCGCTGTCGATGAGCAGCCCCTGGCCGGTGTCGACGATGCGCAACGACAGCTGTTTGGTCTGGCCGCCATAACTGAGGTTGTGGATGCGCATATCGACCGAACCGTCGGAGTTGTTGCCCTTGTACGCCTCGATGGTGGAGAAGCTCTGGATCGTGTTCTGCGACCAGAACTGCCGGAACTTCTGCTCACTGCCGTACACCTGCTGCGCGGCCGGGGTCAGCAGCGACCAGGAACCGGCAGGGTTGCTGTAGAAGCGTTCGATCAACTGTCCGGCGGGCACCCACTGCACGGTGCTCACGCTCGGTGTCTCACCGAGGGCCGGCGTATTGGGGTCGCTGTCCGTGTCATCGGGCGATGGGGTGCTCGACGGTGTTTCGGCCTGCACCGACGAGGTGTTCCCGCTGCCGTCGTCGAAAACCGTGAAGTACAGCGTCGAACCGGCGATCACGGCACCGGCGATACCGCCGATGAGGACGGCGCGACGTTTCCCGGGGGCACGATTGTTGTCGGCACCGGGCTGCGCGGTGGGGCGCGGATGCGCGGCGGTATCCGGGTGCACGCCCGCCGGACGGGGCGGGGCAGGCCGCTGCTGCCGTTCGGTGGGGGCCGCAATGGGCTCGGCCCGCTGCAGTGTGCGCGTCGCTGCACCGTTCTGGCTGCGGCCGAAGGCCTCGCTGGCGGGGACGAACCCGACGGTCTCCTGGTCTGCGTCGGTATCGGCGAACATGGCCAGCTGATCGCGGGCGGCCCGCATGGTTGGCCGGTCCTCTGGCCGCGGGCTCAATAGTTGCAGCAGGAAATCGGTGGCCGGACCCGCATTGCGCGGTTCGCTGACCTGACCGTTGGCGGCCGCGTACAGCACCGCCAGCGGGTTGGCTCCCGTGCCGTAGGGCGGTTCGCCTTCCAACGCGTGGAACAGGGTCGCGCCGAGGGAGAACACGTCGGCGGCCGGGCTCGGATCGGCGCCGCGCGCCACCTCGGGGGCGAGATAGGCGGCGGTACCGCAGATCAGGCCGGTCTCGGTGAGGGTGACGTCACCCGCGGCGCGGGAGATACCGAAATCGGTGATCTTGACCGTACCGTGATCGTCGAGCAGGATGTTGCCCGGTTTGACATCACGGTGCACGAGGCCCGCCTGATGGGCGGCGATGAGCGCCGAGGCCACCTGTTCGCCGATGCGGGCGACCTGCGCCAGCGGCAGCGCGCCCTGCGCAGACAACACCATCGCCAGGCTGCGCGATTTCAGGTATTCCATCACCAGGCACGGATCACCGCCGTGCTCGGTGATGTCGAAAACGACGATCGCATTGGGATGCTGGAATCGCGCGGCGTTGCGCGCTTCTCGCGTCGCGCGCTGCCGCAGCACATCGCGCTCGGCCTCTGGCAGACTCGGTTTGATGTGGATCTGCTTGATCGCCACCGACCGTTGCAGACGCTCGTCGACGGCACGCCAGACCACACCTGTGCCGCCGCTACCAATCCGCTCGACCAGGCGGTAGTGCTCCGCGATCAACTGACCGGTATCGATGGCGCCTACTCCGAACCTTCTCGAAATTGTGACATGCCGCGTCCTTGACGACTCACGCGTTCGCCGATGAGTGTAGCTGCCACCGCGACAACACCGGCGAGCGATGTACCCCCGCGCGCCACCGTCAGTCGGCGACCTGCGGATGCGCTAGCGCGGGGCGCGCAGCATCCGGCCCGCTGCCTCCACCGCTGGCGCCGAACTGCCCGCGTCGGTGACGAAGACCGCGAACGCCAGATCACCGTGGATACCGATGAACCAGCCGTGCGCCTCGGTATTGTCGCCGTATTCGGCGGTTCCGGTTTTGCCCAGCAGGCCGGGGATATCGGCGAGCTGGGTGGCGGTGCCTGCGGTCACGGTTTCTCGCATCATGGTGCGCACCTGCTCGGTGATCTGCGCAGGCAGTGGCGGCGGGGTCCGGTCGGGGACTCCCGGCTCCCCTGTCACCAGCACCGGCGCGGGCGGTGATCCATGAGCCAGCGCCGCCGCGACCAACGCCATCCCGAACGGGGACGCGGTCACCTGGCCCTGCCCGATACTCGACTCCACCCGTTGGGCGGGAGTCTCGGCTACCGGAACATTTCCGGTGACCGTTGTCAGGCCAGGAGTGACGTAATCGATGCCGAGTCCGAGCCGTTCGGCGGTCCGGGTGAGAGCGTCCGGGGGCAGTTGCACGGCCAATCGGGCCATGGTGGTGTTGCAGGAATGGGCGAACGCGGTGTGTAACGGCACGTCGCCCAGGTCGAAGCTGTCGTCGTTAGGGATGCGGCGGCCTTCGATATCGGCGACGCCGGGGCAGGGCAGCACCGTATCGGGAGTGACGGCGCCCGCGTCCAGCGCGGCGGCGGCGGTGACCGTTTTGAACGTCGAGCCCGGTGGGTACAGGCCGGTAAGCGCGATCGGGCCGATCGCGTCCGCCGCGCCGTTCTGGGCTGCCGCCAGAATATTTCCGGTGGACGGTTGGATCGCGACGATCGCGGCGGCCTGCCCGACCGGTTCCAGCGCTGCTTCCGCGGCGCGTTGCAGGCCGATATCGAGAGTGGTCGGGATATCGGTGGTTGGCCTCGGGTCCTGTCCGGCGATGCGCTCGGTGCTGTCGGGGGTGCGCGCGCGTACCGCCCAGCCTGCCGCCTCGTCGGCGCGTTCCTGCCACAGTTCGCTCAGCCCGGACAGGGTTGGGCCCGAGATCGTCTTGTCCGTGGTCAGCAGGCGGGTCTGCGGGGCGAGCGTGACGCCAGCAGTGGCGGTGAGGGCGTCCCGGATGGGAGCGATATCCGATTCGCGCAGGGTGATGGCGGTGATCTGACCGCCGTTGGCTGCGGCGAGGTCGGCGTCCAGGGATGCCGGGGTGATACCCGGCGCCAGCGGGGACAGCAGGCCCGCTATCGCGGCGGTATCGGCGCCGGGAACCAACTGCACCAGGGTGACCACCTGCTGGGTCAGCAGCGGACCGCCCGCGGCGTCGAGGACCTGCGCAGGCTCGGGATACACCGGGGCGAAGACCAGTGGGCCGGTGTCGAGGCCGGGTGCGATGGTGGCGGGATTCCACCGGATCTTCCAACCCGATTCGGTCTCGTCGGCGATCCCGGTGGTGGTGTACTTCCATTCGGCCCGGCCGTCGTCGCCCAGTTTCCAGGTGGTGGCCAGGGTGAAGGTGTCGCCGTCGGTGTTGCGGACCTCGAACGTGGCTTCCGAACCCAGGTTGTCGAAGAGGGTTCGCAGCACCTGGCCTGCCTGATCCGGGTTGTCGGTGAGCGCGGCCGCCGCAGGCACATCGTCGCTATTGAGGGCCTCGGTGAACCGTTGCGCAACCGTCTCCGGTTCCGGCGGGCCGGAGGAGCATCCGGCCAGTGCCAGACCGAGGGCGCACAGCAGCACGAGAATCTTGCGATCGATACGCATCAGTGTCGAGGGTAACGCCCGCGCTCCGGCACACCCGCCTGCGCTCGCTACCTGCGCGCCGAGCCGATGTGTTCAGCTCTGCGTCCAGGGTGCCGAGAGCAGAGCCAGAGCATCGGATTCGGACAGGTCGATATCGAATACTTCCGACAGGATCTTGGGCACTTCGCCGAGCTCGAGCACCCGGGATTCGCTGGTTCCGTCGGGGTATTCGGTGATCCAGGTTGCGCCGTCGAGGATGTGGTGCACACCGGGCAGGAACCGCTGGATGTACGGGCGCTGGGTGAACGGTGAGCGCGGCGAGGTGGATACGAAAAGGTTGCCGACCTCGAAATCGATACGGTACTGCGGGTTCACGGTGAAGGTGTAGCGGTCGATCCAGCCGTCGCGGGCGAACTGATGCAGCACCCACAGGTCGTCGCCGAGTTCGCCGGAGGTGCGTTCCAGCCGGAACCGCCAGCCACCGAGCTGGATGTCGCCGTGCTCATCGGTCAGTTCGTAGGGTTCGGACGGGCCGGCGCCGAAGCCGACATCGACGATCCACACCCGATCGTCGTCGGCGGTGGTGATGCGCAGCAGGGCGTGCGTGGCCGGTCGTACTCCGCTCGCGCCCATGCTCACCCGCCCCGACAGACCGGTGACCTGGAAACCGAGCCGTTCGGCGGCAGCCGCGAACAGGCCTGCGTTCTCGTAGCAGTAGCCGCCGCGGCGGCTGCGGATCAGTTTGCCTTGCAGGGAAGGCAGGTCCAGCGGGACCGGTCTACCGAGTACCGCTTCGATGTTCTCGAACGGGATGGCGGTGGTGTGTGCCGCGACCAGGCCGCGCAAGGTGGCCAGGGTGGGGGTGCGCGGCCCGTCGTAGCCGATCGTCGCCAAGTATTCGTCCAGGTCCAGTTCCGCGCCGTTCCAGCGGTAAGTAGGGTCGGTCGGCTTGTTCATACGATCCTCGTTTCGGTGTGGCCGTCGCTTCGCCTCAACCACACCGGTTGCCCGCTTTGTTCCGGTCAGGCCGCGCATTTCGCGCCGGGTGGCGCGGGTGGCGCGGTGACTGTTCCCCCGGCGACATCGATGAGGTAGTCGCGGTCACCGCCGTGCACGGGCTCGGTGCCGAGCAGCAGGCGTTCCACTACACATCCGCCCTCGAACAGCACCGGTCCGACACTGTGGTCACCGGGAACCACCGCGCCGTTGAGATCCCGGCCCGTGGCGACGGTGTACATCGACGTGGGTTTACCCGCCGCGAGCAGGGCCGCCCGCATCTCCAGCGCGCTGGTGTAAGGCACGATCGGGTCGGCGGTGCCGTGGATCACGAACGCACGCCGCACCCCCAGCCTGCCTGCCAGCAGCGCCGGGGAACGTTCGGCGTAGGCCTGCGGACACAGCAGCGGGACGCATCCGCCCGCGTCGCGTTCGATCTGGGCTCGCAGCCTGCGGTCGTCGGCGGCCGGTCCCAGCCAGTAGCTGAAGGTCTCGGCGGGGCCGAAAGTGTCGACCCAATAATCGAACAGGCCGCGCGGTCCGTGGGCGGCGGCGAGACCGGTGGTGATCGCGCCCTGACTCCACCCCCACAGCACGGTGCGCGTGATCGACGGATGCTCGGCCCGATACCACTGGGTGGCGGCCACCAGATCACGCCAGCCGGCCCAGATATTCCATTCCCCGGTCCGCCACGCGCTGCCAGCGCCGCGCATATCCATTGCCAGGATCGGGGTGGCGGTGCGCTGGGCGATCGACACCAGATACTCGGCGTACTGGGCCGAGGAACCGTTGTGCCCGTGTCCCGCCACCACCAGGTCATCGGGCGGCCCTCCCGCACATCCGCGCGGTTCGTATACCCGCCCGGTGGCCTGCTCACCGTCCACCGGCAACACCACCGGCCGCACCTCGACCACACATCCCGGCGCCGCCACCGCGTCCGGCGCCCCGACGAGCAGTCCCGCGACCAGCGCTGGCAACAACCACAACACTGCACAACCCACTCCACGCTTCATTGGTCGCATGTTCCCACGAGATCCGGCGCCGAACACGGAACTCGGCTGGGCCAGTCGGGGATTCGACTGTGCCGTACGAGTGCCCTGAGCGCCCACGCTCCCTCCAGCCGCAGGTGACCAGGCGGTGTTCACCCAATCCGGTTCCCTCTCGACCTGCTTCGTCTACAACCACTGCGTAACAGCCGTCGACGTGCGTGGGATGGGTGTTCGCGTCTCCGGTCTGCGGAGGTCATCCGCGTGAGCGACTGGAGCCGAATGTCTGCGTGCCCGGCTGCCGGTTGCATGAGAAGCAGACCGGTTCGGCGGCCGGTTGCCTGCGTGGGTTCTGAACCCACGACTGGTAAAGCAAGGTCACCACAAACGGCAGCGCCGGCGGGCCGGGCCCGAGACTCTCATCCGGCGGACCGGTCACCGGCCGACTGCAGTGCGCCGAGTTGCTCGGCGAGCCGGTTTCGGTGGGCCTGGAGCCGGGCAAGGCGGTCGTCGAGCACGGCCAGGCGGGAGCGATAGATCTCGATCGCCGGACCAGGGTCGTCGCAGGCGGCAGGGTCGTACAGGTCCAGGCACGGACCGAGTTGTCTGACGCTGTCGATGGTCAAGCCCTTACCGAGCAGGTCGGCGATGGCGCGGACCCGGTGCTCGCAGGTTGCGTCGTAGTGGCGCCAGCCGTTGCTGGTGCGTTCCGGCAGCAGCAGGCCGTGCTGTTCGTAGTAGCGGATGGACCGGCGGCTGACACCCGTCCGCCGCGACAGTTCTCCGATTCGCATGACGTACGCGCTCCTGAGGTTGACCTTGACACCTGTGTCACTGTTTAGCGTCACGGCCATGGCTACAGATTCCTCACCCGATCCCCTGTCGCTGGCGGGTCGCACCGCCTTGGTCACCGGCGGTGGTTCCGGTATCGGCGCCGCGGTGGCCTTGGCGCTCGCCGAATACGGGATGGATGTCCTGGTGACCGGGCGGCGCGCGAACGCGCTGGCCCGCACCGCCGCGCAACATCCGGCGATCCGTACCCGGACCGGCGATGTCTCGGATCCGGCCGATACCGCCGCGATGGTCGAGGCGGCGGTCGCCGGTAGCGGGCGGCTCGATCTGCTCGTCAACAATGCGGGATTCGGCATACCGGCCCCGCTGGGGCAGATCGATCCCGCGGATGCCCTGCGGATGTGGGCGACCACTGTGCTCGGTCCCACTCTGCTGACGCAGGCCGCGCTGACACATCTGTCCGAGGTGGGTGGCGCGGTGGTCAATGTGTCCAGCACGTTCGGCAGCAAGCCCGCGCCCCGCATCAGCCACTATGGGGCCGGTAAGGCGGCGCTCGAGCATCTGACCCGCAGCTGGGCGCTCGAACTGGCCGAACGCGGGATCCGGGTCAATGCGATCGCGCCGGGGCCGACCGAGAGCGAGGCGCTGTTGCGCATGCGGATGAGCGCGCAGGAGATCGACGAGTTGAAAGCCGAGGAAGCGGCGCGTATTCCGTTGGGCAGACGCGGTCTTCCCGAGGATGTGGTGCCGTGGGTGGTGGCGTTGGCCCGCCCGGGCAGTTGGGTGACCGGTCAGGTGATCGGCGTCGACGGCGGTTACGTTCTTGCCTGATCCCAGGTTTCACCCGACGACCCGGAGTTGTCGGAACCTACCGCTAGCATTCGCATATGCGTTCGATAAGTGTTGCCCAGCGGCGGGCTCGGCTGGGCATACGGCACCGTTTGGCCACCGGCTCCCGGGTCGACGATGTCGCCGAAATAGCCCGATCGCTGGTGGTTCTGCACGCCACCGACCCGGCGACGGTGTTTCTGTCGGCGGCGGCCCGCGGGCATACCGTCGGTCCTGCCGAGGTCGAGCGGGCGCTGTATACCGACCGCACGCTGCTGCGGATGCTGGCGATGCGGCGCACCATGTTCGTCGCACCGGTGGAGTTGGTGCCGGTGCTGCAGGCGGCCTGTGCCGACGAACTCGCGCACAAGCAACGCCGCACCTACGGCCGGATGCTGGAGCAGGCCGGTATCGGCGACGGCGACGTGCACGCCTGGCTCGCGGCGGTGGAAGACGAGACCCATCGGGCGCTGCTGGCGCGCGGCGCGGCTACCGGCGCTCAGTTGAGTAAGGACGTTCCCGCGTTGCGCACCCAGGTCGATCCCGCGCCGGGCAAATCGTATTCGCGTCCTACCGGGATCACCACCTGGGTGCTGGTGATCCTGGGCGCCGAGGGCCGCATCGTGCGCGGACGTCCCAATGGCAGCTGGTCCAGTAGTCAATACTCGTGGTCGCCGGTGGAAGCATGGTTACCCGAGGGGATTCCGCCGGTCCCCGCGGACACCGCGCGGACAGAACTGGTGCGGCAGTGGCTCACCGCGTTCGGTCCCGCACCGATCGGCGACCTGAAATGGTGGACCGGCTGGTCTCTCGGTGTGTTGCGTAAAGCCCTGGCGCCGCTGGATGTAGTCGAGGTGGATCTGGACGGCGAAACGGGTCTGCTGCTGGCCGACGATCTGGAACCCATCGCCGCTCCCGAGCCGTGGGCGGCGCTGCTGCCCGCGCTCGACCCGACACCGATGGGCTGGCAGTCCCGCGACTGGTACCTCGGCCCCCACGCGCCGCGTCTGTTCGACCGTAACGGCAATATCGGGCCCAGCATCTGGTACGACGGCCGCATCGTCGGCGGCTGGGCGCAACGCGCCGACGGCGAGATCGTCGTCCGCCTGCTCGAAGACGTGGGTTCGGATGCCACCGCGCTCATCGACGCCGAAACCGAGCGCGCCGCAACCTGGTTCGGTGAGGTGCGGCCGATCCCCCGTTTCCGCACCCCACTGGAGCGCGAACTCACCGCCTGATGGAGAACAAGCGACCCGGCGGCACCGGCGCGGCCGCGGAGTTGATCAAAGGTCGTAGCGCGCAAACCCTAGCCTCAGCTATGGGGTAAGCGCATCAACTAACACGCAAGCGTATTACTATGTAAGGCATGGTATCTCGGGTGGTGAAGCGGGCGTATCGTTACCGCTTCTACCCGACCCCCGAGCAGGCCGAGCAGTTGGCGAAAACGTTCGGATGCGTTCGCTACGTCTACAACCGTGCACTAGCAGAACGCTCCCGGGCTTGGATGCTGGAGCAGCGGCGCGTCACCTACGTGGACACCGCGAAAGCGCTCACCACCTGGAAGAAGGACGCCGAGACCGAATGGTTGGGTGAAGTGTCCAACGTCCCGCTTCAGCAGGCGTTGCGGCACCTACAGGGCGCGTTCGACAAGTTCTGGCGCAAGCACACCAAGTACCCGAAGTTCAAGAAGAAGGGCCGAACGAAAGACTCGGCCACCTACATGACCAACGCGTTCACCTACCGCGACGGTCGGATCGAGCTCGCCAAACAGGCCGAGCCGCTGAACATCCGATGGTCCCGGCCGCTTCCCGAGGGGGCGCAGCCGTCGCAGGTCACGGTATCGAAGGATTCGGCGGGCCGCTACCACATCTCGATCCTGGTAGAAGACACCATCACCGAACACACACCGACGGATGCGACGGTGGGTGTGGATGCGGGAATCACCAGCCTCTACACGTTCTCGACCGGGGAGAAGGTCAGCAACCCTCGGCATGAGAAGAAAGACCGCGCCCGCCTGGGGAAAGCGCAGCGGGTGTTGGCGAAGAAACAGAAAGGCTCGGCCAACCGAGCCAAAGCACGGCTGAAAGTGGCGCGTATTCATGCGCGGATCGCGGATCGTCGCCGCGATCATCTGCACAAGCTCTCGTCTCGTTTGGTGCGCGAAAACCAAGTGATCGCCATCGAGGATCTGAGCGTGCGGAACATGGTCCGGAATCGGAAGTTGGCGCGGGCAATCTCGGATGCGTCATGGTCGGAGTTCCGGTCGATGCTGGAGTACAAAGCGGACTGGTACGGGCGGACAGTGGTTGCTATCGACCGCTTCTATCCGTCGTCCAAGACGTGCTCGGCGTGCGGACGGATCAACGACTCGATGCCGCTACACCTCCGTGACTGGCAGTGCCCCTGTGGTGCTGTCCACGACCGGGACGCAAACGCCGCGAAGAACATACAAGCCGCCGGGCTGGCGGTACTTGCCTGTGGAGATGGTGTGAGACCGCCCCGCAGCTGATGCGGGGAGGCAACCGTCGATGAAACAGGAAACCCCAACCGTGAGGTTGGAATCCCCCGCCTTCAGGCGTGGGGAGGAAGCCAACCCTTGACCGGCTATGGGGTTCACATATCGAGGCCCAGATCCAGGACGCGCACCGAGTGGGTGAGCGCGCCCACGGCGAGATAGTCGACGCCGGTGCGGGCGTAGTCGGCGGCCATATCGAGGGTGAGCCCGCCGGAGGATTCCAGTTTCGTCCCCGGCGCGGTGGCATTGCGGCGCTGCACGGCCGCCTGGGTCTGCCAGAGCGGGAAGTTGTCCAGCAGCACCAATTCCACGTTCTCGCCGAGCACTTCGTCGAGTTGTTCCAGGCTGTCGACCTCGACCTCGCAGGGGATATCGGGGGCGAGTTCGCGCACCGCGCGCAGGGCGGCCACCACCGAACCGGCGGCGACCACATGGTTGTCCTTGATCAGCGCGGCGTCACCCAAACCCATCCGGTGGTTCACCCCGCCGCCGACGCGCACCGCGTACTTCTGCAGGCCGCGCAGACCGGGCAGGGTTTTGCGGCTGTCCCGGATACGGCAGTCGGTGCCCGCGACTTCGTCCACCCAGGCTGCGGTGGCGGTGGCGATACCGGACAGATGGCACATCAGGTTGAGCATGGTCCGCTCGGCGGTGAGCAGTCCGCGGGTGGGGGCGACGAGGCCGAGCACGGACTGACCGGGTTGCACACGGGTCCCGTCCGGAACTCGTTCGCTGATCTCGTATTCGCCTGCGCCGAGTACTTCGTCCAGCACCAGCAAACCCACGTCTACCCCGGCCACGGTCCCCGGCTGGCGTGGCACCACCGACGCCTTGACGACCGCGTCGGCAGGCACGGTCGCCGCGGTCGTCACATCCGGCCCGTAACGCAGGTCCTCGTCCAGTGCCGCGCGGATGACGGCAAGCACCTCGTCGCGGTCGAGCCCCGCATTCACATCCATCACAACTCCTCGATTGTCTGCTGCACGATATCGGCCGAACCCGTAGCTCCCAGCCAGTTTTCCCCTGGACGACTCGGTTCGCCGCCCGGATCGGGCATCAGGCACGGGATACCGAACTCGTCCAGCCGGACCGCGGTACTGTGTGCTGCCGCGGCCACCGGCTCGGGGTGATCGGCTCTGGTGTGACAGCCGCGGCTCTCCACGCGTGCCGCCGCCGCGAGCAGCAGCGCCCGCGCGGTGACGGTCAGGGCAGCGTCCTCGAATTCGGCGACCAGGCGGTCGCTGGAGACTGCTTCCGCCGGGGCCATGGCCGCCGTGTCGACAGCGTGCGGACCGATCTGCGTCAGTTCGTTCGCCAACTCCCGTGCGGCTCGCTCCAGACCGGCGGCGTCGCGGATGACGGCGGCGTGCGCGGTCATCGTCATCTGCACCAGGCCGCGGCGGGCGCGCGGGCGGCGCCGAGTGGGCAGCTGGGTGATGCGGGCCGGTGCGCCGAGGCGTTCGGCAGCTGCCGCGCCTGCGCGCTCGCCGACAACCAGGCCCTCCAGCAGGCTGTTGGAAGCCAACCGGTTGGCGCCGTGCAGTCCGGTGCGCGCCACCTCGCCTGCCGCGTACAACCCGGGCACCGTCGTGCGGCCGTGCAGGTCGGTGACCACGCCGCCGCACTGATAGTGGGCAGCGGGTGCTACCGGGATCAGCTCGGTGCGAGGATCGATACCCGCAGCCAGACAGGAGGCGGTGACCGTCGGGAAACGCTGCGCGAAACCGTCGAGGGCGCGCGCGTCGAGGTAGACGTGGTCCTCGCCCAGCAACCGCATCCGTTCGGCGATGGCCCGCGCGACTACATCGCGGGGGGCGAGGTCACCGCGTGGATGCACCCCCGCGGTGACCGAATCGCCACGGGAGTCGACCAGAACCGCGCCCTCCCCGCGCACCGCCTCGCTGATCAGCGGTCTGCGGCCGAGCCCGCCGGGGGTGTAGAGCACGGTCGGATGGAACTGCACGAACTCCAGGTCGGCCACCTGGGCTCCTGCCCACAATGCCAGCGCGATCCCGTCGCCGGTCGCCCCGGCCGGATTGGTGCTCAGCGCGTACAGCTGGCCGAGCCCGCCGGTGGCCAACAGGACCGCGGGCGCGTGCACGACACCGAGCCCGCGCTCTGACACCGCCACCACTCCTTGAACTCCACGGCCGCCCTGCCCCCCGCTGCCGGTGACCACCTCGAGCGCGGCGGTGCCGAACAGCACTGGCAGTCCGGCGGCACCCAGCGCCCGCTGGATTTCCGCGCCGGTCGCGTCGCCGCCGGCGTGAATGATGCGCCGAGTGCTGTGCCCGCCTTCCCGGGTGCGCGAGATCTGCCCGTCGCGGCCGAGGTCGAATACCGCGCCCAGATCGGTCAACGCGGCCACCGCGGCGGGACCGTCCGCGACGATGGACTCGACTGCGGCGGGATCGCACAGCCCACCCCCGGCCGCGACCGTGTCCTCGACGTGCGCGGCCACCGAATCACCTTGCGGTGCGACCACCGCGATACCGCCCTGCGCGTACTGGGTGGAGGTGTCGGTCGGCCCACCTTTGCTCAGAATCAGCACGCGCAGCCCGAGCAGCGACGCGGTCCGCGCCGCCGTCAACCCGGCGACACCGCCACCGAGCACCACCAGGTCGGCCGCAGCCTCCCACGCCCACCCCGCCGACGCGATGCTCATCGTCGCCCCCTGCGAACGCGGTTCACTCCCCGCCGCCGGGGTTGCCGATCTCGATCATGCGCTGCACCGAGTTACGGGCCAGGGCCGCGGTTTCCGGGTCGACGTGTACTTCGTCGCGGTTGTCGGCCAGGCAGCGCAGCAGCGCGGCGGGGGTGATCATCTTCATGTACTGGCAGGCCGCGCGGTCGTTGACGGCCTGGAAGTCGACGCCGGGCGCGGCTTTGCGCAGCTGGTGCAGCATGCCGACCTCGGTGGCGACCAGCACCTGGTTGGATTTCGCCGCTTTGGCCGCGTCGATCATGCCGCCGGTGGACAGGATGTGCACGCGGTCGGCCGGGAATTCACCCTCCCCCGCCAGGTACAGCGCGGAGGTGGCGCAACCGCATTCGGGGTGCACGAACAGTTCCGCGTCGGGGTGGGTGCGGGCCTGTTCGTTCAGCTCGTCACCGTTGATACCGGCGTGCACATGGCATTCCCCCATCCAGATGTGCATGTTCTCCCGGCCGGTGACCCGCTTGACGTGCGCGCCGAGGAACTGATCCGGCAGGAACAGCACCTCGCGCCCTGGGTCGATGGAGGCGACCACGTCGACGGCGTTGGAGGAGGTGCAGCAGATGTCGGTGAGCGCCTTGACCGCCGCGGTGGTGTTCACATACGACACCACCACCGCGTCCGGGTGTTCGGCTTTCCAGTCGCGCAGTTCGTCGGCGGTGATGGAGTCGGCCAGCGAGCAGCCTGCCCGCTGGTCGGGGATGAGCACAGTTTTGCCGGGGCTGAGGATCTTGGCGGTTTCGGCCATGAAATGCACGCCGCAGAACACGATGGTGTCCTCGGGCGCTTCGGCCGCGATCCGCGACAGCGCCAGCGAGTCTCCGACGTGGTCGGCCACGTCCTGGATCTCGGGCAGCTGATAGTTGTGCGCGAGAATGGTCGCGTTGCGCATTCTGGCCAGTCGTTCGATCTCGGCGGCCCATGCGGCGTTCGCCTCGATTCCGGTGTATCCCGACGGACCGTCGGTGATCTGCTCCAGCAGCGCGGTGCCCGGCGCCGGGGCCAGCTCTGCTCCCATCGTCGCCATGATGGCTCCCTTCCTTCGTGCGTTCGGCGAGTCGGCCGATTCGCACCAAACCAGGTTTTCGACTTACAATCGAAAACATGCCCCATGGTAACACCATCCACGAATCGCTCACCGCGGTGTTCCAGGTTCGCGACTTCCCGTCGGATACCCCCGCAGGTCAGGACGCTGCCGGTCGGTCAGGGACGAGTAATCGACCGCGTAAGGCCGGGCAGCGGACCGAGTTGGCGGTGCTGCTGTGGCAGCGAGCGCTTGACCCGCAGGCGGGCAGCTGGTCGCTACCCGGCGGACGGTTACGCGACGACGAGGACCTCGACACCTCGGCGCGGCGGCAGCTGGCGGAGAAGGTGGATGTGCAGGAATTGAGCCATCTCGAGCAGCTGTCGGTATTCAGCGCGCCCGACCGGGTACCAGCACCCCGGCGGATCGCCTCGGCGTATCTGGGGCTGGTTCCGCTCACCGCCGATCCACAACTACCGCCGGACACCGCCTGGCATCCGGTGACAGATCTGCCGCGGATGTCGTTCGATCATGGTGTGGTCGTCGAGCACGCCCGCACCCGGCTGGCCGCCAAACTGTCCTACACCAATATCGCCTTCGCGCTGGCCCCGGACAGCTTCACCATGTCGACATTGCGTGAAATCTACCGCGCGGCACTCGGTTACGACGTGGACACCACGAACCTGCAGCGGGTGCTCAGCCGCCGCAAAGTCCTGACACCGACCGGCGCCACGGCCGCGCCGGGGCGAGCGGGTGGGCGTCCGGCGGCGGTGTACCGCTTCACCGACTCCGAACTGCGCGTCACCGACGAGTTCGCAGCGCTGCGCCCGCCCACGTGATCGGCGGCGCCGCAGACCCGGCCATCGCGATACCGGTACTCAGGCCGATTTCATGTCCGGGATCGGCGGTGGTCGGTGGTCATCATCACGCTGGAACGGCCGGGTGATCACCCACGCGAGGAGCTCGATCACCCAGAACAGCATCAGGTACACGGTGACCACGGTCGCCGGGACCGCGAGGAAGAGGATCGACACCACCGCGATCACCCCGAACAAGGCGATATCGCCCGCCGTTGCTCCGGCGAGCCGGTGCCCGAGACGAACTGCCGCCCACATCATCCAACGACGCGGCAGCGACACCCCGGCCTCCCGCAGTGCCCGGCGGAAGATCCCATCCGCGTCAGCGGTGCCGACCACACCGGAACAGAGTAGATAGTCGTGCAGGATCGCGGCCTTGGTGTAGACGCCATAACGCGGCACCAACCACATCACCGGGCGCGGTACGGACGCGAAGTCGGTGCGGAAGCCTGCGGGCACCACGAATTCCTGTTCGCTACCGCGATAGGTCAGCGGGGCGGTCACCCGCCAGAACTGCTGGTCGATCTCCGCCACCACGAGCTCACTCGTGAAACCCACGATCGTTCTCCCTGCATGCCCTGCCTCGGTCGGTCGGTCAGAGCCTAGAACGTGGCACGGGTCAGAGCCGGGACGGAGGGGCAGTGTGGCCGGGTGGGGCGGGTTCCGGAGAGCGCTGCGGCTGAGCATAACCCGCCGGAACCGGGGGTTCGACAGCGACGGAAACCGGTGTGCTGTCACCGATCGCGCCGAGATATCCGGTGCCCAGGTCGTCGGAGGTGCTCAGCGCAGCGAGGAACAGCATGACCAGCGACGCCACCAGAGGCTGCACAACCAATGCCGCCCAGGTGCCGACCTCCGGCGCCAGGGCGACGATCTGCCCGGCCGGTGGGTTGTCCGGCCGCGGATTGTCCCAGCGCGCAACGGCTTCGCCGAACCCGGCCATGACCAGCGCCCCCGCGATCGAACCGAGCAGCACACCCGTCTGCTGGATCGGGCCACGCGCCCGACGTAGTCGCCACGCCCCCACCGCCGACAGCAGACCGGCAACCGCGCCGGCGCAGACGAAGATCGCCACCGCGTCGAACCGGTGCATGCTCTCCCCGGTGAGCGTTCCCTCCCGTCCCGGCTCCACCACCAGCACTCGAACGGTGGGGGCGAGCACACCCCACAGTGCGCCGGCCAGCGCGCTCGCCAGGATGATCGCGCCCGCGGCACCGACCGCCGCACGCACTTCCCGCGACAGCCCGGACGCGCCCTCCCCCGGCAGCACTAGCGCAGTTCCAGACTGGTCGAATCGGTCACCCCGTGCCGGGAGCATTTCGCCCACCAGCCGTCGGGGTTGACCTGCACGATCATCCGGCGCCCGCAGTGCTCGCAGAACCGGGGCGGTTCCAGCCCCAGCGCAGCGGCCTGCGGCAGCGGATCGTCCAGTCCCGGCACGATCCGTTTGCCGGTGAACGGGTTGTAGCGGGAGTCCATATTCCTGACAGTACTCACGGCATCAGTCTTCCGAGTCACCGCCGCAGTGCACTCACAGTGTTTCGTTGAGCGCTTTGATCGGCATTTTCAGCTCGCCGAGCAGGTCCAGATCCTGTTCGGCGGGACGCCCGAGGGTGGTGAGATAGTTGCCGACGATAACGGCGTTGATACCGCCGAGGATGCCCTTCTTGGCGCCCAGGTCGCCGAGGGTGATCTCGCGGCCGCCCGCGAAACGCAGCATGGTGCGCGGCAGGGCGAGGCGGAACGCGGCGACGGCGCGCAGTGCGTCGGCGGCGGGCAGCACCTCCAGATCGCCGAAGGGGGTCCCGGGACGCGGGTTGAGGAAGTTCAGCGGCACTTCGTCGGGTTCGAGTTCGGCGAGGTTCGCAGCGAACTCGGCGCGCTGTT
This sequence comes from Nocardia donostiensis, assembly GCF_002081715.1. Lineage (GTDB taxonomy): Bacteria > Actinomycetota > Actinomycetes > Mycobacteriales > Mycobacteriaceae > Nocardia > Nocardia donostiensis. The sequence goes on along the minus strand of NZ_MUKP01000022.1, from coordinate 27,522 downwards.
CCAGGGTTTCGCCCATGCCGAGAATACCGCCGCAGCACACCTCCATACCGGCTTCGCGCACCATGCGCAGGGTGTCCCAGCGCTCCTCCCAGGTGTGGGTGGTGACCACGTTCGGGAAGTGGGAGCGGGCGGTTTCCAGGTTGTGGTTGTAGCGGTGCACACCCATCGCAGCCAGCTGGTCGACCTGGTCCTGGGTGAGCATGCCCAGCGAGCAGGCGACCTGGATGTCGACCTCGTTGCGGATGGCCTCGACACCGGCGGCGACCTGCGCCATCAGCCGCTCGTCTGGGCCGCGCACGGCGGCGACGATGCAGAACTCGGTGGCGCCGGTTTTGGCGGTCTGCTTGGCGGCCTCGACCAGGCTCGGGATATCCAGCCAGGCGGCACGCACCGGCGACTGGAACAGGCCGGACTGAGAGCAGAAATGGCAGTCCTCCGGGCAGCCACCGGTTTTCAGGCTGATGATGCCCTCGACCTCGACATCGGGGCCGCACCATCGCATCCGTACCTCGTGCGCGAGCGCGAGCAGCTCCTCTAGCCGGTCATCGCCGAGCTGCAGCACCTGCAGGGTCTGTTCCTGGGTCAGTCCGACGCCGCGCTCCAGTACTTGTTCGCGGGCAACGGCCAATACATCGGTGTTCACTCCGGCGGAGTCGCCGGTCCTGATGGGGGCCTGGGTCACTGCACGAATCCCTTCGTTCGGCCGAGGTGGCCGTGCAACTTGAACGGCGTTCAGGCTAGGGTAGTGGGGAGAGTGAGTCAAAACACCACCGGGAGGAACAACCGTGCAGTTGCACCGCGGGGACGTGGTCGAGGGCGCCATCACGATCCTCGATCAATACGGCCTCGCCGATCTGACGATGCGCAGGCTCGCCGGCTCGCTCCAGGTACAACCCGGCGCCCTGTACTGGCACTTTCCCAACAAGCAGGCCCTGCTCGGCGCGGTCGCCGACCGCATCCTCGCGCCCATGGCCGATCCGGTGACCGCCGAGGACTGGGCGGGCAGGCTGAGCGAACTCGCCCACCGGCTGCGCGACTGCCTGCTCGCCTATCGCGACGGCGCGGAACTCGTCTCGGCGACCTACGCTTCCCGGCTCACCACAAGCAAGGGCCGCGAACGCCTGGCCAGCGCCGTCATCCGGGCCGGAATACCCCGCGCCGAAGCCGAACTCGCCGCCTACACGCTGCTGTACTACGTTCTCGGCCACACCGTCGACGAACAGTCACGTATCCAAATGGATTCGGCGGGCGCCCTGCCCGACTCCCCCGACCCACTCGCCGACACCCCCGACCCCACCGCCCGGTTCGATTTCGGACTGCAACTGTTCACCGCGGGTATCCGGCACCGGCTCGGCGCCGACGCGCGCTGACCCCGGCTCCGCCGCCGGTCGCGAACCAGGCCCGGTCAACCGCCGGGCTCGATCAGCAATGGTGACCCCGCTGCACGAGCCATATCGCGGATCCGCTCCTGATAACGCTGCACGAACGGCACCACACTCCGTTCGATCACCTGGTTGTAGGCCACCGGACGTTGCCGCGGGTTTGCGTGCCCGGTGTGGCGCGGTCGCACCACCAAAAGAGTGCCGTCGACGCCGCCGACCTCGTCGATCAGCACCCGATGCGAACGTTCGACATCGACCACCCGGTCGCGGACGGGGTTCCGGGGCCGGATGAACACGATGGCCGGGCTCGGTTTTCCACGCGCGGGCCGGGACAGGGTGCGCAGGTCGTCGGATGCGCCTGCTGCGACGATCGCCAGGAACTGCGCTTCGATCAGGCCGTTGCTGGCGGCGTCCGGGTTGAAGATCTTGTCCCGCAGCACCTCTTCCATCGCCTCACCGAGCCGGCCGAACCGGATACCGGGGACCCCGGACCGGTCCAGGTAGCGGTCACGGCGTGCATAGGTTTCCACCACGAATCGCAGGCCGCGGCTCTCCCGTGCACCGGGCAGCCAGCTCATCCAGCGCACCATGTCCTCGCCGAGACTGCGGCTGGCCGGGCGGACGGCATCGAGATCGAGCGGCGTACAGTCCAGCAGCACCCCGGCCAACCGGCGATCGCTGCCGGTGTGGATGTGGTGGGCAACCTCCAGCGCGATGACCCCGCCCATACTGTGGCCGACGAGCACGATATCGCGCACCCCGGACATGACGGCGCTGCGGACGATCAGGTCGGCGATGACCTTGGTATCGATACCTTGATTGTCGTAGCGGATGGCCCATACCTCACCCAGTTCCCGCAGCGAGGTCAGCGAGGCCGCGGTATCGGAGGCGTTGAGCCCGCCGAGGCCGACCATATCCACCACCGCGGTATCACCGTCGCGGGGATCGACCGGTTCGGCGACCGGAAGCAGCGCGGGTTCGGTCCTGGCCAGCCGCGCCCGCTCCGGCGCGACATCATGGGTCCAGTACTGGGCGAACGCGACCAGCACGATCATCAGCAGCACGGCGACCCGAAGCAGCGCCAGCCGGGTGCGACGCAACGTCTTCCACTGGTGCCCGAGCCGCGTCCGGCGCAGCCGAGCCCGACGTCGCGCATCGTCCCAGTCGCTGACAGTGGACGGATGCCGATCGTCCAACGGCGGCATTCGTCCACTGTAAGCGCGTCCCGCGCGGGCCTGCCATGTCCGAGCCCGACCTCCCGTGCCACGTCGTATGCCGGTAGAGTCCGGTTTTCCGACGTCGGCGGGCGCGGGAATCCGGTGGGAATCCGGAACGGTCGCGCCACTGTGACTGTCCTCATCGCGGACAGAAGTCAGACCTCCCCCGCCGCACAACACTGGAGAGGCCGCGACTTGCCACTACAGCATGCCCTGTTCCGATGCGTCTGGGTGCGTTCGAGATGATCCGTACCCGCGCTCCGCTCACCGTGACCGTACTCGCGGTCGCCCTCCTCGCCGCCATGGTGCTGGCCACCGGTTTCGGTGCCGAAACACTGCCGGTGCCCGCGGTGGTGGAGGTGCTGACCCACCGGCTCGCTGGGCAGCCGGCTCCCGACCTGGGCCTGGATACCATCGTGTGGCAGCTGCGGGTGCCGCGCACGTTGCTGGCGGCCGTGGTCGGCGCCGGACTGGCGTTGGCGGGCGCAGCCATGCAAACGCTGGTGCGCAATCCGCTGGCCGATCCGTTCCTGCTCGGGGTGTCCTCGGGAGCGGGTGTCGGCGCGGCGGCGGTGATCACCTCGGGGCTGTTCGCCGGCGCTGGAGTGTGGGCGCTGTCGGGTGGTGCGCTGGCCGGCGCCGCGATCGCGGCCGGGCTGGTGTTCGCGGTGGCGGTGGCCCAGGGTGGGCTGACCCCGTTGCGGCTGGTGCTGACCGGCACCGTGCTCGGTTCGGCGTTCGCGGCGCTGAGTAGTTATCTGGTGTACCGCAGCAGCGATCCGGCGGCCGCGCAATCGGTGCTGTTCTGGCTGCTGGGCAGTCTGGCGGGTGCGGATTGGACCCGGATCGGGTTACCGCTGGTGGTGGTCGTGACCGCCACGATCGTGCTGGTGGCGGCCTCGGGTTGGTTGGATGCGCTGCATCTGGGCGCCGATACCGCGGTGTCGGTCGGGGTGCCGGTGACCCAGCTGCGGATCGGGCTCTATGCGCTGCTGGCGGTGCTGGTCGGCGTGCTGGTCGCGGTATCGGGCGGTATCGGGTTCGTGGGGTTGGTGGTGCCGCATGCGGTCCGGCTGGTCGTCGGGCCACGACACCGCATCCTGCTACCTGCCTGTGCTCTGGGCGGCGCGCTGTTCCTGGTCGTCGCCGACGCCGCGACCCGGGTGCTGGTACGGCCGAGCGAGATCCCGGTCGGGGTGCTGACCGGGATCATCGGCGCACCGGTCTTCCTCTTCCTACTCGGCCGCCGCCACTACCGGTTCGGTGACTCGTGACCGCCACCGAGACGACACCGCACATGGAAGGAACCGGCAGTGGTGCGACGCTCACCGTGCACGGGCTGTCCTGCGCCGCCGGGCGACGCACGGTAGTGACCGATGTGGAGTTCACGGTGCGTCCGGGTGAAACCGTCGGCATCGTCGGCCCCAACGGCAGCGGCAAGACGACGTTGCTGCATGTGCTGGCCGGAGTTTCCCGGCCGGTGCGCGGGCAGGTGCTGGTGGATGGTCAGGTGCTGCACGAGTTGCCGCCGCGCCGGCGAGCGCGAACCGTGGCGTTGGTCGCGCAGGACGAACGGCCACCGGCCGATCTACGCGCGGGCGAGCTCGTCACGCTGGGCCGCACCCCGTATCTGCCGCCGTGGGGTGCGGGATCAGCCGAGGAGCAGCGGATAGTGGCGGACGCGCTGGCGGCGGTGGACCTGCGGGGTGTCGAGGACCGTCCGGTGCACCGGCTCTCCGGGGGCGAGCGGCAACGGGTGCTGCTGGCTCGCGCGCTGGTGCAGCAGACACCGGTGCTGCTGCTGGACGAACCGACGAACCACCTGGATATCACGCACCGGCTGGACCTGTTGGCGCTGACGCGCACGCTCGGCCGCACCGTCGTGCTGGCGCTGCACGATCTGACATTGGCCGACCGGTACTGCGACCGCATCCTGGTGGTGCACAACGGACGCACCCACTCGCTGCAGCCACCCGAGATCGCGCTGCGCCCCGACGTGGTCGACGAGGTGTTCGGGGTCAGCGCAACTCGGGTCCGGCATCCGGGCACCGGCGAGAACCATCTGCTCATCACTCCGCGGGAGTCGTCATGAAACAGCCGTTCCGAATCCTCGCCGCCGTCGCGGCTGTCACGCTGGCCGGTTGCGCTGCCGATCCGTCGACCCTGGGTGAACTGACCATCCGCAACTGCGGCCAGGACGTGACGTTCCCCGCACCCGCCCAGCGCATGTTCGTCAACGACAGCACCCTGATCTCGATGGTGCTGGCCCTCGGCGCGCACAAGCAGGTGACCGCGGTGTCCAGCCTGGGCAGTGATATCGCTACCTTGCGCAAACATTACGGTCCCGCTGCCGATGAGCTGAACGAGGTCGCCAGCCAATCCCCCTCGCGGGAAGCCGTTCTCGCCCAACGACCGGATGTGGTTGTCGCAGGCTGGAATTACGGTTTCACCGAGAGCGCGAACCTCACCCCGGATACGCTGCGGGCCTCGGGTATCGCTGCCTACGTACTGACCGAGAGCTGCAGACAACGGTCGGGCGAACGCCCCCGCGGTGTAGTCGAACCATGGACCGCGCTGCGCGAAGACCTGACCAACCTGGGCGCGATAACTGGCCGCACGCAACGCGCCGCCGAACTCGTCGCCGATATCGATGACCGGCTGGCGGCGTTGGCGGCAGCGCCGAAACCGGAACGCGCCCCGAAGATCTTCCTGTTCGACAGCGCGAGCGACACCATCCTGTCCAGCGGCCGCTTCGGCGGACCCCAGGCGATTCTGACGGCGGCGGGCGGGCAGAACGTGACCGAGGATGTCGCCGACACCTGGACCCGAGTGTCCTGGGAACGGCTGGCGGCCGCCGATCCCGACGCCATCATGTTCGTCGACTATCCCCCGCAGACCTTTGCCCAAAAGGTCGAACTGCTGCGCACCAAACCGGGCATCAACCAGCTGCGTGCCGTGACCGAAAGCCGCTTCCTCAACCTGCCGTACCCGATGTGGACCAGCGGACCGCTCAATATCGACGCCGCCGAACAGGTGCGCAAACAGCTGGAACGCTGGAGCCTGGTCCCGCCGTCGGATATCGAACCACGCAGCGACGACGCCATCCGCTGAACCCGATACCGCTGCCGCATCGCCGGTATCGGGTCAGACCGGCAGTTCGCGTCCTTCGGCTGGCGCGGCGAGTTCGCCGAGCGATATCCGCCGGCCGAGTTCGTTGTCCCCGGTGACACCCGTCGGGAAGCCCCGCGTGGACAGCAAGCAGGTGGTACCGGGTGGCGAACCGGCCGCGGCGATCTCCCGTTCGGCCCGTATCACTGCCATCCCCCGGGCCCTAGGCCAGAGCACTGCCCTGCACCACCGGAAACCGCGAGAGGCACGGCCGGACCCGTCACCGCACCAGGTATCGCTTGACCCAGGGCTCGGGAAACCAGGTGGGGGCTTCGGCACGGAACCGATCCGGCGACCAGGACCCCGCACCGGCAGGGAGGGTGGCGACCAGGTCGATGCCGGTGACCCGGGGCAGGTCGGCGCGGTTGGTTTCCATGGCGAGGTCGGGGTTTTCCGGCCAGGAGCCGATGACCAGCCCGGCGCACGGCACTCCGGCGGCGCGCAGGGTGCGGGTGGTGAGCTCGCTGTGGTTGAGGGTGCCCAGGCCAGGGGCAGCAACCACCAGCACGGGAGCCGCCAGCTCTACGGCGAGGTCGAGCAGGGTGAAATCGCCGAGTCGGACAAGCAACCCGCCCGCGCCCTCCACCAGCACCAGGTCGGCGGAGGCGAGATCGTCGATCGCGGCAGCGGTTTCCCCGAGAGTGAGCAGTGGGGCGCCGCAGCGGCGGGCGGCGGTGTCGGGAGCCAATGGGTCGGGGTAGCGGGCCAGTTCCACGGTGCGCCCGGCACCGCCGAGTCCGGCAATGGTGGCCAGGTCGCCGGGTTCGCCTGCGGCGACGCCGGTCTGCGCTGGCTTGCACACTGCGACGATGCGATCGGCGGCACAGGCGGTGGCGGCCAGCGCGGCGGTGACGACAGTTTTGCCGACTTCGGTGGAGGTGCCGGTGACGAACAGCACGGTCATGCTGTGCCCTTTCTTGCCTGCCCGTGGAGCCCTGACATGGTCATGCTGGTACGGCGTCTTTTTCTCGCGCCCGCATCAGCACCGAGCCCAGTACTTCTGCGATGGTGTTCATCTCGGCGGCGGACAGATCGGCGCGGGCAGTGATCCGCAGCCGGGATGTGCCTTCGGGCACCGACGGTGGGCGGAAACAGCCCACTTCCAGCCCTCTCGCCCGGCAGGACGCGGCAGCGTCGTAGGCGACCTGCGCGTCGCCGAGGACCACCGACACCACTGCGGATTCCGGTACCGGCACACCGGCGATGTGGGCGATATCGGCGGCGCGGTCGAGCACTCGGTGGACGAGGCCGGGATCATCGCGTAATACCCGCAGCGCCGCCCGCGCCGCGCCGACCGCCGCGGGCGCGAGCCCGGTGTCGAAAATGAAGGTGCGGGCGGTGTCGATCAGATGGGCGCGCACCCGAGCGTCGGCCAGTATCACGCCGCCCTGGGCGGCGAACGCTTTGGACAGCGTCGCGGTGACCACCAGGTCCGGTTCCCCGGCCAACCCCAGTTCGTGCACCAGCCCCCGTCCCCCCTCGCCGCGCACGCCAAGGCCGTGCGCCTCGTCGACGATCAGCACCGCGCCGTTGGTCCGGGCGATGCGGTGCAGTTCGGTCAGCGGAGCGAGATCCCCGTCGGCGCTGAACACCGAATCGGTGAGTACCAGGGCGCGTTCCTCGGTGCGTTCGGCCAGCAGACGGTCCACCGCCGCGGTATCGCGGTGCGGGGCTATCGCCACTCTGGCCCGCGACAGCCTGCAGGCATCCACCAGCGAGGCGTGACTGCCCGCGTCGGAGACGATCAGCGCACCACGGGAGGCCAACGCGGTCACCGCACCGAGATTGGCGGCGTACCCGGAGGCGAAGACGAGCCCGGTGTCGGCACCGGTGAATTCGGCGAGTTCGGATTCGAGCAGTTCGTGCTCGGTGGTTGTGCCCGTCACCAGCCGCGACCCGGTCGCCCCGGCCCCCCACCGGCGCACCGCCGCGATCGCGCCCTCGACCACCGCGGGGTGACGTGTCAGCCCCAGATAGTCATTGGACGCCAGGTCCAGCGCCGCCGACCGCGGCGCCCGCGGCCGCAGCTCCCGCCGCAACCCTGCGTCCACCCGTGCGGCAGCACGCTCGTCCAGCCAGCTCAACGGATCGGTACTCACAGCTGAACACCATACTTGAACACTGTTCAGTTCTGCAGGACGAGTCCCCACCCTCAGCGTCCGGCGAACCAACTCGGGGTGTCGAGACCGAAGATCTCCCCCGGCACGAGCAGACGCAGATCCGCTTCGAGCGCGGCCAGGCGCTCGGCGCCGATCGTCGCCGCCCAGCGCCGATGGGTGCGAGCAAAAGCGCGCTCGGATTGCTCCAGCGCATCCACCGCCCGCGGGGTCAAGGTGTAGACCTTGCGCCGAGCGTCAGCAGGATCACGCCCCGGCGCGAGGTATCCCAGCCGTTCCAGGCTCTCGACGTGCTTACCCGCCGCCTGTTTGGAAATCCCCAGGATCCGGCCGAGATCGGCGGCAGTACAACCATTGCGCCCACCGGCGCGGCCGATCGCCTGGAAGACGAAACCGTGCAGAGGTCGCAGGTCTGGGTGCCCGTTCTCGGCCAGCTCGGCATGCACCTCGTCGACCGCGCTGCGAAACCCGAGCAGCATCCGCAGCGGCAGCTCATGACCACCGGTAGCTGTTGACATAAAAGACAACCTCGTTGACTATATGGACATCCTCGTTGTCCATCTTAGGAAGTGCTTCCCATGACCCTCATTCGCCGCACCGAAACCCGCCGCACCGAAACCCCCGGCGGCGTGATGACCACCCTCGCCTCCCCCACACAGGGCGGCTCCACACTGTCACTGTGGCAGGCCGAGGTCGGACCGGACGGCAGCGGACCACTGCACTACATCGACACCGAACAGATCTGGACCGTGACCACCGGACGCGCACAGATCGATCTCGACGGGACCGCCCTGACCGCCGAGGCGGGCGATACCGTAATCCTCCCTGCCGACGTGCTGCGCCGGATATCGGCTGGCCCCACCGGTTTCACCGCATTGGTCACCGCCCGCCCGGAAGCCAGGGCAGGTACGCCGGGAAGCGAAGACACGGTAGTTCCGCCGTGGATCGCCTGAGCCTCCCCTCAACCGCAAGATGCTCCCCATGAGATACGCGCGCCGACAACTCCCCCACCCCGTCGTCGGGTCACTGTTCGGCGCGATCCGCCGACAGGGCACCTATACGCCGCGTCGGTCGCGGACACCGCCGAATGCATCGAGGGGAACCTCGACCCTCCGTGGCGCCTACGACACGACCGGTCGGGATGCCCGTCATCTGCCCCACCCTGGAGGAGCACGCCATGTCAGCGCGTGGAGCTGAGTTACGCAGCCGGTCAGCAGAGCACACCACCCGGGCACGTCCGCTCTCCCGACCTCGGGGACACGAGTCCTCGCGGGTTCACTTCAGGAGGTATGTACTCGCGCGGCCGCGATCATCCCTGTGGTGACGGTCTCGATATCGGCGGATGTGCTGATGAACGGCGGCATGGCGTAGACGAGATTGCGGAACGGGCGCAGCCAGGCTCCGGCAGCGACGGCGGCCTCGGTGGCGGGGCGCATATCGACGGGGCGGTCGAGTTCGATCACCCCGATCGCGCCGAGCACCCGCACATCGGTGACGCCGGGCAGTTCGCGAGCCGGGGCGAGACCCGCCGTCAGCTCGGCTTCGATACGGGTGACCTCGTCGCGCCAGTCGCGGGAGAGCAGCAGTTCGACCGAGGCCACAGCGACCGCGCAGGCCAGCGGGTTCCCCATGAAAGTGGGGCCGTGCATGAGGCCGCCGTGTGCGGTGCTGATGGTTTCGGCGATGGCTGTGCTGCACAGGGTGGCGGCCAGCGTGAGGTAGCCGCCGGTGAGCGCTTTGCCGACACACATCACGTCGGGGGCGACGCCGGCGTGTTCGGCGGCGAAGAACGCTCCGGTGCGACCGAACCCGGTGGCTATCTCGTCGAACACAAGCAGCACCCCGTGCTCATCGCACAGCCTGCGTAGATCGGCGAGATAGCGGGCGTCATGCCAGCGCATACCGCCCGCACCCTGCACCACCGGCTCCACTACCACCGCCGCCAGCTCGTCCGCGTGTTCGGCCAGCGCGCGGTCGAGTTCGGCGACGTAGCCGGGGTGATAGTCGCGCGGCGGCGGCGAGACGAAAATCTGCTCGGCCAGCACATCGGTCCACAGCGCGTGCATTCCGCCCTCGGGGTCGCACACACTCATCGGGGTGAAGGTGTCGCCATGGTATCCGCCGCGCCAGGTGAGCAGCCGCCGTTTACCCAGACGACCCCGCGCCCGCCAGTACTGCAGGCACATCTTCACCGCGACCTCCACCGACACCGAACCGGAGTCACAGAGAAAAACCTTGTCCAGCCCGTCGGGCGTATGCCGCACCAGCAGTTCCGCCAGCCGGGCGGCCGGTTCGTGGGTGAGCCCGCCGAACATTACGTGGCTCATCTGCCGCGATTGCGTCAGCAGGGCTTCGTCCAGCACCGGGTGCCGGTAGCCGTGCACGGCCGCCCACCACGAACTCATCCCGTCCACCAGTTCGCGCCCGTCGGCCAGTGTCAGCCGGGTGCCTGCCGCCGAGGCGACAACCAGCGGTTCGGTGGTCGCCGGGAACCCCCCGTAGGGGTGCCACACATATTTCGCGTCGAGGGCGGTGATCTCGCCGGGGGTCAGAGCCACGGAAGTCCTTCACACGAGCGATGGACGCCGAAGTGCCTGCACCACCCCGGCCTTGAACACCGTTCAAGTTAACATGGGGCGGGCCCGTTCCCTCACTCGGTAGTAGCAACGATGCGGCACCGACACTGTCCGCGCCCTGCGCTTGCCATGCTTACAGGCGGTGCCGCCGCGCCCACAACCATCCAGCCGAAGCCGGGAACCACGCGCCCGTTTCGACGCCCAGCAGCCCGTTCTCTGTGTGCCGACCCCTCGTGTGGCGCACCCGGCCGAGCACCACTCGCGCGTAAGCTCATCGACGATAAAAGCGCCCACCGAAGTGAGGAGTCCGCGTGCGGATCGGCATCCTGCTCAGCCCACCTTCCGGACCCGACGGCCTGCGCAAGCTGACCGACGACCTGCGGCGCAGCGCCGACGAGGGATTCGACTCGGCGTGGCTGTCGCATATCTTCGGCGTCGACGCGCTCACCGCTCTGGCCGTCGCGGGAAGCCAGGTGCCAGGTATCGAACTCGGCACCGCCGTGGTGCCCACCTATCCGCGACATCCGGGTGCCCTGGCCCAGCAGGCGCGCACCACAGCGCTGGCCGTGGGACCCGGCAGGCTCAACCTGGGCATCGGACTGTCCCACAAGGTCGTCATCGAGGACATGTTCGGATACGGCTTCGAGCGACCCGCCCGGCATATGAAGGAGTACCTGTCGGTCCTGACTCCCCTGCTCGACGGACAGTCGGTGTCGTACTCCGGCGAAACCATCACCGCCAACCTCGAATTGGATGTTCCCAACGAGGGCCGCGTCCCCGTCCTGCTGGCTGCGATGGGTTCGCAGATGCTGCGACTGGCCGGTCGGCGCACCGACGGCACCGTGCTGTGGATGACCGGCGCGACCACCATCGGCGAGCACATCGCGCCGACGATCACCGCGGCCGCGGCGGCAGCGCAACGGCGGACTCCACGGGTTGTCTGCGCGCTGCCCGTGCTGGTCACCGATGATGTCGACGGGGCGCGTCAGCAGGCCGCGCAGATCTTCGCCGCCTACGGCACCCTGCCGTCGTACCGCGCCATGCTGGACCGCGAGGGTGTTGCCGGACCGGAGGATCTGGCGATCATCGGACCGGAGGAACAGGTAGCGACACGGATCAGGGAAATATTCTCCGCTGGCGCAACAGAATTCGTCGGCTCGATCTTCGCCGGTGGCCCCGCGGCCGCGCGCACCCGCGAGCTGCTTCTCGAATTGGCGGACTGACCGCCGATACTCGCCAGACCACACCGAGGTACCGGCCGGAGGGCATATCGGCGGTGCAAACCCCGTCGGCCGTGGTGAGGCCTCGACGTGCACCCGAGAATCCGCACCGGTTCTTACCAATGTCGGGAATGCCGGATACTCGTGTCACCGAAAAAGAGCGCTGCACAGGCCCGTGGGGGTTCTGGCGAGTGAGGTTCAGATGAGGTTTGTGAGTCTGCCGGCAGGCGCTGCCAGGGCGTCCGAAGATAGGGGCCGAGCATGACCACCCGCGAGGCGCTGGTCGGTTTCATCGAATCCGATCCGCTGTATATCCCCAAGGGGGCCAGCCCATTCCTCGAGCAGATGATCCTGGCGACACAAGAGTACTTCGAAACGTCGATTCTGCTGTTCGCCGCGAATCGGGGCGACGAACAACCGGATCTGGTGGCCTGGTTCGACCAGAAGAATCTGCTCAGCGAACATGGACTCGAGGCCCCCGAGGGCGAGTCCGTGATGGTCGAGGACTACAAGAGCCGCAGCTCCGAAGTCGAACAGAAGGTCAAGGATCTCGACGAGCAGAGCAGAAGCGTCCGCGATTCCACCTTCGAGACATTCAAACTCACCAATGGGACCTATACCGCGATCCAGAAACGATACTGGCAGCTCGATGGTGAACTGCGCGATATCAACGAGCGCATCGACATCGAGGACACCGACAAAGACGGTAGCACCAGCGATTATCTGCCGCTGAGCGCCAGCGAAGAGGGGCGGGCGTTCCGCTATCTCTTACTGGCCATCGAAGCCGTCAACACCCTGGTGGAGGAAGCGGCGACCAGCACCACCGACCTGGCGGACCGTATCAACGACAGACAACCGTCGTTCTCGATACCGCCGGGGGCCGCTCCGGCCCCGACTCGTTCCACACCGTGGTCTCAGCTGAGCACCGCGACCATCGATCCCACCGGCAACGGCACCACCGATAGCGTCCTCGAACTGGCACGCAAGCATCTGAAACTCGGCGTCGGCGAAACCAACGGCAACAACGTCCCCATCTACTGGGACGCGGAAAAACAGAAGTGGGTGAAGGCGCCGTACAACATCGGCGACGCATGGTGTGCCGCATTCACCAGCTATGTATGGGAGCGGGCAGGGTACAAGGTCGACTGGACGAACCCGAATTATGTTCCCAGCATCTGGAACGATGCCAGGTCACTCGGCCTGAGTGACACCAACATGGCGAACGCGAAGCCGGGTGACCTGATCATCTTCGACTGGGAGAACGACGGCACGCCCGACCACATCGGGATCGTGGAGAGCGTCAACGGCAATCAGATCACCACCATCGAAGGCAACTCCAGCGACAAGGTCAAGCAGAACACATACACGATGGGGCAGTCGTCACTGGTCGGTGTCGTGAAGCCACCGCAATAGCTACAACGCAGTGGACGCGGACGGCCACACCATCGAGCCGCCGGATTCCATCGCGGTCCTAGTGGCCGCTGCCGGATAGCGCTTCGCCTGCCTGCCGAAGCAGGCGCCGCAGGTCGGCAATGCCGTCGGCGCCCAGATAGCTACGCAGGTGCCGTTCGATCCGCTCGACACGCTGTGCCGCCAGCCGCAGCGCCGCGGCACCGGTGTCGGTGACCACCACGAGCCTGGCCCTGCGGTCCGCGGGATCGACGCGGCGTTCGACGAGCCCGCATCGCTGCAACTGTGTGACCAACTCCCCCATCGACTGTTGGGTCATCCCCGCCGCTTCGGCAAGTGCGCTGATCCGCGAACCGGCAGGGTCGAGATAGCGGAACACCGCGTAATGCGCGGGACGCAGTTCGTCGTCGAGGTGAGCGCGCAGTTCCCGGTTCAGTTCACGCTCGAAGGACCGGGTGACCTCGGTGAGCAGCCGCAGCAGGGACAGGTGCGCGCCGGCGGGATCAGGTGTTGACACATTAGGAAGGTTACCTTTGTAATTGATCCTGTGAAAGAGGCCAGGACACTCACCTTCCGCAGCGGTCACCGCATCACCCTTCTCGCCGAAGGCAGCGACGAGAACGGCCCCTACCTGCGGCTACGTCACGAACTGCCGCACCCTCGGCGGCAGGCAGGGCCGCACTGGCACCCCGTACTCAGCGAGCGATGGACCGTCCACGCAGGCTGCCTGCGCTTCCGGATCGACGGCCGGGAAATCGTCGCCGGACCGGGCGACACGGTGAGCGCGCCTGCCCGGACGGTGCACGAGTTCTGGAGCGAGGAACCAGACACCGTGGTGGTTCACGAGATTCGCCCGCCGCTGCAGCACTGGCGGATGTTCACGGTGTGGCGCAACCTCGACAACGCGGGCAAGACCGGCACGGCCGGTGTGCCCCGTAATCCCCTCGCGCTGGCGTTGCTGTGGAGTCACCAGGACGGTTACCTGGCCGGGATCCCGCCATGGTTACAGCGGGCGCTACTGGGTGGCCTGGCCCGGGTCACCCGGATGACCGGTTACGAACAACGGTGGTCGAGCGAAGACGCCGCGCGTAGCTGACGCCCGCGGCAACGGCTCGGCCGCTGCCGCTAGTGTCGTTGCCATGCTTGCGCCCGCTCGACCGCCCACTACCAGACCACCAGGTGTACGGCCGAGCAGCATCCATCTGCTCGGCGCCGGCTACGACAGCGCGGGAACGACCTCTTGGGTGTTCTCCGATATCACCTGCGCGATCGAGGTGTGCCTACTCGACGACTCGGCGACGGATCCGCCGCGGCTACCTGCCCGGCGGCAGCGGTCCCCGCGCATTGTCTGTTCGTCCTCCGCCGCACCGCATGACCGACACGAAGATGACTGAGAAGCTCATTTCCGCTACCCAGCCCACCGATCCGCTCGCCCGGCGCCGCATCCGCCCCACCACGGTGCGCAGCAGCTATCGCCTCCAGCTGCGGCCCGACGCGCTGACCTTCGCCGATGCCACCGCAATCGCCGAATACCTGCAGCAGCTCGGTATTTCGCATGTGTACCTGTCGCCGGTGATGACCGCGGCGCGCGGTTCCACACACGGCTACGACATCACCGACCCCACCACGGTTTCCGCGGCGCTCGGTGGGCCTGCCGGGCTCAAAGCGCTGGCCGATGAGGTGCGCAGCCGCGGCATGGGCCTGATCGTCGATCTGGTGCCCAACCATGTCGGGGTGGGCGACCCACAGCAGAACCGGTGGTGGTGGGATGTGCTGCGCCTGGGGCCGGAATCGAAGTTCGCGCACTATTTCGATATCGACTGGAGCCCGTCCAACGGCGCGGGCGGGCGGCTGGCGCTGCCGGTACTGCACAGCGAGAACGACCCGGCCGCGCTCACCGTGGACCGTTCCGGCAGCGAACCGATGCTGGCGCTGCACGATCTGCGGTTCCCCATCGCGCCGGACACCGACGGCGACAACGCGCTGCGCATCCACGACAAACAGCACTATCGGCTGGTCTCCTGGAAGGCCGGGCTCTGCGGGTACCGGCGTTACTTCGCGGTGAACGGTCTGGCCGCGCTGCGTCAGGAAGATCCTGAAGTCTTCGAAGCCACCCACCGGGAACTGGCCGCCTGGTGCGAACACGATCTGATCGACGGTGTGCGCGTCGACCATCCCGACGGGCTCGCCGACCCGGCCGGATACCTGACCCGGTTGCGCCGGTTGATCGGACCGCACCGGCTGCTGCTGGTGGAGAAGATCCTGGCCAACCGGGAACCGCTGGATCCAACCCTGCCGATCGACGGGACCACCGGCTACGAATCGCTCGCCGATTTCGGTGGCGTGCTGATCGACCCTGCGGGCGAGCCGACGCTGACCGAATTGTCCAGACGCGTCGCCGGGCACGGCAGCGACCGGATCTGGCTCGGCGAGAAGGAGCACCGCATCAAACGCGCGGTGGCCGAAAGTATTCTGGCGCCGGAGGTGCGCCGGCTGGTCGCGGCCGTCAAACGCGATGCCCGCGCCGAACATTTCGACACCATGGCAGTGACCAACGCGACCATCGAGGTGCTGGCCTTCGTGCCGGTGTCCCGGGCCGATTACGCGCCGCTGGCCGGAATGATCGGTGCCGTGGTGGCCGAGGTGGAAAGACGTAACGGCGAACTGCAGGCGCCGTTGTCGATCCTGGTCGCTGCGCTGGCCGCGGGCGGTGAGGCAATGGTGCGGTTCTGTCAGGTCAGCAGCGCAGTGACCGCGAAAGCCGTCGAGGACACCATCTTCTACCGGGCAGCACGGCTGGTGTCATTGCAGGAAGTGGGCGGCAACCCGGCCCGGTTCGGGCATTCGCTCAACGAATTCCATCTGGCGAACGCCGCGCGGGCGGTGCGCTGGCCCGCCACCATGACCACGCTGTCCACCCACGACACCAAACGCGGCGAGGATGTGCGTGCCCGTATCGGGGTGCTGTCGCAGGTGGCTCCGGCGTGGGCGCGGGCGGTGACGTCCTGGTTGGAGACCACACCCGCCCCGGACGGGGCGACGGCACTGTTCCTGCTGCAGAACATGTTCGGAGTCTGGCCCGCGGACGGTCGCCCGGTGTCATCGGTGCACGGTCTGCGCGACCGGCTGCACCGGTTCGCGGAGAAAGCGGTCCGCGAGGCCGGTGAGCACTCCTCCTGGGAAGACCCCGACACCGAGTTCGAGGCAGCGGTGCACACCTGGGTGGATGCGGTGATCGACGGGCCGGTCGGCAGGCAGCTCACCGATTTCGTGCATGATCTCGCACCGCACGCCTGGTCGGACGCGCTGGCACAGAAGCTGCTGCAACTGTGCGCACCCGGGATTCCCGACGTCTATCAGGGCTGTGAGCTGTGGGAGGACTCGCTGGTCGATCCGGACAATCGGCGTCCGGTTGATTTCGGCGCCCGTGCCGGGCTGCTGCACGCGCTGACCGGGACGCCGGGGCTGGACGTGACGGGCGCGGCGAAGATGTGGATCGTCGCGTACGCGCTGTGGCTGCGCAGGGAACGGCCGGATTGTTTTGTCGGCGGCACCTATACACCACTGTTCGGCACCGGCGACCACGCAGGCAAACTGGTCGCCTACGCGCGCGGGCGGGCTGGCAGCGAGCCCGAGGTCATCGTGGCCGCGACCCGCTACAGCGTCGGCCTGGCCGACTCCGGTTGGGGGGATACGGCCGTGGACCTGCCGCCGGGCAATTGGACCGACCGGCTCACCGGGCACACGTTCACCGGCCGAGCCCGGATGGAGAAACTGTTCGCGCGGCTACCGGTAGCGCTGCTGGTGCGGTGACCGCGGCAGCAGCGGCAGACACCGGTGTCAGGCCGAGGTTTCGACTGCCGCGCCCGGCTCGGGTCCGGTGCCGATGATCTCGTCCCCGGTTCGTTCGATCAGCGCTTCCGGCACCGGCCCGCCCAGTTCCTCGCGCCAGCGCCGCAGGTTGGCGGGCTCGTGTTCGCTCATCCGGGCGGCCGAGGCCAGCCGGATACCCCGGTCATCGGGTGCGGCGAGGCGGCGCCAGGAGTCCCAGTAGAACCGTTCGCTGCGCGGGTTGCGCAGGACCCGCAGCAGGTTGAGCGCTCGATAGCCGGGGCCGAGGGAGTCGTGGCGGCACATATGGCCGGGCACGTCCAGGCACTGCTGGGCCAGACTGTCGAGGCGGTCCCGGTCGAACACCAGCCCAACCGATTCGGCTTCGTCGATCATCCAGCGCAGGGCGATATCGGATAGGCCGCATTCGGCGTAGCCGCCGCCGATATCGCTGTGCACACCTTCGAACCACACCTGTTTCACGCGGGGAAAACCCTTGCGGTACTCGCGCTCCGGTTCGACCGGCACCTCCCACAAGCAGGGTTCGAAGTTGCGCCTTCGCTCATCGATGGCCAGCGCCTGCCGGGCGCAGCGCACGTTCGGGGTCAGCCGTACATCGTGGAAACGGTGCCGCAGCGAGGTCAGCCCCGGCACACCGAGCGCGCCGACGGTGTCGAATACGCCGAGGAAGTCGATATCAGCCGGTTCGGGATGGCAGTGCGTGGCACGGAACGCCTCGCACTGCCGGGACGGGGAGTCGTCGCGGGGCGGGCGCTGTTTGTACAGGCGCATCGCCTGCGGGTAGCAGCCGTCGATCATCGCTTCGGGGGTGAGGATGCCGACCCGGGAGATCAATCCGGCCAGGCTGCGCGCGGTGAAGGCGCCGCGGCTGAAGCCGAAGATGTAGATCTCGTCGCCGGGTTCCCAGTTCAACGCCAGATGCCAGTAGGCAGAGGAAAGGTTCGCCTCCAACCCCAGCCCGAACGCCCCGCCTATCCACCGGTCGGCGAGGAAACCGCCTGTGCCCGGCCCTGATACATAGGTGACCCACTGCTGCACCGGTTGTCCCTCCGGACCGGGCACCTGGTATCGGATGGTCTGCGCGATTTTGACGATATTCGTGACGGTGCTACTGGATTCGGCCTTCCAGGTGCCGTCGCAGCACACCACAAGACGTTTCATAACCCGATTTTCCCCTCCCCGGCGCGACCCCGTATGCGTAGCGGACTACTCGAAACACTATGCCGCCCGGCGCATCCGGATGTCAGCCGTGCCGTACTGTGCCGCTGCGGGTTACGCGAACGCGGGATCAGTCTTCGCCGGGGTGCGTGGCTTCGGGCCTGCGCCACTGCCCGGCGAACCATACGAGCGCGGCAACCGAGGCCGCAGTGAGCACCGCGGTCTGCGCTGAGGCAGTGATCAACCCGAGCGCCAACAGGGTGAGCAGCCCGGCGGCCAATGCCTCCAGCTTGTACACCGGCCATGTGACGCCGGCGATCACACAGGTGGTGTTTCGTGCCCTCGATGCGCCGAGGGCACGTGCTGGAACCGAGTGCCGCACTGCCATTTGTTCAGGCTACCCCCGTCCATAAGTTCGGGCCAGCGAACTTATGGTTTCCGCTCCCCGGCCGAGCGCGGGAACAGTTCCTGCGGCGCCTGCGTTGGTCCTGACATGCCTCTGACTGGAGAATACGCACCGAGCACCTCCGACTGGGCTCGGGAACAGGCCGAGAAATACGAGAACTCCGGCGGTACCGAAGGCACGACGATGCGCGGTATGCCGGTCGTCGTCCTCACCAGCCGCGGCGCCAAAACCGGCAAGTTGCGTAAGACGCCACTGATGCGGGTGGAGCACAACGGCGAGTACGCCATCGTGGCCTCGCTCGGCGGTGCGCCCAAACATCCCGTCTGGTACTACAATGTTGTCGCCGAACCGCATGTCGAACTGCGCGACGGCACGGTGAACAAGGACTACACCGCCCGCGAGGTCTTCGGCGAAGAACGCGATCTGTGGTGGGAGCGTGCTGTCGCCGCCTACCCCGACTACGCCGACTACCAGACGAATACCGACCGCCAGATCCCGGTGTTCGTGCTCACCCCCCGCTAACCGCCCGACCTGCCCGGTTCCGGCCGTTTCCACCCCACCCGCCGCAGCTGTCCGCTGCGGCGGGTGGCACCATATTCGGAGTGTCCAATCCGCTCGATGTCATCGACGATCTGTCAGCCGCACGTCCGACGCTGAACGCGGACGAGATCGATGCCGCCGCGAAGCGAATTACCGACATTATCGAGCCCACCCCACTACAGCTGTGCCCGCGGCTGTCGCAGCTGACCGGCGCGCGGGTGTACCTCAAACGTGAGGATCTGACTGTCGTCCGCTCCTACAAGCTGCGCGGCGCCTACAACCTGGTGGTGCAGCTCAGCGAGCGCGAACGCGCCGCAGGCGTGGTCACCGCGAGCGCAGGCAATCATGCTCAAGGCGTCGCCTACGCCTGCCGCGCCATGGGCATATCCGGCCGCATCTACGTGCCGACCACGACCCCGCGGCAGAAACGCGACCGTATCCGGGTGCATGGCGGCGAATTCGTGCAGCTGATCGCGGTCGGTGAAACCTACGATGCTGCCGCCGCGGCCGCCCTCGCCGATGCCGAACGGACCGGCGCGACCCTGGTGCCGCCGTTCGACGACGCCCGCACCGCTGCCGGGCAAGGCACCATCGCAGTGGAAATCCTGAACCAGCTCGATACCGCCCCCGATCTGGTGGTGGTGCCCGTCGGCGGTGGCGGCTGCCTCGCCGGTGTCGGCACCTACCTGCGCGCCCGGTCGGTCGGCACGGCCATCCTCGGGGTGGAGCCCGCCGGGGCGGCGTCGATGGCCGCGGCGCTGATCGCCGGCGAGCCGGTGACCCTGATGGAGGTGGATCCGTTCGTCGACGGCGCGTCCGTGCTGCGGGTCGGCGCGGTGCCGTACGCGGCTGTGGCCGGGTTCGGCGGCCGGGTGGTCTCGCATGCGTCGCTGCCGTTGCTGGTGGGCACCGAGTACCCGAAGGGTGCCGGTTCGTTCCGGATGTTGGCGGTCGACGAGGGAGCGATCTGCACGACGATGCTGGATATGTACCAGAACGAGGGCATCATCGCCGAGCCCGCGGGCGCGCTCGCGGTCGCTGCCCTGTCCGAGATCGACGTAGAACCCGGTTCCACGGTGGTGTGCCTGGTATCCGGCGGCAACAACGATGTGTCCCGCTACGGCGAGGTCATCGAACGCTCCCTGGTGCATCAGGGGCTCAAGCACTACTTCCTGGTGGATTTCCCGCAGGAGCCGGGTGCGCTGCGCCGTTTCCTGGACGAAGTACTCGGCCCCGACGACGACATCACTCTGTTCGAGTACGTCAAACGCAACAACCGGGAGACCGGTGCCGCGCTGGTCGGTATCGAGCTCGGTTCCCGCACCGATCTGCCCGCGCTGCTGGAACGGATGCGGGAATCACCGATCCAGTGCGAACGCCTCGAACCCGGTTCGCCCGCCTACCGTTACCTCACCTGAGCGTTGCCGCCGCGGCCGGGCCCGGTTACGCGGCGGCTTCGCGGATTTCGTCGCGGGTGATCTTGCCTGCGGCGCGCAATCCGGTCAGGATGAGCGGCAGCAGCCAGCTGCCCGCCGCCATATCCCAGGCCAGCTGGTTGATCGCGAGCCGATTGTGCACGAACCCCACCGACAACCCCAGTTTGGGATCGGCCCAGCCGAGCGACCCGCCGAGACCGATATGGCCGAACCCCGCCGGGCTGCCCATGGTCGGGAACGAGTGGTAGCCCAGATGCCACAGCGGCGGGACATAGAAGAACAGTCCGGCGTCGGGGCGGTAGCGTTCGATCCGGCGGATGGCTTTCATCGTGGGCCGCGACAGGTAGCGGTCCGCGCCCGCCATCCCGTCGCAGGCGAGCACCCCGTACAGGGCGGCGAGCCCGTTCGCGGTGCACACCCCGTTGGCCGCGGCCAGTTCGGTGTCGAGGATCGGCGGGTTCACACCCGAGACGATGGTCTGCACACCCGGCACGAACATCGATCGGGTCGCGGCGCCTGCCGCGCCTGGCACGCCGTACAGGCCGGTGAGCAGTCGCATCCCGAACGGTGTCCCGGCCACACCGAGCCCCGACCCCGCGGCATCGGCCATCGTCACGGCGGAATCGGCAGGCGGGCGGCCCAGGTGGATTCCGTCGATCCCGAGCGGTGCGGCTACTTCCTGCCGGAACAAATCCTTCATTCCGAGTCCGGTGACCGAACGCGCCAGCCCCGCCACCAACCATCCGTAGGTGAGCGCATGATAGACGGGCACACCGAGCGAACGATCGGGTCTGGCGGCAGCCAATCGCTCTTCCATCAGTTCGTGATCGAGCAGTTCTTCCGGTGATCTCGCGAGCCGGTGGATACCGGACAGCCCCGCCGAATGGGTCATCACCTGCCGGACGGTGATCTTGCCTTTACCGCCGGCCGCGAATTCCGGCCAGTACTCGGCGACGGGTGCGGAGTAGTCGATCAGCCCCCGGTCGGCGAGCCGGTGGATCACCGTGGCGGCCACGCCTTTGGTCGCGGAATACACGAGTGCGCCGGTCTCCCGGGTCCACGGCGTGCCCGGCCCGGCGCTACCGGCCCAGATATCTACGATCGGCTCCCCGTGCAGATAGACGGCCAACGCACCGCCCGCACCGCGCCTGGTCCCGAAGATCCGCGCGAAAGCCGACGTCAAACGCCGGAATTCGGGCCCGGCCGTGCCGGAACAAGCAACGCTGCTCATCTATTCACAGTACGGTCGTGCCATAATTTCGGCAACTTCGGCGTCTCGGACAGCCCCACCCCGAGGACACCGGCGTGCGCATACTTGCCGCCCGTATCGCCGGAAACCACGCAAACGGCGTGGAGGGTCCGAACGGCTGTCCGGGACGGTGAGCTCGGCGGTCGCCCACCTCGCCGCGGACCGGCCCTGATGTGCTGCGCTGCCTGCTGTCGACATTCATCCAGACCACATGGACGTGAAGCCGGCGCGTGTGCGGCGCCGGGCGCCCCGGAAGTCATCGTCCAGCGCTGTAACACCAGTGCAGCCTTACCCCTGGTCGCGAGTCGATGCGGGAGTCGCCACGGGCAAACACCATTGCCCTTGCCCCCCGCTGTCCTGACTGGGACAGTGAAGTTGTGGGGATCTATCGCGACCGTGTCGTACCGCACATCGTGAACGTGGCGTGCGGGATGAGGGCCAATGACCCGTTGCGGGAGCGGGTGTGCGCGGGGTTGTCCGGGCGGGTGGTGGAGCTCGGGTTCGGATCAGGGTTGAATGTACCGTTCTATCCGCCTGCGGTGCAGTCGGTGAGCGCGGTCGAGCCGGCGGATCTGGGGTGGAAGCTGGCCGCGGGCCGGTTGGCGTCGGCGCCGGTGCCGATCGAACGGGCCGGTCTGGACGGACAGTCATTGCCGTTCCCCGACGACAGCTTCGATTGCGCGCTGTCCACCTGGACGATGTGCACCATCCCGGATATCGCGTCCGCGCTGGCCGAGGTGCGGCGGGTGCTGGTGGC
Source organism: Nocardia donostiensis (assembly GCF_002081715.1). Taxonomy (GTDB): domain Bacteria; phylum Actinomycetota; class Actinomycetes; order Mycobacteriales; family Mycobacteriaceae; genus Nocardia; species Nocardia donostiensis. The sequence continues at coordinate 5,034 of NZ_MUKP01000022.1, read as the reverse complement.
GGGCGGAACGCTGCACTTCGTCGAACACGGACTCGCCCCGGACCCGGGGGTGCAGACGTGGCAGCACCGGCTCAATCCGATCCAGAAGGTGCTCGCGGGCGGCTGCAATCTCGACCGCGATATCCGCGGGCTGATCGAGGACGCCGGTTTCCGTATGCGCGAGGTCGACATATTTTACGGGGAGGCAGGCCCGCGGTTCATCGACGCACAGTCGCTCGGGGTCGCCGTGTCGCCATAACCCCACAGTATTGAAACGAACAATCCAAAACTGCTACCGTGCTCCCATGGCACGACCACGGGCATTCGAAGAAGAGCGCGCACTCGACGCCGCCTTGCGCGCATTCTGTACCGCGGGCTACGAAGCCACCTCGACTCGAGACCTGTGCGAGGCCACCGGACTTGGCCGCAGCAGCATCTACAACACTTTCACCAGCAAACGCGACCTGTTCCAGCGCGTACTGCGCCGATACATGGACGACAAGAACGCCACCCTCGCCGAACTTCTCGACAGCGAGGCCGATACCAGGACGAAGATCCGAGCGCTGCTCTGGCAGACCGTCGACGCCCCCGAAGGCGAACCCGCCGGTTGCCTGGTCGTCAACACACTCGTCGAGCTCGCACCGCAAGACCCCGAGACAGCCGAAACCCTGCGCAAGGACAAACAGCACCGGCTCGCCCTGCTCACCACCACCCTGGAGGCAGGTAAACGGGCAGGTGAGATCGATGCCGACAAGGACACGCGCGCCCTGGCCCTGTTCCTGATCTCCACCATCAGCGGTATGCGCGTGGCAGCGCGCGGCGGCGCCGACCGAGCCGAACTCGCCGCCATCGCGAACACCGCACTCGACGCCTTCTAACCCTCTGCCCTCGATCACAGTCGTTTCCCCCACCCAAGTTTTGGACTGAACGATACAAAAGGTAGGTTTTCGTGCCCGTCGCCATCTACGTCCTGGGGCTGTCCATATTCGCCCAGGGCACCTCCGAGTTCATGCTCGCCGGTCTGCTCACCGAAATAGCCGCCGACCTCGGCGTCTCGATCCCCCGCGCGGGTCTGCTGATCTCCGCCTTCGCCATCGGCATGCTGGTCGGCGCGCCGATCCTGGCAGTGACAACGAGGCGGCTGCCCCAGCGCACCGCACTACTCGTCTTCCTCGCGGTATTCCTGGCCACCCACATCGTGGCCGCATCGACCTCGGATTACTGGGTGCTGTTCGGGACGCGGGTGGTCGGTGCGTTCGTCTACGCCGGTTTCTGGGCGCTGGCGGCGGCGACCGCGATCAGCTTGGTGCCCACACAGTCCCGCGGCAAGGCGATGAGCATCGTGGCGGGCGGGCTCACCGTCGCGACCGTGATCGGGCTACCCGCGGGGACGGTGATCGGGCAGCAGCTCGGCTGGCGAGGCGCGTTCTGGGCCGTCGCACTGCTGACGGCGTTCGCGATGATCGGCGTACTGGCAAAGATCCCCGCCGGGAACGACACGCACACCTCTGGGTTGCGCGCGGAACTGCGCGCCCTGATCAACCCGCGGTTGTGGTTGTCCTACAGCACCACCGCGCTGGCCACAGCGGCCGGGCTGGTCATCTTCGCCTACCTGGGTGCGCTGCTGGTCGAAACCACCGGTATCGCGCAGACCTGGGTCCCTGCCGTGCTTGCGGTGTACGGGCTGGGTTCGCTGCTCGGCATCACCATCGGCGGACGCACCAGCGATGCCCACCCGTTCCGCACCTTCTACATCGGTCTGACCGGCGTGGTCGGCGCCGCCACGCTGCTCGCACTGACCGCCGAATACGCGGCGGCCACAGTGGTGCTGGTATTCCTGCTCGGCGCTTTCGTTTTCGCCACCAACCCCACACTCAACTCCCGCGTCTTCGCTCTGGCGCCCGGCGCGCCCACCCTGGCGGCCGCAGGCAACGTCTCCTCGTTCAATATCGGTATTACGGTCGGCCCATGGCTGGGTGGGCTCGCCATCGACGCGGGATACGACTACGCGGTCACCGGGTGGATCGCCGCCGTCGTCGCTACCGCCGCGCTGAGCACCGTTGCCATCGCTCACCTGCTGCAACGCCGCACACCGGGCCATATCGAGCCGACATCAGGCTCGGCGCCCGCTCCCGTCGCGATACCGGGAACACGGCCCGAAGCACTCGTCGAATCCGGGGTGTGAGGCCTGCTGCCGCTACCTGTCGTAGCGGCAGCAGCCCAGGTGGAGGCACCCCCTGCGGTGTCAGCCGGCGAGGCAGCCCGGCCCCAGCAGGGCCTTGAGGTCACCCATCAACGCCGACGACGGCGACACCCGCAGGCTGTCCGCAAGTTTCAGCAGCGTGGTCTTATCGCGGGCGCCTACGTGCCGGATATGCACATCGGAGGTGCCCGGGTGCCGGGACAGCACCCGCTTGAGTTCGCCGATCTTGTCGGGGGTGCACATCCGTGTGCTGATGGTGACCGACAGCGGTTTCGCCACCCCGATCGCCGACAGGTCCGGTACGGCCAGATCGTTGGCGATCAACGAGATCCGGTCGTCGCGCACCGACACCCGTGCCCGCACCAGCACCACCGCGTCCTCGACCACATCCATGCCGTACACCGAATACGCCTGCGGGAAGAACAGCACCTCGATACCACCGGTGAGGTCCTCGAGCTGCGCCGACGCCCACGCCAGACCGTTCTTGTTGATACGGCGGTTCACCGACGCGAGGATGCCGCCGACGGTCACCTGGGTTCCGTCTTTGAGATCACCTTCCAGAATGGCCGGGATCTGGGTGTCGGCCTGGGCGGCGAGCACATGCTCGACACCGGTGAGCGGATGCCCGGAGACATACAGCCCCAGCATTTCCCGTTCCAGCGCCAGCCGGTGTTTGGTGTCCCATTCCTCGTCGGGAACCTTCACATCGAACACCGACGCCACCGAGTCGTCGCCCTCGTCGCCCATCCCGCCGAACAGGTCGAACTGGCCGATCGCCTCGGCCTTCTTGGTGGACATCACCGCGTCGATGGCGTCGGAGTGGATCAGCAGCAAACCCTTGCGCGGATGCCCGAGCGAATCGAAAGCACCGGCCTTGATGAGAGATTCGGTGACCTTCTTGGTGCAGGCGATGGCATCGATTTTGTTCAGGTAATCGGAGAAGTCGGTGAACTTCGACCTCTCCTTGCGTGCGGCGATGATCGACGACACCACGTTCGTGCCGACATTGCGGACCGCACCCAGCCCGAACCGGATATCCGCGCCCACCGAGGCGAAGTTGTGCTCGGATTCATTGACATCCGGTGGCAGCACGGTGATCCCGAGACGACGGCAGTCCGACAGATACACCGCCGCCTTGTCCTTGTCGTCACCGACGCTGGTCAGCAGACCGGCCATATATTCCGCGGGATAGTTGGCCTTCAGGTAGGCGGTCCAGAACGACACCAGCCCGTAGCCGGCGGCATGTGATTTGTTGAACGCGTATCCGGCGAACGGAAGGATGGTGTCCCACAGCGCCTTCACGGCTTCCTCGGAGAACCCGTTGCCCGTCATCCCTTCGTGAAAGCTCTTGTACTCGGCCTCGAGCACCTCGAGCTTCTTCTTACCCATGGCTTTACGCAGCGCGTCGGCCTTGCCCATGGTGTACCCGGCGACCTTCTGGGCGATGAACATGATCTGCTCTTGGTAGACGATCAGGCCGTAGGTTTCGGCCAGGATGTCGGCGAGCGGTTCCTCCAGCTCCGGGTGGATCGGGGTGATGGGCTGACGGCCGTTCTTGCGGTCGGCGTAGTCGTTGTGCGCGTTCATCCCCATCGGGCCGGGCCGGTACAGCGCGAGCACGGCCACGATGTCGTTGAACCCGGTGGGCTGCATCCGGCGCAGCAGATCCCGCATGGGGCCGCCGTCGAGCTGGAACACGCCCAGCGTATCGCCGCGGGACAGCAGTTCGTAGGTGGCGGGATCGTCCAGCGGCAGGTTGTCCATATCGAGGTCGATGCCGCGGTTGGCTTTGATGTTGTCCAGCGCATCGCCGATGACGGTGAGGTTGCGCAGGCCGAGGAAGTCCATCTTCAGCAGGCCGATGGCCTCACACGACGGATAGTCCCAGCCGGTGATGATGGCGCCGTCCTGGGCCCTGCGCCACAGCGGGATGGCATCCATCAGCGGTTCCGACGACATGATCACCGCGCAGGCGTGCACGCCCGCGTTACGGATCAGGCCCTCCAGCCCGAGCGCGGTCTCGTAGATCTTGGCGACATCGGGGTTGCTGCCGATCAGCTCGCGGACCTCGGCGGCCTCCTTGTACCGCTCGTGCTCGGTGTCCATGATCCCCGACAGCGGGATGTCCTTGGCCATGATCGGCGGCGGCAGCGCCTTGGAGATCTGGTCGGCGATGGCGAAACCGGGCTGGCCGAACTGGACCCGCGCCGAATCCTTGATCGCCGCTTTCGTTTTGATGGTGCCGAAAGTGATGACCTGGGCGACGCGGTCACTACCCCACTTCTCGGTGGCATAACGCACCATTTCACCGCGGCGGCGATCGTCGAAGTCGATATCGATATCGGGAGCGGACGGGCGTTCCGGGTTGAGGAACCGCTCGAACAGCAGACCGTGCGGGATCGGGTCGATATTCGTGATACCGAGCGCGTAGGCGACCAGCGAACCCGCGGCCGAACCACGGCCGGGACCGACCCGGATACCGACTTCCTTCGCGTGCGAGACGAGGTCGCCGACCACCAGGAAGTAGGCGGGGAAACCCTTCTGCTCGATCACGTCGAGTTCGTAGTCGGCGCGATCCCGGTAACGCTGCGGCACCTCCTTGCCCGCGAACCGCCGGGCCAGCCCCCGCGCCACCTCCTTGCGCAACCACGAGTTCTGGGTCTCCCCCTCCGGGACCGGGAACACCGGCATCCGGTCCTTGAACGCCCACACGTCGTCGTAGGGCTGCACCCGTTCGGCGATCAACAGGGTGTTGTCGCAGGCCCCAGGCACCTGGTCGTCCCAGAGCTCACGCATCTCGGCGGCCGATTTCAGATAGTAGCCATCGCCACCGAACTTGAACCTGGTCGGAT
>NZ_MUKP01000021.1 GCF_002081715.1 Nocardia donostiensis | reverse complement strand
GGCCGGTCGGCACGCCCCGGACGGCAGGCAGGGCTCGCCGGAGGCAATGGGTCACCGGGGCGGTTCCCGGCCGCAACCGAACAGCGGGTCGCTTCCCGCGGCTCCCGGTTCCGGCCGCGCCCCCGCGGGCCGGCCGCGGCAGCCGGAGACCGGTCCGGAAACCGTTGCTGTCGATACTTCCGCCAAGACCCGTCAACCCGCCCCGGAAGCGTCCCGGGCCGAATCCGCACAACATTCCGGCAGACCCGCGAAACGGTCCACTGAACGCAACCGGCAACCGGACAGCACACGGCGCGGGCGCACCTCCGGGCGGAAAACCGGAGCTTCCTCGTCGGCCGCCCCGGCCATCCCGCCAGCTGCCGCGGATCCGCGCGATATCGCCGAATCCCCGGATGCGGTCACCGATGTGCTCGCCCCGGTACACGATGCACCGCCGAAGGTCAGCGGAAAAACCAACACCAGCGGCTGGCCGACAACAGAGCCGGTTGCGGCGGAGCCGGCAGGCAAGACCCGCCGGACCCGGCTCGAGCAAAGTAAATCCCGGCGTAACCGCAGGCTGCGGGTGGCCGGGCGGGTGACGCTTGCCATATTCGCGGTGATCGCGCTGCTGATCACCGGCGGCGCCTGGAGCTACCTGCAGGCCACGAACAACGGATTCACCCAGGTCTCGGCACTGGACGATACGAGCGAGGACGTGATCGACGCGCACGCTCAGCTCGGTGACGAGAACTACCTGATCGTCGGCACCGACACCAGGGCGGGCGCGAACGGCGAAATCGGTGCGGGCACCGTCGAGGACGCCGAGGGCGCTCGCGCCGATACCACCATGCTGGTGCACATCCCGCAGAACCGGCAGCGCGTGGTCGTGGTGTCGTTCCCGCGCGACCTGGACGTGACCCGGCCCGAATGTAACGGCTGGGACAACCAGAAACCCGGTTATACCGAGGAGGTCTATCCCTCGGCGATGGGCGGCAAGCTCAACGCCGTCTACGCGTTGGGCGGGCCGAAATGCCTGGTTTCGACCATTCAGCGGCTCACCGGCAGCACGATCAACCACTTCATCGGTATCGATTTCGCCGGATTCGAGCAGATGGTCGACCAGGTCGGCGGCGTCGAGGTGTGCGCGACCAAACCGATTATCGACGGTGTGCTCGGCCCGGTGGTGGAACAGCCTGGCAGGCATCGGCTCAACGGCGCGACCGCGTTGAACTATGTGCGCGCCCGGCACGTCTACGGCGAGGAGCGCAGCGACTACGACCGGATCGCCCGGCAGCAGCGTTTTCTGGCGTCGCTGCTGCGCGGCGCGCTGTCCGGCAAGGTCCTGCTGGACCCGGGCAAGTTGAACGGCTTCATCAAGGCCTTCACCCAAGCCACCTTCGTCGACCGGGTCACCCCGAACGATCTGCTCATGCTCGGTCGTTCGCTGCAGGACGTGGATGCGGGCGCGGTCACCTTCCTGACCATTCCCACCGCGGGAACAACCTCCTACGGCAACGAGATCCCGCGCGAATCCGATATCAAGGCGATCTTCCGAGCGATCCGCGACGATCAGCCGCTACCCGGCGAAAAGACCGCCCCCGCTCCGACGGCGACATCGACACCGCCCCCACCGCCGCGGTACACCGCGGTCGATCCAGGCACGCTGTCCCTGCTGGTTTCCAACGGCTCCGGTATCAGCGGTCTGGCCGGGCGGACGGCCACCGAACTGGGCAGTGTGGGCTTCGGCATCTACAACACCGGCAACTACACCGAAGGCTCCGCTCCCGAGACGATGATCCGGTACGCGAGCGGCTACGAGAACGAGGCGGCGACTGTGGCGTCAGCCATCCCCGGCGCAACCATGCAGCTCGACGACGAGCTCGGCAGCATCGTCGAAGTCGTGCTGGGCGAGAACTATCAGGGGATAGTGAACAACCCGACTCCGGTCGGCGACGCGATCACCGATGTGGCCGCCGCAAGCACGGCGCCGGTGGAACTGCCGTCGGATCTGGAGCACGTCAACGCGGCCGAAGACCCCTGCGCGTAGCCGGTACTGCAATTCACCCGCTGTTCGTGACTTGGACAGCGGCGGGAACTAGTGTCGGGTCTCATGCGTGTCATCTACAACGAGCAAATGGCCGATCTCGCACACCTGTTGGGCGAGATGGCCGGTCTCGCGGGTTCGGCCATGGATCAGGCCACTCAATCGTTGCTCCAAGCCGACCTTGGGCTGGCCGAACAGGTGATCAGTGAACACGACCGGATCGCCGAGATGATCGCCGACGCCGAGGAGAAGGCATTCGCGCTGCTGGCTCTGCAGGCCCCGGTCGCGGGCGATCTGCGCCAGGTGGTGAGCGCGATCCAGATCGTCAACGACGTCAACCGGATGGGCACTCTCGCCCTGCACGTCGCCAAGGTGGCGCGCAGGCGTCACCCCAATCCCGCACTGCCTGATTCGGTCAACGGCTATTTCGCGGAGATGGGCCGGATCGCGGTGAGCATGGGCGCGGGCGCCAAAGAGGTTCTCGAAACCCGCGACCCGGAACGCGCGGCGCAGCTCAACCAGGACGACGAGGCGATGGATGATCTGCACCGTCACCTGTTCACCCTGCTGATGGATCGCGAATGGAAGCACGGTGTCGCCGCGGCCGTCGACGTCACGCTGCTCGGCCGCTACTACGAGCGGTTCGCCGACCACGCCGTCGAAATCGGCCGTAGGGTGATCTTCCTGGTCACCGGTGTGCTTCCGCCGGACCCGGATTCCGACTCCTGAATTGCACCGGGGTCGCGGTGCATCGCGAGCAGACGACAGAAAGACCCGCGGGATTCCGCGGGTCTTTTCGGTTTCTCGCCGGGGCCTGTCCGCTCAGCCGAAGCGGCCGGAAATATAGTCCTCGGTGGCCTTCTGCGCCGGGTTGGAGAAGATCTTCTCGGTATCGTCGATTTCCACCAGCCGGCCCGGTTTGCCCTGGGCCTCCAGGTTGAAGAAACCGGTCTGGTCGCTCACCCGTGCCGCCTGCTGCATATTGTGCGTGACGATGACGATCGTGTATTCCTTCTTCAACTCGGTGATCAAATCCTCGATCGCCAGGGTGGAGATCGGATCCAGCGCCGAGCACGGCTCGTCCATCAGCAACACATCGGGGGATACCGCGATGGCGCGGGCGATACACAGACGCTGCTGCTGACCGCCGGAAAGCCCGCCGCCCGGCTTGTCCAGCCGGTCCTTGACCTCGTTCCACAGGTTGGCGCCGCGCAGCGAGCGCTCGGCCACCTCATCGAGCTCGGATTTGCTGCGGACGCCCTGCAGTTTCAGCCCGGCCACCACATTGTCGCGAATGGACATAGTGGGGAATGGGTTCGGGCGCTGGAACACCATGCCGATGGTGCGGCGCACACCCACCGGATCCACCTGGGTGCCGTAGATGTCCTCGCCGTCGAGCATTACCGCACCCTCGACACGGGCGCCTGGGGTCACCTCATGCATGCGGTTGAGCGAACGCAGCACGGTGGACTTACCGCAACCGGACGGACCGATGAACGCGGTGACGCTGCGCGGCAGAACCGTCAGCGACACATCGGAGATCGCCTGGAATTTTCCGTAATAGATATTGAGGTCTTTGACGTCGATCCGCTTGGCCATATAAGTTTCCGTTTCGGTTTATCGGTTCCGCGTGAGCAGCCGGTTGACCAGGGCCGCGGCCAGATACAGCAGGGCGATGATCAGAATGAGCGTCAGCGCCGCGCCCCAGACACGCAGCTGGCCTGCGGCCTCGGGGTTGCTGAACTCCTGGTAGATCAACAGCGGCAGCGAAGCCATATTGCCGTCGAACATGTCGAAGTTGATCGACCGGCTGTAGCCGACCAGCACCAGCACCGGCGCGGTCTCCCCCATCACGCGGGCAACGGCGAGCAGGATGCCGCTGATCATGCCGGGCAGCGCCGTCGGCACCACGATCCGCAGGATCGTCTTCCATTTCGGGATACCGAGCGCATAGGAGGCTTCACGCAGCTCGTCGGGTACGAGCTTGAGCATTTCCTCCGTGCTGCGCACCACCACCGGCAGCATCAGCAGCACCAGCGCGAACGATACGGCCAGACCGCTCTGCGGCATGCCAAAGGTGGAGATCCACGCCGCGAAAACGAACAGCGCGGCCACGATCGAGGGCACACCGGCGAGGATGTCGACCATGAACGTTGTGGTGCGAGCCAGCCAGCCCCGGCCGTATTCGACCAGGTAGATGGCCGCCATCACCCCGAGCGGCACCGAGATGAGGGCCGCGATAGCCGCCTGGACCAGGGTGCCGTAGATCGCGTGGTACACACCACCTGCGACTTGTTCGGGCAGCACGCCGTTGAGCGACTTACCCCACCAGTCGGCCGAAACAATCGCTTCGAAGCCGCGGGCGAGCACCACCCACAGCACCCAGATCAGCGGCACCAGCGCGATGGCGAAGCACACCCAGACGACGCCGGTGGCGAGATGATTCTTCACCCGCCGGGCGGTGCTCACATGACGGAAGGTGGGTGCCTTGATCGGCCTGTCGAATTTCGTCGCGGTGGTCATCCTCCGCTGACCCTTCCTCCGGAGGCGGCGCGCGCCGCAGCGTTGACCACGAAGGTCAGGACGAAGAGCACGAAGCCTGCGGCGATATAGGCGCCGGTCGGCAACGGCTGACTGAATTCATGGGCGGCCGAAGCGATCTTGGACGCGAAGGTGTAGCCGCCGTCGAACAGCGACCAGGTGCCCGGGTCCGCCGCGGTCCGCAGCACGAGGAGCACGGCGATCGTCTCGCCGAGTGCCCGGCCGAGGCCGAGCATGGAACCGGCGATCATGCCGCTGCGCCCGTAGGGCAGCACCGTCATCCGCACGACTTCCCATTTGGTCGCGCCGAGTGCCTGGGCTGCCTCGATCTGCATCCGGGGGGTCAGATTGAAGACCTCGCGGGTAACCGAGGTGATGATCGGCAGGATCATCACGGCGAGCACGATGCCCGCGGTGAAGATGGTTCCGCCACCGGTGAGCGAGACGTTGCCGTCGTCGAACAGGAAGAACCAGCCGAGGTTGTCGTTGAGGAAGGTCGCCACCGGCTCCAATGTGGGAGCCAGCACGTAGATACCCCACAGACCGAACACGATCGACGGAACCGCCGCCAAGAGATCGATGAGCACCGCGAACGGTCTGGACAGTGCTTTCGGTGCGTAATGCGTCAGGAACAACGCGATACCGATACCGATCGGCACCGCGATGAGCAGCGCCAGCAGCGAGCTCAGCACCGTCACCATGAGCAGGTCGCGGATGCCGAACTGTAGGTGGTCGGCGTCCCCGGTCGAGAAGTCCGTGCTGGTCAGGAAGTTCGCCTCGTTGGCTGCCAGCGAGGGAACCGCCCGGATCAACAGGAACAGCCCGATCAGCGCGATCGCCGCCACGATGGTGGCGCCGGCCGCGGTGGCCAACGAACGGAAAATCGTCTCGGCCCGGTTGCTGTGCACACGGCTCCTCAGCGATTCGGGCTTCTGTTTCCTGACACCCGGTTCGATGCTGGTGGTGCGGGGCATCTGCGCAGTATCTCCGGCCGCGCGCTGGGCAGTCGACTCCGACTGCCCAGCGGTGGTCACATCATCGTGCAAAGTCATGAGGCCGCTATCAGGAGATGGCGTCGATCGCGGTGGTCAGCTTGGTCTTGAACTGCTCGGGGATCGGGATGTACCCGGCGTCCTCCAGTCCCGTCTGACCGTTGCTGATGGCCGAGTGCAGGAACGCCTTCACCGCGGTCGCGGTGGCGCCGTCCTTGTACTTCGAGCACACGATCTCGTAGGTGGGCAGGATGATCGGGTACGCGCCCGGGGTGGTCGGGTTGTAGAACGAGGTGGTGTCGAGGACCAGGTCGTTGCCCTCGCCCTTGATCTCGACGCCGTCGATGGCCTTACCGGCCGAGGCAACCGACAACTCGACCGGCTCCGGGCCCGCCGAGGTGACGATGCGCGCAATGCCGAGCTGCTGCTGCTTGGCGAACGACCACTCGTTGTAGGTGATCGAGTTCTTGGTGCTCTTCACCGCGGCCGAGGTGCCCTCGTTCCCCTTGGCGCCCTCGCCGACACCGCCGTTGAAGATTTTGCCCGCGCCCTTGCCCCAGGCGCCTTCGGAGGCTGCGTCCAGGTAGAGCTGGAAGTTGTCGGTGGTGCCCGACTCGTCACTGCGGAAGATCACGTTGATCGGTTCGGCTGGCAGCTGCGCGTCCGGGTTGAGCTCCTTGATCTCCGGCGCGTCCCAGGTCTTGATGGTGCCGTTGAAGATCTTGGCGATCGTGGGGCCGTCCAACGCGAGGTCGGCGATGCCGTCCAGGTTGTAGGTGACGGCGATCGGCCCGAAGACGGTGGGCAGGTTCCAGGCCGGGGCGCTGGCGCAGCGTTCGGTCGCGCGGGCGGCTTCCTCGGGCTTCAGCGGGGAGTCGGAGCCACCGAAATCGGTCTGGCCGCCGAGGAATTCCTTCACGCCCGCTCCGGAACCGCTGGAGGTGTAGTCGAGCTTCGCGTTTTCGCAGTTGGTCTGATAGGCGTTGATGAACCGGGTCATCGCGTTGGCCTGGGCAGACGAGCCGCTGGCTTTGAGGGCTTCCTTGCCGCCGCACTGCACGTCGGCGTTGGGGGTGATGTTTGTTGCGGACGTGTTGTCGTCGCTACCACACGCGGCGAGCGTCATGGCACCGGCGGCCAGCACACCAACGAGGGCGCTGCTGCGCACGAGCTTCACTAATTCCTCCGGGGTACGTCCTACTCACCCGGTCCCTCACCGGCCCGGGCGCATATTGTGGTGGCCGTTCGCGGGGGAACTCGCACACCAGGCGGACCAGCACCGCCCGTAATCAAACTAGGGGGGCTCGGTTGACAGCCGGACCTGAGAGAGTGAACGGAAAGTGAACAGCCCGGCGCGATTGCGTGGTCGTCAGGCCGCGCTGTAGGCCACGTCGATATGAGCGGGCGTGAAACCGAGCCGGGTATAGGTATGCACCGCGGCGGTGTTGTCGGCTTCGGTGTAGAGCAGGACCTCGCCCAAACCCCGGTCGCGGAGATGATGCAGCCCGGCCAGAGTCAGCAGGCGGCCGAGACCGCGACCCTGCGCGGCCGGATCGATACCTACTACATAAACCTCTCCGACCGGCGGGTTCTGGTCGGTGTGCACCTTGGTCCAGTGGAAGCCGAGCAGCCGGCCGGGGTCGTTGCGGTCGAAAGCAAGGAACAAACCCGCGGGGTCGAACCACGACTCGGCACGCCGTTGCTCCAGTTCACGTTCGGTCCAGCCGCCCTGTTCCGGGTGCCAGTCGAACGCGGCGTTGTTGACCCGCAGGAGTTCGGCATCGTCGGCCGGGCCCGCATAGGTGCGGACGACGAGTTCGGGCGACACCACCGGTTCGGGTAGCTCAGTTGATGCGCGACGCATCTGCCACAGCTCCCGCGCAACGGTGAGACCGAGCTTCGCCGCGACCGATCGGGCAGCGGGCAGGTTCCCGTGCGCCCACACCCGCGCACCGGTCCCGCCCTCGGCGAGCGCCGCTCGGACGAGTTCGGTTCCGATACCGTCACCCCTGGCCTCGGGATCGACGGCCGCCTCCGCCATCGCCGGATGTTCCCCATGTGCCGCAGCGAAGTTCGCGTAACCGCTCACAGTATCACCGCGGACCGCGAGCAGATGACGTGCGTCCCCGGTATCGCCCAGCGACAGCACGGCCTGTTCCGATACCGCCGCCACACCGTCGACGGACGCGGCCCGCTCCAGCAGCGCTCGCACGCGCCGCGCGGTGTCCGCGTCGAGTTCGTCCGCCCACCGCAATACCGAACCGGTCACGCCTACTCCTCTTGACTTCCTCCCCGTCTGAAGGACGGGGATTTCCTGCCTCGCGACAGGGTATTCCTGTTTCGTCGCTGCTTGCCTCCCTACATCAACTGTGAGGAGGTCTCACACCATCCCTACAGGTCAGGCTGCCAGCCCAGCGGCCGTAGGTTCTTCGCCGGATGCACATACCGCGAACATCGTGCACCGTGAGGCCGAACTCGAAGTTCGCCTATTCACTGGGCGGTGCCGTTGGCCGGGGCCAGCGACGTGTCGCCCGAACCACCGGCGGCACCGCCCTCCCCTGCATCATCGGCGGGCGCCACCTGCTCCCCCTTCGGTTGTGTTCGCGCGGGGCGCACAGCCTTGTAGCCGACATTGCGCACGGTTCCGATCAGCGATTCGTATTCGCTGCCCAGCTTGGCGCGCAACCGCCGCACGTGCACATCGACCGTCCTGGTGCCGCCGAAGAAGTCGTAGCCCCACACCTCCTGCAACAGTTGGGCACGGGTGAAAACCCGCCCCGCATGCTGGGCGAGATATTTCAGCAGCTCGAATTCCTTGTAGGTCAGATCGAGCGGGCGGCCCCGCAACCGGGCCGTATAGGTGCCCTCGTCGATGACCAGTTCACCGAGCGTGATCTTGTCGGTGTGCTCCGGGCCCGCGGTCCCGCCGTTGCGGCCCACCAGCAGCCGCAGCCGGGCGTCCAGCTCGGCGGGGCCGGTGCTGGGCAGCAGAATGTCATCGAGCCCCCAGTCTGCGTTCACCGCGACCAGCCCGCCCTCGGTGAGCACGGCAACGACCGGCACCGACGAGCCGGTACTGCCGAGCAGCCTGCACAGCCCGCGGGCAGCAGCCAGATCGGTGCGCGCGTCCACCAGCGCGATATCCGCGTTACCCGCCTCGAGCAGCGACGCCACCTCGGTCGGTGCGGGGCGCACGGTGTGCGCGAGCAACGCCAGCGAGGGCAGCACTGATTCGGGGTTGGGGTCGGAGGTAAGCAGGAGTAGCTCCACAAGCACTCCTCCCATCTCGTAGCGCCGCGGGGCAACAGCACACCGCTGCAGCCACGTCGCCAGTCACAGGTAATCGGATGCAAGATTAGCGCGTGAAAGCCGATGACCTCCGATTCCGCGTGCACCGGCCCCGGGCGGACCTTCGATATCGGCCGCCGGGCTCGGAGATAGGGTGCATCGCATGCGCAAGCTGATCATCGGGCTGCTCTGCCTCGCGGGATTGGCGGTGGTCATCGATTTCGGTGCCGCCGCCTATTCGGAGTACCGCGTATCCCGGTCACTGCGCGCGGGCGCCGACCTCAGCGCCGACCCCGAAGTGACCTTCCACGGCTTCCCGTTCCTCCGGCAGGCATTCAACGGCCGCTACGACAACATCGAGATCAATGCGCGTGGGATGCGCCCGGATATCCCCGGCGAAATCGCACTGGAGGCGACCCTGGTCGGGATGACGTTACCGCTGGGGCATCTGGTCGACGGCAGCGTGCGCAGCGTGCCGGTGGATTATGTCGACGTCCGGATGCGCGTGGAACCCACCGAACTGGGCCGCCTGTTCGATATCCCCGATCTGCAGGTTCACTCCCGCCCCGCGGACAAATCCGACGGGACCGGCGGCTCCGGAGGCTCAGGGATGACGACCGCGGGCGCGCTGGTATTGACCGGCACCGTGCCGACCACCCCGTTGGGCCAGCACAGCGCCCTTCAGCTGGGCGGGGAGCGGGTGAGCGTGCAGGCCGACCTGATCCTGGACGGCGACCAGGTGCGGATCGTGGCCACCGGCTTCTATCAGGGGCCGGGGCACGACACCCCCACCCCGAACATCTCCGTCGCCGAGCAGACCGCGGTACTGGCCAGGTTCACCCGTACCATCGATACGAAGGAACTACCGTTCGGTATCCAGCCCACGGAGGTCTCCGCACTCGGCGGGCAGATCGTCGTCGAGGGCCAGGGCCGGAACGTGACGATCGATTTGGACAGATTGCGCCGCCGATGATCGAAATCACCATTCTGCTGGTGGTACTGCTCGCCGGGTTCGCCGCCGGGGTGTACCTGCGCCGCCGGGAAGGCAGGGTGCGGGCCGCCGCGCCGACGCTCGACGCCGGTGCTGCCGAACGTGCCGAACTGCTCGCCGCCGCCGGTGTCACCGGCGCGGGCCCAGCAGTACTGCACTTCTCCGCCGAATGGTGCGGTCCGTGCGCCGCGGTGCGCCGGGTGGTGGCCGATGTCACCGGGGATCTGGCCGATTCGCCGCAACCGCCGGTAGACGTCGAGATCGATATCGATGCCGATCCCGCGCTGGCCAAGGCTCTGAACGTGCTGTCGCTGCCGACCACCTTCGTCTTCGATACCGAAGGTAGAGAATGGTTCCGGATCTCCGGCGTACCCAAGACCGGCGACCTGCGCAGCGCGCTCAGCCCGCTTACCGTCTGAGGACCGAAACCGGGCCCCGTCGTAGGGCCTACACCAGGCCCTACGGTGCCCTTCCCCACCCAGGGTCCTATTTCCCGGCCGCGTTGGGTAAACTACCCAACGTGCAAAACCACCGCGAGCTGATGCTCACCCGTCGTCGCACAGTTGACCTGTGTCGGCTCGGTGGTTGTTGCTGCCTGTGCCGCTGAGCGGTCGGCCTCTCCCTTTTTCTGACGCCGACCTGTGTTCGTCCGCGTGAGCGATCTGTAGATCCCCCGGCGAACCGGCAGATTTCCCGCTGCCCAGCACCTCGAGCGCAGGAGTTTCGCATCATGTCCACCAATACCCACAGCAGCCAGGCAGGCGACGTCGTCGATGTCCGGGGCCCGCGGTTCGTCGCATGGGCCACCACCGGCGTCCTCGTGCTGGTGCTGATCGCCGCCGCGTTTTCTACCGGCACCGCCACCGTGCTCATCGCGCTGCAGGCGCTGGTCTTCGGCGCAGGCGCGGCACTCGGCCCCCGACACCACCCCTACGGCCGGATCTACGCCGCGCTGGTCGCGCCACGACTGGGCCCGGTCACCGAGACCGAGCCGGTGGCGCCGCTGCGGTTCGCGCAGCTGCTCGGACTGGTTTTCGCCGCGATGAGCCTGCTCGGCTTCGCATTCGGCGCCACCCTGGCCGGCGCGGTATTCGCCGGCTTCGCACTGTTCGCGGCGCTGCTCAACGCCGCGTTCGGCATCTGCTTGGGTTGCCAGCTGTATCCGCTGGTCACCCGCCTACGGGCCGGACACCCGCACGCCGGGACACCGGTAACGAACTGAATCTGTAAGAGTCACCACCGAAAGGAACACAATGGGCCGCTCCGATGTCCTGGTCTCCGTTGACTGGGCTGAAGAAAACCTCGAAACCCCCGGCGTCGTCTTCGTCGAGGTCGACGAGGACACCTCCGCTTACGACAACGGGCACATCCAAGGCGCCGTCCGGCTCGACTGGAAGAAGGACCTACAGGATCCGGTTCGTCGCGACTTCGTGAACCAGGAGCAGTTCTCCGATCTGCTCTCGGCGCGCGGTATCAGCAACGACGACGAGGTCGTCCTCTACGGCGGCAACAACAACTGGTTCGCCGCATACGCCTACTGGTACTTCAAGCTGTACGGCCACAACAACGTGAAGCTGATGGACGGCGGCCGCAAGAAGTGGGAGCTCGACGGCCGTCCGCTGTCCACCGAACCGGTCAACCGGCCTGCCACCCAATACAAGGCGTCCGCGCCCGACCTGTCCATCCGTGCGTTCCGTGACGAAGTCATCGCGGCCATCGGCACCAAGAACCTGGTCGACGTCCGCTCGCCCGACGAGTTCACCGGCAAGATCCTGGCTCCCGCGCACCTGCCGCAGGAGCAGAGCCAGCGTCCCGGCCATATCCCCACCGCCATCAACGTCCCGTGGAGCAAGGCCGCGAACGAAGACGGCACCTTCAAGTCCGATGAAGAGCTGGCCAAGATCTACGGCGACGCGGGCCTGGACGGCGCCAAGGAAACCATCGCCTACTGCCGGATCGGTGAGCGTTCCTCGCACACCTGGTTCGTGCTGCAGGAACTGCTCGGACACCAGAATGTCAAGAACTACGACGGCAGCTGGACCGAATACGGTTCGCTGATCGGCGCTCCGATCGAGTTGGGAGAGTAAAAATATGTGCTCAGCACCTACCCAAGGTCAGGCCATCCCCGCCGGGGTCGACGTGGAGAAGGAAACGGTCATCACCGGCCGGGTCCTGAGCATCGACGGGCAGCCCGTCGGTGGCGCATTCGTCCGGCTTCTCGACGGCAACGGTGATTTCACCGCCGAGGTCGTCGCCTCCGGGACCGGAGATTTCCGGTTCTTCGCGGCGCCGGGTTCGTGGACGCTGCGGGCGCTGTCGTCGTCCGGTAACGGCTCGGCGGAGATCCGTCCGGAAGGCACAGGCATCCACAACGTGGACGTCGCCGTCGCCAAATAAGGCGCGATAAGGCAGGGCACGAGCGAACGGCCCCGGAAACCACTCCCGGCAAGGATCGGTCCGGGGCCGTTTGCGTGCCGGAGACCAGGCATCGTTAGACTCGAAGACGTGGTCCTCTTCTTCGAGATTCTGCTGGTGGCCGTGTCCATCCTGATCGGCTGGTTCGGTCTGTACGTCTTCTACCGGCTGTTCACCGAGTCATGAGCGAACTCGCGAGCGAAGGTTCCGATCCGGCCGAGCGAGCGAGCGAAAACATGAACGGAGACGCTCCGGCTGACCGGCGTACCCCCAGCGGCGACCAAGCGGTGGCCGATGCGGCCGAACGGGCGAAAACGACCGGCGGCCGCAATATCCCGGTGCTGCCGGACCTACCGCTGCCCGACGATACGGCGAATCTGCGCCTCGGCCCGGACCTGAGCTCGGCCATGCTGGCGCTGCTGCCGATGGTCGGTGTATGGCGCGGTACCGGTGAGGGCAACGACCCGGAGCGCGGCGACTACCACTTCGGCCAGCAGATCGTGGTGTCACACGACGGCGGGGACTATCTGGCCTGGGAGTCGCGGTCCTGGGTGATCGAATCCGACGGCAGCTACGGCGGCCCGGATCTGCGGGAGACCGGCTATTGGCGCGTCGGCACCGACGGCGACGACGAGGTCATCGAACTACTGCTCACCCACAGCTCGGGCGTTGTCGAGCTGTTCTACGGGCAGGCCCTCACTCAGGCATCGTGGGAATTGGCCACCGATGTGGTGATCCGCAGCCAGTCCGGCGCGGTGGTCGGCGGCGCCAAACGGCTCTACGGGATCGTCGAGGGGGGCGACCTGGCGTATGTGGAAGAGCGGGTTGTCGCTGACGGGCCGCTGCAGCCGCGCCTGTCCGCTCGTCTGCAGCGCTATATCGGCTGATTCGTTCCCCTCTGGAACCCGCCCGGTTTTCCCCGGAAACAGGACGACCCCCGAGCCGTAACGATGCGGGCTTACCTGCACCGATCTCGATCGGACAAGACCGAGGACTCGGGGGCCGGGTGACTGCCTGGGATTCGCTACGCGCTCCGCGAACGGAATCTCCAGCAGCGGTGGCGCTAGCGGACAGCCACCTCACGTGTCCTATAGGCGTAACAGCCATTCATATCTTGGACCACCTCCTTCCTTGTGTACTCACGAACTTAGTCAGCGGCAGCGCCGGTCGGCAACGGAATTTCCTGCACCGTCACGCCCACTGCCGATGGCTGCGGAAAGAAGGCCCTGACCTGGCCTGATCCGTCGACACGGAGGACCATGTCCGCCTTGTGGTTCACCGGGAGCTGATGGGTGACCACCACCACCTGCCGCTCCGGAGCGACCATGCCGCTGTCCGCGTCCAACAGAGCGCGCAGCAGCACCGCGCCCGTATCGGCCTCGAGATGTTCGGTGGGCTCGTCCAGCAGCAGCACCCGCGCAGGTGAAATCAGCGCCCGTGCGAGCAGGATCCGCCGCCGCTGCCCGCCGGACACCGCGGCCGCCCCGCCCACCAGATCGGTATGCACACCGTCGGGCAGCGAATCCAGCCACGCCCCCAGCCCCACCGCGCGCAGCGCCTGTTCGGCCTCCGCGGCGCCGAGGTCGCCGCGCGCGACCCGCAGGTTCTCCAGCACACTGGTGCCGAACAGGTGCGCGTCCTCGGCGAAGAACGTCACCCCGGGGACAGGTCGGTCGAACAGCCCAGCCCACGCCATCAGCAGGGTCGTCTTACCCGCACCACTCGGGCCGACGATCACGATGCGACGGGCGTCGGGCAGTTCCGGAATGCGCCATGGGCCCGAACCGACATTGCCGATGAGCGCCCCGTCGACGAGTGTGTCCGCCGTCCGCGGCACCGCGGGGACAGCATCAGGGCGGGGGTTCTCCGGCTCGACCTCATGCGCCGAGCGCGCGTCCGATGACACGGCATGGGTACGGGCGCCGTCTCGTTGGGTGTCGCGGGTCGGATGTGCGTCTGTTGACGAACGAAGCTCCGTCATGTTGTCCGCTGGGGCCTGGACCTCCTCGATGCGGTGCAGTGCGGCACGGGCGGTGGTGAGGGTTTGGGCGGCGGCGGGCAAGGTGCCGACTGCCTCGAAGGCCGAGAGCGGCAACAGCACCAGGACCGCCAAGGCCATCGGCGACATCGCGCCCGGATCGCCGCCGCTGGGGCCATACAGGGTGATCCCGATGAGCAGCGCGCCGAGCACGCTCGCCCCGATCGATAGCGGGATCGCGGCGGCCGAGGAGGCGCTGCGTGCGGCCGCGGCGTCCTCGGCGACGACAGCGCGGCGTCCGGCCGCAGCGGCAGCGACCAAGGCGCCGTCGAGCCTGCCCGCAACCCGTAGTTCCGCGGCATGGTCGAGCACGGTCATCGCCTGCGCGGTGAATTCGGCGCGGTCGGCGCGCACCGCGCGTTCGGCGTCGGCGGCGGCGCGCGCCGACAGCCAGGGCGCGGCGATACCGGAAACCGCGAGCGCCGCGGCGAGAATCACCGCCGCCGCGGGTGAGATAACGGCCAGCAGGGCAACCGCGGCCACCGCCAGCACCACCGCTACCGCGATCGGCACGAACGCGCGCACCACCACCGCACCGAGATCATCGATATCGCTGCCCATCCGCACCAGCACATCGCCGCGACGCAACCGCGCGGCATCGCTTGCCGACTCGTGCGGGGATGTTCCGTCGGCCGTATCAGAATGCCGGTCCCGCCGCGGCAGCCACAGCGGGGACCGGGCGAGCGCACGATAGGTCGAGGCGCGGGCCTCGGTCATCGCCCGCAGCGCGACATCATGGGTGGCGAGCCGCTCCAGATACCGGCACAGCCCGCGCGAAATACCCAGCGCCCGCACCGCCACTACGGCCACGGTCAGGTCCAGCACGGGCGGCATCTGCCAGGCCCGCGCGATCAACCACGCCGCGAGCGCGGCCAAACCGAGACCGCTGCCCAGCGCGAGCACACCCCAGCCGACCGACACTGCGACCCGCCATCTCGACAGCCGCAGCAAACGCCACATGCGGCCGATATCGGAAGTCATGGCCTTGCCTCCGTGGGGAGGGTTGCTCGGACGGTGACGACATGGTCGGCGGTGACCAGCAGGGACGGGCGGTGGGCTACGACGATCACGGTTGCGCCCGCTTTGGCGCGAGCGGTCAACGCGGAGGTGACCGCGAGCTCGCTGGCGGGGTCCAGGTGAGCGGTGGGTTCGTCCAGCAGCAGGATCGGACGGTCTGCGGCGAGCACCCGGGTCAAGGCCAATCGCTGGCGCTGACCGAGGGAAAGCCCCGCCCCACCCGGACCGACGACGGTGTCCCACCGGTCAGGTAGGGCGTCGAGCACCGCATCGAAGCCTGTGGCGGCGCACGCTTCCTCGAGTTCACTCAATACCCGGGCCGCACCACGCGCAGCGGGTCCGGACACCCGTGCACCGAGCAGCTCCAGATTTTCCCGCAGCGTCCCGGGAACCAGCACCGGCCGCTGCGGCAGCCACGCCACCCGCGACCACCACTGCTGCGAATCCAGTTCGCGCACATCGACGCCATCGACCCGCACCGAGCCCCCGTCCGGCTCGAGCAAACCCAAGATCGCCTGCAGCACCGTCGACTTCCCGCTGCCGTTGGGTCCGGTGAGCATCGTCACCGTGCCCGGACGCAGCACCGCCGACAAACCGTCCGGGGCGAAACCGTCCCTGGCGGCGAGCGTGAGATTCCGCAATTCGATCGTGCCGATGGCAGGTGTACCGGGTGCCGGAACCGCTCGCACGCTGTCGTCGTGCCCGTACCCAGCTCGCGGTTCCCGAGCCGGCGCTGCGACATCTGATCGCCGCACGCCGGGAGCGGTGCCGTTCACAGCGGTCTTATCAGGGAGCTCCACTCGGCTGCGGCTCCGCGCCCCTTCCGCGCTCGCGTTCTCCAGTCCTGTGAGGCCCAGCTCTTCCGCCGCGTCGTCATCAGCCGAACCTGTGCCGCCCTGAGCGAGCCCGGTGGCAGAGCCGGGAACACCGGCCGTGCGCCGCGGCGGATCCAGGACGGCGAAAGCCTTGTCGGCCGCCGCCATACCGTCTTCGGCAGCGTGGAAACGTTCGCCGACGGTTCGCAGCGGCAGGTACACCTCCGGTGCCAGCACCAGCGCGACGATGCCCGCGTACAGGCTCATCTCACCGAACACCAGCCGCAGGCCGATCGATACGGCGACCAGCGCGACCGACAGGGTCGCCAGCAGTTCCAGCACCATCGAGGACAGGAACGCGATCCGCAGCGCGCTCATGGTGCGCTCGCGCAGGGTGTCGCTGAGTTCGCGTACCCGTCCCTGCATGGTCGAGGTCGTCGAACCCAGGGTGGGGTCGGCGGATTCCCGGCCGAGGGCGCGCAGGGTCGGCATACCGGCGAAGAGGTCGAGCAGCTGATCCGATAGGCGGGTGGTGGCGTCGAGAGTTGCGCGGGCGCGGCCTTCGGTGAGCAGGCCGATCAGGATCATGAAGATCGGGATCAGCGGCAATGTGATGACGACGATGATGCCGGAGGTCAGGTCGTGCACCGCGATAACGGCCAGCACCACCGGCGGCACCGCGACCGCGAGCAGCAGCGCGGGCAGATACCCGGTGAGGTAGCCGCGCAGTCCGCTCAACCCGGTGCCCACCACGACCGCGAGTTCGGTACGGCGGCTGTCCAACTCTCGTGGCGGTAGTTGCGCGCCCGCCGCGAGCACCGACTGTTCCAGCTCGGCGACCACCGTCGCGCCCGCGCGGTGGGCGATTCTGGATTGCGTCCACGTGGCGAGGACGCGAATACCGATCGCGAGCGTGAGCACGATCAGCTCGACTGTCCAGGCGCTGATCTCGCGTCGAGACGGGTCGGTGATCACCCCGGCCAGCACCCGCCCGAGCGCTATTGCCGCGACGACGATCGCGACCGTGATGATCAGCGAAAGACCGACGCTGCCCACCAGATAGCGACGGGCCGAACGCGCATACCGCCACAGACGCGGGTCGACGGGCGGGCGGGCCATGGTGCTACTCCTCGACAGGACGGGGTGTAGGGCTGGGGCTGAGACCGATACCGGGCGGGATGTGGTCGACGGTAATGCGTTTACGGAACACCCAGTACGTCCAGCCCTGGTACCCGAGCACTACGGGTGTCACCAGCAGCGCAGCCCAGCTCATCACCTTCAGGGTGTAGGGCGTGGACGAGGCATTGGCGACGGTCAGGCTGAACGCCGCGTCGATCGTGGACGGCAGTACGTCCGGGAACAGCGAACCGAACAGCAGCGTCGATGCGGCGGCCACGGTCAGCGCGGTACCGGTGAACGCCCAGCCGTCCCGGTGTGCGAGGCAAGCCGCCGCGCCACCGACCAGACCGAGCACGGCGAGACCGAGCGGGATCCAGGTCCAGTCGGTGCCGTAGGCCAGCTGGGTCCACAACCCGAACCCGCCGACGACCAGCGCGGTCGGAGCCAGCAGCAGCCGTGCGGCGCGGTGTGCGTCGGCACGCACTTCGCCGCCGGTCTTCAAGCTCACGAATACTGCACCGTGCAGGACGAACAGCAGACCTGTTGTGAGCGCGCCGAGCAATGCGTACGGGCTGAGCAGATCCAGCACCGAGCCGACGATCTGTTTGTCTTCGTTCAACGGCACCCCGCGCACCAGGTTGGCGAATACCCAACCCCAAGCCATGGCGGGCACCCAGGAGCCGATACCGATACCGAGATCGCAGCGGGCCCGCCACACCGGGTCGTCGATCTTGCCCCGGTATTCGATGGCACACACCCGCAGGATCAACGCCACCAGCAGGATCAGCAGTGCGAAATAAAGCCCGGAGAACATGCTCGCGTACCACTCCGGGAAGGCGGCGAACATGGCACCGGCCGCGGTGATCAGCCACACCTCGTTGCCGTCCCATACCGGTCCGATGGTGTTGATGAGCACGCGCCGCCGGACGTCGGAACCCCTGCCGAGGATCGGCATCAGCATGCCGACGCCGAAGTCGAAGCCCTCCAGCACGAAGTAGCCGGTGAACAGGACGCCGATCAGAACGAACCAGAACTCTTGCAGATTCATCGTCGGCTCCTAGTAGGCGAACGAGAGTTGTTCGACGGCAGGCTTTTCCGCGCGGTTTTCGGTTCCGGGATCGTCATCCGGCCCGCGGTCGGGCACCGGTTCGGGTGGCCGCTCCGGTCCTTCGATCGTGTAGCGGCGGATCAGGTAGAACCAGACCACCGCGAGCAGGCCGTACACCACCGTGAAGGTGATCAGCGAGGCCACCACGGTTCCGGTCGCGTGATCGGAGACACCCTCCTGCACGGTGAGCCGCAGATTCGGGTCGCCGGTGGGATTGGGCACGACAACCCAGGGTTGGCGTCCCATTTCGGTGAACACCCAGCCCGCAGCATTGGCCAGGAACGGTGTCGGGATGGCGAGCAGGCTCAGCCATTGGAACCACCGCTGGTGCGGGACCCGGCCGCGGCGGGTCAGCCACAGTCCGATGAAGACCAGCAGTGCGGAACCGCCTGCCAGGCCGATCATCGCGCGGAACGACCAATAGGTGACGAACAGGTTGGGCCGGTAGTCTCCCGGCCCGAATTTCTCGTTGAACGCGGCCTGCAGATCGACCACGCCGTCGAGGGTGACATCGGTGAATTTGCCTTCGGCCAGCCACGGCAGTACGAACGGCACCTCGATCAGATGGGTGACGCTGTCGCAGTTGTTGTGGGTGCCGACGGTGAGCACCGAGAAACTGGGGTCGGTTGCGGTGTGGCACAGCGATTCCGCCGACGCCATCTTCATCGGCTGTTGTTCGAACATCAGCTTGCCCTGGACGTCGCCGGTGTAGACCAGGGCGAGCCCGGCGAGCACACAGATCAGCAGCGAGACCCGGGCGACCGGACGCCATACGGTGCGCGCCTCGGCGAGTTTCGCCTCGTCACCGCTGCGCGCGTTACGCACCATCCACCAGCCTGCGATACCGGCGACGAAGGTGGCCGCTGTGAGGAACGACCCCGCCACGACGTGCGGGAACGCCACGAGCGCTGTGTTGTTGGTGAGCAGTTCGACGATGCTGGTCAGCTCGGCGCGACCGGTTTCCGGGTTGTATCTGGCCCCGACCGGATGCTGCATGAACGAGTTGGCGGCGACGATGAAGTACGCCGAGGCGTTCACCCCGAGCGCGACTATCCAGATCGTGGCCAGATGCACCAGTTTCGGGAGTCTGGTCCAGCCGAAGATCCACAGTCCGATGAACGTCGACTCCATGAAGAAGGCGACCAGGCCCTCCAGGGCGAGTGGTGCACCGAACACGTCGCCGACGAAGCGGGAGTATTCGCTCCAGTTCATCCCGAACTGGAATTCCTGGACGATGCCGGTCGCGACGCCGAGGGCGAAGTTGATCAGGAACAGTTTGCCGAAGAATTTGGTCAGCCGGTACCAATGGTCCTTGCCGGTGACCACCCAGGCGGTCTGCATACCGGCAACCAGCGGCGCCAAACCGATCGTGAGCGGCACGAACAAGAAGTGGTAGACGGTCGTGATGCCGAACTGCCATCGCGAGACGTCCAAGGCGCTCACACCGACCTCCTGGGGATCTACGACGTATCGTAGTAAAGCCTACGCGGCCAGGGAGGACGGTCAACGTGTCGCGCGACACGAGACGCTCGGTCTCTTACCAGGATTCAGTTATGGGCGCGAGAACACAGCACACTCACCAGTCGCCGATAGCGCCTGCTCGCTCAATACCTCGATCAACCAGTTCGACGATCTCCTCGGCATTGTCCGGGGCCGACATCCGCAACCCGTCCAACGAGTTCACCCGCGCCGCCAGTGTGACGCTCGACAACATCCAGATGCTGTCACAGGTGAGCAGATCGGCGGTGAACAGCGGCTCGTACTTACAGTCGTAACCCGCCCGCTCCGCCTCGGCGAACAGAGCACGCTGGGTGACACCGGGCAGCACGCCGTTCTTGGCAGGCGGGGTGATCAGCTGCTTGTCCCGGGCGATGACCACCGTCGAACGCGGTCCCTCCAGTACCCGGTTCTCGGTGCTGGTGAAGATCACATCCTGGGCACCCATCCTGGCCGCGAAACGCAACGCCGCCATATTGGTCGCATATGACAGCGTCTTCGCGCCGAGCAACTGCCACGGCGCCGCCTGCGCGAGATCGATCGAGATACCGCGCGCGAGCGTCACCACCGAAATGCCCTCGGCCCTGGCCTTGGCCACCCGCTCGGACACGCCGGAGACCAGCACATATGAGGTCGGCACCGGCACGGTGTCGGACAGTTCGCCGGAGGTCACCGCCGAGCGCGGGTTGTCGGTCGCGGGTTCGCGGCCGCGGGTGAGCACCAGCCGCATCATGCCCTCGCGTTCGGCGCCCCATTCCTGCGCCGCCTGCTCGACGGCGTTGCGCCAGCGCCCCAGTTCGGGCTCGGGTAGATCGAGCGCCTGCGCGGAGCGGCGTAGCCGGGCCAGATGAAATTCGAGCGCGCATACCGTACCGTCGCGCACCAGCACCGTCTCGAAAACGCCGTCGCCGCGCAACACGCCGATATCGTCGGCAAACAACAACGGCGCGTCCGGGTTTCGGACCGTGCCGTCGAGTGTGACAAGAACTCGATCTACCATGCGTTTGAGACTAGGCCAACACGACGGTCGATGAAGGGCTACAACCCGCCCAGTTGTGGACAATCCCGCCCCCGCCCGTCGATACAGTCGAACCGTGGCGCGACGAACGACGATCGACCCGGGCGAGTTGCGGGCAGCGGTGTCAGCCCTGACCGAATGGCTACATGACGAAACGGCCCCCGCCCCGACCCGGACAGAACTCGCCGCCGCGGTGCGCGGCACGGCGCGGGCATTTGCCGCCGCGGCGCCCGGGCATTCGGTGGAGGTGCGGATACCACCGTTCGTTGCAGTGCAGTGCATAGCCGGTCCTCGCCATACCCGCGGCAACCCGCCCAACGTCGTCGAAACCGATCCGCGCACCTGGCTGCTGCTGGCAACCGGCCTGCTGGATTTTCCCACGGCCCACGAACGCGGCACGCTCACCGCATCAGGTAACCGGGCAGGTGATATCGCACGCTGGTTGCCGGTGCTGCGGGTTGACCCCGCTCACGAGGACTGAGCAGGCGCCTCCGCCGACTCGGCGGCCGAGTTCCGGCCCTGCCGGTACAGTCCCTTGCGGTCGTAGAACCGGGTGATCACCGCCCCGAACACCAGTCCGATCGCCAGGCCGAGCAATGCCATCCAGGTGCCGCGCCCGAGCCCGGCGTCGAACCCCGCATCGAAATACAGGATCGACCTGACACCGAGGAAAACCTGGTGCATCGGCTCGAACACGGCCAGCCAGTGGAAGTAGGCGGGCGTCGCCTCGATGGGCACCGTACCGCCCGATGACGGCAGGCCGAGCACGATGAACAGGATCAGGTTCACCAGCAGCCCGGCCGTACCGATGGCGGCGAGCACCGACAGCCCGGTCACACCCACCGCGATTATCGCCAGCGCGCTGTAGAGGAACAGCGCCGTCGGATGCGCAACCGGCATATTCAACAGTTTCGCCACCCCGAGGAATACCAGCGAAACGATATTCGCGCTGACCACCATCACACCCCACTTGATCAGCAAGGTACGAAACCGGGAGATCGGCGTCGGCGGGAAATGCACGTACCACGGCCCGTACTCGGTGGGCACGAAACCGAGCGCGGCATCGACCATGGTGTGGATCACCATCGCGCCGATCATGCCCGCCAATAGCAGCAACAGCGCGTAGAAGAAGGCGCTCAACCCTTGCCCGGTGCCGCCGGGCAGCGGGCGGTACTGGCTGACGACCACCTCGACCGGTTCGGCGAGCGCCAGCCGGGCCGCGCCACTCGGCTCCGGACTCGGCGCTGCCCCTGGCTCCGGCGCCAGCTGCTTGTTCACCTGATCGGTGAGCTGCCTGCCGACCTGCTTGTTCACCTCGTCCATCGCTTCGTCGGCGATCCGCAGCACGATCTGCGTCCCGTAGGTGCCCGCTCGTGGGTTGGTCTGCACGGTGATGATCGGGCGTTCGATATCTCCGGGTATGACGCTGCCCACTCCGAGGATGCCGAGACGTTTGCTGAAATCGCTCGGAATGATGATGGTGCCGTACACCTGACCGGTGCGCATCTGCCGCTCGGCCTCGTTGATGCCCACCAGCCGCAGATCGACCTTGCCCTCGGGCAGCCCATCAGCCAGCGCGTCGGCGAGCTGTGTGCCGTAGTTCACCTGTTCGCGAGCGTCCGGGGGGCCGGTGACGTCACCCACATCCTGATTGACCAGCGCAATCGGGAAATCGCGCAGGTTCTTCTCCGGATCGGCGACGTAATCGAGATACATCACCCCGAACAAGGCGGTGAGCAAGGTGAGTACGCCGACCGGGAGCCAGATACGTAACCGCAGGTGGCGCTGCGGCCCGCCTTTCACGGCACTATCGGTACTCGTCACGAAACGCACGGTAACAGCAGCGACGGCCTGTTCGGCCGCACCGACATGTGATTGCTGTCCGGATGCGGCAGCGGTGTTCGCTGCGGCGTCGGCACCCGTAGAATGGCTGCAGCCCCCAGCCCGCCCGATCAGGGAGCACACGGTGACCAACGCCGACCAACCGGTTGTCAGCATTCCCACCCCAATTCCCGCTAATTCCGACCTTCCGGCTTTCCCGAGCACCACGGATTCCGTCGAGAACGAACCACGCGAAGAGTGTGGCGTCTTCGGTGTCTGGGCCCCAGGGGAGGACGTGGCAAAGCTCACCTACTACGGCCTGTACGCACTGCAGCATCGCGGCCAGGAAGCCGCGGGCATCGCGGTCGCCGACGGTTCACAGGTACTGGTGTTCAAGGATCTCGGGCTGGTCAGCCAGGTCTTCGACGAGCAGACCCTCGCCGCGATGCCGGGCCATGTCGCCATCGGCCATTGCCGCTACTCCACCACCGGCGCCACCACGTGGGAGAACGCGCAGCCGATCTTCCGCACCACCGCCGTGGGTTCCGGACTCGCCCTCGGGCACAACGGGAACCTGGTCAACGCCGCCGAATTAGCCAACCGGGCAAGCGAACTCGGCCTGCTCAGCGGCCTGGCGCGGGAAGGAAGGCCCGGACCGGTCGCAGCGACCTCGGATTCGGATGTGATGACCGCGCTGCTGGCGCACGCCGCCGCCGATTCGAGTATCGAGCAGGCCGCGATGCAGCTGCTGCCCACCCTGCGGGGTGCGTTCTGCCTCACCTTCATGGACGAGCACACCCTCTATGCCGCGCGCGACCCGCACGGAGTCCGGCCGCTGTGCCTGGGCAGGCTGGACCGGGGCTGGGTGGTTGCCAGCGAAACCGCCGCGCTCGATATCGTCGGCGCCTCCTTCGTCCGGGAGATCGAGCCTGGTGAGCTGCTGGCCATCGACGCCGACGGCGTACGGTCGCTGCGGTTCGCCAACCCGGAGCCGAAGGGCTGTGTTTTCGAGTACGTGTACCTGGCCCGTCCGGACAGCACCATTTCCGGGCGTTCGGTACACGCCACCCGCGTCGAGATCGGCCGCAGGCTCGCCGACGAGCATCCCGTGGACGCCGACCTGGTGATCCCGGTACCGGAGTCTGGCACGCCCGCCGCCGTCGGTTACGCGCAGGGCTCCGGTGTGCCCTACGGCCAGGGCCTGATGAAAAACGCCTACGTCGGCCGCACCTTCATCCAGCCGAGTCAGACCATCCGCCAGCTGGGCATCCGCCTCAAACTCAACCCGCTGCGCGAGGTGATCCGCGGTAAACGGCTCATCGTGGTCGACGACTCCATCGTGCGCGGCAACACCCAGCGCGCGCTGATCCGGATGCTGCGCGAAGCAGGCGCGCTGGAAATCCATGTGCGCATCGCCTCACCTCCGGTGAAATGGCCGTGCTTCTACGGGATCGACTTCGCCTCCCGCGCCGAGTTGATCGCCAACGGCACGGGCTCCGACACCGACGAAACCGATCCGGATTCGCCCGCGGTACGGGAGATGGTGGAGGGTGTGCGCCGCTCGATCGGCGCCGACACCCTCGGCTATATCTCGATCGACGGCATGATCGCAGCCACCGAACAGCCGCGGACCCGGTTGTGCTGCGCCTGTTTCGACGGCAACTACCCCATCCCGCTCCCGTCGGAAACCGCGATCGGCAAGAACGTGCTGGAGGGGATGCTGCGTGGACGTTCCGAAGCCCAACTGCTGAGCGAGAACGCCAATGCCAGCGCGCTGAGCCGTCCCTGACCCACGGCCCGCCCCGGTCGGCCGCACGCCGCACCAGGTACCGGTGATAGCGAATCGGCACCGGTGTGTAGTCGTAATCCGGCTCCGGTAGCGTGATCAGGCAATCTATCCGCCGATTCGGTTTGGAGCTATCCCCGAAAATGACTGAGCAGACCCCCAGTGGCGCCGGTGCCTCGTATGCCGAGGCCGGCGTGGACATCGAGGCCGGTGACCGGGCAGTCGAATTGTTCGCCCCACTGGCACGCAAGGCCAGCCGTCCGGAGGTCCAGGGTGGGCTGGGCGGTTTCGCCGGGTTGTTCGCGTTGAAGGGGAACTACCGGGAGCCGCTGCTCGCCTCGTCCACCGACGGCGTCGGCACCAAGATCGCGGTCGCTCAGGCGCTGGACAAACACGACACCATCGGGCTGGACCTGGTCGCCATGGTCGTCGACGATCTCGTCGTATGCGGCGCCGAGCCACTGTTCCTGCAGGACTACATCGCGGTCGGCAAAGTTGTCCCGGAGCGAGTCGCCGAACTGGTCTCCGGTATCGCCGACGGCTGTGTGCAGGCGGGCTGCGCCCTGCTGGGCGGGGAAACCGCCGAACATCCAGGTCTCATGGACCCGGACAACTACGACCTGTCTGCGACGGGTATCGGCGTCGTCGAAGCCGAAGAAGTGCTCGGCCCCGATCGGGTGCGCCCCGGTGACGTGGTGATCGCCATGGGTTCCTCCGGCCTGCACTCCAATGGCTACAGCCTCGCCCGCAAAGTGCTGCTCGAGATCGACCGGATGTCGCTCACCGGGCATGTCGAGGAGTTCGGCCGCACCCTCGGCGAGGAACTGCTCGAACCCACCCGCATCTACGCCAAGGACTGCTTGGCGCTGGTCGCCGAAACCGATGTGCGCACCTTCGCCCATATCACCGGCGGCGGGTTGGCCTCGAACCTGGCGCGGGTACTGCCCGCGGGCCTGGTCGCCGAACTCGACCGGGGCACCTGGAACCCGGCGCCGGTGTTCAAGATGATCGCCCAGCGCGGCCGCGTCGAACGCGCCGAAATGGAGAAGACGTTCAACATGGGGGTCGGCATGGTTGCCGTGGTGGCGCCGGAGGACGTCGACCGGGCGCTGGCGGTGCTCACCGCCCGGCATATCGAATGCTGGACCCTCGGCAGCGTGAAGAAGGCCAAGGACGCGGGTGCCGAGCGGGTGTTACTGGTGGGCGACCACCCGCGATTCTGACGGGTAACGGGATTGTCGGCGGTCGAGCCTTCCGGGCTCGGCCGCCGAGTCCGTATCCGTGCGCTGACGACGGATTTCGATCGAAGAACAGATACCGGCCACCCGGCGTATCCGAGATACCGGCCCGGTGTCGGACACACAGCCGAAGATACGGTTACCGCCCTTAGTCTCGCCGACCCTCAGCACGGGTTCCCGCGATAAGCATCGGTTCGTCAGGCTTGCCGAACGCGGTCTACAGTCGGTTGATCGCACCGAACCTAGGACCGATCGGCAATAGCGAACACCAATCACAGGGCGGGGAGCGTCGCCCTGCCCGCTGCCGTCGAACGGCGGC
This sequence comes from Nocardia donostiensis, assembly GCF_002081715.1. Taxonomy (GTDB): domain Bacteria; phylum Actinomycetota; class Actinomycetes; order Mycobacteriales; family Mycobacteriaceae; genus Nocardia; species Nocardia donostiensis. The sequence continues at coordinate 72,730 of NZ_MUKP01000021.1, read as the reverse complement.
GGCGCAGCGGCTGGGCACCCGGCCCGCAACGGCAACCGAGCACCGACCCGCACCCGATCACACCCACCGCTGCTACAGGCGGATGAGCCCGGGGACAGGTGGAGAACGGTAGGTACGCGAAGAGCGCCGATCATCGATCGGCGCTCGTCGCTTCTGCGAACCTCGCCGCCCGGCAGTGCAAACCCGGTGTACGAAGGAAGGGGGAGGCCGACGGCCTCCCCCTTCGACGTGTGTACACCGAGTCAGCGGCGCCAGTCGTCGTAGTCTTCGTCCTCGTTCCAGCGGGACAAAGAGTCGTCTGCGTCGTGCTCATCCGACAGAACGCCACTCCGTCGGGAGTTGGCGCTGCCGGACAGCTCGCGCTGAAGGCTCGCGAAGTCGGTCGTCGGCGAGCTGTACTTCAGCTCGCGAGCAACCTTGGTCTGCTTTGCCTTAGCCCGGCCACGACCCATGGCTGACCCCCTCGCGTCACAGCGGGGCGGCCTGGGGATTGGTGGCGGCCCCGTTCGAATTAATACTCTTCCTGACAGACACTCTAGCGCGTGTCGCGCAGTCGTGCCTCCAGGAGTCCTCGATCGGATACCGAAGCGAGGCCGTTTGCCGGTGTTTCGCCATGACCCTACCGTCCTACACCACCCCAGGTATGGCGCGTATCACACCAACGCGGGCGCCACCGCCCAGTACCGGGGGTGCCGCGAGGGCCGCAAGGGAATCGTTCCAATCCACCCCCATTCGATGCAGAATCGCCAGTGTCAACGGCATTCTCGCGCGCTCGGCGCCGTCGTCGATCTTGTACGCGAACGCCGTTCCGTCCGGCAGTGCTCCCGCGTGCACACCATCGGCGCCGATTTTGCAGACCAAACCCGGCACCGCGTCCATAGTCAGCAGGTCCACGCCATTCGTGCCCGAAATCACTCGCGGATGCGCCCGGATGGCGTCCGCGACTCGACGTGGCGGTGTCCCTGGTTCCGCGGTGGCCAGCAACGCGAAGGAACGAGCCAGGTTGACCAGGGCAACCGGGATGATGGGCAGCCCACATCCGTCGATCCCCAGATCGGTTTCCGGTTCCCCGGTGAGCTCGGCCACCGTCGCGCACACCGCCTGCTGCAAGGGGTGCGCACTGTCCAGATAACCGGACACCGGCCAACCGTTGATGGCGCAAGTGGCCAACATCGCCGCGTGTTTGCCCGAGCAGTTCATGTAGACCCGGCGCGGCTGCTGTTGCCGGTGCAGCGCCGCGGCCCGCGCTCGTTCGTCGGTCGGCAGATCCGGCGGGCAGCCCAGATCGTCTTCGGTAAATCCGAACCGGTCGAGCAACCGCTGAACCAGGGCGATATGGTCCGGCTCACCCGCATGAGAGGCGGTGGCGATGGCCAGTTCGGCGTCGTCGACAGGTTCGAAGCCGTGCCGCAGCAGGGTGAGCGCCTGCATCGGTTTGTTCGCCGAACGCGGATAGATCGGGAGGTGCACTTCGCCGACCTCGAACATGGGTTCACCGCCGGCGCCGATGATCACCACCGATCCGCGGTGCACGCATTCCCGGAAACCCGACCGCACCACCTCGACCAGTTCGACGCTCATGACTGCGCTCCCCGCGACGATTCCTCGGCCGGGACCGACCGACGGCTGCGGTGCCGGTCGATCAGTATCCGGATGGTGTCGGAGATAGTCGGCTCGTCGGTGAGCAGGCGCGTCAGCCGCTCGGAGTCGGCGCCGGTGAACACGTCACGGACGGTGACCCGGTGTTCCGGCACGTACACCACCTCGGCGGTGTCGCCTGCCGCGATCGTTCCCTCGGTGCGGACCCGGAAATAACATCCGGTGTTCGCGCGCAGGGTGAAGCGTTTCACCCACTGCCGTTCCCCTGACCAGTGCCCGAACGTGGCGCACGGCACCCGCGGCCCGCTCACCTCCAGCACGGTATCGCCGATGGCCAGCCGTGCACCGAGCACCGCGTCACTGATCGGCAGCCCTGCGATGCGCAGGTTCTCCCCGAACCACCCGTTCGCCAGCTCACGACCCAGTTCCCCGGTCCAGCGGCGCGCGTCTTCCTCGGCATAGGCGTAGACCGCCTGATTCACCCCGCCATGATATTTCGTATCGCAGACGTAATCGCCGTCGAGCCCGAGCCTGCCAACCCGCACCCGCCCAGCGACCGGCCGCTTATCGATCGCGGTACGCCCGACCCGCCCAGGAACCGTCAACTCCTCGTGCACCGTGCACACAGCCAGGACCCGACCGGTATCACCTACTCGCATCTACTGCCCTCCCACTCGATGTCCATAAGCGCACGGCCGGAGCGAAGACAGATGCCTGTCCCGGGGCGCAGGCGCAGGTACGCAAGCCACACGCCCAGAGCAAAGGCGGTAGCTAGGTAGACCCCGCCCAGCCGCACAAATACGGGAGGTACACATAAAAGCGCATGGCCGGAGCGAAGGCGGAGGTACGCGTACGCGCATGCGTCAGCGGCCGCGCAGGCGTTCGACGGCGAGACGACCGGCCTGCGGGGTGTCGTCGTGCTGATCGGAGTCTGGATCGATAGCGGCAGCCATGGGGCCCGCCTCGAGCTTCGCGTCGGCGGGTACGGCACGCTTGACCAGGGCCAGAGCAATCGGGCCGAGCTCGTAGTGGTCGATGATGGTGCCGAGCCTGCCGACCGCCCGGCCGCCCGCGGTGATCGGGTCGCCGGTAACGGGACGGTCGTCGGCGGAACCGTCGAGGTGCAGCAAGACCAGCCGGCGGGGCGGTTTACCGAGGTTGTGCACGCGGGCGACGGTTTCCTGGCCGCGGTAGCAGCCCTTGTCCAAATGAACCGCGCCGTGCTCGGCTGGTCCGCCGATCCAGCGGGCCTCATGTGGGATGGTGCGCTCGTCGGTGTCCATACCGATCCGAGGCCGCAGCGCGGCAACACGCAACGCTTCGAACGCCCACAATCCGGCGGCCTCAGCGCCCGCCTCGGTCAGCGCCGTCCACCAGCGCAGCAAATCGGCGCGCGGAACGATCAGATCGAACGAATCGGGGGTCGGCCACGGCATCCGGCGCAGGAATCCGCCGCCGGGCAGCGCGACCGCGCCATAGGTGTCCGGCAGCGCCTCGATCCCCAGGGCGGGCAGCAGCGTATCCGTCCGGGGGCCCAGCAGGCTCAGCACGGCGTAATCGGTGGCCTCCTGAGGTTTGGCATCGGCCCAGAAGACCATCTTGGTGAGGAAGTCCAGCAGCGCGGACCCACGATCGGCCTCGGTATCGACCCATACCGTGCCGTCCAACTCGGTGAGCACGAAATGGTGCTGCACCCGGCCGTTCAGATCGAGGTCCAGATTCTCCGCCGACTCGCCGTCGGCCAGCGCGGCCACATGCTGGCTGGAAACGGTGTGCAACCAGCTGAGCCGTTCCGCGCCGCTAATGGTGAACACGAAACGGTGCGACCGATCCACAATCGCAACCCGCTCCACCGCGGCCCGCTGTTCGGCAAAAGGATCACCGTAATGCCAGGCGACAGCGGCGTCGGGGGATTCGGGTACTGCGGCGACAGCTCCCGGAACACCAAGGACAGGACTGGGTGCAGCGACCACGGACACACCTCCACTGTAAGCGTGTCCACCGACAATCACCGGAACCGGGTTGCTGTGTTCATGGCCGCGACTCCATCACGGCGGGGTTTGCGACCCCCTTGTGGCTCGCGTTTCAGCCCTCACGACTCGCGCCCGCTGTGTTGATCGGCGTGCTGGCTCGCGCGGCGATGACGCCGCCCGCGTTTACGGCCCAGTGCAGGAGCGCGGGAGCGGTTGCGCTGTCGGTGTGTCTGCGCAACCAGCCGAACAGCAGGCCCGTGCAAGAGGTGAACGCGATGGTGGCTGTGACGCTGTCACCCGCGACCCGGGCGGGGTGGATATGCCACAAACCGAAGGCGACCGCGCCGGTCACCATGCCGAGCCGGGGGCCGAAGGCGCTGATCAGCAAGGGGTTCAGGGTGCCGCGGAAGATCAGTTCCTCGGAGTAGACGGTGCCGACGGGTATGTGCAGCGCGATCCATTCCGCGGCGCCGACCTCGGGCGCGCGGTTACCGAAGCCGCTGATGATGCGTCTGGTCGTCGGAAACGCCACCGCGGCCCCGTACCCGACGGCCACCGCACTGGCGCAGCCGAGCCCGTAGCGCAGCCCGCGTACTGATATCCAGTTCGGCCGAGCAGCGAAGGCGAACGCGTATACCGTTGCGGCGGACGCGTTCGCGACAGTGCGCCCGCGCACATCCAACCCGAGCCGCGGCAGTAATCCATTGCTCCACAGCAGCGGCGTGCCCAGCGCGGCGGCGACTCGGAGTGCGCGATTCACTTGACCTCTCGTTCGTATGCTTCGGACGCCTCGATCTCCAACCGGATACGTTCGCGCAGTTCGGCGTTCCAGTCCGGCGGCGGCGCGATGGCGGCCCAGCCGTCGAGCACCAGGCTGCCGTACCGGTGCCCGTGTCCGTCGTTGACTCCTTGGGCGTTGGTCAGATCGGCGGTCACCTGCCAGAACGTGACGAACGGCGCCCAGCGCATCTGCGGGGACACATCGGAGCCGCGCGGTTCGGACAGCCAATCCGGTTGGGAGAAGATCAGATCGGGCGACCACCAGACGATCGGATCAGAGGGATGTTGCAGGTAGGCGATCCGCGGGGCCCGCCATTCCGGGCCGGGATACGCGAGATCGGCCTTATCGGCGGCGAACCGGACCACCAGGCCGTCAGCGTACACCGGCTGCACCTCGCGGGAGCCCGGATCGCGGCGGGTGACGAACTGACGCCACAGCCGGTTCGAATTGGGCGGGCCAACCCATAGCGCGCCGTCCACTTCGGAACGCAGTTCGGCGAGCCCGTCGAACGCTGCCTCCGAACCCTGTGACCCGAGGCTTTCGCCGTACACGAGCAGTTTCGGCCGCTGCTGCGGCAGGCGCGCCGACCAGTGCCGGTGCACCGCGTCGAACAACTCCTTGCCCGCGGCCGCTGCCTTGCCGCGGTCGGCCAGGAACGACAGCACACTGGGCAGATACGAGTACTGGGTGGCGACGATCGCCGTATCGCCGCCGTACATGTATTCGATCGCGCCTGCCGCCATCCCGTTGACCCAACCGGTTCCGGTGGTGGTGACCACCACGAGCACTTTTCGGTCGAACGCGCCCGCGCGCTCCAATTCGGCGACGGCGAGTTCGGCCTGGGTCTGATCGCCCTTCGCCGATTCCAACCCGACATATGCGCGGATCGGTTCTACCGCGGGTTTCCCGGTGACCCAGGCGATACGTTCCGCGTCGGGGCCGTGCGAAACGAACCAGCGCCCCTCGAACCCGAGCGTGTCCCATTTCGCCAGTGACTCCGGGCTGCCCGACTTCTCCGGAAGCGTGGGCTGCACCGCGAACTCAGAGGTGTGGTCGTTGCGCACACTGAACGCTGAATTGGCCACGGCGAAGAACGCGCGCGAGGCCACACCGTTGAACAGTGTCACGACCAGCAGCACCAGCACCAGGAACCCGGCCGAGGGTGCGAGCTCACGTGGCACCCGCACCCAGCGGTTGAGCTGCCGGGCCAAGAACCGGACGATTTCGCGCACCGTCCGGTATCCGGCCACCACCAGAACACCGACAGCCAGGCTCAGCCCGCCGGTGCGCAGATAGGCAGGCGTCGTGGTGCCCTCCATGCCCATCAGCGTGGTGATCGCCCGCTGCCAGCGCGCCGACTGCACCAGCATGTAGGCGGCGCCGACCACAACGGTGAGCAGGATGGCGCTTTTGACCGCGTAGCGAGCCCAGGTGGGCGGCGCCGGGATACGGGTCAGCCGTGGACGGATCCACAGCCGGAACAACCATTCCAGCACGCATCCGACGCCGTAGCCGATCGCCGCGTTGATCCCACTGATCAGGCCCTGGAACATCCAGTCTCGCGGTACCAGCGACGGTGTCACCGACAGGACGAAGAACACCGTGGCGACCACGAGCCCGACATAGTTCAGGTCGATGATCTCCTCGGCCCGCCGCACCACGGCGACGCCGCGTTTACGCAGCCTCGTCAAGGTATCGGCGGTTTCCAGCATTACGACAGTATGGCCGTCGCAGCCGAACTGCGGGGGCGGCGGTGTTCGCGGTGCAGGTCCAGCGGTTCAGGCGGACACGTCGCCGAACAGCTTCGGCAAAGCGCCCTCATGGGCGGCGCGCAGTTCATCCAGGGGAACGGAGAACTGGCCCTGCACCTCGATCGAATCGGCGCCCTGGTCCACCACGCCGATCCTCACCCAGGGCAGCTCCCGAGCCGAGCACATGCGGGTGAACCGGGTCTCTTCCGACCGGGGCACCGCGACCAGCACCCGCCCTGCGGACTCGGAGAACAGCATCACGAACGGATCGCTGTCCTCGGGGAGCAGGATGCGGCAACCTGTTTCGCCGGCCAGCGCGGCTTCGACCACGGCTTGGGCGAGCCCGCCCTCGGACAGGTCGTGCGCCGCGTTGATCATGCCGTCGCGCGAACCTGCGGTGAGCACATCGGCGAGCAGCTTCTCCCGCTGGAAATCGACTTTCGGCGGTGTACCGCCGAGATGATCATGGGCGACCTGCGACCAGATCGAGCCGCCGAATTCGGCGGCGGTGTCGCCGAGCAGGATCAGCGTCTCGCCCGGTTCCAGCCCGAAACCGGTCGGGATGCGCCGGTGCACATCGTCGATGACGCCGAGCACGCCGACCACCGGGGTGGGCAGGATGGCGTCCTGTCCGGTCTGGTTGTAGAAGCTGACGTTACCGCCGGTCACCGGGATGCCCAGCGCCACACAGCCGTCGGCGAGACCGCGCACGGCCTGCTGGAACTGCCACATGACGCCCGGGTCTTCGGGGGAACCGAAGTTGAGGCAGTTGGTGACGGCCTTGGGAGTAGCGCCGGTGGTGGCAACGTTGCGGTAGGCCTCGGCCAGCGCCAGCTGCGCGCCGGTGTACGGGTCGAGTTTGGTGTAGCGGCCCGACGCGTCGGTGGCCAGCGCGATACCGCGGCCGGTCGCCTCGTCGATCCGGATGACGCCCGCGTCCGCGTATTCGGCGAGCACCGTGTTGCCGCGCACGTACCGGTCGTACTGCTCGGTGATCCATTTGCGGCTGCACAGCTGCGGGCTCGACACCATCGTCAGCAGCGTCTCGCGCAGTTCGTCAGCTGTTTTCGGCCGGGGCAGCCGGTCCGGGGTGTCCGCGATCAGCGCGTCCTGCTCTTCGGGGCGGCGTACGGGCCGCTCGTAGACCGGGCCCTCGTGCGCGACGGTGCGCGGCGGTACGTCCACCACGGTTTCGTCGTGCCACCGGATGATCAGCCGGTCGCCGTCGGTGACCTCACCGATCACGGTGGCCAGCACATCCCATTTACGGCAGACCTCGAGGAACGCGTCCACGTTGTCCGGGGTGACGACCGCGCACATACGTTCCTGCGATTCGCTGGCCAGTACCTCGGCGGGGGTCATGTTCGCGGCGCGCAGTGGTACCTGGTCCAGGTCGATGCGCATACCGCCGTCACCGGCGGCGGCGAGCTCGGAGGTGGCGCAGGCCAGGCCCGCGCCACCGAGGTCCTGGATGCCGACGACCAGCCCGGCCGAATACAGCTCCAAGCAGCATTCGATCAGCACCTTCTCGGTGAAGGGGTCGCCGACCTGCACGCTGGGCAGCTTTTTGCGGCCCGCGCCGGATTCGTCGCCGTCGAAGGTCTCCGACGCCAGCACGGAGACACCACCGATACCGTCCAGACCGGTGCGCGCCCCGAACAGGATGATCTTGTTACCGGCACCGGACGCGAACGCCAGATGCAGGTCCTCCACCCGCATTACACCCGCACACAGCGCATTGACCAGCGGGTTGCCCTGATATGAGGCGTCGAACACGGTTTCGCCGCCGATATTGGGCAGGCCGAGCGAATTTCCGTAACCGCCGATCCCGCGCACCACACCGTCGACCACGCGCCGGGTGTCCGGATGGTCGGGGGCGCCGAAGCGCAGCTGGTCCATCACCGCGATCGGTCGCGCGCCCATCGCCATGATGTCGCGCACGATACCGCCGACACCGGTGGCAGCGCCCTGATACGGCTCCACATAGGACGGATGGTTGTGGCTTTCCACCTTGAAGGTGACCGCCCAGCCGTCGCCTACATCGACCACGCCCGCGTTCTCGCCGATACCGGCCAGCATCGACGAACGCATCTCGTCGGTGGTCGTCTGGCCGAAATAGCGCAGATGCACCTTCGACGATTTATACGAGCAGTGCTCGCTCCACATCACCGAGTACATGGCCAGCTCGGCGTCGGTTGGCCTGCGCCCGAGGATCTCCTTGATCCGGGCGTACTCGTCGTCCTTGAGGCCGAGCTCCTTATACGGCTGCGACGTATCCGGAGTGGCTGCGGCGGTGGCGACCGTGTCGAGGAGCTCAGTCACGGGATTACCAGGGTCCTTTCGGCCAGGCATGCGAAGACAACCTGCGTAACCGGGCAGCGATGCGCCGGTGTTGCTGGATTGCCGCGAGATACGGCGGCAAGTCTACTGCCGGGGAAAACCCGGTCGCCCCTGGGCCGGGCAAGCACCGCTAATCTGTCCCGGTGGAAGATCGATCGGGGGTTTCGGAGTCGGCGCAGCAGCCGGTCATCGGCGCGGACCCGCGACCGGTCCCGCCGGACCCGGCTCTTGCCCGCCGCGGGGGCTGGCTTGCGGGCGCACTCGCCCTGTTCCTGGTGTCGGCCCTGGTCTCTTTCCTGGCCAACTGGTGGAACGGCTATATCGACCTACAGGTCTACCGAAACGGCGCCCAGGTGTGGCTGGACGGCGGCGAACTGTACGGGCCGATGCCGGAGGTCTTCGGTATCGGGCTGCCGTTCACCTATCCCCCGCTGGCCGCGCTGTTCTTCGCCCCGCTCGCGCTGATACCGCTCGGCCTGGCCGAGGCGGTGGTACTGGCTAGTTCGGTGCTCAGCCTCGGCATCACGCTGTGGCTGGTGCTCGCCCGACTGCGTCCCCAACTGGACCGCACCACGGTGCTGCCGCTGGTGATCGCGGCCGTCGCGCTGGCGCAGGTGTTCGAACCCGTGCGCCAGACCTTCGGATTCGGTCAGGTCAACCTGGTGCTGATGGCCGTGGTCGCCCTGGACTGCCTGGTCGCCAAACCATTCTGGCCACGCGGTCTGCTGATCGGCATCGCGGTGTCGGTGAAACTGATCCCCGCCGGATATCTGCTCTTCTTCCTGCTGCGCCGGGACTGGAAGGCGGCGGGCACGCTGGTCGCCGCCGCGTTCGGCGCGATCGGGCTGGGGTTCGTGCTGTTTCCGAGCGATTCGACCGAATACTGGTTCCACACACTGCCCGATACCGGCCGTATCGGGCCGCCGTATTACGCGGGCAACCAGTCCATCAAGGGCCTGGCGTTCCGCCTCGGTGTCTCCGATTCCCTGGCGACCATGATCTGGATTTCGCTCTCGCTGGTCGCGCTCGCGCTGGCAGCGGTGTGGATGCACCGGCTGCTCGCGGCGGACGCCACCGTCTCCGCGCTGCTGGTGAATGCGGCCGCGATCCTGCTGGTGTCGCCGGTGTCCTGGTCGCATCACTGGGTGTGGGTGGCCCCGATGTTGCTGGTGGCCGCCGAGGCGATCGCCACCGGGCGCCGCAACCGGCTGTTCGTCGGCTCGGTCGCGGCGCTGGGCATCATGTTCCTGATCGGCCCGCATTGGCTGCTGCCGCACCAGCGCGACCGGGAACTCGACTGGTCGTGGTGGGAGCAGATCGTCGGCAGCAGCTATGTGATCGCCACGTTCGCGGTGCTGGTGATCGCGGTAATCGCCTACCGACCGGCAGTTTCCGGGGTGAGGAACGCGGCGAGCGCGGCCGCGTAGTCGGCGATATCGGCAACACCCATCAGCTCGCGCGCCGAATGCATCGCCAGCTGCGGCGCGCCGACATCGACGGTCGGTATACCGGTGCGGGCGGCGGTCATCGGGCCGACGGTCGACCCGCACGGCAGATCCGCCCGGTGCACATAACGCTGCAGCCGCACCCCGGCCTGATCACAGGCAAGGGCGAACGCGCCCGCCCCGGTGGCGTCGGTGGCGTAGCGCAGATTCTGGTTCACCTTCAGCACCGGCCCACCGTTGATCTGAATGTGATGCGCGGGTTCGTGCCGGTCCGGATAGTTGGGGTGGGTCGCATGCGCCATATCGCCGGAGGCGCAGACCGAACCCGCCAGCGCGGCCAGGTAGTCGGCGCGGCCGCCGCCGCGGGCCAGCACGATCCGCTCCAGCACGGTCGGCAGCAGCTCGGATTGGGCGCCGCGGTCGGACTGGCTGCCCACTTCCTCATGGTCGAACATGGCCAGCACCGGCACCGCCGCGCCCGGGGTGTCGACGGCAGCCAGGAAGGCCCGCAGCCCTGCATAGCAGGTGCCCTGATTGTCCAGCCGGGGTGCACTGACCAGGTCCCGGTCGCGGCCGATGATGTGGCTGGGGGACAGATCGTGGGTCATCAGTTCCCAGCCGAGCACGCTGTCCGGGTCGATACCGGCATGTTCGGCGACGAACGCCAGGAATGAGCGCGGTTCGTCACCGACTCCCCAGATCGCATTGACATGCCGTTGCGGGTCCGGGCTGACCCCGCGCCGGTCCTCCGACAGGTGGATCGCGAGCTGCGGCACCCGCAGGATCGGCTCGTTGATCCGCACCAACCGCTCGCTGACGGTATCGCCCGCACGCACGCTGAGCCGCCCGGAGATGCCCAGGTCACGATCGAGCCAGGAGTTCAGCCAGGCACCGCCATAGGGTTCCAGCCCGACCAGCTGCCAGCCCGCCGACACCAGATCCGGGTGCTGTTTGACCCGCAGATTGGGGCTGTCGGTATGCGCCCCGACCACCCGGAACGGGGTGGCGCGATGAGCGTCGGCCCACGCCACCAGTGAGCCGCCGCGCACCACGTAATGCCTGCCGCGCCCGTTCTGCGGCCACGGCTGGGTCTCGTCGAGCCGGGTGAAACCGTGCTCGTCCAAGTCCTGCGCCACGGTGTGGCACACATGGAACGGTGACGGGGATTCATCGATGAACGCGCACAGCCCGACAGCGGAGGCCGCGGTGACAGAAACCGACATACCCCGATCCTAGGCAGCAGTACCCATCCGCCAGCCGACCCTCGCCGGACGGAATACGTCGCGGACCGGCTGAGGCTTCCTCGCTACCGCGATACACGAAAACCTGTTCTGGATGGCGAAACGACCGCCGGCACCGAGGTGGTGTCCATAACGCCCACGCACTGCGACGCGGTGCCCGGCGGGCGTGCTCCAGCGAGAATTGTTCGGCCCAGGGTTGCCCGGCCGGCGAACGTAAGTTTGCGGACGGGCTCGTGTCAGGCGGTTACGAGGGTGTCCAGCACCGAAAGGAACAGGCCGAGCCCGTCGTCGCTGGGACCGGTGAGCGGCTCGGTGGCGTGCTCCGGATGCGGCATCAGGCCGACGACGCGCCCGTTGGCGGAGGCGATACCGGCGATACCGCGCTGCGAGCCGTTGGGGTTGTCGCTTGCGTAGCGGAACACCACCCGGCCTTCGCTTTCCAGTTCGTCGAGCACCCGTTCGGACGCCTGGTAGCGGCCCTCACCGGATTTCAACGGCACCAGAATCTGGGCGCCGGGCTCATAACGCGACGTCCACGCGGTGCCCACCGACTCCACCCGCAGCCATTCGTCGCGACAGATGAAATGCAGGCCCTCATTGCGGGTGAGCGCACCCGGCAGCAGCCCTGCCTCACACAACACCTGGAATCCGTTGCAGATACCGAGCACCGGCATACCGTTGTCGGCGGCCCGCACGACCTCGCCCATCACGGGCGCGAAACGCGCGATCGCACCGGCGCGCAGATAGTCGCCGTAGGAGAAGCCTCCGGGCACGATCACCGCGTCGACTTTCTTCAGGTCGGCGTCGGCATGCCACAGGTTCACCGCTTCGGCGCCGGCCAGCCGCACCGCACGCGCGGCGTCCACGTCGTCGAGCGTGCCGGGAAAGGTGATGACCCCGATTCGTGCGCTCATGGGAGGCGAACCACCTTCCATTCCTCGATGACGGTGTTGGCCAGCAGCGATTCGGCAATCTGCTCTAGTTCGGCGTCGCTGATGTCTTCGGCGACCTCGAGCTCGAACCGCTTGCCCTGCCGCACGTCCGAGATGCCCTGGAATCCCAGGCGCGGCAGCGCGCCGACAATGGCCTGCCCCTGCGGATCCAGGATCTCGGCCTTCGGCATCACCTCGACCACGACTCGTGCCACGCTTTGCTCCTCATAAGGGTGAGCCGCGACGGACGCAGATGGCGTCCGAGCGTTGATGGGGGGTACCTGAGCAGCCTAGTCGGCGCGCGAGAACCACAAGAACACACCCCCGCGGCTAGCGTTGGCATATGCGCATAGCCCACTTCGGTCACTCCTGCATCCTGGTCGAATTGAACGGTGTCGAGGTCTTGTTCGACCCCGGCGTCTTCTCGCACGGTTTCGAGGGCATCACCGGGCTGGATGCGATCGCGATCACCCACCAGCATCCCGATCACATCGATCCCGGACGCATCGACGCCCTGATCGAGGCCAACCCGAACGCCAGACTGCTCAGCGATCCGCAGACCGCCCAGCAGCGCGGCGGCCGCTGGGAGGCGGTGCACGCGGGCAACGTCCTCGACATCGACGGCCTCCGCGTCACCGGTGGCGGTGGCAGGCACGCGGTGATCCACCCGGATATTCCGGTGATCGACAACACAGTCTTCCAGCTGGGCACCGCCGACCACCCCGCCCAGCTGGTGCACCCCGGCGATTCGCTCTGGGTACCGCCAACGCCGGTGGACGTCCTCGCCATTCCGGCCGTCGCACCGTGGATGAAGATCAGCGAAGCCGTCGACTACCTACGCGCGGTCGCCCCACGCACTGCCGTCCCGATCCATTACGGCATCGTCGCCGAGCAGGCGCGCGGGATCTACTTCGGCCGTCTGGACGAGATGGGCCCGGAAAATACCGAGTTCAGGGTGATCGAACCCGAGCAGCAGGCCGAGCTCTGAGGCGTTCTCATGCCGCCCGCGTGGGGGCGAACGGTTCCCAGCGGTACACCTCGCTACGCGCACCGTGGTAGCGGGCGAGGTCGATGGCGTCGAGCACGGCTCGACGCGGGCCGGGGCGGCTCAGCTGCACTCCGGAGACCGCCAGGCGCAGCATCCCGCCGCGGCGGGCGGTGCGGGCCGCGCCCATTACCAGGGCACGGCACCACCAGGGTTCGGCGCGGAAACCCTCCCCGATCCCATATACCCGCGCCTTCTGCGCGGTATCACGTTCCAGGTCGAGGATGGTGGTCAGACCGAGCGAGAGCCGGAAACCCGCCTCCGGCAGGGCGGTGAGCGCCCCGGCGGAGGCGTCCCAGCGGGGCGCGGCGAACAGCCGGGTGCGCAGGCCGACCTGTTCGAGCACTCGATCGGCGGCGGTGAGCCGCAGCAGTGCCTCATGCTTGGGCAGCGCCGAGAATTCGGCGCGCCGCCGTTTGGTCGCCGCCTGGTCGTAGCCGTGCAGCACGATGGCGTCGCCGTTGCTGCGCCTGCCGCGCAGCCACGCCTGCGTCGCCGGGTCATCGACCAGCCGGTATTTCCCTTTCAGCCGTGGCGCCACCAGCAGCGATAGCCGCACACCACGCTGATCCATCTGCTGGGCGAAGTCGATCACCGCATCCCGCGTGGTGTCCCGGATCCCGGAAACCGACACGATCAGCTCAGCGTTCATGCATCCACGTTCTCAGCCGCAGGTGTCTTCACCGTTCCATGCCGATGGCCACGCGCCGAACTCCGGCTAACGTCCGCCCAGCCCGACGGTGTCGAGAACCCAGGCGTACTCGAACGCCACTTCTTTCCACTTCTCGTAGCGTCCGCTGACACCACCGTGGCCCGCGCTCATCTCGGTTTTCAACAGCAGCGGGGCGTCGCCGGTTTTGGTGGCGCGCAGTTTCGCCACCCATTTGGCGGGTTCGACATAGAGCACCCGAGTGTCGTTGATGCTGGTGATGGCCAGGATCGCCGGATAGTCCTGTGCCGTGACGTTCTCGTACGGCGAATAGGATTTCATGTACTGGTAGACGTCCTTGTCTTCCAGCGGGTTCCCCCATTCGTCCCATTCGATAACCGTCAACGGCAGCGACGGGTCGAGGATCGAGGTGAGCGGGTCGACGAACGGGACATTGGCCAGGATGCCTGCGAACAGTTCCGGCGCGATATTGGCGACCGCGCCGACCAGCAGACCACCCGCGCTGCCGCCGTCGGCGATCATCCGATCCGGTGCGGTGACGCCGGTATCGACCAGATGCCGGGCGCAAGCGACGAAATCGGTGAAGGTGTTCTTCTTGGTGAGAGTTTTGCCGTTCTCATACCAGAGGCGACCCATCTCACCGCCGCCACGCACATGCGCCACCGCGAAAACCATGCCGCGGTCGAGCAGCGACAACCGCGACACCGAGAACCCGGGATCCACGCTGGCCTCATAGGAGCCGTAACCATAGAGCAGCAGCGGTTTCGGGCTGTCGGTGCCGTCGTCGCGGCGCTTGATCAGTGAGATCGGGATGCGGGTGCCGTCCTCGGCGACCGCCCAAACACGGTGCTGCTCATAATCGTTGGGGTCGTAGCCGCCGAGCACCGGTTGTTCCTTGCGCAGCAGCAGCGCACCGGTTTCCGGTACGTAGTCGAAAATCTGCATCGGCGTGATGAACGAGGTGAGGCCAAGCCGCAACGTCGGCTGCTCCCATTCGGGGCTCGAACCCACCCCGACGGCGAACAGCTCCAGGTCGAATTCCAGTTCGCGCAGTTCGCCGTAACCGTCGTCGCCGAGCGGCCAGACCGCGATCCTGGGCAGTGCCTCGCGCCGGTAGCTGAGCACCAGGTGGCCGGCGAACGCGTCGATATCCTCCAAGCGGACGTTGTCGCGGTGTCCGATCAGGATGGTCATATTCGCCGGGTCCGCGGCGGGCGCCTCGGCGAGGACGAAGTTCTGCGCCTTCACCCCGTCGACGACATCGTTGTGCAGGATGAGGAACCGGTCTTCACCGGCGACCACCGCATGCTCGGCGGCGTACTCGACACCCTCGCGGCGCGGCAGCAGCACCCGGAACTCACCCTCCGGGTTATCCGATTCCAGTACCCAGCCCTCGCTGGTGATCTTGGAGCCGACCCAGATCATCAGGTACTTCTCCGAGCGGGTAGCGCCGACACTCACCCAGTACCGTTCATCGGGCTCATGGAATACCCGCACGTCATCGGCTGCGGCAGTGCCGAGCCGATGCCGCCACACGGTATCGGGCCGCCAGGATTCGTCGACGGTCTGATAGAAGACGTGGGTTCCGTCCAGCGACCAGGTCGCGCCAGGCGCGGTGCGCGGGATCTCGTCGCCGAGCAACTCCCCGGTATTCAGATTCTTGAACCGCAGCGTGTAGCGCTCATCACCCGCCGTGTCCACCGAGTAGGCGAGCATATCGCCGTCGTGGCTGATCGAGAATGCGCCGAGGGCGAAGAAGTCGTGCCCTTCGGCGAGGGCGTTGCTGTCCAGCAGCACCTGTTCGCCGGGGATCTCGGTATCGGCTTCGAGCTGCGGCGGGGTCCAGGCGTCGATACCGTCGGCGGCCGCATCGATCGGGCAGCGGCAGTGCACACCGTACTGTTTGCCCTCGAAGCTGCGCGAGTAGTACCAGTAGTCGCCGAGCCGGGTGGGCACCGACAGATCGGTTTCCTGGGTGCGGGATTTGATCTCGTCGAAAATCTTGTCCCGCAGCGGCTGCAGCTGGGCGGTATGGGCCTCGGTATAGGCGTTCTCCGCCTCCAGGTATTCGATGACCTCCGGGTTCTCCTTATCCCGTAGCCACTCGTATTCATCGACGAATACCTCACCGTGGTGCATGCGCTCGAACGGCACGGTCCTCGCGACCGGCGGCGCAACCACAGTGTTCTCTGTTGTCCCGGTACCACCATCAGCAGCCATGCGCTCCACGGTAGCCGGGACCGGGGACCGCACCGCATTCCCCGGTCGCTCAGGCTCCGCTTACTCGCCCCAGGATGGTTTCAGCGTTCGAGTGCCCCGCGAATCGATCCGGCTAAATAGTCGAGGTCGGCCCGCGGGGGTGTGGTCGGCCTGCCACGCAGCCCGAAACCGTCGCCCGCCGTCCGCGGGATCACGTGTAGGTGCACGTGAAACACTTCCTGTCCCGCCGTCACCCCGTCGGCCAGGAAGAAGTTCACCCCGTCGCAGCCGACCTCACTGGCCCGCAGCGCCGCCGCCAGCCGCTGCCCCACCTGGAACAGCTTCCCGCCGATCGCGGGATCGAGCTCCGCCAGGTTCCGCGCCGCGACCTTCGGCACCACCAGCAGATGCCCCGGTGTCATGGGACGGATATCCATGAAGGCGAGCACATCGTCGTCTTCATACACCTTGCTGGCGGGTGCGCGGCCCGCGATGATATCGGCGAAAATCGTGTAGGGGTTCACGGATAACCACTATCGCGGCACTGCACCCCGGAAATCCAACTTCTGCTCCGCCAAGCTGTCGCCGTATCCGCCAGCACAGGTACCGGTGCCAGCCGCGCGGATAGACGGCGGCCGTGACCGCTGGGCGGCGGAGCAGAACCGGAAGGCTTCGAGCTCGCCGCTTCTCTACGCTGCGCAACCCCGCGACAACGGTCAACCGATGTGACAGCCCCAGCTGGTATTGCGGCTACAAGATCGGCGAAGGCGTATAGCGAGCGGCTTCGGGGTAGTCGGCGACGAGCTTGTCCACCTGGGCGACGACATCGCCCACTTGAGCAGCGGCGGCCCCGACGAACACCGACTTGTCCGCAAGCGCCTCGTCGAGGGCGGCCCGGTCCAGCGGGAGCCGGGAATCGACGGCGAGACGGTCCAGCAGATCGGGTTCGCGTCCCTGCTCGCGCATGGCGAGCGCGACGGCGACCGCATGCTCCTTGATCACCTCGTGCGCAGTTTCCCGCCCGACACCGGCGCGGACCGCCGCCATCAGGATCCGGGTGGTGGCCAGGAACGGCAGATAACGGTCGAGTTCGCGGGAGATGACAGCGGGGTAGGCGCCGAATTCGGCGAGCACCGTCAGGAAGGTCTCCATCATGCCGTCGATGGCGAAGAAAGCGTCCGGCAGCGCGACACGGCGTACCACCGAACAGAACACGTCACCCTCGTTCCACTGGGCGCCTGCGAGTTCGGCCGCCATCGATGCGTAACCGCGCAACACCACCTGCAGGCCGTTGACCCGTTCACAGGACCGGGTGTTCATCTTGTGCGGCATGGCCGAACTACCCACCTGCCCCGGCTGGAAGCCCTCGGTGACCAGCTCGTGCCCGGCCATCAGTCGGATGGTATGCGCCAGCGACGACATACCCGCACCCACCTGAACCAGCGCCGAAAGCACATCATGGTCCAGCGAACGCGGGTACACCTGCCCGACGCTGGTGAGCACATTCGCGAAACCCAGATGGCGAGCCACCTGCTGTTCCAGCTCGGCCAGCTTCGCGGCGTCCCCGCCGAGCAGATCCAGCATGTCCTGGGCGGTGCCCATCGGCCCCTTGATACCGCGCAGCGGGTAGCGGTCGATCAGCTCACGCAGGCGGGACAACGCGATGACCAGCTCGTCGGCGGCGGAGGCAAAACGTTTGCCCAGCGTGGTGGCCTGGGCGGCGACATTGTGCGAACGGCCCGCCATCACCAGCGTCTGGTATTCGGCGGCGCGTTCGGCGAGCCGGGCCGCGACGGCGACACCGTGGGCATGCACATGATCCAGCGACAGCCGGATCTGCAGCTGTTCCACATTTTCGGTGAGGTCGCGACTGGTCATGCCCTTGTGCACATGTTCATGCCCGGCCAGCGCGTTGAATTCCTCGATGCGGGCCTTCACGTCGTGGCGGGTGATGCGCTCGCGTTCGGCGATGGCGCTCAGATGCACCTGACCCAGTACCCGTTCGTAGTCGGCGATCACGCCGTCGGGTACGTCGATACCGAGCTCGGCCTGGGCCCGCAACACTTCCAGCCACAGCTTGCGCTCGAGCACGACCTTGTGTTCGGGCGACCACAGGTGCACCAACTGTGGGCTGGCATACCGGGTGGCGAGGACGTTGGGGATCTGGGCGGGAGCGGGGCTCGATCCATCAGGACTCACGTCCGGTCAGTCTAGTGACCGGAACCTGTCGAGGTGCTGCGGTGTCGCCGGAGCGACGATATCGATGACTTCCAGCAGTGCGCCGCGCGCCATCCGGCGTGGTTGGGGATCGGAATCGCTCAACGCGGCCACTACAGCGCCGTCGACCACCGCGACCAATCTGCGCAGCTGTTCCGGGCGCACCAGCCGATCGGAGCGGCGCAAGACATCGGCCAGTAGCTCGTCCAACTGCGCGCGTAGTCGTAGCTGGACCTCGCGTAGCTCGGGGTGCCGGGCGGAGGCGACGGTGCGCTCATAGCGGGCGATCAGCTGCCCCCGCGCGACCTCGTCCGGACCGTCGGAGCCGATCAGCAGGTCGAGCACCAGATCGACCGTCGCCTCGGCGCCGCGCCGCCGGTGACTGACCTCACTGATCCGGTCACGCATCGCCGCCAGCTCCGCGTTACCGCTGAACTCGACCGCACGCGCGATCAGATCCTCCAGCGATTCGAAGTAGTAGGTGGTCGACGCCAGCGGCAGCTCGGCCCGGGTGGCGACCGAACGGTGCCGCACCGCATCGAAACCGCCTTCGAGCAACAGCTCAGCGGCCGCGGCCACCAGAGCCTGGCGACGCCGTTCGCCTTTCGGGGTCGTCGCGGTTATCACCGTGCCATCGTGCCAGTCGTCATCAGTTCATCGGGATGGAATCAGAGAAAGAGAGCAGCCATCGATGTTTTTACCGTATCCGCGCTGCGCTGGTGACAGTCTGGGGCAAAGTTGTTGTGTGACAGCATGTTCAGTCACTCCGGCCGCTGTCGAGATAATCCCGCAGACGCACCAGCGCCTCTTCGAGTTCGGCCGTCACCCCGGCGAAGGAGAAACGGACGGTCCGGTGCCCGGCGGCGGTGTCGAAATCCAGGCCGGGCGCCAGCGCCACCCCGGTATGGGCGAGCACATCCGCACACCAGGTCAGCGAGTCGCTGGTGAGGTGCCCGATATCGGCGTAGGCGTAGAACGCGCCGTCGGCCGGAGCCAGATCGGTGATGCCGAGCGTGGGCAATCCGTCCAGCAGGATCCGCCGGTTCACCGCGTAACGGCGCACATGCCCGTCCAGCTCGGCTTTTGCCTCGTCATCGAAGGCGTGTATCGCCGCGTACTGGGAGATCGCGGGCGGGCAAACGGTCATATTGGACGCCAGCCGTTGCAATGCGGGACGGATACCGCGTGGCGCGAGCATCCAGCCCAACCGCCAGCCGGTCATGGAGAAGTACTTCGACACCGAACCGATCACCACCGTCTCGCGGGAGGTCTCCCACGCCGAGGCCGTGCGCTCACCGCCGTAGGTGATGCCGTGGTAGATCTCGTCGGAGATGAGCAGGGTGCCGTTGGTTTCGCACCAGCGCGCCAACGCGGCCAGCTCGTCCGGGTCGATCATGGTGCCGGTCGGATTCGCCGGACTCGCCACCACCAGACCACGCGGCGGTTCGGGGAGTTCCTCTAGCATCGCCACCGTCGGCTGGAAGCGGGTTTCGGACCGGCAGTCGAGTTCGACGACGCGGCAGCCGAGCGCGGTGAGGGTATTGCGGTAAGCCGGATAGCCGGGACGGGCAACCACGACCGTGTCGCCTGGGTCGAAAGCGGCAAGGAAGATCAGCGTGAACGCGCCGGACGAGCCGGTCGTCACCACCACATCGTCGGGTTCGACCGGGCAGCCGTAGGTACGGCGGTGATAGTCGGCGATCGTCTCACGTAAGGCGGACAGACCGAACGTTTCGGTGTAGCCGAACAGCTCGGAGTCGAGCGCGGCTCTGGTGGCGCGCAGCACCGGCGCGGGCGCTGGAGTCGATGGTTGCCCGGCGGCCAGCACCAGCACATCACCGTGTGTTCGGGCGCGTTCCGCAGCGGCTTTCCATACGTCCATAACGTAGAAAGGTGGAATGGTCGAGCGCCTGGATTCTGTGGACACCCGTCCGACGGTAGAGCACCCACTGCCGCCGGCCGGGCGATATGGTCGGCGCTGATGCTCGAGAAGGCCAGCCGGTCGGCCGCCGACCCGCAGCACACCGCAGCAGAGCCCCTCACCGAAAGCGTTCACCGCCACGGAGCCGGGCTCGACCAGCGCACAGACACCAATTGCCCGCGAGCCGACCATCTCCCCGCAGACCAGCCGAAACACGAACAACCCGAATCCGGACACACCGACCCCGGGGACCGCGCAATCGACCGGGCATCGACGCCGACGACCGAGCACTCGACACCCCATCTCGTCGCTGGCTCGCGCGCCGAATCCAGCGCCAACGGGCAGGCGACCGGAACCGCTGCGGGCACCGACGACGCCCTGCATCTCGACGCCACGACTTCGGCGCCAACCACCATCGCGGACGACGCGGCAGACGAGCGGGACGCGGCCACCCCTGCTGACAGGCCCGGAACGGACGGCGTTGCCGACGCGAGTATCGGCGAGTCACCCAGACTTGATGCTGGAACGCCGACCAGCGCCCTGGCCAGGGCGGGACGAGCAGGCGGGCTGATCATTGCACCGGGTTGGCGTGAGCGAGAAGCGCAGCGAAATACCGCAGCGGATGCGCGAGTCGCACTGCTCACCGGCGCGGCGGCCCTGCGTACGGTCGTGCGCAACCGGCCGACAGTCCACGATCTGCGTGCCGTACTCCACCGGCGGCCGAGCGCCGAAGAACTGGGCGCGCTACTGCGCAGGCACCGGCTGCTGATCGGCGGGCTGGCGGTGACGCTGCTGTTGTCGGCGGCCGACACCCAGTTCGGTTCGCTGATCACCGAGCGACCGCCGTGGCCAGGAGAGCAGCAGCGG
Organism: Nocardia donostiensis; assembly: GCF_002081715.1. Lineage (GTDB taxonomy): Bacteria > Actinomycetota > Actinomycetes > Mycobacteriales > Mycobacteriaceae > Nocardia > Nocardia donostiensis. The sequence goes on along the minus strand of NZ_MUKP01000021.1, from coordinate 51,749 downwards.
GTGGCGGCCGCGTATCCGCTGCAGTTGCAGACACCGACACCGTCGGTGCGCCGCTACCTCGACGCCGTGGAAAACGGTGAGCGGCTCCGCGAGCAGGCGGTGGTCGCCGCCGCGGCCCGTGCCACCCTGCAACGCGCGAAGGCCGAGGCCGCGGCCGTGGTCGCCGGGGAACGGCTGCCGTGGATCGGGAGCATGCCCGCGCCGGTGCCGGTGCCGCCGGGTTCGATCACCCCGCATATCAGCGGCTATGTACTGCCCGCGCTCGGCGTCTTCACCTCCGGTTTCGGCCAGCGCTGGGGCACCTTCCACAACGGTATCGATATCGCGGGACCGATCGGCAGCCCGATCTACGCGGTCGCCGACGGAACCGTTATCGACGCGGGCCCGGCCTCCGGTTTCGGCCTGTGGGTTCGTATCAGGCACGACGACGGCACCGTCTCGGTGTACGGCCATATGTACGACTTCGTCGTCTCCCGCGGCGAACGTATCCGCGCGGGTATGCAGATCGCCCGCATGGGCAACCGCGGCGATTCCACCGGCCCGCACCTGCATTTCGAAATCATCGTCGGCGGCAGGCATATCGACCCGCAACGCTGGCTCGCTCTGCGCGGATTGACCTTCGAGAATTAGCTCTCACATCGCACCGGCCGAAACCGCATTGCCGGTACACAACGAAAACCGTTACCTCAGACGCTGATCCGGCTTTCGACGGCAGCCAGGCCGATATCGGTGCGGTAATGGCTGCCGGGGAGTTTGATGCCCCCGATGCGTTCGTAGGCGGCGGCTCGGGCTGCGGCCAGATCAGGGCCGACGCCGACGACATTCAGCACCCGTCCACCCGCCGACACCAGGGCGCCGTCGGCGCGGGTCGAGGTTCCGGCGTGCAGCACCGTCGCGGCTGTTTCGGTCTTGTCGGTCGCGCCCTCGCCCGCACCGGTGATGACATCGCCGACCCGCGGCCTGCCCGGATAGTTCTCGGCGGCAACCACCACAGTGACAGCGGACCCATCGCGCCAGCGCGGTTTCGCCACCTCGGCGAGGGTCCCGGTGGCGGTGGCGTACAGCAGTTCCGACAGCGGGCTGTCCAGCAGCGCGAGCACCGCCTGCGTCTCCGGGTCACCGAACCGGCAGTTGAACTCGACCACCGCGGGCCCTTCCGCGCCGATGGCGAGCCCCGCATACAGCAGGCCGGTGAACCCGCTGCCGCGGCGCACCAGCTCGGCGGCGACCGGTTCCACCACATCGGTGACGATTGCGTCCGCGGTCGATTCCGGCAGCCAGGGCAGCGGTGTGTAGGCGCCCATACCGCCGGTGTTGGGGCCGGTGTCGCCGTCACCGACGCGTTTATGGTCCTGCGCGGGCAGCAGCGGCACCACGGTCTCACCGTCCACCAGGCAGAACAGCGAAACCTCCGGCCCATCCAGGAACGACTCCATCAGCACCGGATGCCCCTGTTCCAGCAGGTCCGCGGCGTGCGTGCGAGCGGCGGCGCGGTCGGCGGTCACCACAACGCCCTTGCCCGCGGCGAGCCCGTCGTCCTTGACCACCCAGGTAGGTCCGAACCGGCCCAGGGCAGCATCGAGCTCGGCCGGGTTGTCGACGACCTCGCTGTGCGCGGTACGCACCCCGGCAGCGGCCATCACATCTTTGGCGAACGCCTTGGAACCCTCGATCCGCGCTGCGGCGGCCGAGGGACCGAAACAGGCGATACCGGCGGCCCGCACCGCATCGGCGATGCCGAGCACCAACGGCACTTCCGGACCGATCACCACCAGGTCGGCGGACATGTCCGCGGCCAGCGCGACCACCGCTTCGCCGGAGGTCGGATCAACCGGCCTGATCTGCGCATGCTGTGCGATACCCGCATTGCCCGGTGCGGCGACGATCGCGCTCACCGCCGGATCGCGGCGCAGGGCAAGGACGAGGGCGTGTTCACGGGCTCCGGAACCGATGACGAGTACTCGCACGGACACAGCTTATAGGTGCTGTTCCCCTCTCCGGCGGGCCAGGTTGGGCCCCGCATGGAACCTGTGGACCAGCGTGTCCGGCCACAACAGACGGTCCGGTCTGCGCGCGTTGTGGATGATGGATGGGACAACCGAACGGGGCAACCGGCCCTGCGTGAACTACCCGGAGGATGTGCGGCAATGGGTCTGATGGACGGAATCATGGGCAACGCCGGACGCCTCGATCCGGCCCAGGCGCAACAGGAGTACGGACGGCTCCTCGGCAACGGCGAACAAATCTATGCCGCCTATATCCTGGTCCGCGACGCGATGCTGTTCACCAACCGACGCCTGATACTGGTCGACAAACAGGGCCTGTCCGGACGCAAGGTGAGCTACCACAGCATCCCGTACCGTTCCATCACACATTTCTCGGTGGAGACCGCGGGCACTTTCGACCTGGACGCCGAGCTCGACATCTGGATCTCCGGCAACGACGAGCCGGTGCGGCAGAAGTTCAACCGGCAGGTCGATATCTACGAGGTGCAGGGCATTCTTTCCCACTTCGTCGCCGTGTAGGCGACAAATCACAGCCGTGTAGGCGACAAATCACAGCCGTGTAGGCGACAAAACACAACCGTGTAGGTGGCGTGCGCTGCTGCACCGGGCGCGTAACCTGCCCAGCATGGCTTCTGTTTTCAGTGCGATCATCGCCGGTGAGCTCCCGGGTCGGTTCGTCTGGGAAGACGACGAATTCGTCGGTTTCCTCACCATCGCCCCGGTGACCCCCGGCCACACCCTGGTGGTGCCGCGCAAGGAAATCGACCAGTGGCAAGACATCGATCCCGACACCTTCGCCCGCATCACCGGCGTCGCCCAGAAGATCGGCCGCGCCGTCCGCGCCGCCTGGGACGCCCCCCGCGCCGGTCTGCTCATCGCCGGCCTGGAAGTCCCCCACCTGCACGTCCACGTATTCCCCGCCTTCACCATGGGCAATTTCGATATCTCCGGCGCCGACCCCAACCCCTCCCCCGAGTCCCTCGACGAAGCGCAAGCCAAGATCAAGCAGGCGCTACGCGAGCTGGGTTACGGCGCGAACGTGCCCGAATAGTCCCCGTTCCGGGCCGCGCCACCTCTGGGCCCCGGAGCCAGGCCCGCTGCCCGGATTACACGCCGCCGTTCTCTACGACAACGAAGCGTTCAACGCGCTGATACTGAACGACGCCAGGTTCACCGATATCGACATCCACCACGCCGACTCGTTCAACAGCTATTACATGGCGCGCGAGGACTTAGTGGTCCATTGATCGCCGGAACAGACTTGGGCGACCTGTTCGACCACAACGGCGATCGCGACCGTGACGAGCACGATCAACGCGACGAACAGCTGCGGATCCAAGCCGAGGATCGGCGGGTTGCCTGCCCGATGCTCGGGGTCCTGGGCGGCGGTGCCGGGGAACAGCAGGGCGCCGAACATACCCACCCAGGTGATCGCGGCCAGCGCTGCCGCCCAGCGGAACTGGGCGCGCAGGTCACCGGCCCGGCGGCGGAGTATGACGGAACCGGTGAGGCCGAGCAGCGCCGACATCACGAGGTATTGGGCGTCGTGGAATTTGGCGTGCGGCGGCCAGGCCGGATTGTGCAGGTGCATTGCGGCGATATCCGGGATCACGAGATCGGCCAGCAGCGGTACGAACATCGTGACGAGCAGGACGAGCTGCACCAGGATCCGCGGAATCGTCCAGTGCCGGGCCGAGGTTGTCACGATGCTTCCTTTCGAGGTCCGGCGATCGAATCCGCTGTCCAGCCGACGATCGGGGCGAGGGATCTGGCCATGACCGATCGCGGCGCCAAGTTCATGGCCGCATCGCGAACCGGTGCGAACAGTGGGGTGAAGCCCCGCGCCATGGCCCCGATGCGTCGTGATCGGCGAACGACCATTTGTGTCCGCGGCCTGCGGACCCGGTCGTAGACTTCGAGCCCGGCGGGAACGGTGGCGTCTTCCACCGCCCCAGCCAGCACCACCGCGTCCTCCAGTGCCTGGCCCGCGCCCTGCCCGAGGTTGGGCGTCATCGCATGGGCGGCGTCACCGAGCAGCGCTACCCGGCCGGATACATACGTGCGCAGCTCCGGCAGTTCGAAGGTGTCGTGGTAGAGAGCCGTTGTTTCGTCGGCATCGGCGAGCAGGGCAGGAATCGGTGCGTGCCAATCCGTCAGGCTGCGGCGTAATTCGGCGAGGCTGCCGCGGTCGCCTTGTGCCGCGTCCACCATGATGTAGCAGTACACCCGGCCGTCTGGAAGTGGCGCGTACCCGAATCGGGCACGGCGGCCCCAGGTTTCGACACTTCCGTCCACTGCCCGCGGTGCGACGATCAGGCGCCAGGTGCCGAAACCGGCGTAGCGCGGTCCCGGCTCGTCCGGCCACAGGGACCGGCGGGTGACGCTGCGCAACCCGTCCGCACCGACCACGAGATCCGCCTGCGATATTCCGCCCGAATGGACGACGGTGCCGTCGGCGGACACTTCGGTCACTTCGATACTCGGCCGCAGGACCTCGGACGGTAATGCCGCCCGTAGCAGATCCAGCAGTTCCGTGCGCGGCAACATGATCCATTGGCCGTAGCGGCGACGCAGCTCCGGTAGATCGTTGCGAATGAGCCACCGGCCGCTCGCAGTGCGGATGCCGACGGGCGGGTCGGTCAGCCCACGATCCCGGACAGCGTCTCCGAGACCCAGGTGCTCCAGTGCGCTCAAAGCGTTGGGTTGGAGCGCCAACCCGGCGCCGACCTCGGCGAACTCGGGAGCTCGTTCCAGTACTTCGACTCCCCAACCACGCCGGTACAACGCCAGCGCCGCGGCGAGGCCGCCGATTCCCCCGCCGATGACAACTGCTTGACGTCCCATCTTGGCCCCCTAGAGGCTGTAGGTTTATTTATACCCTATAAGTATCCCTACGATGCCTATACTGTCAATCGGGTCAGAGAACAAAGGAGAGTGATGGCGGCACGCACCGGTGATCGACGAGCCATGCTGCGTCAGGCCACGATTGCCGAAATCCGGGCAACCGCACGCAGGCTGCTGGTCGACAAAGGCCCCGCCGCGGTGACGATCAACGCCATCGCCGCCCAGATGGGCATGAGCGGCCCCGCTGTGTACCACTACTTCGCCGGTCACGACGCCCTGGTCGGCGCGATGACCGCGGATTTCTTCGAGGAACTCGCCGCCGAAATAGAACGCGCACGGCAGACCGCCGCCGACACCCCCAGCCAGCGCCTCCTGGCCATCTGCCGCGCCATGCACAACTGGGCGACCGCGCATCCCGTCGAATGCCGCTGGATATTCGCGAGCCCCATCGCCCTACCGAACCGCGACCCCGAATCCCCCCGCCATCAGGCAGGCCGCCGCTTCGAACAGATCTTCCTTGAAGAATTCGCAGCCCTGTGGGAGACGCACCAATTCCCGACCCCAGACCTGAACGAGCTGTCCCCGAACCACCAGCAACAGCTCCGCAACTACGCCGCCACGACCCAACCCTCGCTACCCCCAGAAGTCGCACACGTCTTCCTGACCTGCTGGATCAGACTGCACGGCCTGTTGTGCCTGGAAGCACTACACCAACTCGACTTCGCCTACACCGACCTCACCCCGGTTTTCGAAGACTGCCTACGCGATATCTGGACCACGCTCGACCTCCCCTACGAACCACCGAACACCTGACCGAGGTTGTCGTGACGCTTCCTGGTATCGACACCAGTCACCCAGCCAACCAGTGTGCGGCGGGCTGAGGTGACCCCTAGCCTTGGGGTATGGACCTCGGGGAGCGGCTCCAAGCAGTTCGGAAGCGGCGCGGGCTCACTCAGCGAGAGCTAGCGGAGTTGTCCGGCGTCTCGCTGTCCCTGATGCGCAAGATCGAGCAGGGCGAGCGCGACGACACCCGCATGGACACCCTTCGCCGATTCGCTGTCGCGCTCAGGTGCCCCTTGACCGCGCTCCTCGGCCCCAACCCGAGCCCGCCGGACGATGACGGAAACGGCGAGCTGTGGCTACCGACCCGGGAAGCGCTCGCGTCGCTGCAGGACGCGGAAACATCCGAGCCGGTTCCCGCGCGCAGCCTCGAGGCTGCCCTGGCCCACGCAACGCGGCTCTATCACGACAACGAGTACGAACGCCTCGCCCGACTGCTACCCCGCCTGATCGAGGACGGAAACTCGGCCCCACCGCTGCTACGTTCGCGTGTCCTGCAACTCGCGGGTTCGGTGATGGTGCAGACCCGCCAGCTCGAGCCCGCGCGTGCTGCGCTGAATCAGTCCCTCGCCGATGCGGAGACGAACGGGAACATCCTCGATGCGGCCTCGGCGGTAGTCACGCTGTGCTGGCTGCTGATCGTCGAGCGGCAGTTCGAAACGGTGCGCCACCTCGCTACCGAGTGGGCCGACCGTGTCGAGCCACGCCTGTCTGTCGCGACCACCCGCGAGATATCCGCCTGGGGGTGGTTGCTGCTGCGCGGCTCGGCGGCGGCCGTGCGCGACAACCGGCCGGATGAGGCCGACAACATGATGCGGCTCGCCGCCGCCGGCGCGGTCGCAGTTCGGCAGCAGCCCGGCCCCTACCACCAGTATTGGACGACATTCGACCCCGCGACCGTCGCCATGAAGCGCGTCGAAAACGCCGTGATCGATGACCGGCCCGACCTCGCGTTGCGCCTCGCCCGCGATATCCCGCCAGACCTTCGACCGACATCGGACAACCGGAACCGCCATTTGCTCGACGTCGTCGCCGCGCATCTGGAACTACGCCGGTACGACGCCGCTTTCGACATATTGTCGAAGTTGTCGCGTGAGGCGCTGCCGTGGTTGGTCGAACAACGGTTGGCGCGCGATCTGCTCGGCCGCATCATTGCGAAGCGGCGGACGCTCACCGTTGAAATGCGGGAGCTGGCCGACGTGATTCGGCTCGAATACTAAGGCGCACCACGTTTATCGCTGTGGCACTTCAATGCCTGTGCGCTATGAAGTGCCATTGTCGGTGACCCTTGCCCGCTGTGAGGCTCAGTGCCAGCCCCGCCGCCGGGTGGACGACCGACGCCGATAACGTCCCCGGCGGCGGATGCTCACCACGAACCGAAACAACAGTGGCAGTGGATCATCCATGAGCACGGGGACAACGGGATATCGGCGGCCGAACGCAATCGGCCTGATAAGACGAGATATCCGCGGCGGCGAGCATACCGACCTGCACGCCCTGGCAGAACGGCACGGCTACCGGCTGGTGTTCACCCTCGCGGTGGACGTGCGCCCCTTCATCACCGCACTAGCGGTAACACAGCACCTGGCCGAACACGCAGCCACAGCCGTAGTGGTGCCCTGCTATGAACACGCGGAGGCAGTGCAGATCCCCATCACCGAACGCGCCGCCCTGATCACACCGGTACGGATCTATCCGCGCGGCTATCGGTGGCCCGTGATCGAAATCGATAACCGGCGGCGGTCATGAATGACGGTGCGGTGCTTATCGTCGTGGTGGTGGCGCTGCTCGGCCTGACGGCCTGGTTGTATCGACCGGAGCGCGACGAACAGCCGCCGACGGCCGAGGGCAGAAACCACGACCACGATCCGTAGGAGAGACCCAGACAGGGCGATCCGACGGCGGACACCGACGTTCCCGCCGTCAATCTGCCGACGATTCCGCCGTCCCTGTCGATGTTTGTAGGCCAGGAGCGCGGGAGACGGCGCCGAGGGTGGACACAGAAAATACTGCCCTGATTACACCAGGTGCGGGGTTCAACGGCGCGGCTTCCGGTGGGCGAAGACCGATGACAACCGACGGTAGATGAGTCGCGACGTCAGCGAGCCCCCACCGAGGGCAGTGACACGGCGAACAAGCCGCGCCAGTGGCGGCTGGAAACTGGAGCCCCCTGTCAGGATTGAACTGACGACCGCTCGCTTACAAGGCGAGTGCTCTACCACTGAGCTAAGGAGGCGGAAAGCGGAGTCATCATAACCGGGAATGCGCGCTGGGCGACACCGGGTTGTGGTGGCGCCCAGCGGCAGGTCGGTTATGGATGCTTCGCGGGGTGCGTCAGGATTGGCCCTGGCGCGCGGCTTCGTCGGCGGCCATGGCGTCGCGCAGGCTCTTGGGACGCATATCGGTCCAGTTCTTTTCGACGTATTCGACGCAGGCGGCGCGGCTGTCTTCGCCGAACACGACTCGCCACCCTGCCGGTACCTCCGCGAAGGCAGGCCACAGGGAGTGCTGTTCTTCGTCGTTGACCAGGACGAAGAAGCGGCCGTCTTCGTCGTCGAACGGGTTGGTGCTCATTTCACCTCACTGGATAGCTGGCGCGTGTAGGGGATGCAGCCGGGTCGGCCGGTGCCGCGTCACGCTCACCGCGGGCCGCCGGAATCCCGAGCGTTACTTCGACCCTAGCAAGGCATTCGTTACGTGCGGGGAGATACCTCAGGCGGCGAAGAAGTCGAGCAGGATCTTGTTGACCGCTTCCGGGCGTTCCAGATAGCCGTAGTGACCGGCATCGGGAACCTCCTGGTAACGCGCGCCGGGAATGACTTCGGCCACTTCACGCGACAGATAGGGCGGGATCATCCGGTCGTCGGCGAAGCCGACGGCCAGGCAGGGCACGGTAATGTCACGGTAGGCCTGGACCCGGTCGAAGTCGTGGTCCATCCGGCGCTGGGCACGGATTCCTGGGGTGACGGGTCCACCGGTGAATTCGAACAGATCGAGCCAGTCGCGGGCAGAATTGGCGTCGGCCATGGTGGCCGGCGAGAGGTTCATCACGGCCGTGATGGCGGCCTCGTATTTCGGCGGCAGCTTCGTTCCTGCGGTGTCGAGTTCGTGTTCGCCCAGCGACAGAGTCTTCTGGAACTGGTCGAGCCTGCCGTGCCCGGCGAGGAAGACGGCTTTGCGCACCAGTTCGGGTCGGGCGAGCGCCAACTCCTGGGCGACGCGCGCGCCCATCGAGGTGCCCGCGACGAGGGCGGGACCTTCGTCGAGCAGTTCGATCAGGCCGGCGGTGTCGGCAACCAGGTCGTCGATGGTCATCCCGGCGGCGGACTCGGACGACGGTGTGATTCCGCGGTTGTCGAAGGTGCATACCCGGTAGCCTGCGGCGACGAGGGCGGGCACCTGGTGCAGTTCCCAGACCCGGCCGGGGCTGCCGGTGCCCATGATCAGCACGACGAGCGGGCCCGCACCCTTGACATCGGTGCCTTTGGCCCGGTCGCCCTTGACCTGGTAGTTGAGTGAAATTCCGTTCACCGTGGCCAATGGCATCGGTCGTCCCTTTCCTTGTTTGTCCTGCGCTGACCACCGTATAGGCCTCACCTGCGGCCGGGTGCATCGATTGGTCTGCGGGCCGCACCGGGTGTCGCGCCGGGCAGATACCATTGACTATTCGCACGCACGAGCGCAACTTGCCGGGAGGACTGAAGATGGCCGCGAAAAGCAGCGCCAACGGTATCGCTGACGACGAACTGGAACCACTGGCCGACGAAACCGCTCGTCAGGCCCAGCGCGTCGTCGCCGCCTACGCCACCGACGCCGACGAATGCCGGATGCTGCTGTCGATGCTCGGGATCGGGCCGGGCGCCAGAGGCGAGTAAACGCCCGCCGGCGCCAACGGCGACGTCGGCGGGTATCGGACAACTACAGCGCAGAACAGCGACGCGCAAAGGATGCGTGAGTGGACCAGATGACTGATACGCCGTCCAACGATTCCGACCACGCCCTATCGGACCGAGACCTGCCGCGCGCTGCCGCCGCGGGGCCGGGCAACGCATCGGTGCCGGAAGAAACGACGGGCGCCCCGATCGATCCACCGGTGGCCGAGCCGGAGCCGGTCGACCCCCAGCCGATCGAGTACGGCAGCGCGGGCTCCGGATTCGTCGTCGTCGCCAACCGGCTGCCGGTCGACCTGGAACGCCTACCCGACGGCACCACCCGCTGGAAGCGCAGCCCGGGCGGGCTGGTCACCGCGCTGGAACCGGTGTTGCGCAACAACAAGGGGGCGTGGGTCGGCTGGGCCGGTGTGCCCGATGTCGAGGTCGACCCGATCAACGAGGACGGGCTGGAGTTGTATCCGGTGCCGTTGTCGACACAGGAGGTCACCGACTACTACGAGGGCTTCTCCAACGGCACACTGTGGCCGCTGTATCACGATGTGATCGTGCGCCCGGTGTACGACCGGAAATGGTGGGCCGCCTATGTGCAGGTGAACCGGCGTTTCGCGGAGGAGACCGCGAAAGTCGCCGCCGAGGGCGCCACCGTCTGGGTGCAGGACTACCAGTTGCAGTTGGTGCCGAAGATGCTGCGGATGCTGCGCCCGGACCTGACCATCGGTTTCTTCCTGCACATCCCGTTCCCGCCGGTCGAGTTGTTCATGCAGATGCCGTGGCGGACCGAGATCGTGGAGGGGCTGCTCGGCGCGGATCTGATCGGTTTCCACCTGCCCGGCGGCGCGCAGAACTTCCTGTATCTGGCCCGTCGTCTGGCCGGGCAACCCACCTCGCGCGGCACGGTGGGTGTGCGGTCGAAGATGGGTGTGGTGCAGGTGGGGTTCCGCAGCGTACGGGTCGGTGCGTTCCCCATTTCGATTACCTCCGCCGAACTCGACGAGCTGTCGCGCCGCCGGTCGGTGCGCGAACGCGCCGCCAATATCCGGGCCGAACTGGGCAGTCCGAAGAACATCCTGCTCGGCGTCGACCGGCTCGACTACACCAAGGGCATCGATATCCGGCTGAATGCGCTGGAGGAGCTGCTCGAGGAGAAACGGATCGATCCCGCCGAAACGGTGATGATCCAGTTGGCCACCCCGAGCCGGGAGCGGGTGCAAAGCTATATCCAGATGCGTGGCGATATCGAACGCCAGGTGGGCCGCATCAACGGCGAGTTCGCCCGGGTCGGCTATCCGGTGGTGCACTATCTGCACCGGCCGATCGTGCGGGAGGAGCTGATCTCGTTCTTCGTCGCGGCCGATGTCATGCTGGTGACGCCGCTGCGGGACGGGATGAACCTGGTCGCCAAGGAGTACGTGGCCTGCCACAGCGGTCTCAACGGCGCGCTGGTGCTGAGCGAGTTCACCGGCGCGGCGGCCGAGCTACGACAGTCGTATCTGTGCAACCCGCACGATCTGGACAGCGTGAAGGATGCGATCATCTCGGCGCTGTCCGACGACCGCGACACCCGCCGCCGCCGGATGCGTTCGCTGCGCCGCCAGGTGCTGGCCCATGACGTGGACCGCTGGGCGCGCGCCTTCCTCGATGCCCTGGCTCAGGGGCAGGTATCGGGCAGCGCGCTGGTCAGCGGGGACCAGGAGTACAACGAACCGCATCGCTGAGCCCGCGCCGGATACGGGAGTTCACCGCCCCGGCGGTCAGATCGGGGTGACCGAGGCGACCAGCCAACGGTCGTCGCTCTTGTCCAAGGTCACCCGGACACGGCTGCCGGTGGTGGTACCTTCCGGTTTTTCCTTGCTGGTGGTCACCTGGTTCAGGAACAGCAGCACCACCGCGTGCGCGCGGTCGGCGGAGACCACACCGCCCGCCTGGGTGGTCGCCTGCACCGACAGCTGTTTTTCTTTGGCGCCGGGAGCGATCGCCTTCTCGATGAGTTCGAGGTAGTCGCTGCGGAAGTCCGGGGCCAGATTGTCGGCGGTTTTCGGCAGTTCGGTGTCCACGGTCTGAAAGTCGTAACTGAACATTGCGGACACGGTGCGGGTCGCAGCGGCGACCGCGGCGGCGCGGGACTGTTCGGAGCGTTTGTCGTCCCAGTACCGGTAGCCGTTGATACCCGCGACGACCGCGGCCACGACCACGACGACGACGGTGATACCGAGCAGGATCTTGGTGCGCATCTGCTTCAGATTCATGCCACGAACTCCACGTCGGATACGGACAGGCTACCGTCGTCGGTGCGGGTCACCGTGACCCGGAAACGGTAGTACCGCTGCTGCGGCTCCTCCTGGCCCGCATTGGTCAGGGTCTGTTTGGCGGCGACCAGGATCTGGGCCGAATTCTCGTGCTCGTTCTCGATCGCGGCCTCGATGACCTCGCCGTTGGACACCACGTTGGCTTGTTTGATGATTTCGGTGAACGGGTCGACCCGGCCGTCGAATTCGGTTTTGAACTCACCGGAAGCCATGGTGAGGATGCGGTCGATATCCTCTTCGGCGCTGTCGGCGCGGATGGTGGTCAAGTTGATGATGGTCTGCCGCGCCGTCTGCAGGTATTCGGCCCGGTGGGCATCGCGCTCCTCGGCCGACTGCACCGCGAATACCGAGAGCACGGCGGCGGACACCAGTGCGAGCGCGATCACGGCGGCAGCGATGCTCGCCAGGATCCGACCCGTGGACTTGCCGCTCTTCGCAGTCTTGTCCGTGGTATCGGGCTCGGGTTCATCCGCAACCGTCTCGGTGACGACAACGCCGGTATCAGCAGCGTCGTCCGCGGAGCCTTTGCCTGCCTTCTTGCGTAGCAATCGCGACGGTGGACCACCACCTGGCTTGGCGGCGTTATCGGTGGCATTGCCGTGCTCGGCTGTCTTATCGGGACGGTCGCTCGCGGTGGTATCGCCACGTGTGACGTCGTCGTCGGCAGATACGATCTTGACGGTTTCAGCCTGTTCACCGCTCGCGAGACCGTTCGCCGGGATCGTCTTCTCGGACGCCGAACCGGATTCGGATGCCGACGGGGCCGCGGTCTTCGCGACGGACACGCGGGGAGCGGAAGCCGCAGAGGTAGCGCCGCTGCCTGCCTCATTCGCCGACCCCGAATCGGTCGTGACGGTGTCCGGCGGCGACGTGCCCGCCGCGGGCCCTTCACCGACCGGTGGCCCCGCGGACCGGCTGGCCCGCCTGCGGGAACGGCGCTGATCTGTGGTTTCGCTCATCGCTGCTGCTCCTCGAACATTGCCTGCCAATCCGCCGGGACAGTACCCGATCCATCAGGACCGATATTGCCTTGCCGGTAACTTCGTCCGTCGGTTCCGACGTATACACCGGTGGCCGGATCGTACGACCTGGCGGCAGCCGGTGTGCTCGCTCCGGAGAAGCTCGCCGGGGCGACCGGGACGCCGGGCAACGACTCCGGGGCGCTGGCGGGAGCATCGCCGGTGTTGTCGGGGCCGATGGGCTGCGGCGGGCCGAACGGCGGATTGGTGCCCAGCGGTGTGTAACCGGTGCGGCACAGTTCCGGTGTCGGCGCGCGTCGCCCGGGAAACTCCATGCACGGCGTGTTGCGGATACCGCGCACCGCGATCGGCGAGTCCTGTGGGACCTTGCAGTACAAACCCTTCGGAGTGTCGGGCGTGTCCAGCTCGCTGGGCGACCTGCGTTGATCGGGCGGCAAGAAGCCGGTGGTGCACGGCGGCGGATCGTTGAGCACGGTCATGAAGTCGACCAGCGCGCCGTATTCCATATTGCCGCGCACCGCGGTGAGCAGCGCCGCGATCAGCGGCGGGTAGACGACCAGGATCTGCTCCACACCCGGGTGATACGTGACGCCCACTTGGCCGAGGCTCACCAGGTTGGTCAACAACAGCGGCAGCGTCGGACGCAGATCCTCGAACTGGGTGGTTACCCGCTCTAGCGCGGCGGGCCCGGAGGCGAAGATATTGCGCAGCGCCGGATCGTGTTCGCGCAGTTGGTCGGTCACCGTCGCCAAGTCTCGGGTCCAGGAACGGATCGCGGCATCCGACCGGGTCTGGGTTTCCAGCAGCGGGCCGAGCTGGTCGAGCAGCTTCTTGGTCGGTTCGGCGTTGTCCTGGGCCTCCTGCACCAGCAGCGCCGCCGAATCGATGAACCGCTGCAGGTCCGGTCCTGCACCGTTGAACGCCCGGAATGCCTCGTCTATGACCTGCCGCAGCCGGGTGTCGGCGATGGTGGCCAGCAGCCGGTCGGCCTGATCGAGCAGTGCGCCGACGTCCTGGGGTAGTTCGGTGCGGTCCACCGGGATCACGCTGCCGTCGTACAGGTTGCTGCTGGCGGGATCCTCCGGGGGCACCAGATCGACATACTGCTCGCCGATCGCCGACACGCTGCGGACCAGCGCATCGACATCGGAGGGGATCTTGTAGTCGCTGTCGATGGAGAGTTTCGCATCGACCCCTTCCGTGGTGAGCCGGACTTCGGTCACCTTGCCGATATTGGTGCCCCGATAGGCCACATTGGCCTGTTCGTAGAGCCCACCTGTCGCGGCCAGCTGCACCGTGACCTCGTACTGGCCGATTCCGAGCATCGCGGGCAGGCGCACATAGGTGATCGACATGACGAGCAGACCGACAACGGTCAGCACGGAGAAGATGGTCAGCTGGGTTTTGACGAACTTGGTCAGTTTCACCGGCCCTGACCTCCTTGCGGCGCGCCGGGCAGCGGCACTGTCAGCCCGGGAATGGCGGGCAGGCCGGGGATCGGCGGCAGCCCGGGAATGGTTGGTTGCGGCTGTTCGGGTCCGCCCGGCGGCGGCTGCAACGGCGCGGTCAGCGGGTTGCCCTGCTGCCCGGCGGTATCCGGGGCGATCGCACCGAGCGCGCCTTCCACTCCGCCGAAGCGGCCGCCGAGCGGGGTGCCGGTGAGGAAGTTCGAGTCGAGCCGTCTGCCGGTGACGTCCACGGTCATGAACAGGTTCAGGTAGTCACCCTTGACCGCCTTGTCGAGGTTGGTCAGCGGGAACGGGAAGCTGGCGAGGATCTTCAACGATTCGGCGAGGTCACCGCCGGTGTCGGCGAGAGTCTGCAGCACCGGCGCCAAGCTGGCCAGGTTGGCCTTCAGATCGTCACCGCTTGCGGTGATGATCCGCTGGGTGACGTCGCTGAGTTCGCCGAGTTTGGTGATGGCGGTGGTGATGTTCTGCCTGCGGTCGGCGAGCATCGTCAACGCGGGATGGATGTCTTCGATGGCCGCGGCGACCACATCGCGTTCCTCGGCGAACTGACCGGCGAGCCGGTCGAGACCGCTCATCGCGGCGATGATGTCGTGACGCTGGCTGTCGAGATTGCCGATGAGATCGTTGAGTTGCGGCAGCAGATCCCGGATCTCGGTTTCCCGGCCGACCAGCGCGGCGTTCAACTCGCGGGTGATGTTCTCCAGCTGTGAGATTCCGCCGCCGTTGAGCACCACCGACAGCGACGACAGCACCTGTTCGGTGGTCGGGTACGCCCCGGCCCGGTCCAACGGGATCACATCACCGTCGCTCAGGCGTCCTTCCGGCGGCACATCAGTGGGCGGTGCCAGCTCCAGATGGTTGCTGCCGAGCAGACTGGTTTGGCCGATCTTGGCGGTCGCGTTCGCGGGCAGCACCACATCGCGTTCCAGTGAGACGGTGACCAGCGCATGCCAGCCCTCCACCTCGATATCGGACACTGTACCCACCGAGACATCGTCGACACGGACCGGCGAATTGCGGGTCAGCGTGGTCACATTCGGCATCTGGATCCGCACCTGGTACGACCCTTCGCCGGTGCCTTCGGTACCGGGCAGCGGCAGCGAGTTCAGTCCGTCCCATTCACAGCCGGTCGCGCCGAGTGTGACCACCGCACCGACCGCGATCGCGGCGACGCGGCGACGTGCGGTGACCCGGCGCATCATCGTCCTCCTCCGGGAATGGCCAGTCCGGCGATCCCGCTCGGCACCGAAATCGGTGCGGGCGCGGGGGCCTGCTGGGCGGGCACCTGCCCGGCCAGCGACGGCGGGCTGTATTTCAGCTGCTGCGGGAACGCGGTTACGCCGGTCGCCGGGTTGGTCATGATCGGCAGATAGTTCATCGCCAGCGATTCGATCACCGGAGCCAGATACTGCGCGCACAGGTCGGCGCTCTTATCGGATTCGTTGGCTTCCAGCGCGCGGACCGAACCGCACAGGAAGCTCAGCGGATCGGCGGCATTGTTGAACGCGATCGCGCCGGTCAGCGTGCCCTGGGCGGGTTTGTAGATCTGGTAGAAGTTCACCAGCGCGGTGGGGCCGGAATGCAACGCCTGCTCCAGTTGGGGGCGTTTGTCGACCAGGATCTGGGTGACGTCGGCCAACCGCTGTACGCCCTCGGTCAGTTCGCCGCCACTGCCGTCCAGGAAGCGCTGCACATCGGCGAGTGCGATGTCCAGATTGTCCAGGCCTGCACCCAGCTCCTCCGATACTCCGGCCAGCACCGACGACACCGACGCCAGCCGCCCGCCGAACTGCACGATCTGCTCGTTGCTGTTCGACAGCACCTCGACGAACTTCTGCAGATTACGGATCGTGCCGAACAAGTCGGTGCGTCCGTCGGACAGTGTTGTCAGCGTGGCCGACAGTTCGCGCAAGGTGTCCCGGAACCGTTCGCCGTTGCCGTCGAGGTTTTCCGCCGCAGTGTCGACGAAACGCCCGAACGAACCTTGCTTGTCGTCGCCGACCGGCCCGAGCGCGGTCGCCAGCCGGGACAGTTCGTTTTTGATGTCATCCCATTCCACCGGCACCGCGGTGCGTTCGATACCGATCTCGTCGCCGTCGGCCAGTTTCGGGCCGCCGGTGTAGGCGGGGGCGAGCTGGATGAACCTTGCCGAGACCAGGTTCGGCGCGATGATCACGGCGCGGGCGTCGGCGGGGATATCGACGCCACGGTCGATGGTCATCTCGACCTTCACCTTCTCCTTGCCCGGTTCGATCGATTCGATCCGGCCAACGGGAACACCGAGCACCCGCACATCGTCACCGGCGTACAAGCCGCTGGTCGAGGTGAAGTAGGCGGTGATGTCCTTCGTCCCGATCCGGTCCAGCGCGGTGTAGCCGCCGAGCGCGACCAACGCGACGGCAAGCACCCCGGCGATGGGCAACGCCCACCGCGGCAGTGTCTTCCTCCCGGCAATACTGCGAATGCTCATCGCGGCGGCTCCTGTGGGGACGGCTCGATCGACGGTGGCGGATCGAGCAGATAGGCGCGCAGCGATTCCGGCAGATGCTGCGGCCAGACCAGCGCGTCGACCAGCGGATGCAACATTTCACTGCTCGCGTTCACTACGTAGGCGTTGAAGTAGGGGCCACTGCCCACCTGCTCGCCCAGCGCGGCCGCGAACGGGCCGAGCCCGTCAAGGGCGCTGTTGATGTTGTCGCGGTTGCGTTCCAGCAGGTCCAGCACCGAGTTCAGTTTGTCCAGCGCGGGCTGCAGCTGCGCCTCGTTATCGGCGACCAGGCCGGATAGCTGCTGGGCCAGGCTGTTGACGTAGACGATCATCTGACTGATCGCGGTGCGCCGCCGGTCCAGTTCACCGAGCAGTTCGTTACCGTCGAGCAGCAGCGCGTTGATCTGGTTGCTGCGGTCGGCCAGGATCTTGGTGACGTTCTGGGCGCGGGCCAGCAGATCGACCAGCGCCTGATCGCGGGCGTTGATACTGCGCGACAACGCGGTCACGCCGTCGAGTGCCGCGCGCAGCGGCGCCGGGGTATCGGCGAAGGCGGCCGAAAGCGCGTCCAGCGTCTCGTTGACCCGCTGCAGGTCGAGGTCCTCGACCGTGCCAGCCAGATCGCCGAGCGCTTCGTTCAGCGAGTACGGCGAGGTGGTGCGCTCCAGCGGGATCGTGTCGTCGGTGCGCAGCGCGCCCGCTCCGTCAGGATGCACGGCCAGCGATTTGCGGCCGAGCACCGTGTTGGTCTTGATCTCCGCGGTCGTCTTGTCACCGAGCACGATCGATTCGTTCAGCTGAAAACGGACCAGCACCTTCGCCCCGTCCAAGCTGACATCCTCGACGGTGCCGGAACGCACCCCCGCCACCTCGACGTCGTTACCGGGCTCCAGCCCGCCGGCGTCGGCGAAATAGGCGGTGAAGGTGGCGCCGCCGCGGATGAACGGCAACCGCTCGAATTGCAGGGCCGCCAGGGCAATGGTGACCGTGAGTACCAGGCCAACGACCCCGATGGTCACCGTGCGTGATTGCTGGTCTTTCTTCACTCGCTCGCACACCTTCCGGTCGTCTGCGGACCGGGCAACTTCACATGCATCGTCTGACCGTTCGGGCCGTCCACCAGGAAGTTCGTCTGGCAGACGTAGAGCTGCAGGAACGAACCGTAGGAGCCGACCCGAATCAGTTTCCGGTAGGCGGCGGGCAGTTCGTCCAACACGTACTGGATGGTGTCGGAGCTGTTGTCGAGGTTGGTCGCCAATCGGCCGGTCTGTTCGATGGTCGATTTCAGGTCGGGGCGGGCCTGGGCGAGCAGATCGGTCAGCTCACCGGTGGCGCCCGCGATCCGGGGCAGCGCCGCACCGATCGGGTCGCGGTCCGCGGCCAGTCCGCTCACCAGCCGCTGCAGTTCGTCGATGGTGGTGGCGAACTGTTCGCCGCGGTCGTCGATGGTCTGCAGGACGGTGTTCAGATTGTTGATGACGCTGCCGATCAGCGCGTCCCGTTCGGCCAGGGTTGTGGCGAACGACCCGCTGCTGTTCAGCAGCGACACCAGCGTCCCGCCCTGCCCCTGGAAGATCTGCAGCAGTGCATTGGTCAGGTCGTTGACCTGCGCCGGGTCCAGCCCGCGCAGCAGCGGTTTGAACCCGCCGAGCAGCAGATCCAGATCGAGCGCGGGCGCGGTCTTGTCCAGGCCGATGGTGCCGCCCTCGGGCAGGGTTTCCGCCTCGCCGGGGCCTTCCAGCAGTTCCAGATACCGGTCGCCGACCAGGTTCTCGTACCGGATGGTGGCGCGGGTGCTGGTGAGCAGCCGGTGTTTGCGGTCGACGTCGAACTCGACGTGCGCCTTGTAGTCCTTGCCCACCTGCACCGAGGTCACCGATCCCACCGGAACACCGGCGATGCGCACCTTGTCACCGGGGAGCATGCCCGACGCGCTGGTGAACACGGCGTGATAGGCGTTCTCGCTGGCGAAGCGCATCTGGCTGAACACGATGGTGAGGCCGGCGAAGACGAGCGTCATCACCACGGTGAAGATGCCCAGCTTGACCATCGTCGCGGTGTTCTTCACAGCTGCCCCACCCCCGGCAGGCCGGCGAACAGCACCTGGAACACCTTCGGCGCGTTGAACTTCAACTGTGTCGACGGTGTGTAGGGCGCGCCTTCGGAGGTGTCGGTGACGACGTAGTCGGCGTGACTGCCCGGCACCCGGTCGAGCAGGCCCTCGCAGTGCGGTCCGCCGGTCGCGTTCACTTTCGGCAGGTCCTCCGGATAGGTGTAGGGGTCGTGGCCGTACATGAAGCTCGCGTTCAGCGCGACACCCGGCTGGCCGCCGCCGACCATCTGCTCACCCAGCGGCAGCGCTTTGGCCGAGCCGGCGATGAGGCAGTACAGGGCAGGTTTGTACTCGTCGAGCAGGCTGGTGGTCGGCCGCAGCAGATCCAGCGCTGTCACCACCTGCTGTTCGTTCTCGTGCAGTACCGCGCCGGTGGTGTCGGCCAGCCCTGACAGGTTCGCCAGCAGCGCGTCCACGCCTGCCTCTTCGGCCACCAGGGTGCGGCTGACGCCGGTGGCGTTGTCGACGGTGCGCAGCAGGTCGCCCGCGGTATCGGCGTAGAGGTTGGTGACCCCGGCGGCGGCGTTCAGGTCGCGGCGCAGCGCGGGCAGACTGGGGTTGATATCGCGCAGGTAGGCCTCGCTGCGCACCAGCAGATCGCCCAGTTTTTCGCCGCGGCCCTGCAGTGCGGTGCCGAGCGCGGTCAGGGTAGCGTTCAGCTTCTCCGGTTCCACCTGGGCCAGCACGTCGCTCAGATGTTGGAAGAGCGTGTTGAACTCGACGGTGACCTTGCTGGCCGCAAGCTCGGCGCCCGGCTGCAGCGATTGCGCCGATGGCTGTTCGGGGACGATGAAGTTCACGTATTTCGCGCCGAACACTGTGGTCGAGCGGATATCGACGGTCGCATTGGCGGGCACCAGTTTCAGCATTTCCGGGTCGAGTGCCAGCCGCAGCGTCGCGTGTTCGTCGCTGCGGTCGACCTCGGCTACCCGGCCGATCTGGACGCCGCGCACCTTCACCTTGGCGTCGGGGTCCAGCACCAGACCGCTGCGTGGGGCCGAGACGGTCACGGTGACCGTCGGGGTGAAGCCGCCGACGAACATGATCAGCGAGACGGCGATCACAGCGACCAGAGCCAGCACCATCGCCACACCGGCCAGTTTCAGGCCGAGCGGACCACGTAACGCTGCTACCACGCCGCCGCCTTCGTCTGCTCGTTTGGTTTCCGTCATATCGCTATCCGGAGAGGTTGAAGTTGCCGGAGGTGCCATAGATCGCCAGGGAGATCAGCAGTGTCACCGAGACCACCGCGATCAGGGAGGCGCGCACCGCGTTGCCCACCGCGATTCCCACCCCGACCGGCCCACCGGCGGCGGTGTAGCCGTAGTAGGTGTGGATCATCATCACCGCCAGTGCCATGACGATGGCCTGGGCAAAAGACCACATGATGTCGCTGGGAATCAGGAATGTGGAGAAGTAGTGGTCGTAGACGCCTGCGGACTGTCCGTAGATCACCACCGTGGCGAAGCGGCTCGCGATGAAGGAGGCGATTACCGCGAGAGCGTAGAGCGGCACGATCGCGATCATGCCTGCCAGCACTCGGGTGCCGACCAGATACGGCACCGGGCGAATCGCCATGGTTTCCAACGCGTCGATTTCCTCGGCGACGCGCATGGCGCCCAGCTGTGCGGTCGATCCAGCGCCGATGGTTGCCGCCAGTCCGATGCCGGAGATCACCGGTGCGGCGATGCGCACATTGAGGAAGGCGGCGAAGAAACCGGTCAGCGCCTCGACGCCGATATTGCCGAGTGAGCTGTAGCCCTGTACGGCGATGGTTCCGCCGGTGAACAGGGTCAGGAATCCGACGATCACCACGGTGCCGCCGATAACGGCGAGCGCACCGCTGCCCATGCTGATCTCGGCGATCAGCCGGATGGTCTCGGTGCGGTAGTGCAGCAGTGCTCGCGGCACGGAGCCGATGGCGCGCGCGTAGAACACTGCCTGACGCCCGAGTTCGTCCATCGAATTGGACAGCCGACGCACCCGCCGGACCGTTCGGGGAAATCGGGATTGGATCACGAAGGCCATCGGGTCACCGCACCGCGAACTTGATACCGACGGCGGTGACGACGACGTTCACCACGAACAGAGCCATGAAAGCGAAGACAACGGTCTGGTTCACCGCATCACCGACACTTTTGGGACCACCTTTGACGTTCAACCCCAGATAACAGGCGACCAGCCCGGCGATCAGCCCGAACAGCCCAGCCTTGACCTCGGAGATGACCAGCTCGGGCAGGTGGGTGAGCAGCGTGATCCCGTTGACGAAGGCGCCGGGGTTGACCCCCTGTAGCTGCACCGAGAAAAGGAAGCCTCCAACGATGCCGATAGTGCAGACCAGGCCGTTGAGCAGCAGCGCGACGAACGTGGATGCGATCACCCTTGGCACTACCAGCCGGTGGATCGGGTCGATGCCGAGCACCTTCATCGCGTCGATTTCTTCGCGGATGGTGCGGGCGCCCAGATCGGCGCAGATCGCGGTGGCGCCGGCACCGGCGACGATGAGCACGGTGACGATCGGCCCGACCTGGGTGACTGCGCCGAAGGCGGCGCCCGCGCCGCTGAGGTCGGCGGCGCCGATCTCTCGCAACAGAATGTTCAGGGTGAAGCTGACCAGCACCGTGAACGGGATCGCGACCAGCAGGGTGGGGATGAGCGAGACGCGCGCGACGAACCAGGACTGGTCGACGAACTCGCGGAATTGGAAGGGGCGGCGCAAGCTCGCTTGCGCCACACTCGAGCAGAGTTCGAAGAACCCGCCGACTGCCCGTAACGGCACGGCAAGGACTTCGTTCATCGCCGATCCTCCTTGCCCGACTGCTGGTCCCGCTGATGCGCGCGGCGGTTCAACTCGCACCACACGCTCGCCAAGTAGAACATGTTCACTTCGTTTCTGGGGGTATTTTGCAGCATTTGAACTGCATATTCACCCCAATCCCAGACAGAAATACTGGAACTGTGTTCATGCGTGTTGGGCATCACTGTTGTGAGGCTCAGCACATACGAACAACTGTCTACCAACTACTGGACTGCTGATCAACTCTTGTACGGTTGTTCAGGAAAATTGGAGCAGCGCCCACCAGAGCGCTGCTCGCCGACAGGTGAGCTATGTGGACTGTTTGCGCCCGTATCAACCCAGTTCGTTCAGCGACGATGCAGAAAAGGTACGACCTTCCGGACGCTGCGCGAAGTACCCGCCCAGCGTGGCGGCCAGATCACCGGTCGACCACTGCTCACCGGCCGCATCGAAGCGCTTCTCGACCTCCGGCGCGGCCATCAGGGCCACCATCGGGCCGTACACCACAAAGACCTGGCCGTTGACCGCCGCGGCCGCAGGCGAGGCCAGATAGGCCACCAGCCGCGCCACATGATCGGGCGACAGCGGGTCCACACCCTCCTCGGGCGCCGCACTGAAGACCTGCTCGGTCATCGCGGTCCGCGCCCGCGGGCAGATCGCATTGGCGCGCACCCCGAAGCGCGAAAGGGAACGCGACGCAGACAACGTCAACGCGGTGATCCCAGCTTTGGCGGCGCCGTAGTTGGCCTGCCCCGCCGGGCCGAGCAGTCCAGCTTCCGACGAAGTGTTGACGATACTGCCGTAGACCGGCGCGCCGGCTTCCTTGGATTTAGCTCGCCAGTAGGCGCCCGCATTGCGGGTGAGCAGGAAGTGTCCGCGCAGATGGACGCCGATCACCGCGTCCCAGTCCTCGTCGGACATATTGAACAGCATCTTGTCGCGAGTGATACCCGCGTTGTTGACGACAATATCGAGGCCGCCGAAAGATTCCTCGGCGGTACGGATGAGCGCGTCGGCGGTGGCCCGCTCGGCCACACTGCCCGCGACGAATTCCGCTTTTGCACCAAGCGCCCTGATCTGCGCCAGCGTTTCGGCAACTGCGTCGGATTCGGCGAGGTCGTTGACGACCACCGCAGCGCCCGCAGCAGCCAAGGCGAGGGCCTCGGCCCGGCCGAGTCCCGCGCCCGCACCCGTTACGATCGCCACCCGCCCGGCAAGGCTCACATCTGTTTCGCTCACCGGGCCGACTTTAGAACGTGTTCTTATTCACGGCAAGAGCCGGTCACTGCAACCGCAGCGCCGCCTTGGGACACTGCGACACCGCTTCCTCCACCTGCGCCACACGATCGGCGGGCACATCGGCCTCGACAATGTGCAGAATGTCGTCGTCGTCGAGTTCGAACACGTCGGGGGCGATTCCGACGCAAATTCCGTTCGCTTCGCACTGGTCGAGATCAACACTGACCTTCATGGGAACTCCTTTACCCCTACTTACGCGAAAGCCTAACAAGGCAGGCATGCCGCCCATACGGGCATCACGCGGTTTCACCCTCAATACTGGAACATGTTTCAGCCAATATGCAATGATCGAGGGGCCGGGATCTGCACCCGGACCCGCTTCCGGTCGCCGAATCTCCCACCCCGCCCCGAAGAACGAAGGCATGAGGTGCCCCATGCGCATTGCGTACACGCCGCAGCAGGAACAGCTACGCGCCGAGTTGCGCGACTACTTCGCGAAGCTGATCACCCCTGAGCGCAGGGAAGCGCTCAGCGCGCAAACCGGTGAGTACGGGCAGGGCAATGTGTACCGCGAGGTGGTCCAGGAAATGGGCCGCGACGGATGGCTGGCGCTGGGCTGGCCGAAGGAGTTCGGCGGGCAGGACCGCCCGATGCTGGACCAGCTGATCTTCACCGACGAAGCCGCCATCGCAGGCGCGCCCGTGCCGTTCCTGACCATCAACTCGGTCGCGCCGACGATCATGCACTACGGCAGCGAGGAGCAGAAGAAGTTCTTCCTGCCCAAGATCGCGGCCGGGGAACTGCACTTCGCCATCGGCTACTCCGAACCCGGCGCGGGCACCGACCTGGCCAGCCTGCGCACCAGCGCGGTCCGCGACGGCGACGAGTACGTCATCAACGGCCAGAAAATGTGGACCAGCTTGATCGCCTACGCCGACTATGTCTGGCTGGCCGTGCGCACCGACCCCAACGCCAAGAAGCACAAAGGCATCAGCATGCTCATCGTGCCCACCGATGTCGAGGGCTTCTCCTGGACGCCGGTGCACACCATGGCCGGTCCCGACACCAGCGCCACCTACTACCAGGACGTGCGAGTACCGGTCACCTCACTGGTCGGACAGGAGAACGGCGGCTGGCCGCTGGTCACCAACCAGCTCAACCACGAGCGGGTCGCGCTCACCTCGGCCGCGCCGCTGGCGCTCACGCTGCGGCAGGTTGTCGAATGGGCGCGCGACACCAAGACCGCCGACGGATCCCGGGTGATCGACCGGGAATGGGTGCAGCTGAACCTGGCTCGCGTGCACGCCAAGGTCGAGTACTTGAAGCTGATGAACTGGGAAATCGCCAGCCGCGCCGATGCCGGGGGCGAGGCGGCGCCGCGGCCGTGGGACGCCTCCGCGTGCAAGGTGTACGGCACCGAACTGGCCACCGAGGCATACCGCCTGCTGATGGAGGTGCTCGGCCCGCAGTCGTATCTGCGGCAGGACTCCCCCGGTTCGATTCTGCGCGGCCGGGTGGAACGGATGCACCGCGCCGCCCTGATCCTCACCTTCGGCGGCGGCACCAACGAGGTGCAGCGCGACATCATCGCCATGACCGCCCTGAAGCAGCCCGCCGCCGCGCGCTGAGCCCGCGCCGCACAAACCCAGAAAGCAGGTAGTCCCCATGGATTTCACTCCCACCGAGGCACAGCTGGATCTGGCCCGGCTGACCGGCGAGGTGTGCGGCAAGCTGGTCACCGCCGACCGGCTGCGGGAACTGGATAACGCCACCGAAAAGTTCGACGAGCCTCTGTGGCAGTCGCTGGCGGAAACCGGCGTACTCGCCGCCGCACTGCCGGAAACGGTGGGCGGCAGCGATTTCGGGGTGCTGGAACAAACCTCGATCCTGCGCGAACTCGGTAAACATCTGGCTGCCGTGCCGTACCTGTGGTCGATCGTGCTCGGTGCGGGCGCGATCGCCCGATTCGGCTCCGAGCAGCAGCGCGAGCTCGCGCAGTCGGCCGCCGCCGGTGCGTCGATCCTCACGGCCGCGCTGTCGGAAGAGCGAAACTGGGAGCCTGCCCAGCCGAACACCACCGCCGTCGACACCGGCAACGGCTGGCGGATCACGGGAGCCAAAACCACCGTCCCCGTCGCCGATCGGGCCGCGCGGATCCTGGTCCCCGCCAGCGTGTCCGGCGCACCCGCGGTGTTCCTGGTCGATCCGTCCGCCGATGCGGTGCAGCTGACCGCGCAGCAGGTCACCGACCGCAGCTCGGAATTCCTCGTCGAATTCACCGACGCCCCCGCCGAACTCCTCGGTTCCGTCGACGACGGCGCCCAGATCCTGGACTGGCTGCTGCTGCGCGCCTGGCTCGGCCTCAGCGCACTCCAGCTCGGCACCCTGGAACAGGCACTGCAACTGGTCGCCGACTACGCCCGCGAACGCGAACAGTTCGGCAAAGCCATCGGCAGCTTCCAAGCCGTCGCCCAGCGCCTCGCCGACGCCTACATCAACGTCGGCGGCCTGCGCCTATCGGTCACCCAAGCCGCCTGGCAGCTGTCGGAAGACCTACCCGCCGCCGCAGCCGTGCACACCGCCAAGTTCTGGGCCGCCGAAGCAGGCCACCACGTCGCCCACACCCTGGTCCACGTGCACGGCGGTGTCGGCATCGACCGCGACCACATCGTCCACAACTACTTCACCGCCGCCAAACACAACGAGTTCGCCCTCGGGCCTGCCCCCGACCACCTGATCCCGCTCGCCGGGTTGCTGGCCGAATCCGCCTGATCAGCTGGGGTTGCCGGTGACCCGCCTGCTCGGCTTGTCACCGGCGACTGGTCATTCGATAGCGTGCCCCACTGCCCGCGCGGTCGATGCCGCGGTGGGCTCGGTGTCCATGATGCCTCGCTCCCCGTTTTACGCTCGCACCTGAAGCCGGGCTTATCTAGGGTGACGGTGTGGCGACCATCGACGACGCCGAGCCCGACGCCCCAGCCCAGTCCCCACAGATGCGGGGACAACGTCTCGTCGAACAGATGCGCGGTATGGCGAAAAGCAGAGATATCGAAGGCATGACCACTGACCAGATCATGGAACTGCTGCGCGGCGACGGCTAGATCGAACGGTGATCTTCGTCAACTGTTATGAGGCCCTTGGACGTCATATCAGCGAGGTAGGTATTCACATCGGCGTGAGCGGCCACCCCATCGGCATCGAATGCCTGTTCGAGCAGTAGTGCCAGGTCGGCAGCGGTTTTCTCCTCGTCCAATGCCTCCCATAGAAGCGCTCCCACCAAATTCAGCTCGTACAGTTGGCCGTTGGCCGACAGCAGTACAGCCGCCTCGTGCCCTTCGAATTCGATGCCCGAATCTACGGCTTCGGCAACTGATCTATAGCTGAAAAGCCTGACATCCTGCTGGTCGAGCACTATCCGGTTTCGCGAATACATCATCATGAGTTGCTCCCGAGGAGGGGCGGGCTGCGCCGGTGACGCTCTGCTACAGCCCGCCTACAGGGTGGATCAGTTGGTCATCGGCGCTGTGGGGATCACGCGCACCTGCGGCCTCACGTAGGGCCGTTTCGGCTTGCGGGACATGGTGTCAACCTCCTTTCTTGCTACTGGGTCGGCGTCGGCGGAACACATAGTGATTGCCGGATTTCTCGTGCAGGTGCAGCCCGTATTTCCGGCCGTACCCCACTACGACTTCGTGCGGGAACACAACCCTTATGAGCGCGTGATGGGTCTGGTTGATCTGTCGGCCATTCAGGTCATAGTGCGTGGCTATGAGATGCAGCCGGTGCCGGTTCTCCGCAAGCGGCACCATCGCGGTATCCAACAACCAGACCCCCGGATCGGTGGACTCGATTCGCAGCACGTGCTCGAGTTCGAAGGGGCGGGGGTAGGTATCGGTCAGCAGGTCTAGGTAAAACCATCCGTCATCGTGCAGTGTGTCAGCGGCAATCTCGAACAGCGGCTGAAGTGTCCCGACCTCGTTCGCGGCGTTGTGCGCGCAGAGAATCCCGCGGCAAGTGGGCAAGGTCGCGATGCCGGGAGCGGCGAGGTCAGCGATATGGCAGGTGATCCGTGTCGGTGCGATCTGTTGGGTTGTGGCGAGCGCGGCCTCGTCGGCATCGATACAGACGACATTCCAGCCGTGTTGTAACGCCAGCGGGACCGTGCGACCTATGCCTGAGCACAGATCCAGCAGGATCGGCGGTGTGTCGGGGCTTCCGTGGTCCGCGAGCAGCCGGTCGATATGGTTGAGGTCGTCCACCTTGTGACGTTGCAGGGCACGGAACATCGACCACGCGTCGAGTATGTCGCCGCTCATGGATTCGCTCCGGCATCGTCAACCGCGAGTAGAATGAGACTCGTTCCCGTCTCCGGCTTGACGAACGGGCGGATGGTCATCTGTTCCTCGACGAGAACGCCGTTGTCGTCGTAGGTTGCTGTCCGGTGCATGAGTTCTGTCCGACCGGCAGACAACGAACCGAAGACGACGGTGCTCGCGCCGCCGGACTCCGAATGGGTGACGAGATACTGCCGACCCATGGGGATATCGTTGGCGGCATCCGCGACGATTGTGCCGGACTGCGACCGCAGCTCGTTGAGCCTCTCGAGGCACTGAGGTCGATGCTCTTCCCAGTCTTCGGTATCGCTCAGCCAAGGGCCTCCGGTCTGTAGGGTGCCGCCGGGCAGGAGGATCAGGTCGAACCAGGCCATCGGCTGATCCCGCAGTTCACTCCATGACGCATATCCGGCGATGGTTGCGGCTCCGCAGGGCGGAACGGACCAGCCGTCGCGATCGATGACCGTGATGTCCGCGCCTGCCGAGGCGAGTGAATCGATCAAGGGTTGGGAGGCGCCACCGACGAGCAAGGCGCGTTCGGTGTCTCGGCCCGCGATCACCGCCGCCAAGGCCGGCGAGACCGGCGTCGACCATCTAAGTGCGGGAGGAAGTAGCGAGCCACCTAAGACGAACATGCGGTACCTCCGTATACCGAAGATATGGACGGCTCAGCGAGCAGAACGCGGCGTGGGAACGGAGCGGTTCCCGTCCCGGACGGAGACGGACCACTGATCAACCCTTTACAGCCTGAGCCGCTGCGCATCGACCGCAACACGGGCGATTCGCGCCAGATGGCCCCGAGGTTGTCGGTGGTGAGGTTGCCGATAACACTGGCACCGTAGGCGCAGGGCGCGACATCTCCGTTCGGCCGCAATGTCAGCGATCGAACACCGCACGGACAACCCTGTTCCGCACCGTCACCGGGTTCGGCCTCAGCGTCGTAGAAGAGGGCGATATCGATCGGCGATTGCTTATCGGCTTGGTCGATGGCCTGGCGAAGAGTCTCCTCTTCCTGGCTTCGCAAGGTCAATTCCCCGACAGCGGTCTGACCGTTTCCAGTTGGCCGAAACCGCTTGAACTCGATACCGGCAACACCGCGCTCCTCGGCGAAACTGACGATGGCGCCGATGGCGTTCGCGTTCACGGTCGTGACCACTGTCGACAACTTCACCGTCAAGCCCGCGGCGACCGCGTTAGAGATCCCGTCGGCCGCTCTGTCATAGCTACCCTGTTTACGTCGAAAAATGTCGTGCACGGTCGAGTTGGCCGAGTCCAGGCTGACATACAGTGTGCCGAGCCCGGCATCCGCGAGGCGGGAGCATGTTCGGGCGTTGAGGAACCAGCCGTTCGTGGTGATGTTCGTGTCGATACGCCCTTCTGACATCAACCGCACCATCTCGAGGCAGTCACGCCGAATCAGCGGTTCCCCGCCACCCAAACCGACTTTGAGCACCCGGCACTCCACGAGCTGATCGACAATCCGCCGATACGCCTCGGTGTCGAGTTCCCGCGGGTAGCTGCCCGCGCGGCTGTAACAGTGGATGCAGTTGAAGTTGCAGGCATATGTGTAATTCCAACTCACATATATCGGTGCGGCGGTGAGCATCCGATTCGGCTTCATGTCACCCTCTTCTCTCGTGACAACTCGGTTGCGGGATACCCGCGCCGAGCATCGGTGCCGGGACTCGGCTTGCTGATGCGACGATGACTCAGTTCGGGTAATAGGAGCTCGGGCAATGACTCTGGCGTGAGCCACCGCTCCGTTGGAACTGATCACGAGGTTGCCCTCCGGCGATGCCACCCGACAGGCCCAACAAGCCCCCCTGGGCTCTCAGAGACGAACGGGGGGCCGAACGACGAAATCGGGGGGCGTCACGTTTTCTTCGGGCGCACTGGGAAATTCGGCTGTACGCTGCTATCCGCTTGGAACCATCACCCGGCCAAGGGGGACATTGTGGCGGTGCCCAATCTCGACCTGCAACGCCATATCAGCGCGTCCGGCCGCACCCAGCAGCAGGTAGCCGATGCGGTGAATAGGCTCGTCGCCGAAAGCACCGGTCAGCCTGGGCGTTACACCGACGAGACGATCCGTCGTTATCTGCGAGGCGAGCGGACTTGGCCGCATTCCGCTTACCGCACCGCGTTTCGGCAACTGTTCGATGTCGCCACCGATGCAGAACTTGGGTTCTTCGATCAGCGTGTTCCGCCTACGCTGGGAGGGGCGAACCCTGAGGAGGACCCATTGCGTCGTTCAGAGTTTCTTCGTGCCACCGCTGGCGCCGCGGTCTTAGCGACTCCCCTTGTTGATCTGATCGCCGTTACACAGCCCACCCCGATTCCGGCGATGGTCGGTAAGACCGAGATCCACGGCGTTCTAGCGACAGCGAAAGCATTCAGCACCTGGGACAACACCTACGGCGGCGGGCTCGTACGCGAGGCGGTCGCCGCACAGCTTCGTTACGCCGTCGGGCTTCTGCACGCGCGTTCCAACCCCACGAACAGAGGTGAGTTGTACTCCGCTGTGGGCTTTCTGAGCTTGACCGCTGGCTGGATGGCCTTCGATGCGTTCGCTCATGACGACGCTCGCCGCATGCTCCGGCTGGCGTTGACCTGCGCTGAAGAAGTCGGTGATGCTCATTTGCGTGCCGAGGTTTTGTCTCGGATGGCTCGCCAGGCCATCTGGTGCGGCGACCCCGACACCGGGTTGACGTTGGCTGAACTGGCACTGGTCCGGTCGGATCGCCTGACAGCCACCGAGCGGGCGAACCTCAACACGGTTCGTGCCCGCGCCTTTTCCGCCCTTCATCGCATCGAGGAAGCCGTCGGCGCTATAGGACAGGCCGACGAGGAATTCTCCAACTCATCTCGGGCTGACGATCCCGTCTGGATGGCCTACTACGATGCCGCGCAGCATTCCGGCGATACCGGCCACGCTCTGTACGACATCGCTCTGCAGGGGCGGTTCATCAGTGAGGCGAGGTGCCGCCTCCAGGCCGCGGCCGCAGGTCACGGCGATACTTACGCACGCTCGCGGGCTTTCTCCGCAGTCAAACATGCCTCCCTCACCATGGCCACCGGCGACCCAGCCGAAGCAACCGCTATCGCGCAGCGGGCACTCTCCGATGCCGAATCTCTGCGATCCAATCGCGCCCACGAGTACCTCCGTGAGCTCCGCGCAATCTCCGGACGACACGCTGCCCTCGGCGAAGTGGCGGATTTGCGCGCCCGGATAAACAAGATCACCGTGACTGTATGACCGACAGCGCCCCAGACTTCGCCGTACTCAAGACCGCAGGCTCGACAGCAGGTATCTCGTCTGAGGGCGCCGAGTTGATCCGAGCCGGGGAGAACATCATCTACCGGTTGCCCGGAGGGATCGTCGCGCGGATTTCACCACCCGGCCAGCAACACGCAGCACGTCGAGAAGTCGCGGTGTCACGGTGGCTGGAAGAGGCCGGCGTACCCGCTGTCCGTGTAGTGACGGGCTTCGAGCAGCCGGTCGACGTGGCGGGCAAGCCCGTCGTCTTCTGGCATGAGCTGCCACCGCACCGGCTTGGAACCACCACCGAGATAGCCGCCGCCTTACAGCGCCTCCACAGTCTGCCGCCACCGTCCGATATAGGTCTCACTCATGTCGAGCCGTTTGTTCGTCTTCCCGAACGCATCCAGGGCGCTCAGTGGCTCGACGCCGACGACCGTGCCTGGATGCTTCAGGAGTTGGAGCGTCTGCGGGCGAGGTGGAAAGAACTTCCCGAAGGTGAGCCCTGGAGCGTTATCCACGGTGATGCGCACGAAGGCAATATCGTTGCCGCCGAGGACGGGACGGTTCTGTTACTCGATCTCGAGCGTTCGAGTATCGGCCCGCCAGAATGGGATGTCGTGCAGACCGCTGTGAACGACTCGCTCGGCTGGCTCGAGCCCGGCGCTTATCAAGCGTTCTGCGAGGCATACGGGCACGATGTCACCGATTGGAGTGGGTTTCAGCTGTTGCGCGATATCCGAGAATTCCGCATGACCGCATGGCTGACCCGTCTCGCCACCGACACCCCCCCGGCTTCGCGAGCAATCCGCGCACCGCATCGCATGTCTACGCGGGAAGGCCGGTCCCAGGCCCTGGCGAGGATGGACCGCTGTGTACTGACAGCCAGGGCCGACTCGGTTCGTGCGTCGAGGTTACGCAGGCCGACATACGTAAACGAGCTGCACCTGTAGGGCCACCCGTGCCTTTAACGGGTGGCGTTGAAGTCGAATTCACCGTCCTTTACCCCTGCGGTGAACGCGGTCCACTCGGTGTCGTTGAACCTGAGTGCGACGTCGTTGCCGCTGAGGATCGTGTCGGCTCCGTCCTTGGTGATCGTGGGTGTGCCCGCGTCCGCGGTGCTGTTTCCGTTGCGGACATGGTTCAGGAAGGTGGACCACTGGGCTCGGGTGAAGGTGATGGTGCCGTGGTCGTGGTGTTTGGTGTGGCGGACAAACACGGCATCGCTGGTGGGCGCCACATCTACGCAGCCTTCCCCGTTACCGCTGTAGCTGGACTTGCGCCATGGGAGGTGGGAGGCGGTGCTCATCTTCAAACTCCTATTTATCGAGGGCCGCCAGCCTGCGTTCGATCGTGCGGGCCGAGTCGGTTTCCGACAGCGCCTTCGCGCAGAGCCGGTCTGTGGCCATTTTATAGAGCTCTACCTGGTCTTCCTCTTGGACGTAGAGGGCACCGGCGGGGTATTCGATGTACCCGATGCTGCGGGCCGACTCGAAGTTCAACACGATGAAGTCGCCGTCGAGGCCATCGTGGACGGGTACCGATACCGGCATGACATGCAGTTCAACGGTCGGCAGTTTCATCAGCGAGAGCAGGTGCTGAAGCTGGGCGGCCATTACGTCGGGACCACCGGCTATCCGGTCGAGGACGTATTCCTCGATGATGGCGCGAAGTCGAAGTGGCGGATCGCCGGTCAGTCGTTGACGGGCCATGCGCCCACGGACGACACCCGGGGCGTCGGCGGGTGAGACACGCAAATGACCGTCGAGCAAGGCAAGCGCGTACTCGGGGGTTTGCAGCTGGCCGGGCAGATGCATAGAGGTGTAGCACCACTGGCTTTCGGCAAGCCCTTCGAGACCGACGAACGTTTTGAACCAGTTCGGGAAGGCACCGCCGAAGGGCGCCCACCAGGTGGTCTGGTCGGCTTGTCC
Organism: Nocardia donostiensis; assembly: GCF_002081715.1. Lineage (GTDB taxonomy): Bacteria > Actinomycetota > Actinomycetes > Mycobacteriales > Mycobacteriaceae > Nocardia > Nocardia donostiensis. Next base: position 19,247 of record NZ_MUKP01000021.1, on the reverse strand, counting down.
GGCGAGGGCTGCGATCCGCTCGACGTGGGCAGGGTCGGTGCCGTAGTACCTGAGCAGAACAGTGACCTCGGCGGGGTCTTGGGAGGACTTGCCGCTTTCGAGATAGTTGATCTTCGTGGGTGTGCAGTCCAGTTGTTGTCCGGCCTGGGTCTGGGAGACGCGAGCGCGCTCACGGGCGGTCTTCAGCTCGCGGCCGATGAGGAACCGCAAGGCATTGGGGTCTGCTCGTCTACCTGGCTCGGTCACCGCGTTCGACCTCCAAATCTACGTCGTCTCCTAGAACCCTATCCCGATGCGAAAGGCGCACCACGGCGCCTATTGCGCTATGTAAATTTACGCTCTATCTTACCCCTAAGGTTGTGATCGGAATTACATGCTCTGATACTCACTAGCTGCTCGGGCGTTGCTCGGGCCTTCCAGGGGTGATGTCCATGAAGCTCATGGGTGTGCAGGGGACGGCTGCGGATCTGGTGGCCGCACGAGGTCGAGCGCCGTCTATTGGCGTCGTAAACGGTGGTCCCCCAGGCGAATCAGCTGAAGATCGCTGTCAGCGCTATCGCGATCACTTGCTGATTCCCGCTGTGGTCGTATCCGGCTCCGAGAGGATCGTCGTGCGTCCCCTCCCTGCCTGGCTCGGTGTGGTGGTGATGCCGGAGCGTCTCAGTGCGCAAGTGATCGAACGGCTCGCTTCTTCCTGGCACCGGGGGCCGGTCATCGCTCATCCGCGGTCGAACCGGATGTCTTTCCTGACCGGGCCGTTGACCGGGTACGAACACGGGATCGAACGGAAGCTACTGAGCCTGAACACGGGAGTCGGCGCGAGCTGTGTGGTGCTGCCGTCACCGATGGACGAGCGAACCGGGTTCCGACGATGGGTATCGCAGCCTTGCTGCGGATACCTGCCTCCGATGCCCGCCGTGTTGCGCACATTGGTGGAGGTCGCACGGTGACCGCGATGCTCGCCTTCATGCAGATGCCTCAGAGCAGGAGATTGCCGCATACCACGGCCGAGCAGTTGGAAGCGTCTGCTCAGGCGATCGGCGGATCTGTGCGGGGTCGGGTGTATGTCCAGACTGGCTCGCCGACACGCGACTTGTGGGAACTGATAAGGGCGTTCGATCGGATTACCGGCGAGCAGTTGGTGGCGCGTTTGACGCGATTCGCCGAGCGGCGGCGGGTCGATCTGCGGCGGCTGGTGGACAGCCCGCCGCCGACCCCTGCGCTGTGGGCGCTACTCGACACGTTGGCCGCTTCCGATGTCGGCTATTTACTGGTGCCCTCTCCCGCGCATTTCGACGGCCTCGGAGTATCCAGGCATGCCGTGTTACGGGCGATTTCGGCGGTCGCGCCAGATGTTCGGATCATCTACGTCGACCCGAATCCGGGCGGCGTTCGAAGCGGTTTGCTGGTGGAAGTCGATGTGCCGGTCACTTCGTCGGCTGCGGATGCTGTTGCGTTGCGAGTGCATGAACGGCTGTCGCGTTCCGGGCTTTCCGATGCCGCCGAGCCCGTCCGTGCACTGGTACAGGTGATCGTTGCAGACGCGGCGCAGGCTACCGAGGCTCGTAGCCACGGCGTGGGATCGCCGGAACGTGTGCGGGTGGAGGTCCGGTGTCCACCCGACACAGGAACGGTGCTGGTCGAGTTCTTCCAGACACAGGAGTACACGAACGAACCGATGAGCTCCGCGCTGCAGCGGATATGCGCCACATTCCACGGCGTCACAGTTCGCCGGTTCTCCGGCGTGTGCGGTGGAACGGTGACACGGTGTGCTGTTTTGCGTTCACAGCACCAACAATCACCGGTTGTGGAATCGGGCATGGGCAAACTGGCCGATGCCGTACACCGGTATGTCTCCGCACGAGGTAGTTGTCCGCTACCAGCGTGGGTATCCGCTCTCCCGAGTGGACGGAGATCGCGATGAGCCCGCACGATGTACCGATCCCGAGGGACACCCGGTACGTACTTCTCCCTTCTCCTGATCGGTTGTTGTGTGCGATCCAAGGGCATCTCGACGACCGGACGGAGGTGGCGGGATGGGCGCGGCGACTCGGGTGCCTGTACCGGGCGTGGATCACCGATGCTGCCTCGGGCAAGCAAATTCGCGCCGAGATCGGCCAGGTAATCGGCACAATCGATGCGTGGATCAGCGGGCAGCTGCCACGACCGGTCCCTGGCTCGCCGCGCGGCGCGGACTCCGTTGGTGGGGTCATCGCGCGGGTCGCCGAAGCGTGGGCATGCGCATACTGGGCACTGCACGAAAACGATGACCCGCTACAACGGCACCGAGCCTGGGATCATCTTGCCGAAATGAGGGAAGGCTATGCCGATCTCGTGCGGCAGGTACAACATGGTGCGATCATCCTGCCGAAATCGTGGCCGAGTATTGGATGGCCAGGGCTGAAACCGAGCGGCAAGGACCTGCTGCGCAGGCGGGACAGCTCGTGAACCACAGCGAGTCAGAGCAGAGTCATTTCAGTGCTGTCGTCGGTCGGTGAGAGTCCTCGTCGCGGTTTTCGATCGTTGCGATTTGTGGGCCAGGAGACGCCCATTGTCGCCAGCTCCGTTCTGGTCAGCAGCGGCCCTTGGAGAATCTTGTCCAGGAGGTCCGCTTGTCGGGGTTCCAGTTCGACGAGACGGCCGAGCACGCTCAACAGGTCGAGAAGCTCCGATGTCCACTCGGCGGGCCACTGGTGCACATGGATATTGTCGAGCGGTGAGGTCTTCTTGCCCCCTGGGGACGCCTTGCGGTAGTTGAACCACGATTTCACGACGTTCTTTCCGCCGACATCATAAGCCCACACCGCAGGCGGCACCGGCCCGAACTCTCCGGCTCCTATTCGTAGGATTCGCCGATCCTCGTGGTAATCCATGGTCTCCGGCATCTCCGTGATCGGCGTCAGAGCCAGCGGACGCCTCTCGTCACCAGCCGGGTACCGCACATTCCCCTCCGGGCGATCGACACCAGGGACGGCCGTACCGTAGGTGTGCAACCACAACACCTGTTCACCCAGCTCGGCTGCTTCGGCGAACAATTCCGCATCGCTCGTCACCGGAACACGGATACCTGGGGTGGTGAGCTCATTGGTGAAGGTGCGGGTATAGGAGGGATGCGCGACGACGCCCGCGATATAGGCGAGGACCTGCGCGGCTGAGATACCACCTCCGAGAATAGAGCTCAGCGCGCTCAGAAAACCGGGTGCGAGGTTCGCGGAGCCGTCTGGATGCAGGAATGGCAGCGTTCGCCCACCTCGGTTGTTGAAGTGGTCCATGTCAGGTATCAAGGTCGTGAACAGCAGGCCAGGGCCGCTGCTGATGGGTTTGGAGTGCTGTTCGACCACGAAGACTTGACCCGGAAGCCGGGCCTCCCATAGTTGGGGGCGCTCCGTATCCATCAGTCGCGAATCGGGAATGATCCACTGCCGATCAAATGCGCGGTATGCAATTCGAAGCGCCGCTGGGGGTAGTCCTGTTTCAGCCGCGAACGGACCAGAAGACCGATGAGTTCCTGCACCGGGAAGCGGCTGCTTCACTCGATCGAGATGCGCATCGCGACCCTCTTTGAAGAGGTGCGCTTTCTCTTCCCGTGTCGAAGCTCCGATGATTTGTCTCCACCGCTCATCAAGGATTGATCGCGCTGGCGCGTACACCCATGTTCGATTCGGTTTGACACCCGGCGCAAGCCAAGGAAAAAGATCGTCCATGGCAGGATGCTGGTCCCACGCTCCGTCAGCGGCCGGTGTGAGCGGCGCAGTCCAGTCTGTACGGGCCGAATGCCAGCCGGCGCCGTCCAGCGTGATGGCTTTGAGCGCATCGAATTTCTGCGCCTGACGGCCGGCGACCGACCTGAACCGGATGGTGGCCGGTATATCGGCTGAGGTGTCAGCCTTCCGGACGAACAGGCCGATAGCCAACGGCTGCCGTACGCCCGGGAAAATCCGGGTCGGGACGTCAGGAGTCTGGCCTTCCGGCGTCACATCGATGATCCACCCTTCGGAAGCCCACTTCCGCAGGTAGCGGCGCATGCCTTTGAACCCTGGCCCGCGCAGGTACCCGGATGTAGTGATGAAGCAGACGATCCCCGCGTCGCCATCCGGGTCGGCTGGTGTGGATTCCCAGACCTTCCAGGTGGCCCACCGCCAGAAATACACATACAGGTTTTTGAGCGTGTACTCGAAGAGGCCGTTGTCTGCCTCCCGAAAGTCCTCAAGAATCGCGCGAGGTTTCTTCCCCTCCGCTTTACTGCCCGATTCGACCCAGCCACCCCGGCCTTCGGCTCGCTCTCGGTACGGCGGGTTGCCGATGACCACGGTTACGGCCGCCTTGGCCTTGATCTCGTTGGCCTTCTTACGCTGCTGGGCGATCAAACGCAGACCCGACGCGAGCTGCGTCTGCGCGGCGTACGGGTCGTCCAATGTATCGGTGACGTACAGGCGCATACCGTTCGGTGGCGGTACGGCCCGGTGCTTTTTGAGTAGATCGGCAGTGCGTAGCTCCGCGACCGCGTACGGACCCATCTGCAACTCGAACCCGACGAGCCGCTCGGCAGCGCGCTGAACTTCCCCGGGCACTGCGCCCGGCCCTTCGTGACCTTCGATCTCACTGGCGACGTGCTCGAGAATCGCGTGCAGGTACGTTCCCGTGCCCATCGCCGGGTCGATCGTGGTGACCTCGTCGTCACGGAAACCGTCGGCCTTGTCCAACCGCGTGACCAGCGCCTCTTCGGTCAGTCGCACCATGAAATCGACGACCTCACGGGGCGTGTAATACGAACCGGACAGTTTGCGCAGGTCGTTGTCGTACTCCTCGAGAAAATGCTCGTACAGGTGCAGGTACGTGTCACGTTGAGCGCGCCGCACCTGCGGCCAGTCCACCACATCGACCACTCGGGCGAGCAGATCGAGCGTCACGACGAAATCCGCTGCCACATCGGAAGTGAGCAGTTGCAGCGCGCGACCCATCAAAGAGTGCTCGGGACCGAGAGCCTTCCCGACCTCGTGGAGAGAGGAACCCGCGATAGCTATTCCTTCGGTCCGCGCGAGCAGCAACGCGAACGTAACCGTTTGCGCATATCCGTCGGCAAAGGTGGCGTCATCCGCCTGAGGGAACAGCAGCATCCGCCAGTCTTGCGCGAGCCCGAGGAACGGCTGGTCGTCTTTGTTGGCGCCGCCATCCACCGCGCGCTGTTCTGCTTTCAACTGGTCAAGTACTTCACCGCGCAGTAGCCTGGTCAATGGTGCGACGGCCCGGACGAGCGCCCCCACCGAAGTGATCGGGTTCGGCTTCCAACGTAGGAAGGTCGCCATCAAGAATTCGAATTGCGCAGGCGCTTCCAGCCCTGCCCCTGCAACAGCGAGACCGCCACCGGCGAAGTGCAGCGGCTCCCCCCATGGCTCGCCATCCTGGTACAAGCGCCACTCGGTGCCGTTCGTATACAGCAAGTTCGGCAGATCCTGCTGCCTCTCCCACTGCTGTTTGTCGTGGCTCCGCAGCCGGGCGGGATCAATCGGTTTGCCCGGTGCCTTGACTTCGATATATCCGATTACGGTCCCGCCGACGCTCACGCCGTAGTCCGGGCGCACCTGCCGCGCCGTGTCGCGCACCTCGTCGTGGAACACCGCCGGGATCTCGAGATGAGAACCAACTGCCCCCAGCAGGCCCTCGAGGGGAGACCGGATCGCCGCTTCCCGATCCCCCGGACCCGCCAGCTTGTTCCGGCAGGCCGAGCCGAACTCGGCTACCGCATCCGACAACCACCCCGGTGCTGCGCTGGTCATCCGCACCCTTCCATCCCGATAGCTCATCCGGGCGTGACACTACCCACCGACGCCGACACTCGGCGTCGCTTACGTCAGTTCCGGGCTACGCCGGTTCGCGTAGCTCCATCGGCAGTCCGAACAGGGGGAAGAGCCGTTCGGTGTCCAGGAAGAAGTTCAGCCCGGAAATCGCGCCCTCGGACATTTCCAGCACCGTGATCGACCACGGCACCCACAGGCCGTCTTCCCCGCTGGGCTTGTAGTGGCCGAAGGCGGGGTGCCCGTTGGCGCCGTCCAACCGGATCATCCGGGAGTCCCGGCAGGCCGATCCGGTGCTGAGCATGAACGAAGCGACGTTATCGGGCCCGCTGACCCATAGCTCGATCGGCGGCATGGACAGCGCCACATCGGCTTTCAGCAGTGCGGTGAGCGCGTCCATGTCATAGGACTCGAACGCGCTGACGAAATTGTCGATCAGCTCGCGCTGGTTGTCGTCGGTTTCGTCATACGCATCGGTTTCGGCGGGCTTGACCTTCGACATGGTTGCCCTGGCGCGTTGCAGTGCGCTGTTCACCGAGGCAGGCGACATGGTGAGCGCCGCGGCGGTTTCGTTGGCCGAGAAACGCAGCACCTCCCGCATGATCAGAATCGCGCGCTGGGTGGCGGGCAGATGCTGGCAGGCGGCGACGAAAGCCAGCCGCAGCGAATCCTTGGTGCTGGCGTATTCGGCCGGGTCGGCGCCGAAGGCGAGCGCGTTGGGAATCGGCTCCACCCAGACGTAGTCGGGTTGCGGCGCGGGCAGCGGCGAATCCGGTCGCGACGGCGCGGACAGGTCCATCGGCCTGGCCCGCCGCTGCGGCCCGTCCAGCATGTCCAGGCAGACGTTGGTGGCGATCCGGTACAGCCACGACCGTAGGCTCGCCCTGCCCTCGAAGGAGTCGTAGGCCTTCCAGGCTCGGGTGAAGGTTTCCTGGACCGCGTCCTCTGCCTCGAACGACGACCCCAGCATGCGATAGGTGTAGGCGCACAGTTCGCGACGATGCGCCTCGAAGGAATCCATGATGTCGGCGGTAACAGTGCCGGACAGCTCGCTCATGGCAGAAACAGTGGCATAGCCCACCGACAAGAAAGATAAGAAAACAGGTTTACATACCGACTTTTCGGCAAAGGTTGATCTCCAGAAACGACAGCCGTCCCACCAGCCTCTCCTGTAACCGGCTTACACCGCCCCGCATCCACCCAGCCTCGGTCCGATTCGGCCCGGCTCGCGTCTCAGCCTCCGCAGCGCACGCGCCGCAAGTCGCGAGGGCTGAAACGGCTAGCAGCCATGGGGCCGCAAACCCGCTGCGACGAAGTCGCGGCCGATAAACACACCACCGATGAGTTTGCGCGGGGGGCGGCGTCCTACCTGTGAAACCGGCAAACACCGAACGAAAGGCCCCTCGACATGAGCAGCAAGATGATCTTCGTCAACCTCCCGGTCAGCGATCTGAACCGCTCGAAGAACTTCTATGAAGCCCTCGGTTGGAAGGTCAACAACGACTTCACCGACGATAACGCCGCGTGCATTGTGGTCGACGACAACATCTGCCTGATGCTGTTGAGCATGGCGCATTTCACCACCTTCACCAAGCGTCCGATCGCCGATACTGCGGGGGCTATCGGGGCCGCCTACGCGCTGTCGCTCGGCAGTGCTCAGGAGGTGGATCAGATCACCGAGGCCGCGCTCGCCGCGGGTGGTACCGAGGAGGTCAATGAGGACAAGCGCGCTCAGGAGGCACAGGTCGGTATGCACGGCCGCACCTTCATCGATCCTGACGGCCATCAGTGGGAGCCGTTCTGGATGGATTATCCCGGAGCGTAGTAGCTGCACCTGCCCGCTTTGCCCCGATGCCTGTATGGCACCGGGGCTGCGGCGTATCAGGTGTATCAGTTGCCGGTGAAGTTCGGTTTACGTTTTTCGGCGAAGGCCTTCGGGCCTTCTTTGGCGTCGGCTGATTTGAAGACGTTCATGCCGAGTTCGGCGTCGATCTGGAAGGCTTCTTCCTCGGGCATGCATTCGGTTTCCCGGATGGTGCGCAGGATCGCCTGTACTGCGAGTGGGCCGTTGGCGGCGATCAGCTCTGCCAGTTCCAGCGCTTTGTCCAGGGCGGTGCCATCAGGGACCACGTGCCCGATCAGCCCGATTTCCTTGGCTTCGGCGGCGGTGATGTGGCGGCCGGTGAGCAGGATATCGGCGGCGACGGTATAGGGGACCTGACGCACCAGCCGCACCGCGGAACCGCCGAGCGGGAACAGACCCCAGCGTGCTTCCGACACCCCGAATTTCGCGCTTTCACCCGCGACCCGGATATCGGTGCCCTGCAGAATCTCGGTGCCGCCCGCGATGGCGGGGCCCTCGATGGCTGCGATGAGCGGTTTGGTGAGCCTGCGGCCTTTGAGCAGGGCTTCGATTTTGGACAGGTCCCAGCCGCCACCGCTGAACGAATCACCAGGATGCTGGGAGGTCATTGCTTTGAGGTCGGCACCTGCGCAGAACGCGCCGCCTGCGCCGGTCAGGATCGCGGTGCGGATATCGGGGTCGTTGTCGACCTGATCCCAGGCGTCCCGCATGATCGCCATCATTTCGCCTGAGAGCGCGTTGCGGGCCTCGGGGCGGTTCATTGTGACGATGAGGACGTGATCGCGCTTCTCGACGAGGCAGTGCGGCATCGTGGTTTCTCCTGTTTCTCGAACCCTTGCCAGAAACAGTAACACGTTCTATTTTTGTCCTTGTGACGTACAACATAGCCGACCTTGTCGAACACACTATCGATCTTGTGCCGGACCGGGTTGCGCTGGCGGACGACCACCGCACGGTAACCTTCGCCCAATTGGAGGACCGGGCCAACCGGCTGGCGCACTACCTGCTGGAACACGGGGTCCAGCCAGGTGACAAGGTCGGTATCTACTCGCGTAACACCATCGAGGCCGTCGAGGCGATGGTGGCGATCTTCAAAGCGCGGGCCGTTATGGTCAACGTCAACTTCCGCTACGTCGAGAACGAGTTGCAGTACATCTTCGAGAATTCGGACATGGTGGCGCTCATCCACGAGCGTCGCTACACCGACAAGGTGGCCAATGTCCGGCCGAAGGTTCCGCACTTGAAAACGGTGCTGGTTGTCGACGACGACACCGCTGCCGCCACGGCGGAAGGATCGGTGGAATACGAAGCGGCACTGGCGGAATCGTCCGGCGAGCGCGATTTCGGTGACCGTTCGAACGACGATATCTTCATGCTCTATACCGGTGGCACCACCGGTATGCCCAAGGGCGTCATGTGGCGGCATGAGGATTGGTGGCGAGTTCTCGGCGGCGGCATCAACTTCATGACCGGCGAGTACGTACAGGACGAATGGCAGCAGGCCAAGACGGGTGCCGCCGGCGGCCAGATGGTGCGCTACCCGATTCCGCCGCTGATCCACGGTGGTTCGCAGACAGCGGTCTTCCACGGTCTCTTCGATGGCGGCAAGACCATCATGGTGCCGGAGTTCGACGCCCACGGCGTCTGGCAGGCGGTGGACCGGCACGGGATCAACATGATCTTCATCACCGGTGATGCCATGGCCCGGCCGATGATGGACGCGCTAGAGGCCGGAAACCCGGAAACCGGTGAGCCCTACCAGCTTACGAACCTGTGGGCGATGGCCAGCAGCGCCGCCTTGTTCTCGCCCACGCTCAAAGACAAGTTCATCGACAAGCTGCCGAATACGGTGATCACCGATTCCATCGGGTCGTCGGAGACCGGATTCGGTGGTATCGCCATCGCAGCCAAGGGCGCGACCCACACCGGCGGCCCGCGAGTCAAGATCGATGCTTCCACCGCGGTGCTCGATGAGGACGGCAACCCCGTGACACCTGGCTCAGGTCAGGTCGGCGTCCTGGCCCGCAAGGGACATATCCCGGTCGGCTACTACAACGATCCAGTGAAGACCGCGGCGACCTTCAAGGAGTTCAACGGCGTCCGGTACTCCATCCCCGGCGACTATGCGCGGGTCGAGGAGGACGGCACCGTCACCATGCTCGGCCGTGGTTCGGTGAGCATCAACAGCGGCGGCGAGAAGATCTATCCGGAAGAGGTCGAGGGCGCACTGAAATGCCACCCGGAGATCTTCGACGCGCTCGTGGTCGGTGTAGCTGACGAGCGCTGGGGGCAGCGGGTGGCGGCTGTGGTGCAGTGCCGCGGCGCCAAGCGCCCCACCCTGGAGGAGCTGCGGCCGGTGCTGACCCAGGAGATCTCCTCCTACAAGCTGCCCCGCAGCCTGTGGTTCGTCGACGAGATCAAACGCTCACCGGCGGGCAAGCCCGACTACAAGTGGGCCAAGGCTCAGACCGAAGCGCGCGATGCCGACGAGCATGCCGAGGCGGGCACGGCATAGACCGAAACAGCGCGGGTCGTCGCGGCGTACACCGCGACGACCCGCGTGATCGGTTATGCACTTACTCCCAGCTGCGGCTACGTTGACGAGCCGCGTGAGCCGTGCCCAAGGACTTTTCTGAGCTGCTCGGCTATATCGGCCACCTCGTCGAGCTCGCTACTCGCCACTGCAATCATCATGTCGTAGGCGAGATCTTCGTCGAGGTCGGCTATATCGATGCCGTTACGTGCGAGGAAGATCATTCCGGCGGCAATGGCCAACCGCTTGTTGCCGTCTATGAGCGGGTGATTTTTCGCGTTCGAATGCAGCAACGCACCGGCCTTGTCCCATTCAGTCGAGTAGGCATCTGCGCCGAACACCGTCGTCTGCGGCCGAGCGACTGCGGAGGCAAGCAGCCCAGGGTCGCGAACGATATATTCACCGACGACATCGGAGGCGATCGCACGCAGATCCGCCATAGTCAAGTAGTAAATCGGCGTTGCGGTCATTCGGCCAACCTATCGAGGAGACTGCGGTGCCGCGAGGCGAATTGGCGTGAGAGCGCGCGGACTTGACTGTCGGCGGTCTCTGCCATTTCCTCGGGTACTACCGCGGCCACTCTCCGGCCGTGTCGGGTGAGATGAACTACCCGACCTGCCTCAGCCGCAGCGATGACCTCGGCCAACCGCTCCCTGGCTTCGCTGACAGGGAGTTCGTAGCTCTCGAAATCCGGTAGTGCAGTCATGCTGAAATCGTACGATTGACCCGCAGTTTTGTACAAAAGTTTTGTGCAAATCTAGCGTGTGCCACGTACAGGCTCTGTCCCACGCCGTGCCGAGCGGACGGAATCGGCAGGTTACGGACAGGACGAAATCGTTGGGCCCGCGCGCCTGCACAGCGAGATAGGAGCACCGCACCTTCACCTGCCGGAGAGTGTCGATCAGTTCTCGGTGGCGTGTCCTGCCCCTTCGAGGCTCTTGGAGTCGATCAAGTTCCGCGCCTTGGCGACAAAGTCGTCAATCGGCATCGACTCCTCATTACCGGAGCGGTACCGAACGGTGACGCTGCGCGATTCCGCTTCGCGTCGCCCGACAACGATGATGAGGGGGATCTTCCGTGTTACAGCCGCGCGTACCCGTCCCGGGAGCCTGCCGTCGTTCTCGTCCACATCGACGCGTATACCAGCGTCGAACAGGATGTCGCTCACCTCATGCGCGTACCCGGCGACTTCCGGCATGACGGGGATTAGCCGAGCCTGCTGCGGAGCCAGCCAGATCGGGAAGGCTCCGGCGAAGTGCTCGACAAGATAGGCAGTGAACCTCTCGTGCGACCCGAGCGGCGCCCGGTGGATAACCACCACCGGCTGATCCGTGCCATCTGACGCGGTGTACCGGAGTCCGAAACGCTGTGGCGTGTAGAGATCGACCTGATTGGTAGACGCCGCGAACTCCTTGCCGGTCACAGCCCGGATCATGAAGTCGACCTTCGGGCCGTAATGCGCCGCGCCCCCGATTTCCTCTATGTACGGGATGTTCGACTCCTCCATCGCCTCCCGAGTGATGCGTTCGGCGTCGGTCCACATCTGCTCGTCGTCGTGATACTTCGTGCGATTGTTCGGGTCACGCAGCGCGAGGACCATGTAGAAATCCTTGATCCCCAAGGTCCGGTAGTAGTCGTCATGCATCCGCATGACCTCGAGGAACTGATCCTTCGCCTGATCGAAGGTGCAGTAGATATGGGCGTCGTTCTGGGTGAAGCCGCGGGTCCGCATCATCCCGTGCAGTTGTCCCGAACGCTCGAACCGATACACGGTGCCGTACTCGGCAATCTTGAACGGAAGGTCCCGGTAACTGTGTGGCCTGGCCTTGTACACCATGTGGTGGTGCGGGCAGTTCATCGGCCTCAGGTAGTACTGGTCGCCCTCGATGTCGATAGGGGCGTAGAGGTCGTCTGTGTAGTACGGAAGGTGCCCCGACAGGTAGTACAAATCTTCGCGCGTGATGTGCGGGGTCACCACACGCTGATACTTCAACCGGCGTTCGGTTTCTCGAGCCCACTGCTCCAGCTCGTCACGAATGATCGCCCCATTCGGCAGCCAGAGCGGAAGCCCCTTGCCGATCTCCTTGGAGAAGTCGAACAGGTCGAGGTCTTCACCAATCCGGCGGTGATCCCGCTTCGCGGCTTCCTCGAGCTGCCGCAAATACTGTTTGAGCTGGTCACGGTCCGGCCATGCTGTGCCGTATATCCGCTGAAGCTGCGGGTTCTTCTCGTTGCCGCGCCAGTACGCCGCCGCATGTCGGGTCAGTTTGAACGCTCTGATCAGCTTGACTGTCGGGATGTGCGGGCCACGGCACAGGTCTGACCAGCACACCTCACCCGATTTCGCATCGATGTTGTCGTAGATGGTCAGATCGGCACCGCCGACTTCCATCACCTCGTTGTCATCGACCTCGCTCTTTACGTCGATGAGCTCCAACTTGTACGGTTCATCGGAAAGCTCCGATTTCGCGGCCTCGACATCCGGGAAGACGCGGCGCCGGAACAGCTGGCCCGATTTGATGATCTCCTGCATCCGGGCTTCGACCTTTTCGAGGTCGTCCGGTTGGAACGGGGTGGCAACGTCGAAGTCGTAGTAGAAGCCATTTTCGATCGGCGGGCCGATACCGAGCTTCGCTTCCGGGAAAACATCCTGCACAGCTTGCGCCAACACGTGAGCTGTCGAGTGTCGCAACACCTGAAGGCCCTCCGGGCTCGACAGCCGGACCGGCTCCACCTCCACATCGGTGTCCGGCGCCCAGGAGAGGTCACGCAGTCTGCCTTCAGGGTCACGCGCGACGACGACAGCATCGGCGCCGTAATGCGGTAATCCTTCCGCGAAGATCGCTTCACCGCACGTCGTGCCGGTCGAAACCAGGACACGGCGATCTGGTTCGACATACGGCACAACAGGCACGGGTTATCTCCTTCATTGATGGCATGACGGGGCTGATGATCTACGCAGCCCAGGACCGCTGGCGATAGTAACCAAGGCAGCCCCTCTGTTCGAGGTAGCTTGCTGAGCACCCCCCGTTTTGCCAACGGGGGGTGCTGCCGTGGTCGTTACGGCTCTGGAGCAATCCAGGCCAGTTTGCCTATCATCGGCGGCGCAGGATGCAATAGCGTCTTTGAAGTGAACCCGGCAGCCATCCGGACGGTTGGTGAGCCGGGTTTCGCGTGTGCGCGGCGATCGAGAACTCGAACTTATAACAAGTTCTATGCCGTGATGAGGGGAGCCTGACGGCGCAACTGATCGAGGGCGGCACCTCGGTGTGCCGCGACCTCGCTACCGCAGGTGGTCCGAGGCGGTCGACCGATGCCTCATACCCGTGCGGTCTGCAGCGTGGGATAGTCGGTGTAACCTTCGGCGCCGCCGCCGTAGACCAGGGCGCGGGCATGCTCGTTGAGCGGGGCGCCGGAGGCGAACCGGGCGGGCAGGTCGGGGTTGGCGATGAAGAGCCGCCCGAACGAGAAGATGTCGGCCAGTCCGGTGTCCAGCACTTTTTCGCCCGCTTCCTGCGTTGTGGGGGCTGGGCCGTTGAAGTTCGCGATGAGCGTGCTCGACCACCGCGGGCGCAGGTCGGCAAGGGCGGCGTACTTGCCGCGTTCGATCACATGGAGGTAGGCGAGGCCGAGCGGGTCGAGGGTGTCCACGAGGGCACGGTAGGTGCCTTGCGGATCCTGCTCGTCGATCTCGTTTTCCGGGTTGTCCGGTGAGATGCGCAGGCCGACCCGTTCGGCCCCGATTTCGGCCGCGACGGCTGTCACTATGTCGACGGCCAGTTGGAGCCGGCCGTTGCGTGAGCCGCCGTAGCGGTCGGTCCGCCGGTTGGTGTTCTCCGCCAAAAACTGCTGGATCAGGTAGCCGTTCGCACCGTGGACCTCCACTCCGTCGAATCCGGCCGCGATGGCGTTGCGTGCCTCGGCGGCGAAGTCCGCGACCGTGGCGTCGGCTTCGGCGGTCGTCATCGCTCGGGGCGTGACATGATCCACCGGTCCCTGATCGGTGAAGATCTGCGAGCCGGTGATCCGTACGGGCGAGGGCGCCAGCGGAGTCGCGCCACCCGGCAGAATCAGCGGGTGGGTCATCCGGCCGACGTGCCACAGCTGGGCGAAGATGCGACCACCCGCTGCGTGCACCGCATCGGTCACCTCGCGCCAGCCTGCGACCTGCGCGTCATCGACCAGGCCGGGGATACCGGGCCCGCCCTTGCCGAGGACGTTGGGATAGATGCCTTCGGTGACGATCAATCCAGCGCTTGCGCGCTGTGCGTAGTAGTCCTTGGTAAGCGGATTCGGGACGCCGGTGGAGTCGTCCGCGCGCCCCCTGGTCATAGGGGCCATCGCGATGCGGTTCGGCAGGTCGAGCGCGCCGCGCCGGTAGGGACGCAGCAAAGGGCTGTCGGACATTGTTTTTCCTTCAGGGGTGTGGACCGGGGAGTCAGTGGCGGGCGAGGGCGGTGGCTTCTACTTCGATCTGCCAGTCGGGCTGGGCGAGCGAGGACACCTCGAGCAAGGTGTCGGCGGGGTAGGGCTCGCTGAGGAACTCCCCGCGGAGCGCGATGACCTTGTCGAGGTTGGCGGCCATGTCGGTGACGAAGATGCCGACTTTCACCACGTCGTTCAGGTCGGCGCCTGCCTGCGCCAGCACCTGTTCGATGTTGGCGAACGCTTGACGTCCCTGTGTCAGGAAGTCGTCGGAGACCGTGCGCCCCTGCTCGTCGATGCCTGCCTGTCCGGACACGTGGATCAGGCCGTTCGCCTTGATGGCCTGTGAGATCTTGTACGGCTGGTACCAGTCGGGTGTGGTGGCGATCTTCTCTGCGCGCTGCGCGTCCATGGCGAACTTCCTTTCAGTACTTGCATGTGCATACAAATAATGACACTGCATGTAATCTGATGTCAACACGGGAAGGCGGAATCATGGACGCGACGATCTGGGATCAGGTAGTGACGCTGCACGGCATGGTGACCCAACGGCTGGCCAAGGAGATGCAGCGGCGTCACAGCATCGGGTTGTCGGAGTATCAGGCCCTGTGCCGGCTCGCGCGCGCCGAGGACGGCGAGTTGCGTATGCAGGAGTTGACCGAGCTGATCGGCCTCAACCAGAGCTCGGTCAGCCGACTGGCCGCCCGCCTGGAATCGGCGGGCCTCACCCATCGTGACCTGTGCCCTAAGGATCGCAGGGGCGTGTACCTCGTGATATCCGAGGAGGGGCGCGCCCTCCAGCAGAGGGCCGAACCGACCTACCAGGAAGTCCTGACCAAGGCCCTGGACGAGGCGTCCGCGGATGCCCGGGTAGGCGAACTCGTCGCCAAGCTCCGCGCCTGATCGACATCAGGGCAGCAAGCCACTGATTCGCCGCTGCGAACGCAACAGCAGCTAGGCAATGCCCGGATAAACCCGCAGACCCAACCGAGAACTCAGATCTATAACAAGTTCTATGTCGTGATGAGGGGTGCCAGCCGGCGCAACTGATCGAGGTCGGCGACCGACACCAACATCATGGTCACCCCGGCCGCCTCCCAGACGCCGATCTGCTTACGCACGTGGTCTTCGTCGCCGATGATCGTGGTGTCGAGGATCATCTCGTCCGGCACAACCGCCGCGGCCTCGGCCTTTTTCCCGGCCTGGAACAGCGTGCCGATCTCTTCGACTTCCCGCTCGTAGCCCATCCGGCGGTACACCTGGGCGTGGAAGTTCAGTTCCGGCGCGCCCATCCCGCCGATGTAGAGCGACATCACCCAGCGCATCCGTTCGATCTCGGCGGCGGGGTCGTCGGTGACGATCACCTGGGCGCTGGCGGCGATCTCGAAATCCTTACGCGAGCGCCGGGCACCCGGGCGAGCAAACCCCTCGTCGAGCCATTCGTCGTACATTCCGGCCAGGCGCGGCGCGTAATAGATGGCCAGCCAGCCGTCGGCGATCTCGGCGGTCAACGCGACATTCTTGGGCCCTTCCGCACCCAGCCAAATGGGCAGGTCAGCGCGTAGCGGATGGACGATCGGTTTCAGCGGTTTCCCGAGACCGGTGGCGCCCGGGCCGGTGTAGGGCAGCGGGTAGTGCGGTCCATCATTGGTCACCGGGGCTTCGCGTGCCAGTACCTTGCGGACGATATCGACGTATTCGCGGGTGCGCTGCAACGGTTTGGCGAACGGCTGCCCATACCAGCCTTCCACCACTTGCGGGCCGGAGACGCCGAGCCCGAGTATGGCTCGCCCGCCGCTCAGATGGTCGAGCGTCAGGGCGTGCATGGCGGTGGCGGCGGGGGTGCGTGCCGACATCTGCACTACCGAGGTGCCGAGGCGTACCCGCTCGGTCGATGAACCCCACCAGGTGAGCGGCCCGAAAGCATCCGAACCCCACGATTCGGCCGCGAACACCGCGTCGAATCCGGCCGCCTCGGCCGCCACCACCAATTCGCCCGCGTTCGTAGGCGGTGTGGCGCCCCAGTATCCGAGCTGCAGTCCGAAACGCATATCCGACCCCTTTCGATCTACTGCTTGCCAGCAGAATAAGAACCTGTTCTACTCGATATCGTGACTCTTGGGAATACTGCACCCACGGCAATCACGCAGGAACGCCCGCCCGGACTGAAACCGAGCGACGTACTCAGCGCGCCCTTGCGAATGGGCTTCGACTACACCCGCTCAGTGGGACCCATCATCGGCAAGTTTCTGACCGGGCTCCGCGATCGCCGCGTCTTCGGCATCCGTGGCTCCGATAATCGGGTGCTGGTGCCACCGGCCGAATACGACCCGGTGACCGCCGCACCGCTGTCGGAGTTCGTGCAAGTCGCCGACATCGGCACCGTCAAATCCTGGAGTTGGGTGCGCGACCCGCTGCCGGGCCAGCCGTTCGACCGGCCGTTCGCCTATGCCCTCATCCAACTCGACGGCGCGGATACCGCCCTACTGCATGCGGTGGATGTGCAGAGCCCGGACGAGATGAGCACCGGTATGCGCGTGGCCGCCCGCTGGGCCACCGAGACCACCGGCAGCATCCACGACATCGTCTGCTTCGAGCCCGGTGAGCAGTCGACCGCGCCGAACGCCCCGGAATCGGATGCCGAACCGGTCACGATGATCACCACCCCGATCCAGATGGACTACAAGCACACCGCCTCGCCCGAGGAGACCGCGTTCCTGCGCGGCCTGAAGGAAGGCAAGCTCATCGGTGGTCGCGCCGACGCCGACAGCAAGGTGTACTTCCCCCCGCGCGGCGCCGACCCGGTCGACGGGCGCCCCACCAAAGACATGGTGGAACTGCCCGATACCGGCATCGTCACCACCTTCTGCATCGTGAACGTGCCGTTCATGGGCCAGCGGCTCAAACCCCCGTACGTGGCGGCCTACATCCTCCTCGACGGCGCCGACATCCCCTTCCTGCATCTGGTGCTCGGCTGCGAGGCCAGCGAGGTGCGGATGGGTATGCGGGTCAAGGCGGTGTGGAAGCCCAGCGAGGAGTGGGACTACACCATGGCCAATATCGACCACTTCGCGCCGACCGGCGAGCCGGATGCCGACTACGACACCTACAAGCATCACCTGTGAGAGGGCTCCCCGCGTGACCATCACCGAGCGTTCCATCGATAACGCCACCGAGATCGCCGTCGTCGGCTTCGCGCACGCACCGCATGTGCCGGAGACCTACGGCACCACCAACGGCGTGGAAATGCTGGTGCCCTGCTTCCAGCAGCTCTACGACCAGCTCGGCATCAGCAAGTCCGATATCGACTTCTGGTGCTCGGGTTCTTCCGATTACTTGGCCGGACGATCCTTTTCGTTCATCTCCGCGATCGATTCGATCGGCGCCGTACCGCCGATCAACGAATCCCATGTGGAGATGGACGCCGCCTGGGCCCTGTACGAAGCGTGGGTGAAACTGCGCTCCGGGCAGGCGAAAACCGCCCTCGTGTACGGCTTCGGAAAATCCTCCGCCAGCACGCTGCGCCAGGTGCTGTCCACCCAGCTCGACCCCTATCTGGTCACTCCCCTGTGGCCGGATTCGCTGTCGATCGCGGGCCTGCAGGCCCGCGCCGGACTGGACGCAGGCCGCTGGACCGAACGCGATATGGCCGCGGTCTCGGCCGCACACACCATCGACGGGAAATCGGTCGACGACCTGCTGGCCACACCGTACGTCGCCGATCCGCTCCGGGAACACGACTGCGCACCCATCACCGACGGTGCGGCGGCGATCGTGCTTGCCGTCGGTGACCGCGCCCGCGAACTGTGCGAACGTCCCGCCTGGATCACAGGGATGGCGCACCGCATCGATTCCAGCGTCCTCGGCGCCCGCGACCTGACCGCATCCCCCTCGGCTGCGGCCGCAGGACAGGCGGTGACCGGCGGCGATACCAGCGGTATCGATATCGCCGAAGTGCATGCGCCGTTCAGCCACCAGCAGCTCATCCTCACCGAAGCGCTCGGGTTGAAACCGGAGACCTCGGTCAACCCGTCCGGCGGCGCGCTGGCAGGCAACCCCATGTTCGCCACCGGGCTGGAGCGCATCGGCTATGCCGCGCTGCCCATCATGGCGGGTACCGCAGGCCGCACCCTGGCCCATGCCACCAGCGGCCCGGCATTGCAGCAGAACCTTGTGACCGTTTTGAATTCGGAGGCCGGCCGATGAGTTTCCCCGCCGCGGTGCTGGGCACCGGACAAACCCATCACGTAGCGAAACGCACCGATGTTTCGATGGCCGGTATGTGCCGCGAAGCCATCGATCGGGCGCTCGCCGACGCCGAACTGACCATGGCGGATATCGACGCCATCGTCATCGGTAAAGCCCCGGACATGTTCGAGGGCATGATGATGCCCGAGCTGTACCTGGCCGACGCACTCGGCGCCCCAGGAAAACCGCTGCTGCGGGTGCACACCGCGGGGTCGGTGGGCGGTTCGACCGCCTGTGTGGCCACCAGCATGGTGCAGGGCGGTGTGCACGAGAAGGTGCTCGCCATCGCGTGGGAGAAACAGTCGGAATCGAATGCCATGTGGGCTCTGTCGATTCCGGTGCCGTTCACCATGCCGGTCGGCGCAGGCGCCGGTGGCTACTT
>NZ_MUKP01000020.1 GCF_002081715.1 Nocardia donostiensis | reverse complement strand
ACCGAGATGAGCCGACAGCAGCCAGGCCGGGACGGACTTGCGGCCGCTGGGCTCGTCACGTAAACCCTCGAACCGCAAGCCTGGGCTGCCCACAAGCTCCTCGGGGCCGGATGGCAGGTTTCCATGGATCCGCGCCGGCCTGATCTCATCGATCACCCAATATTTCGACACCACCTCACGAAGCTCGTCAGCGGTAACCGGCGACGGCCCCTGCCCCGCTACCTCCGGCAGAGCCGACCGGTCGAAAACGAGCGCGAAATACGACGCACCCGGCGCGGCGGCGCGCGCGATCGACCGCAGATAACCTTCCCGCGACTCCACCGGGATGGAATGGAACAACGTGCTGTCGACAATGGTGCCGAAGCGGCCGTCGTAACCGGTGAAAGAGGTGATATCGGCAACTTCGAACGAGGCATTGGACAGACCACGCCGAGCGGCTTCGGCGCGAGCCAACTCGATCGCCGTCGGCGCAAGGTCCAGCCCCACAGTGTTGTATCCCCGCTCGGCCAAATACAGCGAGATCGCCGCCTCCCCGCATCCGACGTCGAGGACATCACCGTGGAATTTGCCCTGCTCGATCAGCGCCGCAAGTTCGGGTTGGGGTTCACCGATACTCCACGGCGGTTTGACACCCGGCCCGAACGGACCGCCTGTCCCGCGGTAGGCCTCTTCGAATTCGAAATCGCCAGGTGTAGTCATATCCCACGACTATCAGCCGCCCCGGCACATGTACATGTGACCCACGTACTTCCCTGAGCGCCACACGGCAATCACGATTCGGGGCGGGGCGCGGGAGCAGCGTTCACCGCGGGGGCGGGGTTATTCGGCGGTGGCGATACGGGTGATGCGGGTATGGCCGTTGAGGGTGGCCACGGTGACGATTTGGTGGAAGGTCGTCGGCGGTTGGTCGGGTTTCTGCTGGACGAGATCGACCCGGTATTGCTCGGGCGCGGATCCGGGTATCGGAGCGATGGTGACGCAGTAGCGGGTACCGACCGGTGTCAGCACGATCCCGCGCTGGAGCATATCGGCGTCACCGACCAGCGCGTCCGGTGTCACGAAGGTTCTGGCACGCCGACCGTCGCGGGCGACGTAGTAGGAGTGCTGGAAGCCGAAGATCGCATCCGGGCCGGATCCCGTACCGCCGGGGTGGGTACCGGAGACCACCGCACCGCCGGTGCCGTCGAGCTGCTGCACGCATCCATCGGCCGCGTAATGCGGTGGCTCGGTCGGTGCCGGGGCCACAACTGTGGTCGTTGCCGGTGCCGTCGAGCTACTGGTGGCGGTTGGCGCACCGACTGCCGTTCTCCCGTCCGAGCCGCTGACGGTGGGTGTGTCCTCGCTGCTGCCGGTGCCCGTGACGACGACACCGACGGCGGCAATCGCGACGGCGATACCGACACCGATCAGGATGCTCATGCCCCGGCCGCCGCCCACACTGCTGCTACGGGACTTCTCGGCCGGTGTGCGTCGCCGGACAGTATCGACCCCACCGCTGCGGTCGATCAACGACGGTAAGGTCTGCGGCTGCGCAGCAGGCTCGTCGAGATAGGCCCGCACTTCGTCATCAGGCGCGGCGTATTCGGGTTCCCGCTCCCATGCCTCGGTGTTGTCGTCGACCTGGTCGCCGGTGACGGCCTGGTCCAGGGGCCCGGTCGGTGTCTCGCCGATCCAATCGCGGTAGTCGCCGGTGTGGGCGTCGACGTCGCCGAGGTCCGCGTCCGGCGGCGGCGTCCGGCGGCGTTTCCTCCGGCGCGGCGGTTTCGGTGGTTGGGCCACCATCGGCAACCCCAGGTCGAAGGGATCGCTGGGGTTGCTCACCGGTCGTCGTCCTCACCGATCGTCGGGACCACCGCGGTCGGACCGGGTGCCGCGGGCACAGTCACCCCCAGCTGCCCTTCGAGCTTGGGCTTACGTTCTTGATCGGCACCGGCGGCCGGTGGCGCGGCCGGCGGAATGAGCACACCTCCCTGGGCTGGGCCCGGCCGTGCCGGTGAGGTGCTCTCGGGTTTGGGTGCGGTGTCCGGACGCGCAGCAGGCGGTTCGTTCCGGGACAGGGGTGGGATCACTGCGGCCGCAGGCGGGTTGGACTGCGCGGACTGCCCCGGGGAGGGGGCCGGTCCGCCGCCGAAGTCGAACGCCTTCGGCGGCACCGGACCGGACCGTGTGCCTGCTGGGGATGTCGGGGACGTCTCCCCGTCACGGTCGTGGGCGCCGTCGGGATCGACCAGGTTCTCGATCGCGGTCTGGATCGCGGTGTCGGCATGCCCGCCGAGGGTGTCGATCGTCTTGATTCCGACGTCGGCGATGCGATCGATGATCTTCGTGCCCAACTCGACCCCGGCGTCGATCGCCGTTGTCCCCAACTGCACTCCGGCCGAAATCAGGTACTGCTGCAGCTGCAGCTGCGCCACCACCTCGGGAGGCAGCGGCTGCCCGGTCCCTGCGGCGCCGGTGCCGGTCGGGTAGAAACCCTGCGGTGTGGTCATGGTCGTCGGACCCATTTCCCGCAACCTGCTGCGGTGGCCCTCCATCTCATCGCGAGCAACACCGACCACACCCAACGCCTCCCGGATAGCTTGGGCCGCACGGTCGATCACGCCGTCCTCGGCTTCGGACCGGGTTTCCGCCGTAGCCAGGATCGTGCGGGCATCACGGCGGTAGTCGTCGATGATGTCCTCGACGCTGCGGGCGGCCCGCGAGCTGGTCGACTGGGCATCGGCCAGCAGCGCCGCGAACTGTGGGCCCCGGTCGGCAACTGCCCCGATCTCCGAGCGGGTCGTGCGGATCGCAGGCACCGCGGTATCGGCGGTCCGGCCGGTCCACGTCGACTCCAGCGCGTGCAAGCCGTGGGTCTGGGTGGTTTCGGTCGCATCGACCGTCGAGGTCGCCGACATCAGTCCGGACAGCACCGGATCATCCGGGCCCACGGCGCCGGGTCCGAGAGCTGAGCGCAGTTCCAGCAGCGGGGTCATCCATCTGGTGATGAACGGATGGTCGTTCACCGTTGTTTTCATGCCTGCTCACCGGCCTTGGTGATCGCGGCGGCCACCGAATCGTCGACCGTACCGGTCGCTGCGGCGTACCCGCTCACGGCCCGACCGTAGGCGGCGACCAGCGCCGAGGCCGTCGACAACGCGGTCTGTTCATCAGCCACCGCGGTCGCGAACTCCGTCGCGAACTCCGCTCCCAGCAGACCGAGACCGGCACCGATACGCGCCGGATCGGTCCCTGCGGCCAATTGTGCTGCCGCGATGGTCAACTCATCAGCGACCTGGGCGGCCACTGCCTCATACGTCGCCACCGCATCTGGATCGACATGCACCGAATCGACCATTCCTACCCCTTCGCCCGTCCGTTCGATCTCGGCTGACTGTAAAACACATCGCCTGGCCTGCGCTGCATTGGTGACCAGACCGGTTCCTACCCAACCGGATCCGGCTTCGATCGACACTACCGACGCCGCACCGCGCACCGCACGGGCAAACCCTGACACCGTCTCACCGGACAGCTGGTCGCCCACGGTCGGTACTTCGGCTCGAGTGCGCACTCGAGCCTTCGGATCGGCGAGTACGGCGCGTTCGGCCGCGGAATCAGCGCATCGAGATGACTCGCACCGACCGGCGGCCCGACGCGCAACAGGCCCAGCGCCGACCAGTAGACATCCGCGTCGGCGGACGTTCTCCGCTGCGCCGGCATCACCACAAACTATGGTGATTCACATCACAGTTGAGACCTGTCATGGATCCAGGAGCCTTCTCGTTCAGAGGGCAAGCGAACCAGACAGGAGCAATGTCATGCAGCACCGCATTATTGTCCTCGGGGCCGGATACGCTGGCGCCTATGCCGCCGGCATCCTCGCCCGCCGCCTTCATCGCGCCGACGTCGAGATCACTGTCGTCAACGCCGACTCCGATTTCGTCGAGCGGATGCGCCTGCACCAGCTCGCAGCCGGCCAAGATCTGCGCAGCCAGGCATTGTCGGAGGTGTTCGCAGGCACCGGGATCCGACTGCGACTGGCGTGCGTCACCGCCGTCGACGCCGAACGCCGGATCGTCACCGTGGCCGACGGCGAGGGCACCGAACAGCTCGGATACGACACCCTCCTCTACACGCTCGGCAGCACCGCCGCCGACCACGGCGTCTCAGGCGTGGCCGAGCACGCCTTCCATATCGCCGGGCGGCCGGCGGCACTGCGATTGCGCCGACGCTTGGACGAGCTGGGCGGAAACGGGACGGTGCTGGTCGTCGGCGGCAACCTGACCGCGATCGAGGCCGCCACCGAGATTGCCGAATCCCGGCCCGAGCTCGCAGTCACCCTCGTCACCAGCGGCGAAGTGGGTGGCTGGCTGGGTTCGAAGGCCCGCCGGCATCTGCTGCGGGCCTTCGACCGGTTCGGTGTCACGGTCCACGAGCACGCCACCGTCGAACGTGTCGAGGCAACGAGGGTCGTCACCGCCGACGGCACCGTCTTCGCCTCCGACGCGACCGTGTGGGCCGCAGGCTTCGCTGTCCACCCCATCGCTGCCGCCAGCGGCCTCGCTGTCGAGGACAACGGTCAGATCACGGTCGACCGCATGATGCGGTCGATCTCGCACCCGGAGGTCTACGCCGCAGGCGACAGCGTCTACATCATCGGCGAGAACGGCCATCCCTTACCGATGTCCTGCGCCTCGGCGGGATACACCAGCATGCAGGCGGCGGCTGCCATCATCGGGGACCTGACCGGTCGCAAGATCCCGAAGACCTCGCTGTCATACGTGGGCAACCACATCAGCCTCGGGCGCAGGGACGGGATCTTCCAACTGGTCGACGGCGACGCGCGAGCGAAGACCTGGGCCCTGTGCGGCCGGACCGCCGCGCACGTCAAGTCGGCCATTCTCGGAGCAGGTCCCTGGAACATCAGCCATCCGACCTTCGGTCTGCCGACTCGTAAGCACCATGTGGCAGCCACTGTGGACCGCCCCATCGAGGTGGTCGCGGCCTAAGGTGACGCCATGGACACTGCCACCGTGGAGCGTTTCGAGGCCAGCCGGTCCCGGCTGGCCTCGCTCGCGTACCGCCTGCTGGGCTCGGCCGCCGATGCCGAGGATGTGGTGCAAGACGCGTTCCTGCGCTGGCAGGCCGCCGACCGGGACCATATCGAGGTGCCAGAGGCGTGGCTGACCAAGGTGGTCACCAACCTCTCGCTCGACCGGCTCCGTTCGGCGCAGATGCGGCGCGAACGCACGGTCGGCGCCTGGCTGCCCGAACCACTTTTCGACAGCGACCCGATGCTGGGCCCAGCCGAGACTGTCGAGCAGCGCGAATCGGTGACCCTGGCGGTGCTGCGGCTCATGGAACGCCTTCCCCCGATCGAGCGGGCCGTATATGTTCTGCGCCAGGCCTTCTCCTACAGCCACGCCGAGATCGCCGAGATTCTCGATATCACCGAGTCCGCGAGCCAGCAGCACGCCCACCGAGCCCGCCGCCGTATTGCCGCCGAACGCCATGCCGGTGACATCGACCACGCCACCGCACGCCGCATTGTCGAAGCATTCGTCGACGCTGCCTCCTCGGGCCGTACCGAGCGGCTGGTGGCATTGCTGACCGACGATGCCACCGCGATCACCGACGGCGCCGGACTGGCCGAGACGCTGCGGTATATCTCGGTCCCCGAGCAGATCGCCGCCGTCACGCGAGCGGCCTTCAAGCCGTCTCCGGCGAAGCGGCGCCTCGTCGGCGGCCCCCTTGCGATCCACGCCGGCGTGATCAACGGCTCCCCAGCCATGATCGCCGCGACCGACGACCGGGTGGTTGGCGTGGTGGTCCTGGAGGTCCGCGACGACAAGATTGCGGCCATATTCGGTATGGCCGCCCCGGCCAGGCTCGGTCGCCTCACCGAGGAATGGCGGCGAAGCGAGCACGAGGATCCCCTCATCGAATCGTGGTGACCGGATCCGCACCGGCCCGGCCGCCGGAGCTTGTAGTAGACACATGGTGTGTCTCGTACAGCTTCGGGCAAACGTCCGGCCCTCGTGCTTGTGCTGATTACCGTCACGTCGGCGTTGGTCGCTGTCGGCGCTTGGCAATGGTTTCGGGCAGAAACCCTGTTCGGTCTCGACCAGAATCTGGGCTACCTCTTGCTGTGGCCGTTGTTCGCAGGTTTCGTGGTTTTCGTTGCGGTCCGGGTATCACAGCTGGAGCGCAGGAGCCACTCGAGCATCGACGAGCCCGTGGTTCTACGTCTTCAGGCGGGCGCGGGTCACCGTCCGTCGCAGCCTCGCGCCGCAGTATTCGACGACGTGGACATGGCCCGCCACAACCGGTACTTGGCCGAACTGAACGCTGCCGAGTTACAGCAGCGGCTGCGCGAGGCTGGGCTCGATGTGTTCGGCCCAGAACCCGAGGTTCGTTGAGCCGCGACAGTCACCTCGCCGGCGGGAGCCGCAGGGCCCGTCCTGATGCGGTCTAAGCGGGGCTCTCTCGGAGTAACGCCACGCCGAAGATGCCGAGCGCTGCTCCGCTACCGCGCAGCAGGTTCCGAGTGAATCTGGCGTTGCTCACCAGGGATCGGGCAGCTCCGAATACGACAGCGTAGACAAGCAGAGAGCCGAACCCGAGCCCGGCGAAGATGACTCCCAGCAGCAGCCCTTCGAGTGGAGAGCTGGTTGCGGAGAGGAATTGGGGTATCACACTGGCGAAGACGAGAACGGTTTTCGGATTCGACAGATCGCACAGCAGTCCCTCGCGGAACCCGCGGAGCAGACCACCACTGCGGGGTGAGCCCTCGGCCGACGGTTGCATCAGCGGGAGGCCTTTCGAGAAAATGAGTTTCCCGGCCAGATAGAGCAGGTACAACGCTCCGGCTACGCGGACCAGAGCGAAGGCTGTATCGGAGGCCGCGAGCAGCGCGGTCAGCCCGGCGACGGAGGCCGTCGCCCAGATCAGATCCGCCACCAATACACCGCAGGCGGTGGCAACGGCCGCCGGTCGCCCGCGTACCAGGGCGTTCTTCATCGTCAGTACCACCGCCGGACCAGGAACGGCGACCAGTACCGCCACGAGGACAGTGAAAGCCAGTACATGCGAAGCCATGAGGCATTGTGGCATGCACCTGCGCAACTGCGAACCCACCGGTGGCGCGGCATGCTACTGTCTGCGCCGGTGATCGTGTATCCATCCTCCTCGAATCGCGTCAGCTCCTATGGTGTCGGATCGACCGGAACCCCGACGCTGACCGGGAGAAAGGTACGGTTACGTGAGCTAGAGCCCGATGATCGCCAGACACTGACGAGTTTCGACCGGGCGTCTTCGGCGAACCGCCCACCCCAGGTCGGCGGCCATCAGCACTGGGCGGCGCATCGGGACCCGGGGCCGGATTCCGCGGACGACCTCCAGTTCGTCATCGAATCCCGGTACGGAGGGATGCTGGTCGGTTCCGTATCCGCTGCCGCAACCGACTCGCAAGCAGGGTTGTTCAGCTACAGCATCGGTATCGGACCATTGTTCCGGCGCTGTGGCTATGCCAGCGACGCCATCGCCGTCCTGCTAGCGCATATGTTCGGTGAGCGCGGCTACCGCGAGTGCGAGGTCAGCATCTACGGCGGCAATCTCGGTTCACTCTCGCTGCACGGTGTTATCGGCTTTCGCGAAAAGCAACGCATACCGGATACCGAGGTCATGCGTGGACGTATCAGATATATGGTGGTGATGAGCATAACCGCAGGCGAATTCGCGGCTCTGCACCCCGGCTTCACCGCTACGGGTTACCCCGCGGCGTCTCCGCGCGGGCGGCACTGGCGCGCCCGGCGGGGTCAGCACTGGCGGGTTCCGCGCCCGCCGTTGTTCTGACCGTTCATTCGCGCCTGTCAGGGCGCACGGTTGGCGGCCTCGACCTGTCCGCGAAGGCGTGCGCATCAGCTCTCGAGGACGACGGGCAGCCAGCGCAACCCGTGAAGCGCGCGGGAGTGCAGCGGGGCCGCCTTTCCCGCGAGCTGGGCGTTCGGATACCTTTCGAAGAAGTGCTGGACGGCAACAGTAGCTTCCGCACGAGCCAGTGCAGCGCCGATACAGAAATGGATCCCGGCACCGAAAGTGAGGTGGCGGTGAGGTTCTCGGCGTTGGGGATCGAATACGTGTGGGTCGGTGAAGATTTCCGGATCACGATTCGCGGCGGCCAGGAGCAGCACGATGGGCGTTCCGGCGGTAATGGTTCGACCGGCGAGCCGAGTATCGGTTTTGGCGACCCGGACGACGTACTGGACGGGGGCGTCGTAACGCAGGGATTCTTCGATCACCGGCGTGTAATCGCCGTCGGCCGGCCGGAGGTGAGGCTGCCGCAGCAGCGTGTGCAGTGCGTTTCCGATGAGGTGTGTGGTGGTGCCGAAACCGCCGACCAGCAGCATGCTACATGTGGCGATGGCTTCGCGCAGGGTCAGCCGTGCCGGGCATTGCTGCGCCAAACCGGCGATGAGCCCGGCGCTCTGCTGGTCGACGTGGTTCAGACGATCCTTGAAATACGCTGTCATCTCGGTGACGAGAGCATGGGATCGCTGCCGTTCCTGCGCTGTC
Source organism: Nocardia donostiensis (assembly GCF_002081715.1). Taxonomy (GTDB): domain Bacteria; phylum Actinomycetota; class Actinomycetes; order Mycobacteriales; family Mycobacteriaceae; genus Nocardia; species Nocardia donostiensis. The sequence continues at coordinate 91,508 of NZ_MUKP01000020.1, read as the reverse complement.
CGGGCGCCGTCCAGCAATGAGGCGAGTACGTTTCCCCACGCGGCGAAACGCGGGGCGTCCGTATGCGGTAGGCCCAGAATGTGGGAGATCATCGCCGTGGGAACGGCTTCGGCATAGGCTGTGACCAGATCGGTGACCCGGCCGCGCGGAAGCTCGTTCAGGCAGTGCCCGACCACCTTTTCGATCCGGGGTCCGAGGTCGGCAAGTTCGCGCCGGTGGAATGTGGGAGCGACGAGGGACCGCAGCTCCGTGTGCCGGGGTGGTTCCAGCTTCAGAAAGGAGTCGTCGACCGGATGTACGAGCGTGGTGTCGCCGGTTTCCTTGCGGCGGCGGGCCGACGCACCGATGGGCGCCGGGCCGAAGTCGCTGCTGGTGAGCACCTGGTGGCTCAGGGCGTGCGAGGCGGTGAACAGCAGGCCGCGGCGGCTGGTGGCCAGGGCGCCTGCGGCGCGGACCTTCTCGTATTGTCGATGCCGGTCGGTGCCGGGACGCGCCCAGAGGATCCGGGCGCCCGGGTCACCACGAAGGACATCCGAGAAGAGCCGCGCCTTCTCCAGAGACATTGTTGCCATGGTTGCGTGTCGCCTGACGCTATGCTCCGACCGCCGGTTCGGCGGGTGCCTGTCGGGCAGGATGGTAGCTGGACCAGTAGTACTGGCGGTAGAAGTTCTCGGCCAATGTCACCCAGGTGTCCAGCTGGTCGCGATCGCCGAGGAAGCGATGCATATTGACCAGCAACCAGCTCCATACGGCCTGGCTGTCCCGGCAGTTGTCGCAGTCTCCGGTGGTGGCGCAGTATTGAACACTGTGATCGGTCCGGTAGGCGTTGAAGCGGCCGACGATCGGGTGGCCCTCGGTCAGGCGCTGGGCATGCGCCGGGTGATCGTTGCTGATGCTGGGACAGGTCTCGGCGCCGAAGGTACCCCAATGCGTGCGGCCGGTGACCAGCGTGCGGAAGTAATAGGGGTGCCCGACGACGGTATCGGGATAGGTCTCGCGCATACGGTTCATTTCCTCGAGCACCCGTTCTTCATTGCGTAGTCGCGCAGTGGGATCGGTGCCGTAGTCGCTGTAGTAACCGAAGTTGATCTGGTTGCCATTGTTGGCGATGGCCTCGACGGTTCGTTCGAGGTATGGCATCCCGGCCTCGCTGAGCGTGTAGACCCAGGTGGCCCGCGGGTCGTTGGCATAGGTGCGCAGCGCTGTGTCGAACAACCCGCTGATCCGCCGGCCATTGGGCCGATGACCACGCAACTCGTCGTCGACCGGTCCACCGCCCCACAAAGACACCGCGATGGCGAGATCTTCCAGACCGTCGTAGGGTATCGGCCGCGTCCCGTTCGTCACCACGGTGACATGGCGAATCGTCTCCGCGAACACGCGAACTCGATCCAGGACCAGGGCTGGTTCACCGCCGATCAGCAGTGTGCTGGTGATTTTCTTGGCATCGCGCAGGTTTTCGGCGAATGCGCGGATCGAGTCCAGATCACGAATCTCGGTGCTCTGCTTGTCCATATCGTGTTCGAAGAACCAGCACCCCTTGCACCGCAGGTTACACGCATCGGTAACCCAGACCTCCACCGTTCGAATACCTCGGGCTACTTCGTTCACGCGCATCAAACGTTCGGCCAACGCCGGATCCTCTTGCGCGAGTTCGAATGCTCGGGTTAAAATGCGTTCCTTACTCGGCCTGACGTCCAGGAAAACGGGCTGAGCCACAGCATCCTCCTCAGTGCGATGCAGCAAGTTTGCTCGCTGCCAGGTGTCACCGGCGAGTCGAACATGTCATCAACCGACAGTGCTGCCGATACGCTGCCGAATCAGTGGATTCGGCAGGCGGTCAGTGGGATTGTGGGATACGGAGCGGTCTTACGGTACTGAACTCGTTAGCGCCACAAAGAATTGTAGGATACGCCGGGTTGCGACGCGGCTCGTTTGCGTCATTCCTGGTGCTTCTTACGCTATTTACGATGCTTCCCCAAATTTGTTCCGGCGCAACACCAATCGGTACGTAAATGCTGCACGAGCACGCGGTGCGGACGCAACACAGTGTGCTCGCGACACGGCGAAGCACCCCCGGTGCAGCCGCATGTGGTCACATCGCAGCGATGTCACAGGCCGAGCGGTGGAGAGGGGGGAAACATCACCGGCATCGCCGAGAGTGCGCGATGGAAAGGCCCTGGCCGCCAATGCAGTTGGTCGACCGGGCAGGCAAGCTGCATTTCGGGTAGCGCATCGAGCAACTGATCGATCGCGTTCTGGGCAACCATATAGGCAATCGACCTGGCGGGGCAGGCATGCGGACCAGAGCCCCAGGCCAGATGCGCGTTGTTGTCGGTGTACTCGCCCGAGTGAATCGCTGGATCGTTGTTGCAGGCCGACATGCCGATGATGACCGGCTGATCGGCGGGTAACCACACTCCGTCGATCATAACCGGCTGCCTCGGGTAGCTGAGACAGTAATTCGCCATCGGCGGGTCGGTGTACAGCAGTTCGTTGAGCGCGTCCCGGGTCGTAGGAGCCGCGCCGGGTGACGATGTGCCGGTGAACCGCGGGTCGGTGATCATGAGTAGCAGGGTGTTGACTGTCAGGTTGGTCAGCGGTTCTATCCCCGCACCGTAGAGCACGGCCAACTGGTGCACCATCTCCGAGTCCTGGAGCCGCGCCGGGTGGGCCAGTAGACGAGAGGTGATGTCGCGGCCGGGTTCGGCGCGCTTGAGTATGACCAGTTCCAAGAGTGCTTCGTTGATCATGGCGTCCGCTTCGGTGGCGGCGCCACCGCCTTCGAACATGGCAGCCATACCGGCAGCGATGTGCTGCCCGAGAACCGGTGGGCACCCCAGCATGGCATTGAGCACGTGGAAGGTCAGCGGGAAGGCGTACTGGCCGATGAGTTCGGCTTTGCCGTCCATGCAGAAGTTGTTGATCAAAGGGGCGGCAACCGCTTCGACATTCTGATGCATGGAGAACAGATCGACCCCATCGAGGGCGGCCGTGATTGCCTGCCGGTACCGGGCATGTTCCGCTCCGGTGCTGCGCATCACATTGGGCCGCCATGCCATCATCGGCATGAGCGGGTGGTCGGCAGGAACGGTTTTCTCCCACGAGCGCGCGTCGGCCGGAAAGTGGTCGGGGTCATTGAAAACCCTGATGGCAGTGTGGTATCCGATCACCAAGGTGGCTGGAATGCCAGGGGCCAGCTCCACCGGTACGAGAGTTCCATACTGACGACGCATCTGGGCGAAGACACGATGCGGATCCGCGGCATACTCCTCGGAGTACAGAGCAACGCGAGGCGGGGCACCAGTCCGACCAGGCGCGGAGTACGGACAGCCTGCGGTGCGGGTTTCGGGCGTCGGTAAGGGCTTGGTCAATGCCAGGAACTCCAATGAACAGCGTCAGCGTCAGATCCAAGAAGTTGTCTCAGTTACGACATCTCCTGCGTCGGAACAGTATTGCCGTGGCGGATCGACCGCAAGAGAAGGGGAGCGCGATCGATCAGCGTCCGTGTCCTGGTGGGGTCGGAGAGCCGCACAGGGTTGTCAGAAGGCAGACCGGGTCGGTGACGGCCCCGATCGCTCGTAGGATGTGGTGCAAGACGCGTTCCTGCGCTGGCAGGCCGCCGACCGGGACCATATCGAGGTGCCAGAGGCGTGGCTGACCAAGGTGGTCACCAACCTCTCGCTCGACCGGCTCCGTTCGGCGCAGATGCGGCGCGAACGCACGGTCGGCGCCTGGCTGCCCGAACCACTTTTCGACAGCGACCCGATGCTGGGCCCAGCCGAGACTGTCGAGCAGCGCGAATCGGTGACCCTGGCGGTGCTGCGGCTCATGGAACGCCTTCCCCCGATCGAGCGGGCCGTATATGTTCTGCGCCAGGCCTTCTCCTACAGCCACGCCGAGATCGCCGAGATTCTCGATATCACCGAGTCCGCGAGCCAGCAGCACGCCCACCGAGCCCGCCGCCGTATTGCCGCCGAACGCCATGCCGGTGACATCGACCACGCCACCGCACGCCGCATTGTCGAAGCATTCGTCGACGCTGCCTCCTCAAGGTTGCGGCCATATTCGGTATGGCCGCCCCGGCCAGGCTCGGTCGCCTCACCGAGGAATGGCGGCGAAGCGAGCACGAGGAACTCCTCATCGAATCGTGGTGACCGGATCCGCACCGGCGATGATCCGCCGACCTCAGTCCGTGGCCGTGCATTCGGGTGGATAGGTGAGCAGAGTTCCCTCGACTCGGGCAAAAGATGTCAGCTCATGCATCCGATAACCGGTCTCGGAGATTATTTCCACCACCGGAATATCTCGCACCGCGAGCGCATCGGCTACCAGCGAGCGGTGACAGCGCCACGGCACTGCTTCGGCGCACATGATCGCGGTCCGCTTGTCGCGGCTCAACCGGGTCAATTCGGCGAGCGCGTCCTGAAAAGCGGCGGTCTGCATGTAGTCGGCGTAGCCGCGAAAACTTTTGTTTCGCCAGCCGGTATTCGGAGAATCGGCGTGTGCATGTCGCAAACCGCCCAGCGCCGGCATATGGACGTACTCGATATCGGCGGCGGCCGAACTGCGGGCCAAATCGGTGCTGTTGAATTGCGGATTATGACGCGAGCGCGGCATCGTGCGAATGTCGGCCAGTCGCTCGATACCGTAACTGCGCAACAGGTCGATAAATCGTTCGATCGGCATCGTCGAATGCCCGAGGGTGAACACCGCACCGTCCGGCCACTGCGCAGCGGGGGGCGGCGGATGGTCGTTCATACAACCTCCGACTGTAGCTGGCTGACTACCCGGGGGCGTCTCAGCATCGACCGTAGATCAGTAAGTTTGTTGGTAGAGAAGCATTTTCGTGTTTGGACTGAGCACAGAGTGATTGTGCTGAAAGGGTGTCTTACGATCCGCAATACAGTAGCCCTCTCCCCGCCCACCGGCCGCCTCGGCGCGTAGAGTGCCCACAGTACCTCGGCCACTTTCTCAGCTGTCAGCTCTTCCACCCGAAACACTCCCCATCAGATTGGGCTGGGCTAGGCAAGGGTTTGGTAGAACTGGTTGGCCTCCGGCTGCCACATCAGAACGATCGCGGCGATCGCCGGTATGGCCAGCACACCGCACAGTAGCATGACCCAGCCGGCCACCGGAATACACTGGAGGCCAATCCACTGGCGATCCACAAGTCATAGAGCGCGCGAGCGGTCAACCAGACGCGCCCCATTCGGTAACCGGCCCGGATACTGAACGCCGCCGTCACGAAGAGGATGCCGATTCCCGCCGGTAGCAACCCGATACCGACGATCATCCCTAGTGTGAATGCCCGGTGCAAACACCCCGGCGACTGGATGGTCTCAGGGCGGGCGGGTTCCGGGATCGGAGGAACGGTGCGAACGCGGCGGGCTGCGCGGCGGCGTTCCCACTTGTCCGGTGGAGGCGCGGTTGTCGTCTGAAGATGCCCACGGACGCCGCGTTTTGTCCAGACCTGCGCCGTGAGACCGGAACACCGCCGCAGCACCGTGACGCCCATTCCGGCGAGCCGGGCGACTTCCGCCTCCATGCTCGAGGTGGCCTGCACATCGAGATGCCACCGATCTTTCATGGTTTCCCCTTCGGGAACGACGGTGGTCACCGTCCAGCCGAGAGCCGCGGCCCAGAAGTTCGCCTGCGGGCAATAGTTTCCGGGTTCACGCCTCGCGCTCGGCTTCGATGCCGCGGGCTGATGATCGCCTGGGCGATCGAAACATACCGATAGCGCTGCCTCTCATGCGGACAAGTAGGGAAAACCCTATATCGGTTATCAGTGCATCGGGTGGCAATCCGGCATTTGTAGGGGTTTCCCGACTACTGCTCTGCATACGCAGTCGACATAATTGTTCTCCCGACTCGATTCAGCGAGTACCGAAATCGATATCAGAACGCAGGCAGAAAAGTGCCCCAGCACTATCTCGGCGCCGTCGGCGCCGCCATGGAACATCGGTGGATACGACACCATCGCACGCGGAACGGAAAACCGGAATTATCCCGGGTGGGGAAACGATGACCGCCGAGCATCTGCCCCGAAGCCAGCTCACGTGGGAAGGCCGAGCATCGGACCTGGGTGGTCATCGGACACGGGAGATCTGTGGGACGTACTTCCCGGTCAGCACCGAGGAGGTGCGGCAGAGTGTGATATCGGCGGTGCGTGCGGGGATACCGTTGTTTCCACTGAGCACCGGCCGGAACTGGGGGATGGGTTCACGCTCCCCGGTGGTCGACGGTTGCGCGGTTCTCGACTTGAGCCGGATGACCGCCGTCCGGACCCTGGATCTGGATCTCGGCTACGCCGTGGTCGAACCAGGAGCGACGCAGCGACAACTCGCTGAATTGCTCGAGGGCACGCCGTGGATGCTGAACGTGACTGCGGGCTGCGCGGACGCCGGCCTCATCGGCAATACGCTCGAGCGCGGCGACGGTACGATCCGCCCGCGGCTAGAGGACCTCCTCGGGCTGGAGGTTGTGCTCGGATCCGGTGAGGTCATGACCACCGGTGGCCTGGACCGTAACGGCCGGCGGCCGGGCGCGGTGGCCGGGCCGGATCTGACCCGTGCCTTCGTGCAGAGCAACCTCGGTGTGGTCACCGCGATGGCGATAAGCCTTGTTCCGCGCCCCGAGGCGATCACCCTGGTGCATGCCACCTTCGCCAAGACCGCCCTCCCCGAGGCGATCGAGGCGATGATCCAGGTGAGCCGAACACGGATCGCCACCGACGGGATGCTGCGGCTGAAAGACCTTTTCGTGGTTCCCGAGGCCGGTCGCGCCGCAGTCCCCGAAACCGCCGACGTCGACGCCGTCACGGTCCAGGTGCCTCTGCTCGGCTCGCATGCGGCCGTCGAGCTCTCCGAGAGCAATATCCGTGAGACGTTCTCCCGCGTCCGGGGGCTCCTTTCCTACCGATCACTGGACACCTCGGACACGCCCGCCGATGATCCGCTGTACCCCCGCACGCTGTTCGCTCGCGGGATACCGTCCTGCGCGAACATTCAGCGCGGAATTGGCGTCAGCTCCTGCTCGCAAGTCGACCAGTCGCCGGTCGGCTGGCTGATGTTCCTGCCGGTGGTGCCGTTAGAGCAGTCCTGTCTGGTCAAGGCGGTCGAACTCTTCGAGGCCGAAGCCGAGCGGTACGGCACCGCGGGAATGCTCGAGTTCAACGTGATCTCGCAGCACTCCACCAATATGGTCACTCAGATCCCGTTCGTGCGGAACTCCGACGGTATCGAGCGGGCGCACGCGCTTCGCCACGCGGCGCGTAAGTCGTTCCTCCGCGCGGGATTTCCGCCGTACCGCTCCAATATCGACCATGAGCCATCGGAATTGGCGGATCGATCGGCCGACTACCAGGACGAGCCACTACGTGTGCTCAAACGGTTCTATGACCCGGCCGCGATCATCGCACCGGGCCGCTTCTTGGAGGCGGACCGATGACCGCCGCTCATACCACAGGAGGACGGACGACCGCCGCACGGGCCGCGGAAACAGCCGCGCTGGAGCTGGACTGCGTCATCCTCGGTGCCGGAGTGGGCGGTGCGCTGCTAGCGTTGTTACTGGGCCGCAAGGGTCAGCGTGTGTTGGTGGTCGAATCCAAGCCTGGTGTGTCCCCGCGCGGCGCCGACATTCTCAAGCCGCGCGGCATCCGCGTTCTCGCCGAACACGGTTTGCTCGATGAACTGATGCTACGGCAAGTGTTGCAGCGCCAGGTCATCGACTTCCACCATGACGGGTCCCTACTGTTCTCGTATGATTTCGCCGAACACACCGAGTTCGGCTACTTCCTGATCGCCCCTTACGCCGAGACGGTGGGAACCATCCTCGCGGCATGCTCCGAGCTGTCGAATGTCGGTATCCGCTTCGGTAGGCGAATGGTCGATATGCGCGTCGCGGGTTCTCGGGTCGTCGAGGCGGTGTTGGACGACGGTACCGTGGTGCGAGCGCGCGCGTTCGTCGATTCCAGCGGTTCTTCCTCGCCGCTGAGCGATTTCCCAGCAGCGACCCGGGTTGTCAGCCGTCACGGTCATGTCCTGTGGATGGCCACGGTGCCGGCCACGCCCAGCGTTATCGCGCGAAACCGACTCTATTTCGATTCGAGCGGCTGGCTCGCCTACTTCTATCCAGTCACCACCGAACTGGCCAGGATATTCGTCGGCATCCCGCAGGGTCTGGACGTACCAGTGTTCCGCGAACGCAGTATCGACCTGACCGCGCAGCTGGCCACCTTCGTGACGTACAGCGACGACGCGCTCGCACTGCTGGACCCGGGTCGGTTCGCCCCTGCACCCGTGTCCGTCTATCACCGCACGCCCTATCACCGCGGCAACGTGATTCGCCTCGGCAGTGCCGTGTTTTCGCCGCACCCGATGACCGGCCAGGGGATGAGTTACACCATGGAAGACGCGACAGTGCTGGCGGAGATCCTGACCGAGGCGCGCGACTGCGACTTGGAGCAGTTGGTCCAGCAGCGGTACCAGCCACGGCAGTCGATGCACGCCGAATTGATTGCCTACGGCGATGCCCTAGCCAACTCCTACAGCGATCGCACCGCCTACCTGAACGCGCACCGAGCCCAGTTTCACGGCGGGGACCGCTGACACCGCCGGTGGTAGAGCGGCCGTACCGTCACGTTCGGCGTTGAGCCTGGTCGACCGTGGCGAGGGCGGCCAGTTCGGCTCGGGACGAAACCCTCAACTTGGTGAACAACCGGCTCAGGTGCGTCTCTATCGTCTTCTCGCTGAGGTAGAGCTCCGCGGAGATCCGGCGTTTGGTCCTACCGAGCACGACACGATTGATGATCTCGGTCTGCCGTTCGGTCAAGCCATGCAACCCGGCAGTGGTCGCCTGTGTCCGGCTGCACCGACCCGGCATCTGCCGCTCTCCCGGTATTGACGGCGAATTTCGTGGATTTCACGTCAGTTGCCGCATCGTAACCAGCTCGCGTATCGCTGTACCGCCGGAGCTGGGGAGCTTCGATTTCATCCGAAATGTAGGTGTGTCGTGTGGGCCCTGCACGAAGCCGGCCGTGTTCCCGGTGACCGGGAACACCTGTGGGCCCGGTGAACCACTCGGCTTAGCGTGAACCACTCGGCTCAGCGTCGAGGCCGAGCAAACGCACAGGAGGACACGACCGTGGTGGACTGGAACGACGAGGTGGACGTGCTGGTCGCGGGTTCGGGCGGCGGCCTGGCCGGCGCCTACACCGCGGCCCGTGAGGGGCTGAGCGTCGCGGTCGTCGAGGCGACCGACAAATTCGGCGGCACAACCGCCTATTCCGGTGGCGGCGGTATGTGGTACCCGTGCAATCCGGTGCTGCGCCGGGCAGGCACCGACGACACCATCGACGACGCACTCACCTACTACCATGCCGTGGTCGGTGATCGCACCCCGCGCGACCTGCAGGACACCTACGTGCGCCGCGGCAGCGACCTCATCGAATATCTCGAAACCGACGACCACTTCGCCTTCGAGATGCTGCCCTGGCCGGACTATTTCGGTAAGGCGCCCAAAGCGCGACTGGACGGGCAGCGCCACATCATGCCCACCCCGCTGCCCGCCGCCGCGCTGGGTGAGCTGCGCGAGCAGTTGCGCGGTCCGCTGGACACCGACCGGCTCGGCGCACCGCTGCCAGACACGCTGATCGGCGGTCAGGCACTGATCGGGCGGTTCCTGCTGGCGTTGTCGTCCTACCCCGACGTGCGGCTGTATCTGAACACGCCGCTGGTGGAGCTGGTGGTCGAGGACGGCGTGGTGGTAGGTGCGATCACCGAACGCGACGGTGCGCCGTTCGCGATCCGGGCCCGCAAGGGCGTGGTGCTGGCGGCGGGCGGTTTCGAGCAGAACGACGAACTGCGGGCGCACTACGGCGTACCGGGGCAGGCCCGCGACACGATGGGCCCGTGGGGTAACCAGGGCAAGGCCCATCAGGCCGGTATCGCCGCGGGTGCGGACACAGATCTGATGGATCAGGCGTGGTGGTCGCCGGGGCTGACGCATCCGGACGGACGCTCGGCGTTCGCGTTGTGGTTCACCGGCGGTATCTTCGTCGACCAGGACGGGAAACGCTTCGTCAACGAGTCGGCGCCGTATGACCGGCTAGGCCGCGAGGTCATCGACCGGTTGAACGATGGTGCGCTCACCCTCCCCTATTGGATGATCTACGACGACAAAGAGGGCGAGGTGCCACCGGTCGAGGCCACCAACGTCTCCATGGTCGAACCCGAGAAGTACGTCGCGGCCGGACTGTGGCATACGGCCGACACCCTTCCCGAGCTCGCCGAGAAGATCGGCGTGCCCGCCGAGCAGCTGGTCGCCACCGTGGAGCGGTTCAACACCATGGTCGAGGCCGGTGTCGATACGGATTTCGGGCGCGGTGACGAGGCCTACGATCGTGCGTTCTCCAACGGTGAACCGCCGCTGGTGTCGATCGACCAGGGCCCGTTCCACGCGGCGGCGTTCGGCATCTCCGATCTCGGCACCAAGGGCGGACTGCGCACCGACACCGCGGCGCGGGTCCTCGGGCACGACGGCGAACCCATCGCGGGGCTGTATGCGGCCGGCAACACCATGGCGGCGGTCAGCGGCACCGTCTACCCCGGCGGCGGCAATCCGATCGGCGCATCGATGCTGTTCAGCCACCTCGCCGTGCGGGACATTCTCGGCCGTTGACCACCTGCACCCATGGCGCTTCCGGCCGATAACGATCACATCGCCGTGGTCGTTATCGGCTTGGTCGCATAACCCATGAAAGAAATAACGGTGCTCTTTATCCTACCGAAATCGAGTCTTCGACTGAGTTCACCGTAGGTTATCTTTCCTCGTCGCGCTCGCATGAGATTCATGACGAACTGCGGGCCTGGCCTCTTCGGTCCGAGACCGACAATCTCGCCGGGGCTCATACCGCGCTGTCGGAGAATGGCATTGAGCTCGTCCGGCTTGATGAACATCGAGAAGATGTGCAGATCAACGTTCACCAGTCGCGTCAGGCGCCATTCTTGGAACATCTTGATCATCACGAGCTTGCTCATCATAGTGCGGTTGACCGTGTCGAACAGATACAGTCCGCCTGGCTTCAACACGCGCGCTGTCTCGCCGATCGTCTTGCCGAGGTCGGCAACATACTCGAGTACGTCACAGCAATAGACGACGTCGAACGTGGCGTCTTCGACCGGCAAGTGCTCACCTACACCGACACGGTAGTCGATATCGAGGCCACCCTCTCCGGCGTGAGCACGGGCGGTTTCGACCGATACCTCCGACGGATCGACGCCGACGACGTCGAATCCTTTCTTCGCGAATTCCTCGGCAAGAAAGCCACCGCCGGATCCGATATCGAGCGCCTGCAAGCCCGAATAATCGGTGCCGAGCTTCTCGGTGAGTACTTCCTGGAAATACCCGAACCGGCCGGGAGTCATACTGCCGTGCAGCGTGTTCAGTGGATTGGTCTCGTCCCACCAGGTTTCACCGATGCGGTTGTATATATCATTGTCGATGGGCATCGCCACCACCTCCGTACATGAAAGTGTGCGCCTGAGGGTTCTGCTGAGTCCAGCACAGGAAGTGGACACCAGGCCGGGACAGCTCGCCTACCTTCTGAGAGTGGCTGCTACATACTCGGCAGCCTCGGCCAGGAGTGCCGGTTCATACGCGGCGTCCACAGTCGCCTTACTCGACATGATTGCGATGACGAGCGGCGCGGAGTCCGGGGGCCGAACGATCGCGATATCGTTGAGCGTGCCGTAGTCACCGGTCCCGGTCTTGTCGGCCACCACCCATCCACGCGGTAGGCCGGCCCGGATCCGCCGCGCACCCGCCTTGGTGGCATTGCGCTCCAGCAGATCCCGCAGGAATGCCCGTTTCTCAGGCGCCAGGGCCTCGCCCAGCACGATGTGCTGGTAGTCGGTGCCGAATGCCCGCGGCGAGGTGGTGTCTCGCGGGTCGCCGGGAGTGGCTTCGGTGATATCCGGCTCGACGCGATCCATCCGGGTGACGGTATCGCCGAGGCTTCGCGCGTACGCCGTCAGCTCGGACGGCCCCCCGAGGTCACGCAGCAGCAGGTTACCGGCGGTCCCATCGCTGTAGCGGATGGCTGCGTCGCACAGCGCGCGGATAGTCATTCCCTCGGCGACATGCCCCGGTGTAATGGTGGCATTTTTCAACAGATCGGCTTCGGTGTAGTGGACGACGGTGTCCAAGTGCGATAGCGGGTTTCGGTGCAGCACTGCCGCAGCAGCGAGCCCTTTGAACGTCGAGCAGAATGCGAATCGCTCGTCCGCACGGTAGTCGATGATGTCGCCGGTACCGGTAGCGAGGGCGTACACGCCGAGGCGGGCGCCGTAATCGCGTTCCAGCTCGGCCAGGCGCGCATGGCGAACCTGCCCCTCGGGTGCGCCAGATGCGGCGGTCGAAGCGGGAACAGTTGTTTCATCCTTCGTGCAACCGGCCACCGATACGAGCGCCGCCATCGCCAATAGCGTGCGGCGGGTGAGAACCGGTCGTCTGAGAGCCATCGATCGTTGTCCTGTCCGTCGAACTGGTGGTACAGAGAGCCAGGCCCGGGTGAGCCACTCGACCAGGCTATGCCACGTGCTCATGTCTACCGTGGCCGTTTCCGTACTGCGGCCGGCCATGACCCACCCGGCGCCGGACCAGTTCGGGTCGAAGCAACCCCACTGTGCCCGCCTGCCCGACAGGCAGGTCTTTGCACGTCGTGCACTGGCCGACGATCGGCGGGTGTAAGGCAGGCCCGTTCGGGTAAGCATCGCCGGTACGTCACTCTCGTAGCCACCCGAGGAGTGCAGCGATGAAAGCTATCCAGTATGTCCGGGTCGGCGAGGCGCCGGAACTGAACGAGATCGAGAAGCCTGCGCCGGGGCCGGGGCAGGTTCTGCTCGAGATCACCGCAGCGGGCGTGTGCCATTCGGATGATTTCGTCATGAACGCGCCGGCCGACCAGCTCGGTTTTCCGCTGCCGTTGACATTGGGGCACGAAGGCGCGGGTCGCATAGCCGAACTGGGCCCGGGGGTAGATACCGTCGAGGTAGGAATGAATGTGCTGGTCTACGGGCCGTGGGGATGCGGGGTGTGCTGGTTTTGTTCCCAAGGCGTGGAGAACTATTGCTCGCGGGCGGAGCAGCTGGGAATATTTCCGCCCGGGTTGGGCGCTCCCGGCGCGATCGCCGAGTACATGGTCGTGGATTCGCCGCGCCACCTCGTTCCCATCGGTGAGCTCGACCCGATCAAGACGGTGCCGCTGACCGACGCGGGCTTGACGCCGTATCACGCAATCAAACTCTCGCTACCGAAATTGGTCCCCGGCGCCAATGCCGTAGTCATCGGAGCGGGTGGGCTCGGTCATGTGGGGATCCAGTTACTCCGGCACCTGACGCCCGCGCGGGTGATCGCGCTCGATGTCACCGAGGACAAGCTCGAGTTCGCCGAGTCGGTCGGTGCGCACGAAGTCGTCTTGTCCGATGAGAATGCCGTCGCCAACGTTCGGAAGATCACCGGCAGCGCAGGTGCGCAGGCGGTGTTCGACTTCGTCGGGTACCAACCCACCATCGACACCGCGATGGGTGTTGTCGGTACTGCCGGTGACGTGACGATCGTCGGTTTGGGCGACGGTAAGGCGGCGGCGAAGGTCGGTTTCTGGGCGCAGCCGTACGAGGTGGCGGTCAGATCGCCGTACTGGGGGACGCGCAACGAGCTCATCGAGCTGGTCGATCTCGCGCACCGGGGAGTTCTCGATGTCGCGGTGGAGACGTTCGATCTCGACAATGGGGTGGAGGCCTACCGTCGGCTCGCTGCAGGCAACCTGAAGGGCAGGGCTGTGATCGTGCCGTGAGCCTCGACGCCGAAGCGTCCTCGGTGCAGGCCTGCCGATCCGGCTCTCGACGGTGACCTGATGGCCGGGTGCACCTGGTGTCCGAGGGTGGCGCTCGCTGTGTCCGGCGACCCGGAGGAGGATGCGGTCGATGTCTGTTGGCCCCCCGGCCTCGGCCGCGTTGCGTCGATGGGTGGCAGTGCACCGGCGCCTGGACAACGACACCTATGCGGCCTTCGCGCTGGCCACAGCGACCCTGATAGCGCTCGCCTGGGCAAACCTCGGTTCGAGCTACTCGACGCTGTGGTCGACCGAAGCGGCGATCACCGTGGGGCACTTCGGTATCTCGATGTCGCTGGCGGAATGGGTCAACGAGGGCCTGATGACCGTCTTCTTCTTTTCGGTGGGTCTCGACGTCCGACGCGAGGTGACGATCGGCGAATTGCGTGATCGGGGGCGGGCGGCGCTACCGGCCTACGCCGCACTCGGTGGCCTGGTCGCGCCCTCCGTCGTTTTCCTGCTTTTCACCCACGGGCAGCCGACGGCATCGGCGTGGGGAACGGTCATCTCGACCGACACGGCGTTCGCGCTGGGCATGCTGGCTCTGGTCGGTCCACGCAATGCTCCCCGGCTGAAGGTCTTTCTGCTCACTTTCGCCGTGGTAGACGATATCGGGGCGCTGAGCGTGATCGCGATGTTCTACACCGAGCATCTCGACCTTGTTGCCCTTGCAGGTGCGGGGCTCGGCATGTTCATGGTGTGGCGGCTGCAACGTCGCGGCGTGTGGCGAGTGACGCCGTTCCTCGTCCTCGGTGTCGCGACCTGGTGCGCGATGCAGGCGTCCGGGGTGCACGCCACGCTGACGGGGGTGCTACTCGCGCTGCTCATGCCGGTCTATCCGCAGCGCGCCCAAGACGCCGAGCATGCGTCGCAGCTCGTCCACCTGTTCCGCCAGGCGCCGGTGCCCCGCGCGGCACGGGTGGTGCGCCGCAGCATCGACTACGCGGTGCCGATGAACCAGCGCCTGGCCGAACTACTTCCGCCGTACGTGAATTACCTGGTGGTTCCGGTCTTCGCGGTGGCCAACGCGGGCGTCGCACTGTCCGGTGACGTGCTCGCCGGGGCCCTCGGCTCGAACCTGACATGGGGTATCGTCGCCGGTCTCGTGCTCGGAAAGCTTCTCGGCGTCACCGGCGCCGCGGTTCTCGTTCAACGGTACCTGCCGTCGTCGCGGGTCCCCGGTCTGGACCTGCCGCGCATCGCGGGGGTCGGGGCGCTGTCCGGGATGGGCTTCACCATCTCGCTGCTCGTCGTCGAACTCGCGCTGGACGACAGCCTCGCGCAGGACGAAGCACGGGTGGGTGTGCTGCTCGCCTCTACGCTGGCGCTCGGGCTCGCGTGGACCATTTTCCGGATCGGTGACCATGCGAAACCGCTGCCGACTCCGGCCGGGACGGCATTGCAGCGCGACGTGGACCTGAGCCGCGACCACGTGCGTGGTCCCGTGGACGCGCCATCCACCGTGGTGGTGTATGCGGCCATCGACGTCGACTATCGGACCCGAACCGCGGAAGCATTGACGGAGGTGCGCGAACAGCTCGGCGACGAGCTGCGGATCGTGTTCCGGCACCACACCACCGTCGACGAGGCCATGACCCGCGCGCTCGCACTCGAGGCCGCCGCCGAGCAGGGACGGTTCTGGGATATGCACGATGCGCTGGTCCAGCGGACCTGCGACACCGACGTGGACACCCTCACCGATATCGCAGGCGAGATCGGGCTCGACCGCAACCGGTTCGAGCGCACCCTGACCAGGGGTGAGGGCCGGACCCGGGTGGAGGACGACAACCTCGATGCCAGCGCTGCCGGGCTGCCCGCCACACCGGTCCTGTATGCGCAGGGAGTCCGTGTGCGGGGGCCCGCCAACTCCTGGTACTTGACCGAGCTCCTACGCAAAAGTCTGCAGCGGGAAGGCGACGGCCCACACTGGTAGATGGGCCTTTCGGCTTCGGCCGCATTCGGCTCGCCGCTTCTACCAGGACAGCCACGGGTGCAGGTCGGGCAAGGAAAAGGAGGCGAGGAATGCCGGGGAACTTTCCGCACGTTCTGGACACCATCACCCGCTACCTCGACCTCGCCGGGTGTTCGCGTGCGCGCTGCTGGGTGGTGTTGTCGCACGCGCCGGGAAGCTGGACCTCTTCGGCTTCCTGGCTGTCGGCATCGTTTCCGGGCTCGGCGGCGGTGTGATCCGCGATACCCTGCTCCAGCACGGCACGCCCGTCGCGCTCACCGACACCGCCTATCTGCCCACGGCCGTGGTCGGCGCCTTGGTCGCCTTCACAGTCAGCATCGGCGAAGAGGGGTGGAAGCGGCTGTTCTTGGTGCTCGACGCTGCCGTGATCGGTTTCTGGGCGGTGACCGGTGCACAGAAGACCCTGGCGGTCGGACTCGGCTGGCTGCCGGCGATCCTCCTTGGCATCACCACGGCTGTCGGAGGCGGTGCCTGCCGGGACCTTGTGCTGCTCCGGGTTCCCTCCGTCTTCGCCGACAGTGGGCTGTACGCGTCTGTCGCCGCCGTGGTGGCCGCCGTCATGGTGCTCTGTTCCTACCTGCACCTACCGGCTCTCGGCATCGTCCTCGGCATCCTGCTCGCCTTGGTCCTGCGGATCACCGCGGTCCGGCGTGGTTGGGGCCTGCCGCAGGGCCGGGACTGGCGGCCGCAGACCGCGTTCGCCCCCCCTCAGCGTCGCCGTCTCTCCCATCACCAGGTTTCTTCCGACTATCCGGAGGTCCATCATGTCCGATTCCGTAACGACCGTCCTCGACGGTCTCTCCGCCGTCCGCGGCCCTGCCGAAGACTTCTACAAGGACTTGCACGCCCACCCCGAACTGGGCCTACAGGAATACCGCACCTCGCGGCGGGTCGCCGAGCGGCTGCGCCGGTGGGGCTACGACGACACCGCTGGTCTGGGTGGGACGGGTGTGGTTGCCACATTGGCGAATGGCGAGGGGCCGAGCGTCCTGCTCCGCGCCGATATGGATGCGCTGCCGGTCGAGGAGGCCACCGGCCTGCCGTACGCTTCGAGCGTCACCACCACCGACCAGAACGGCGACGAGCGGCCGGTCATGCACGCGTGTGGGCACGATATGCACGTCACGTGCATGCTGACCTTCGCGTACCTGATGGCGCACGCGAAGCACGCTTGGCACGGCACACTGCTCGTGCTCTTCCAGCCCTCGGAGGAGAACGGGGACGGCGCGAGCGCCATGGTCGACGACGGTCTCGCCTCGAAGATCACGAAACCGGATGTGGCACTGGCCCAGCATGTGTTCCCGTATCCGTCCGGTTATCTCGGCACCCGCGCCGGCTCGGCCTTGGCTGCAGAAGACAGCCTGCGGATCACGGTGTACGGGCACGGCACGCACGGCTCCGAGCCGCAGAACGGGGTCGACCCGGTGGTATTGGCCGCGATGATCGTGGTGCGGCTGCAAACAGTGGTCTCCCGGGAAGTGGCACCCACTGCCCCTGCCGTACTCACCGTGGGTAGCATCACGAGCGGTGTGAGCCCCAATGTCATCCCCGACTCCGCCACCTTCCAGATCAATGTGCGCACCTACGACGACAAGGTTCGAAAGCAGGTGCTGGAGGCGATCCAGCGCATCGTGCGGGCCGAGTGCACGGCTTCCCTTTCACCGAAGGAACCGGAATTCACGCAGGTCAACGCGTTCCCTCCGACCGTCAACGACCCCGAGACCACCGCACGGGTCGCCGACGCGTTCAAGACGTACTTCGGCGATGCCGCACATGATATGGATCTCATGATGGGTAGTGAGGATTTCAGTATGATCCCCCGGGCCTTGGGCGTCCCGTTCACCTACTGGGGTTTCGGCGGCACCGACCCGGCAACGTACGCCGCAGCCGAGAAGAAAGGCACCATCGAACAGGACATCCCGGTCAACCACAACCCCAGCTTCGCCCCGGTCGTTCAGCCGACCCTGGATACGGGTGTCAAGGCATTGGTCGTGGCATCGCTGGCCTGGCTGCAGGGGGCGCGGACATGACAGCGTCTTCATCCGATGGCACGAGAACAGACGGCCGCTGGTGTCCGCCCTCAGCGCGGCCCGCGGACCGCGGACAGATACCGCGGCCGTTGCCACTCCTGTTCGATCTCGTCGGGTAGTTCAGGAACCGCCCGGTCGTATGCGGCCGCCAGCTCGGCCGAGCTGGCGGCGCGCACCGACCACCCGTTTCCCAGCAGCCACTGCTCCGGGTCGGTTCGTTCGTCGCGGTAGAACAGTTCGGTCGGGTCGATATCACCGAACGGGTTCTTGTCGAAGTACTTGGATTCGAGGGCCGCGAAATTTTTCGTCTCGGCGCCCGTCGGGGCACTTTCCACGCCGAGGTGGCTGCCGGGGACGGAAAGTTCGTCGATATGTTCGAACAGTGCGTCCTGTGCCGTGCCGGGCAGATACGGTAGCAGGCCCTCGGCCGACCACGCTGTGGGTTCCTCGGGGTTCAGTCCCGCCGACACAAGCGCCGCAGGCCAGTCCTCACGCAGGTCGACAGCCACGGGCCGACGATCGGCCTTCGGTGTTGCCGCATGTTCGGTGAGGACCCGTTCTTTGAACTCGAGCACCTTGGGTTGGTCGATCTCGAAGACGGTGGTGCCGGTGGGCCAGTCCAGCCGGTAGGCTCTCGCATCCAGCCCTGCGGCCAGTATCACCGCCTGCCGGCCCCCGTCCGCGGCGGCCGACAGGAAGAAGTCGTCGAAGAATTTGGTCCGGAATCCCATGAATCCGGGAATCAGCGGCGTATCGCCGATCTTCGGCGGGTCGTCCAATAGGTCCAGGAAATGTTGTTCGCCCGCAGCATGGACGAACAGCGCCGCGTAGTCGTCGCGGATCAATGGATCGGGATGGGCCGATTCCAGTGCCCGGAACGTCGCGACCCCCAGCGCGGTGAGTCCCACGCTGGTGACGATGTCCCATACGTCTCCGTCGGTACGAATAGCTGAAACTCCTCCCCGATCGTCGCCAGATATGGACGTGACAATTGTTCGGTCGGCAAGATCATGTCCGATGCCTCTGCGGCCGAACTCGCTTGCCCATGGCAAGCCGGAAGCAACAACCGCAGACAATTCTATGACCGGCCGGCACAGTCAGGGGGCCGCAGTGTACTCGTTGATGTCAGACGGCCAGGCCGCCGGCGAAAGGCATCGTCTGCCATTGGTCGACGGCCGGTTTCAGGTACTCCACCAGCGGGGGCAGTTGCGGCGCGAGTGCGAGGGAGGCGATGGCCCGCAGCATCCCCACGGCGTTCACGAAGCCCAGGACATCCCGGCGCAACGGCCTCGAGCCGTTGCGTTGGGCGCCGCGGTTGTAGGCGGATTCGTGGACGGGGCCGAGGGCAGCCAGGTCCCATTCGACGGGACCCAACGTGACCAGCTCGAAGTCGGAGTAGAGATCCCCGTCCACTCCGGGGAAGATGTTCGCGGGTGGGGAGTCGCCGTGGATCGGCTGGATGTCGACCCCCGGGAACGCTTCGCCGAACGCCGTACGCGAGCGCACCAGAGGTTCCAGGACCTGCCACTCGCGACGGGCGCGGTCCAGCTCGGAGCGACCGATGAGGTCGGGGCGTTTGTCGAGCAGAGCAAGACTTTCTGTGACGAACCGCGGTTCGGCCGCGGACAGAAACGACAGGCGTCCCGGGTATGCGCGCAGCGCAGCGTGCAGGTCGGCGACGCTTTCGGAGTTCGCCACGTAGTCGGGCTCTTTGTCTCGGTCTTCCTCGACGAACTGCCAGAACGTCATCGAAAACCCGTCGCGCTGCACGGGTTCTCGCGGCACGAGGGGACTGGGAGGGATCACGGGGGTCCCCTGGTCGGTGAGCCACCATGTCACGTCCAGCTCCGCCTGCTGTCGGCGCGCCAGGGAATCGAGGCCTGCGTAGTGCGGCAAGACGGTGGGAATCCGGGCCACGACCGGTGCGGGCGCGAGGCGGACAACCACGGAGAACAGGTCGTGCAGCACCGCGACATCGGTCACGGTGAGCCCGAGATCACGCCCTGCTCCGACAGCCGCGTCGACTGCAGCGGCGGTGCGGCGGGCGAGATGTTGCGGACCCATGAAACCGGACATGGCCCCATCGTTTCACGGCGCAGTGTGGATACTGGCTGCATGCCACGTTCTCTCGTGGACGCTCGATCGTTGCCTGTCGAGCTGCGCCCATACCTGCGAGAGCTCGTTCAGCGCACCCGCACCGTGTGCGGGCCTCACCTCATCACGGTCTGCGCGGTGGGCTCCATCGCGCTCCAGGACTACCGGCACGGACGCAGCGACGTGGATATCATGGTCGTCGTCGATCCGTCGCTGCCCGGCCACACGCTGCGCGAACTCGCGGTATCACTCGCCCACCCCGCCCTCCCCTGTCCTGCGGCCGGGCTGGAGCTGGTGGTTTACGGCTCGGATTTCACCGTGCATCCCTCCGCCGAGGCCGGCTATCTCCTCAACCTCAACACCGGCCCGCTGTTACCGGACCGCGCCGACTTCGACGCGAAGCATTCCCCGGCTTTCTGGTTCGTCATCGATCGCTCCATTGCGCGCCAGAGCGGGCTTCTCCTCCATGGGAGGCCGATCGGGCAGATCGTGGCGACCTCCTCCCGACGCGACCTGTTCGCGGCGATTCTCGCCTCGGTTCGCGAACATACCGACGGTGGCGGTCACCTGCCGGACAACCAGGTACTCAACGGATGTCGATCCGTGGTGTTCTGCCGCACCGGCCGATGGTCGGCCAAACGAAGCGCTGCGCGGTCGATCGCCCTGACCGAAAGCGATTTCCGGCCCCTCGTCATGACTGCGCTGCGCAGTTTTCAGCGCCCTCGCTCGTCGCCGCTGACACTGCCCGCGGCCGATGTGCGCGCATTCCTGACCTGGGTACGCGAACGCGTCGAAGAAACCGCTGAAGCGATCGGCATCTGAGCGCGGTCCCAGTACTGGCTCGCGGAGGTGTAGTCACCTGCCCGGAGGTGACAGCCCAGCGAGCATTCTGCCCGCTGGCGTCCAGCGCCAACGCAACCGGTGCCGTACACACTAGTCATCGAAGCCCTTGGAGCGGCTTCCCTGCTGTCGCAAGAGAAACAAACCCAAGGGCTTCGCATGCGGCGCTGTGATCCGTGCAGGGTCACGGAAGGGCGCGAGCGGATGTATAGCAGGGGCATCAGCTGAGGCCGGCGACTTCGTGGGCGATCGCCGCGAGCCGGGCCTGAGCGGCAGAGACGACGCCCTGCCGGTTCTTGTTCGCTTCCTCGTAGGCGACGATCGCTCGTACGTCGGCGGGCTCGGTCAGTTCCTTGATGGCGGCGACAGCTTGGCTGACGTTCCGATCGGGGTAGTCGCTGATGGGCAGCTCGCCGGGTTCGAGGACGCCGGTGGCGGTGCGGATCGAATGTAGTGCGTCGGCGGCGGCATCGGCGCCTTCGCGGCGGGTGACCTGCTCGGCGGTCACGAGAGCGGCGTCGCGGGAAGCGGTGAGAGTTTTGACGGCGACATCGCCTGCCTGCGCGCCTTGGGCGAGCAGCTCACCGAGCGCGGGCGGGGTAGCACGGACGGTGTCCAGCACCCGGTCGAGGCCACGGGCAGACCAGGTGACCGGGGTGTTGACCAGCTTCACTGCGGTGCCTGCGGCCGCCTGGAGTGGGGAACGGCGCAATGCGGCAGGCCCGCCGAGTGCGTCTTCGGCCAGGACGGTGGTCAGCCAGTCCACGGTCGCCGAGTGCGCGGTGATCAACCGCTCCGCCAATGCCACGACGGCGGGCTGCTGGGTGGTGGTCGCGAGGACCTTGATGTAGCGGGCACGGTCGAGGAGCTGGTGTTCGAGGGTGAGGTCCCCGAGCAGGGTTTCGTCGAACGGCTGGGCTTGTTCGACCATCGCCTTGACCGCGGCGGCGACCCGCCCGAGGAAGGGGCCGATCAGCTCCGGGACGCCGCCGAGTTCGCGGAGAGCGGCCTCGATGGCCGCGGCACGGACGCGGGCGTTATCGGCGTTCGCGGACAACTCGCGGCGCACCGCCTCGGTCCTGGCCTGCGCGATCCGGGTTTCGGCGATCTGGATTTCGGTGTTGGTCAATTCGAGGACGGCGCGCAGCTGCGCCAATAAGGTAGTGGTGTCACGGGTGCTCATACGGATCTCGTCCTTTCGGCGTCAACAGCATCCGGTCGGTGCCAGGTGCACCGTTACCGCGACTACCCGCACTACCATCCGCTAACCCGCTCCCCTACGTCCCAGCCCGACCGGAATACACCACTCCAACCGGGCATGAGAGGGCTGTCACGGGATCCGACCGAGGCCGGCGCAGCTGTCTCACTTGTCGCAGCTCACTCGGCGTCCAAAGTCCGCGCGGTCGCGACGAGCTGCAACTGCAGCGCCAAACGAACCCGCGGATCGTCGAGCTCCATATCGACGAGCTGCCCTATCTGCCCCATCCGGTAGCGCAGGGTATTCGGATGAATGTGCAGGGCGCGCGCCGCCTCAGCCGGCCTGCGGAAATGTTCGAGATAGGCCAGCAAAGTTGCGGCGAAATCGGTGCCACGCAATCGATCCTGTTCGAGCAGCAGCGGCACCGGCCCGCCGAGCAACCCGGATTCGGTCCGCATCGCGGCACCGGCCCGCTCGAGGGTCACCTCATGCCACACCTCCTCCAGCCCGAGCGCCGGACCGCCTGCCCGGCCGTCCACGATCAGCCGGCTCACCTCAACCGCCTCCGCACGGGACCGGGGCAACGCTTCCACCCGGTCGGCCTCGCCACCAGCCGCAACGAACATCGACTTGTCATGGGCGTACACCTCGGCGGCGATAGCCCGCAACCATGACCAGCTCCCCACCGTACGAGGTGTACCCGCCGCGCGGACGACCGTCACCGGCACCCCGTCGACGTCGGTGATCAGCGGCTGCCCCCACCCGTAGCGCCGCACAATCGACTCCCACAGGCCGAGGCGATGGTGCGGATCGTCGCCGGTTTCGGATGCGCCGAGCGCGACCACCCGTAAGGGGCCCGTCGGCAGCCATGTCCGCGCTGCCTGCGCATCGGATGCCGGGGCGAGCAGCACGGACCGCAACCGTTCGGCGACCATCCACCCGGCGGCGCCGGTCTGCGCCTGCAGCCGCAGCAGGTGCAGAGCAAGCGTCGCGGACGCCTGTGTCAGCTCCCGAACCTTCTCCTGCGGTACCGGCTCGGTCGCCACCGCCCAGATCGACCCCAGCAGTTCACCACCTGCGCGCACCGGGATGATCAGTCGCGGCAGGACACCATCGGGGCCTGCCTCGACCCAGATCGGTTCGCTGGAGCGATGAAGCTTGCGGAAGACGCCGCGGGAACGGAAATACGAGGTCACCTCGTCGGGTACCCGGCGACCGACGATCGTGGAGATCCGGGCGGGGTCGGCGCTGTCCTGGACCGCCGAGTACGCCAGCACCCGCGATTGCGCGTCCTCGATCGTTACCGGCGCGCCGACGATTCCCGCCGCGGCATCGGCGAAGACGACGAGCTCGCTGTAGACGTTGATGTCCCGTGCTGCCATCACCCCGAGCGAGCGGTCGAGGACGCTGCGCGTCAGCCACACGAGGTGGGTCCACGATGCCTGCCGTGGCAACTCGAGCAAGCCGACACCGAGTTCGGCCGCATGCTCGGCGAGCCGCGCGTCGATCGGGGCGCGCAGCACCACGGCCGCGGCTCCGACATCGGCCGCGCGGGACAGCAGGGCCGCCGCGTCGTCGGGAGCGTGCACCCCGGCACCGAGGATGAGGGCGCCGGGACGGTTTGCGACGATCTCGTCGCGCTCTCCCATCACCACATCGCCGACCCGATCCTCGGCCCCTTCGACCAGTCGGTGCAGCAGTGCCCCGCCCAGCGCCTCCACCAGCTCTGCGATCCGAATCATGGCGCCACCCTCGCACATTGCTTTAGTTGGCACTCGTACTGAGACCACAATCAGACGCGTGTTCATTGGAGCGACTCGACGATGACAGGCCACCGCGCCAGCCCGACGATCGAGGCAGTCGACATCGCAATATCGCGCATCAGGAGGCGGACATGGCCGGAGACAACAAGCCCCGCGAACACGTCGTGGTCGTCGGCGCTGGCATGGTCGGCTTGTGCACGGCGTGGTTCCTGCAGGAGCACGACATCGAGGTCACCGTGGTGGATCGGGTCGGGGTGGCCGGCGGCGCATCGTGGGGCAATGCCGGGTGGCTGACGCCGGGGATCAGTATCCCGCTGCCCGAACCGGCGGTCCTGCGGTACGGCCTACGCACCATGCTGAGCCCGTCGTCACCGGTCTATATCCCGCCCAGCGCCGATATTCGGCTGATGCGGTTCCTCGCCGGGTTCGCGCGCAACAGCACTCAGTCACGATGGCGTTCCGCGATGGGCTCCCTGGTGCCGATCAACCGGCTCGCCCTGGAGAGCTTCGATATCCTCGCCGACGGTGGGGTGCGCGGGCGCACCGAGGAAGCCAAAACCTTTCTCATGGCCTATCGCACCGAGGCCGAACGGCGCGTGATGCTCGAAGAGCTCGAACACATCCGTGCCGCCGGGCAGGAGATCGGATTCGATGTCCTCACCGGCAAGGATGCGCAGGAGATCGAGCCATCGCTTTCGGACGAGATCGGCGCGGCCGTCCTGCTGCACGATCAGCGGTTCATCAATCCGGGCAGCTATGTCGGGCAACTGGCCGACGCGGTGCGCGAGCGCGGTGGGGAGATTCGCGACGGCGAGGTCACTGCGATCTCCGACGACGGGCCGCAGGTGCGGGTCACCGTCGGGGCGCAAACCCTCAGCTGCGGCTCGGTGGTGCTGGCATCTGGTGCGTGGCTGGGTGGGCTCGCGCGCCGGTTCGGGGTGCGGACCATCGTGCAAGCCGGCCGAGGCTACAGCTTCTCGGTCGCCGTGGATCATGTACCGGCCGGGCCGGTGTACTTCCCGGCGCAGCGGGTGGCGTGCACGCCGTTGGGCGACCGGCTTCGCGTGGCAGGGATGATGGAGTTCCGCAGCCCGGAGGCAGCGCTGGACCGGCGGCGGATCGAAGCAATCGCCGACACCGCACGCCCGCTGCTGCGCGGTGCGGACCTCGATTCCCGCCAGGACGAATGGGTGGGCTCACGCCCATGCACCCCGGACGGGCTGCCCCTGATCGGCCGGACCCGTTCTCGCCGGGTGCTCGTTGCCGGTGGTCACGGCATGTGGGGCATCACCCTCGGACCAGCCACCGGACGATTGCTCGCCGACACCATCGCCACCGGCCGTGTCCCGGCCGAGCTGGCTCCTTTCAACCCGCTGCGCTGACCTCGAGACACCTGCTATGTGTAGATCCGAGCCAGCTCCACCAGCTTCGTGGCACGCGCCAACCGGGGAAGGTGAGACCCGTCCCGAACAGGTGTCGGGTCTTGGGTGTGCTGGTCGAGAAATTCTCTCGCCCAGTCGACCTCGGCTCTCGACGGTGACAGCAGGCGATCGACTACACCGGTCTGCTCGGGCCGCAAGCAGAGCCTGCCCGTCATTCCTGCTGCCGCAGCATGACCGGTTTCGGTTTCGAGTGCCTCGAGATCCCGAGATACCGTTGGGCCGTCGATGGGTCCGGGGAGGCCGGCTGCGCGGCTCGCTACGGTCAACCGGCACCGTGGATACAGCATGGTCAGCGGATCGTCGGATATTCCGGTATCGCGCCGGAAGTCGCCGCTGCCGAAAGCCAGCCGCGAGGTGGCGGTACGAGCCGCGATATCCGCCGCCGCTTCGAGCCCGGCGGCTGATTCGATCAGCGCGACAATCGGCAGAGCGCGGGGTAGCCGGGCTGCGGTCGCGTCGACCTGATCGCCGTGTTCGGTCTTGGCAAGAACCACTCCCGCCAATCCGGGCATATCGCCGAGTTCGGCGAGATCATCGGACCAGAACGTGGATTCGGCGTCGTTGATTCGAACCCAGGCACGGTGTCCGGTCCGTAGCCGTTCGGCCACATGCGAGCGGGAATTCGGCTTGTCCGGTGCGGCAACGCCGTCCTCCAAGTCCAGAATGACGACGTCTGCTCGGGAGGCGAAGCCCGGTTCGTACAGATCGAGATCATTCGCGGCGATCAGCAGCCAAGAGCGCGCGTATTCGAAGGTCACCTTGGGTGTGGGAATCGGTGTGGCGTGGTCGTTCATCACAGCAACTTCCGGGTCGGAACGGGCGGTCGATCACTGGTGAGGTCAGGGCGCGATACCCACGTACTTCGTCGCGAGGTACTCCTCGATGCCCTCGGCTCCGCCTTCCCTGCCGAAGCCGGAATGTTTGATACCGCCGAACGGCGCGGCGGCGTTCGACACCACGCCCTGGTTGACGCCGACCATGCCGAACTGCAATCCCTCGACGACGTTCAGGATGCGGGACATGTTCTCGGAGAAGACATACGAGGCCAGCCCATACTCGGTGGCATTGGCCATCGCGACGGCCTCGTCATCGGAGACGAACGTCGAGATCGGCGCCACCGGACCGAACAGTTCCTCCCGGGTGATGGCGTGATCGCCGACCTCGGTCAGGACGGTGGGCTCGAAGAAGTAGCCCGCTCCTGTGCGTACGGAACCGCCGGTGAGCACTTGCGCACCGTGTGCGGCGGCGTCCGACACCAGCCGGGCCACCTTCTCCCGCGCCCGTTCGTCGATCAGCGGCCCGACCTGTACGTCGGGGTCGGTGCCCCGGCCCATCCGTTGCGCAGCCATCGCGGCCGCGAACCGGGCACCGAACTCCGCGGCGACCGACTCGTGCACCAGCAGGCGATTGGCGGCGGTGCACGCCTGCCCCACGTTGCGCATCTTCGCTATCATCGCGCCCTCGACCGCGCGGTCGATGTTCGCATCGGCGAAGACCAGTAGCGGCGCGTTGCCGCCGAGTTCCATCGACACCCGCAGAAGTTGGTCACTTGCTTGCGCCATCAGCCGTTTGCCGACCGCTGTCGACCCGGTGAAGGTGAGCTTTCGCAGCCGGGAGTCCTGTAGTAGCGGTGTAATGGCCTCGGCGGCACGGGTGGTGGTGACGACGTTGAGAACACCGGCGGGCAGCCCCACCGACCGGAGTAGCTCGGCGAACGCCAACGAGGTGAGCGGTGTCTGTTCGGCGGGTTTGAGCACCATGGTGCACCCGGCGGCGATCGCCGGCGCGATCTTGCGGGTCGCCATGGCGAGCGGGAAATTCCACGGCGTGATCATCAACGTCGGCCCGACCGGCTCCTTCATCGTGAGCAGACGGGTCGTGCCCTCCGGAGACTGCGACCAGCGGCCCCCGATGCGCACCGCTTCCTCGGCGAACCAGCGCAAGAACTCGGCGCCGTAGCGGACCTCGCCGCGCGATTCGGCCAGAGGTTTCCCCATCTCGAGTGTGATCAGCAGAGCGAAGTCCTCGGCCCGCCGAACGACCTCCTCGTAGGCCGCTCGCAGCAATTCCGAGCGCCACCGGGGTGCGGTGGCGGCCCAGGCTTCCTGAGCCTTCGCCGCCTCGTCCAACGCGGCCGCCATCTCCGCAGCGCCTGCGTCGGCAACATAGGCCAGCGGGTCACCCGTCGCTGGATCTTCCACCACGAAGCGGCTCGCGTCGTCGGCTTCGCGCCACTCGCCGCCGATGAGCAGGCCGGTGGGCACCGTCTCCAAGAAATTCATATCGCGCAACTCCGCTCTCGCTTTCCGATCCGGGATTCGTGCGCTGGTGGTGGCTCGACGCCGCAGCACCGTGCTCAGCAGCGGACCACCACCGGCCCGGAGAAGGGTGTCAACTCCGAGGGTCGGCTGAAATGCGCCGTCTGTCACAACAGCTCGTGCGGACCTGTCCAGATTGCGCACTCGCCGCACACCCGGAGTCGGGCAGGCTGGTAGCCGATCGACAGTAGTCACGCCGACAGCAGAGGAACCCTATGGCAACACTTCGCTCCCATGTACTGATCGACCAAAGCCCCGACGCGGTGTGGCAGCTGGTCCGGGACGTCCCCGGCATCAGCCGCTGGTTTCCGGCAATCATCGCTTCCACCGGTGATCAGCAACGCCGTACGGTCACGCTGCAGGACGGCAGCCGGCTGGAAGAAATCGTTGTGACATTGGACGACCAGCTGCGCCGACTGCAGTACCGGGTGGTCGACGGAGACCTCCCGATCACCGACCATCTGGGCACAGTCGACGTTCTCGACGTCGGCGAAGACCGCGCGCTGGTGGTGTACAGCACCGAGATCGAGCCCGCCGACCTCGCGGACGCGTTCGGACCGGCGTGCGCCGAAGGTCTGGAAGGGTTGCGGAACGCTTTGGTGTGAGCCGTATCGCTGCGGTCAGTCGCCGGGATACAGCTGCAGCGCGAACCACAATTCGGCCCGAACAGTAGGGTCGTCGAGATCGCGACCGAGCGTATCGGCGATGCGGGTCATTCGATAGCGCAGCGTATGGCGGTGGATGCCGAGGGCACCTGCGGAAGCGTCTGCCTGACCGTTGTGGGCGAGGAAGGCGCGTAACGTCTGCGAGAAATCGACCTTGGATCCCTGATCGAGTTCGGTGACCGGTGCCAGCGCCGCCTGCGCCCATGCCCGGGTATCGGGCCCGCTCAGATGCCTGAGCAGGCCCGCCTCGGAAACATCCCTGGCCATATACAACTTTCCCGGCTTGTCCGGTGCTGCTTCGAAGACACCGCGCACTCGCCGCCATGCCTCCGGCAGTTCGGCCACCTCGACCGTATCGGTCACGGCGCCACGGCCGTGCGGCACCCGGCGCAGGATCGCCTCTAGCGTCCGTACGTCACCCTCGGCTGTCGGCAGCACGATCCCGACTCGGCCCGGCCGTAGCTCCGCGATCACCGTCTCGATCCGGCGCAGCGCATGGTCGTTCTCGGCTGCCTCGAGGAGATCGAGCGCGTGGCGGCGCGGCACACCGAGCAGGGCGGCCCTGACCTGCCCGTCGGGGATGGGAACACGCAGGGTCTCACTCGTGGTGCGGGCGACCTCGGCGTGGCCGCCCAGCAGCAGCTGCAGTACAGCCAGGCGATTGTTTCGCGCAGCTTGCCGCAGCTCGTCGCTGCGGTGCAGGTCCTCGGCGAGCAGATAGGTCGCCGTGTCGACGAGCGAGCGCTCGACGGCGTTGAGCGGATTCGCCCGCCCGATGGCGATGAAACCACGAATACGTCCGGCCACTCCGACCGACCGGATCGATACGGTCTCCCCTGGGATGGTGAGCGACATCGCGGTGGGGCGCGCACGGGTAGCGAACCGGGTCAGCTCGGTCTGCACCAGCGCCAAGTGAGCGCGGGCGCCCTCCGGGATCGAAGCGAGCGGAGCACCGGTTCCGTCCAGCAGCAGCATCCAGCCGCCGACCATGGCAGCGATACGCTCGGCGATACCTCTGGTGCCCTGGGCAGCAACCGATGCGCGAACCAACTCGCGGTGCGCGCGGGCAACCGCATCAGCGGAGTCGGTCATCGTGGCTGCGACCCCCTTCCGATTCGTGGCCTCCCAGCATGCGATATGGGCATACCGGCAAGGCCTGGCCGACGTGGAGCGACGTGGCCCCGCTGTTGTACACAGCGGAGCATTGCACCACAGTCGACACCGGCCATCATTCGAAGCAGTATCGGATATCGCCCTGACCTCCCCGACAAGATCGGACAGCAATGCCCTCCTCTCGCACGGTTCTGCACGCGCTGCCGGGCGGCCTCTCACGGCCGGCCGTGCAGGTGCGACAGGCAGGTAACCACCAGATCCTGGTCGAATACGGCGATATGGAGGTCGACCTGCGGTTGAACTTCCGTGTCCACGCACTGCGCCAGGCTCTTGTCACCGACCCGGTCGACGGCGTGATAGATACCGCGCCCGGCTTCCGTTCGATGATGGTGACGTTCGATCCGGATCGCATCTCACGCACCCGGCTGTTGCAGGAAGTGATCGCGCGCGAGCGATCCGCACCCGATCTGGAGTCACTGGTCCTGCCGAGCCGCACAGTGACGCTCCCGATCGCGTTCGACGACGAAATGACCCGCGAAGCCGTCAAGTACTACCGGATCACCACCCGCAACGACGCGCCCAATGTCAGGGACGGGGACAACATCGACTACATCGTGCGCTACAACGGTTTCCCCAGCCGGGAGGAGTTCTTCGCTCGTTTCCTCGCAACGACCTGGTGGAATGCCTTCATCGGCTACTTTCCCGGGCTTCCTTCGCTGTTCTCGATGGACCCGCTGACCCAGATCTCGGCGCCGAAATACAACCCTGCGCGAATGTGGACCGCGGAGGGCGCCGTCGGCATCGGCGGACCCTGCGTCGTGCTGTACCCGGTCGAAGCGCCCGGCAGTTATCAACTGTTCGGCCGTACCCTGCCGCTGTGGAACCGCAATTTCGCGGGTAATTCCGCGGGTAATTCGGACAGCGGGACGGGAGAAACCGCCCCGGCGGCCGTCGCCGCGCGGTCGAATCTGTTCCAGGTCGGTGACCGGGTGACATTCACCCGGGTTACCGAAAAAGAATTGCTCACCCTGCGGCTGCGCGTGTTCGAAGGCAGCTACGAGTACCAGATCGCCGACGACGACTTCGTCGTCGCGGAGTATCTCGACGAAATCGCCCGTCTCGCTCCCAAGGCGGCCGCCATCGTAGCCGAACGTCAGCTGGCCGCCAGCAGAGTGGAGGTCCCGTGAGCATCCGGACATCGATCGAGATCATCGATCCTGGCCTGCAGACCACCGTCCAGGCCTGGCCCGGACGCCTGGGACTGACGTCGCTGGGCTACTTTGCGGCCGGTCCCATGGACCATGTGTCGATGCGTGCCGCGAACATTCTCGTCGGCAACCCCGTCGGGGCCCCGGCCCTCGAAGTTCCCAAGATCGGGCTGTCGGTCGCGTTCCTGATCGATACCCAGATAGCGATCGCCGCACCGGACGGTACCGCGGTCCTGCTGAACGACATACCGTTCCCGGCCTGGGAGACGCTCGACGTGCGGTCCGGCGACATACTGCGGACAGTGGGGGCAGGCGGCCCAGGGTTCCGGCTCTATCTCGCGGTCCGCGGCGGCATCGCGGTGCCCGAGGTTTACGGGTCGGCGGCGACCTCGCTCGTCGCAGGCATCGGTGGCGTGGAGGGCCGGGCGCTGGTCCGCGGCGATCTGCTCTCGACCCGCAGCAGGGCCCGGCTCCCCCGCCGACGCCTTCCCGAGTCGATGCGCCCGCGATTCGTGACCGATTGGGAAGTCGAGATCATCCAGGGGCCGCACGCCAGCCCCGACTACCTGACCGACGACGACTGGGCGGAACTGCTGCGCAGGCAATGGCGGGTCGACCTGAACTCCGACCGCATCAGCACCCGCC
This sequence comes from Nocardia donostiensis, assembly GCF_002081715.1. Taxonomy (GTDB): domain Bacteria; phylum Actinomycetota; class Actinomycetes; order Mycobacteriales; family Mycobacteriaceae; genus Nocardia; species Nocardia donostiensis. The sequence goes on along the minus strand of NZ_MUKP01000020.1, from coordinate 60,323 downwards.
TGAATCCGCACCGGTTCACCTGGGCGCGACCCGACGGAGGTACCGCGGGCGGCCACCCGTCCAATGTTCTCGACGCCGCATATCCCGCGGGCGGTGTGCTGGCGAACGGTGATGTGCTGACGATCCTGGGTATGGACGGCAACACCTCAGGCGGCTTCGCGGTGGTAGCCACCGTCCCTTACTGCGCACTGTGGAAGGTCGGGCAGATGCGTCCGGGACGCGACACCATCCGTTTCCGGGAAGTCGACTACGAAGAGGCTCTGGCCTTGAACAAGCGCGTCGATTTCACGGTGGATCCGCGTCGGACGGTCCGGGTTCCGTAACAGGCGAGGTCGTGGCCCGCGCCGCCGGCAGCGGCGCGGGCCACGACTCAGGTGAGCTTGTCTGCCAGATTCGCGAAACGGGTCTTCGCGTGGCGTCGGGCTTGCAGCGCCTCGTCGAGCGACACCGCGCGCAGGCGGGTGTTCGTGCCCGGCGCCGACTGCGCTACCGAATCCATATCGACGCTGATGACGGTGCCCACCATGGCATACCCGCCGCCGGAAACGGCATCACGGTGCAGGATGATCGGTTCGGATCCACTCGGGACCTGGATGGATCCGATGGGGTAGCCCGCATCGACGATATTCGACGGGTCGGATCCTGCACCGAACGGCTGTTCACGTTCCTTGAACGCCAGCTTCGCCCCCGCGTACCGGAATCCGGTCCGGTCGGCCACCGGGGTGAGCGTCCATACCGTTTCGAGCAGGGCCTCGGTCGCTTCGCCGGTCAGACGGTAGTCGTACAGCCCGAGCACCACGCGCAACTCCACCTCGCGTGACCAGCCAGGACGTGCGGAGGCGGGGATCGATCGGGGCACGAAGCCGGTGACCGCGGCGCCTACGGGCAGCTTGTCCCCTGCTCGCAGCAAACGTCCCTGGAACCCACCGAGGGCGCCCAACCCGTAGGTGGACCTGGACCCGAGCACGAGCGGGACGTCGAAACCGCCTGCGATCGCGATATAGAGGCGGGCCCCACTCTGGATGTAGCCGAAAGAGAGCACATCGCCGTCGTCGACCTGGAACGCTTCCCACGCCGGTACTTCGGTGCCGTTGAGCATCACCTGCGCCTGTGCGCCGGTGACCGCGACCACCGAGGGTCCGGTGAAGGCCAGCCGTGGGCCCAGATAAGGAGCTTCCAGCACGGCGGCGTCGACCTCGTTTCCCACCAGCAGGTTGGCGAGCTTGGCCGATTCCTGATCGAGTGCCCCGGAGGGCGGGATGCCGACGTTGTACGCGCCGCTTCGACCGAGATCTTGCACGGTCGTCGCCAGGCCCGCCTCCATGACCTCAACGTGCATCGAGAGCTCCCAACAGGTGTTTGTTGTATGCGTCGGGGGCGGCCAGGAATTCATTGAGCTCGAAATCGACTCGGACCGACTTGTAGACGTTTTCGCCGCGCTCCGCCGCAGCCTCCAGCTGTGCGTACTCGGCCACATCGATCGGGCGGAATTTGACGATGTCTCCGGGCCGGAAGAGCACCATGGACTCAGCGAAGACCGAGTGCTTCCGTTCCGGGTCGAAGATCGGCAGCGGGGTCAGCCCGAACATCTGGTAGCCGCCGGCGCCTTTCACCGAGTAGATACAGGCGAAACAGCCACCGTGACCGACGGTGAGTTTCGGTGTCTCGGTCCGGGGGCGCAGGTACTTCGGCAACTCGATCTGCCACTGACGCTCGACCATCTGAAACATGAACGGCAGGCCTGCGACGAAGCCGACCATCGACACCAGCCACGGGGCGGACGAGTGCCGATCGATGAACTCCTCGACCGAACCGAGACCGAGCTCGGCCATCGCGTACTCGATGTCACTGCCTTCGGGCCGCTGATGCCGGTCGCGGAATTTCGCCCCGACCTCACGGGTGACGGGGTCGTCGTACCAGACCGGGATCTCCAGCAGGCGGGTGCGGATCGCGGGCTGTGTCTGCTGCGCGACTTCGGCCTCGATATCCCGCACGACGCCTTCCAACGTCGCCGGCTCCAGCCGGTCGGGATCGAATCGGATGAGCAGCGAGGCGTTCGCGGGGCAGATGTCGAGGACTCCGTCGAGGCTCCGTTCGCTCAGCCGGGTGCTGATCGCCATCGCGGTGAAGTTCGCCGCCAGCGTCATCTCCTCGGCGAGCTGGACGACGAGGTGCTCATCGGCGCCCCAGGAGTAGCGAGTTGTCGGCTGGTCAGGCATCGGCCGCCTCCAGGTCGGTCATCCACTGCTCGAGCCATGTCGTGTGGTAGCGGCCGGTCTGGAAGTCCTCGGCCGCGAGCACGGCACTCACGAAAGAAGCCGTGGTGGTGACGCCCTCTATCGCGAGCTCCTGCAGGGCACGCTGCATACGAGCCAGCGCGGTGGGGCGGTCGTTGCCCCAGACGATGACCTTCGCAAGCATCGAGTCATAGAACGGTGCGACCACCGAACCCGCCTTGAAACCGCTGTCCACGCGAACGAACGGGCCCGCAGGCAGATCGAACCGCTCGATGGTCCCCGGGCTGGGCAGGAAGTTCAGCTGCGGGTTCTCCGCGTTGATCCGGACCTCGATCGCATGGCCATACGGGACCAGGTCGGCCTGGGTGAACGACAGCGGGTTGCCCGCAGCAACCCGGAGCTGCTCACCCACCAGGTCCCGCTGGTAGATCATCTCGGTGACAGGATGCTCCACCTGGATGCGGGTGTTCATCTCGATGAAGTAGTACTCGGTGCGCAGTTCGTCGAACAAGAACTCGACTGTGCCAGCTCCGGAGTAACCGACGCTGGCCGCGAGCTGCACCGCGGACTCGGACATACCGGCAACGATCCGCTCCGGCAGACCGAGGTCCCCGGCTTCCTCGACAACCTTCTGCCTGCGGCGCTGCATCGAACAGTCCCGTAAGCCGAGATGCACAGCGTTCTTGCCGTCGCCGAAGATCTGCACCTCGACATGCCTGGCGCGGGGAATGAACCGCTCCACGTACACCGCATCGCTACCGAACGCCGCGCGGGCTTCGGCCTGGGCGGTGCTGATCGCGGCGGCCAGATCCTCCTGTTTTTCGACAACGCGGATACCGCGACCACCACCGCCTGCCGCTGCCTTGATGGCCAAGGGGAAACCGATGCGTTCGGCCACTTGCTCGGCTTCGCCGGCATCGTGTACTTCACCCACCGACCCGGGGACGGTGGGGACGCCTGCTGCCTCGGCGCTCTTGCGAGCGGCTACTTTGTCGCCCATTTCGCGAATCGCGCTCGGGCTCGGCCCGACCCACACTGCACCGGCATCGAGGACGGCTCGAGCGAAGTCGGCGTTCTCCGAAAGGAAACCGTATCCGGGGTGTACGGCGTCGGCGCCGCTGGACCGGACCGCGGCCAGGATGGCATCGACCGAGAGGTAGCTCGCCGTCGCCGGAGCCGGCCCGACCAGCACTGCCTCATCGGCAGCCCGGACATGTTCGGCGTCTTTGTCGGCCTCGCTGTAGACCGCGACCGTTGCCACGCCCTGCTCACGTGCGGCCCGCACGATCCTTACCGCGATTTCGCCTCGGTTGGCGATGAGTAACTTACGCATGGTTCTTCACTTCGTTTCGATGACGGCGATCACATCGCCGGGCGAGAGAGTACCGTTGTCTTCCGCCGCGAACGATGTGAGCACGCCCGACGTACCGGCCTTGATCTCGGTGAACTGTTTCATGATCTCGACGAGGCCGATCGTCTGGTCCGCATCGACAGTTGCGCCTGTCTCGACGAACCGCGGCTGACCGGGGGCGGGTGATCGGTAGAAAACGCCGGGCAACGGCGAGATGACGTGGTGCTCGCTCACGGAAGTGCCTTTCGAATCGGGAGCGACGCGCGCTCGGTGCCGTTACAGAGTGGACAGGACATTACGGACCGCCTGGGCGATCTCGATGGCGTTCGGAGTATCGGAATGTACGCAGACCGAGTCGACGCGAATCGGGAACTCCTCACCGGTGACCGCCGTTGCGATACCCTCCGTGAGCGCCTTGCGGGCGCGTTCGGTCGCCTCGTCGACCGGGGTGGCGTGGGGTCGGCGCGCGACGATCAGACCACCGTCGGCACGGTAACCGAGGTCGACATAGAATTCGGCGACAAACGGCACGCCGAGCTTCTGTGCGGCCTTTTCGTGTTCGGTATTGGCGATGCCGAAGATCGGAACTTCGTATTCGGCCGCGACTTTCGCGATGGCCTCGGCCAGTTCCGGGTCCCGCGACGACATGCCATACAGCGAACCGTGGGCCTTGATGTGGTCCAGTGTTCCGCCCTCGGCCTTGAGAAAGGCGACGAGCGCACCGACCTGGTATCGCACGATATCGGCCGCCTCGTCCTGGAAGAGCTTCATCTCACGGCGCCCGAAACCGACGAGGTCCGGGAGACCAGGATGCGCCCCGACGGTGACGCCGCCGGCGAGCGCCTTGGCGACCGTCTCGTGCATTCCCGTCGGATCACCCGCGTGGAATCCGCAGGCGACATTGACCGTATCGACGAGATCCACGAGCTTGTCGTCGTTTCCGAATGTGTGGATTCCGAACGACTCACCCATGTCCGCGTTCAGCGTAACCATGATGTTCCCCTTGTGACGTGTTGTTTCCTCGCGATTTCGGCGAAGAAGTTATTCGGGATCGTTCTCGTATTCGTAGTAGTCGCAGAACAATCGACCGTTTCGACCCCAGTCCTCCCGAGTGACATCGGTGAAAATGAACTGGATGGTTTCGGGCTTGCACTTCGCGATCCTGGCTATTTCCGGAGTCAGGGTCGCGACCATTTCACGCTTCTGTTCCAGCGACCGTCCCGGAAACCAATCAATGCGGACGAAAGGCATAGGGCCTCCTCGTAGAGTCGTGCGGCAACGGTGTCATGAATGGGCAACCTTGGGCGTGTCTCCGGTCGGATCGACGTAGATGTCTTCGCCTTCGATCTTCACCGGGAATTTCGCCAGCTGCGCATGTCCCGGATTCACCCCTTTGCAGGTCGGCAGATCGAATTGCCACAGGTGCGCTTTGCAGGTCAGGGAATTGCCTTGGAGTTCGCCTTCGACGAGCTCCACCTGCTGATGCGGGCAGATCGCCTGCGTGGCGATCACCTCTCCGCCTTCCAGGTGGGCGACGAGGATCTCCTGATCGCCGACCGTGAAGGACTCCATCTCGCCCTCCCACAGGTCGTCGAACGTGGTCACATGTTCGAATGCCATTGCTGGTCCTCAGTAGAATCGGTCGAAATGAACGCGTTCCGCAGGCACCTGGCGTTCCAGGACGAGGAACCGGACGACCGCGTCCGTCATCACCGGCGGGCCCGCGACATAGATTTCGTGGTCGGCGAGGCCGGGCAACTCATAGTCGGCCACCAGCTCGTGGACATAGCCGCGGGCTCCACGCCAACCATTCGTCGCTTCTTCGGAGATCGCTTCGGCCAGCGAGGCTTGACGCAGGCTGGACGTCACCTCCTCCACGAATTCCCGTGCGCACATATCCTCTTCGCGCCGCCCGCCGTAGAAGAAGTGCAGCCGCCGGTCGGCCGCGTCGTCCCGGGCCGCGAGACCACGGGCGACCGAGACCATCGGCGCCAGCCCGGACCCGCCCGCAATACAGACGACATCACGATCGGTCGGCTGTAGATGGGCATGGCCATAGGGGCCGTCGAGGAAGATCCGATCACCGATACGCACCTCGTCGACCAGCCGCGGCGAGACGAGACCTGCGGGCACCCGTTTCACCTGGAACTGCCACAGCCCCTCCGGATTCGGCAGGTTCGACATCGAATACGCCCGCTCGGGCTGCGGCTGCGCTCCCTCGGCGCTCCCGGCTGCGATGCTGAGCATCGCGTACTGGCCGGGAAGGAACTCGGCAGGCGCATCGGCCCGTAGCGTGATCTCCCGCAGGTCGTGCGTCAGCTCACGAACGGCGACGACCTGCACCGCCAGGCGCTGCGGTCGCACGTGCCCGGCAGGCCAGGAAGCGGCGGCGGCCAGTTTCACCGTGCAGTCGGTGCGTGGCGCCGACTGGCAGGCGAGCAGTTTGCCCTTGCGCCGGTCACGGTCGGACAGGCCCGGTGGGTCGGGGTCGAGCTGGTCGACCTGCCCGTCGTGGACAACGATCTTGCAGGTCCCGCAGCCGCCGCTGTTGCACTCGTAGGCGGCCGGGATCCCGGCCCGGAGGGCGGCACGCAACAGTGTGTCGCCCTCCGGGCAGTGGAACGACAGGCCGTCGGCGGTCGTCACCGTGGTGACGTTGCCTGCCTGCTGCAACCCTGCCGGAGCGCTGCTCGAAGAGCGGCTGATGTGCTCCGAAGTGCGCATCTCAGCCCCCGAGCGGCAACTGGTTGCGGAAAGCGCGGCACGCGCTGATCGCGGCCGACGCGGCGTCCGGGTTGTCGGGCAGTTCCGCACAGAAGGCGTCGATCGCGGCATCGGCGAGCGGTGACCACCGCTCCAGCCACTTCTGCACCACCGGCACATTGGCCGGGTTCTCGGCGAGGTGGCGGACCAGCTCGATCGACCAGCGGCGGGACCGCTCGCTGTCGCGCAACGCCGCCTCGGCCAGCAGCGCGAAAAGGGTGTCACCGTGGCGGCGGGCGCTGATCGCCTGCTGCCGGAAGAACGCCTCGTCGATCGCGGGCTTGGCGACCAGGTTGAGCGCGACGAAGGACTCTGCCCAGTCCCGGGTGGCGAGCACGCATTCGGTCAGTTCGCGGAAGCGTTGCCAAGCAGGTGATTCCTCCCAGTGCGCCCGCTCCGAGGAACCCAATCCGAGCGACGGATGCGACTGGGCCAGTTCGGCGGTGCGGTAGGCGGTGTGCGTCAGCCACCGCAGCTGGTCCGCCGACTGGAAGGCCGCGCAGTTGCTGATCGTGCTGGCAGGCGCCATATGCACCAGGTAGGCGCTGGCCATCTGCACCGTGTGCAGCAGATACCGGCCCGGGGCGTACAGCTTCGCCAGACAGGCAACCCATTCGGAGTCGAGGCTTTTGTCGTGCTCCTCCTCGTTGTGTTGATCCAGCAGGCCTTCGACGTAGTTCTCCTGACCGTCCTGCAGGATGTTGTAGGAGCGGTAGACGAGCTCGTCCGGGTCACGGAAGGCGTCCCAATCCGAGTGCTGTACCGGGCTTCCGTTGCGGTACCGGCGATACCAGTCCGCCATGTAACCCTCGTGGGCGACGTCCCAGGGCTGCTCCTTGTCACGCAGGTGCCAGTGCAGCTTCGTCGAGACGATCTCGTATTCGCTCGGGCGACGCCGGCGTGCGGCGAGGTGGCTCCAGGTCTTCAGCGGGCGCAGTGATGCGGTCATGCGGTTTCCTCCTTGCGGGCGGTGGCGTGGCTGGCGAGGTAGAACCGGACGCGTTCGGTTCCGGTTTCGATGCGCCCGACGAAGGACGGCATGCTGACCTCGAGCTCATGCATCTGGAACGGGCGCCCGAGCTGTTCTTCGATCGTGGCGCGGTACAGGACACACTCGCCGCCGTCGACCTCGACACGCACATAGGAGCCACGGTTGCGGATGTCGACGCGTTTGCCCTCGTTATCGATGCGAGCGGCTTCGGCGACAGCCTCGGCGATCTCGCCGGCCTGCACGACGGGACCGACCGGGTCGGCGATCTGGGCAGCGGCAGTGGGTTCGGTAGTCATCTAGACCTCGCTGAAGTAGAACTCGATGGTGTCGGTCGGCTCGAGCCCTGTGTCGGACAGCTTCATATCCCGGGGGAACGGTGCATCGGCGTCTTGGGCCCGCGCGCGGATGACCTTCCCTGGCTGATCGGGGACATGGATGCCGACCGAGTGCTCGGCCGCCGCCGCGGCGACCTCGTCGATCGTGTTGTCGGTGTCGACCGCAACGAGCTTGAGGACGAAGTCACCGTGGAACTTCGAGGAAATGGGGAATGGTGCCATGGCTGTGTCTCCTTGGTGAACGGGGGATCAGCCGGCCGTTGCCAGGCTGTTGCGGTAGTGGTCGAGCCAGGCATAGTTGTGGGCGTCGTTGCCGCCCTCGCTGACCACGCCGAGACCCATGTACTCGAGGACACCGTCGAGGTCGGCGGGCTGGATCTCGCCGCCGAGGAAGCGGTCGATGAGGCTCTTGTGGTGCTTGTACCGGTTCGGGTTCTGCTCGAAGATCCACTTGTCCACCTCGGATGCGAAGTGGTACTTGCGGCCTTCGTGCACGAGGGTGTTGTCCTGCAGGCTCTTTCCAGGCGTGCCCACGATAGGGAGCTGAGAGACGTTGCAGGTCATCGGCAGGGTGCCCGGGATCGTCTTGTCTTCGCGCCCGTTGACGAAATTGTCGATCATGACGTCCCAGACCTTGCCGAAGGTGTCGTTCCAGCCGGGGTACTTCTCTTCGAGCCAGTCCCGCTCCTCCGGGCTCACGCCTGCAGCCGGATGCCACCACAGCGTCGGCCGCCACGAGTAGGTGCCCAGATGCTGGCCGTGATGGTGCTCGTCGAGGTCGCGCATGAAGATGTCCCAGTACCAGGGCTTGCGCAGGCCCAGGTCCTCGATCGACTTGATGAACTGCGTAACGATCCACTCCTGCATGAACTCCTTGAAGGAGCTCTCCCGCACATCCAGCGGCACGTAGTAGTCCATCGGGATGCCCGACAGGATGGTGAACAGCCGGTAGGACCGCCAGAACGACACGTCGATGTGGTTCTGCGCCTTCTCGACCTGGCCGTGCTCGATCAGCATCTGCAGCAAGGGAGTCCCCAGCTGCGCATGCCGGGCTTCGTCGGACTGAATGCTCTGGATCAGCTTGGAGAAGGTGTAGTCGCCCGCGTTGGCGGCATCACCGGACAGGCCGATGAACTGGAGATTGGTGAATCCGGTCTCGAATGCGAAGTTCGCATAGATCGAGGTCTCCACGGCATCGCGGGTCATCATGATGTCGTCGAAATAGTGGCGGGCGCCCAGCGCCACCCAGTTGTTCGTCCACATCGTCTGATGCGACCAGTCGAACTGCCGGTCCTTGTTGATGTACTCGTGCGGGAAATACAGCTGGATCTGGCCGTGCCGCATCTCGTCCAACATCCCGAAGGTGGCCATATTGCGCAGGCCCGGCGCCTTGGACCAGCGAACGAAACGCGACTCCTGCAGCGCGGCACCGTATTCCACCAGTGCGACGGCAGCGTAGTGCTCCTTGAGGATGGAGATCCACCCGGCGTCGGCCTTGTTGTACAGATCGTTGCGCTCGAGCGCGGCCTTGACCGAGTAGGCGCCCGCATCCTTCTGCCGCTGCACATCGACGTACTCGCGGTAGGACACCTTGTACGGCTCGTCATAGGTCGCCCAGGCCTCGTCCGGGATCCCCTCGCCACCACTCATTTCCGGCGGGAACAGTTCGTCGGCCGAGATATAGGTCGGCGTCCACTCCGTGGTCCGCGCCAGGTCGTACCAGGCGCTGCGATCGAGTAGTGCCATCGTGTTGCTCCTTCGAGATACTTCGGGTGGGACTGGTGATTCGTGGGATCAGCTGCCGTGCCTGCTCCCCAGCGGGCCCTCGCCGCCCGGGTAGCAGAACGTGATGTCGGGCGAGTAGAAGCCGAACGTCACCGCCAACGGGTCGGCGGGACGCAGCGCATAGACGTCGTGGGTGGGGTCGAGGAATTCCAGCGATTCGACCTCGAAACCGGGCACCATATCTGCGACGAACGGATACCGGCCACTGACGAAGCCGTCGGTGTCGCGGGTGATGTAGCGCAGCTGCCCTGTCGAGCGGACAGCAGGCCCGGCACCGAACCGCGCCGTGGTCCGAATGGCCGGACTTCCCTCCAGGAAGGTGGTCGCGACGACCTTGTCTGCGGTCACCGCGAGTTCGGTACGTCCGGCCCCGGTCGGCACGCCGCGCTCGGCGGCGTAGCGGTTCATCGGCTCGGAGCTGTTGAAGTAGTGCGTCCACCACCGAGCCGGAACACCTGCCTCGGTGTCCAGGTCGGCCAGGTCGACGCCCAGATAGGTAAGGGAGTACGCACCGAACGAGTCGACCGACGCCGCGCCGTTCGAGGTCTGCAGCGGATCGTCGACCACGTACTGGTTGAGGTAGCACGCCCGGTCCTCGCGCGGCGTCAGGCCCGCAGGCACCAGCTTCTCGACAGCGTCCGGATCCGCAGGCACCCACACCAGGTACAGCATTCGGCTGTTCGCGATGAGCTGCGGTGCATGCAGAGCGCTGGTCGGGCCAGCAGGTGAATCACTGATCATGGACGTTTCCTGCCTGTGGAGTAGATCACTGTGAGGAAACGATGTGGCATGGACCACGTCTTTGGATGTGCGCATCGTGGACAATTTGCGTCACCCAGTTGGACAACTCGGAGAAATACCTGGTCAGCGCACTGCAATAGGTGTTGTCACCGGGTCGATCTCCCGATTTCGCCAGCCGTGTGCGACCGGCCCGCTGTCGAGCCGGTGCCGAGGCCGCCGATCACGGGCAGAGCGATATCCGACACCCATGCCCCGAACCTGGGGTACGAAAGCGGAGTCGTCGCCTACAAAAATAGAGAATTCTTACGAAGCCGAGATCACATGGCCGACAACTGAATGCCGGCGAATAACGCCGAGGCCCTGTCCGGGAACGGAACTCCCAGCAGGGCCTCGGGTGGGCTTTGGACCGGGACGACAAGCAGGGCAAACACGTTGGCTGGCATGCGCCGCTAGCGTTCGGCCCGATACCGGCTCGCAGCCTCGGCGAGGTAGTCGCCCAATTGTGCTGCCAGCGTTCGGTCGAGCGCTTGGGCGAGGCTGTCGTGGACGGCGCGAACTCCGAGTTCGCGCAGGTGGTTGAGCATTGCGGCGGTTTCGGAGATTTCGCGATCGGAGTCGGGCAGCCAGCCTGGACCGTGCTTGTCCACCAACTGATCCTTGGCTGCGGTGATCATGAGCTCCGCAATATCGTCGACTCGCTTGATCATTCCCGCATACAGCTCGGCGAGCCCGGCCAAGCCGAAACCGTAGCCGTGTAGCTCGGCGAATATCTCCAGCAGCTCCGGCTGGGTGATCTCGACGGTGTCCTCGTGCAGCACCACCAGGCCCAGCTCCGCAAGCCGAGCGAGTTGTGTGTTGTCCACCGGGCGTTCCGCGGAATCGCCGAGAAAGGTGTCGACCAATTCGCGGGGCACCCGCAGGCGTTCTCGAGGAGTGCCCCAACTGGCGGTGACGGCCTGCTGCAGACCGAGGATCTCGGTGAGGTCTTTACCGGTTTCCCAACTGGTGATGAAATCGGCGATATGGGCGGTCGTGAAACCCCGCTGCAGCAACGCATCGATGATCTTCAACCGGGCCAGATGCGTGTCGTCGTAGATGAGCGCCCGGCCGTTACGGCGCACGGGCGGCGGCAGCAAACCGCGTTCCTGGTAGGCCCGCACATTGCGGGCGGTCGTGCCGGCAGCACGAGCGAGATCGTCGATTCGATACTCTGCCATCCGGCTACTCGCCCGCCCTTTCTCCCTGCCGATCACCGACAATATGTGTTGCCCACCTCCGGGTGCGCAACAACACCGCGGGTGGGCACCATCTCGCGCGTCGAGATTACCCGAGCGTAACGGCAGCTCGGGTACCGGCTCTCGGCATCTCCGAGCCGCGGGGTGTGAGGAGGTAGTCGTCGAGATCGACCCTCGCCAACTGGTGTGCGTACTGTGTTCCGAACCCGGGGTACATGGTGGCGTTGAACCCGTCATCGGTCAGATACCAGCTGCGGCACCCGGAATTCCATGTCGTGCCCGCCAACCGCTGCTGCAGCTTCTCGTTGTAGCGGTCCTGCCGGTCGCGACGCACCTCGAAGCTGTGCAGGTCTCGTTCGAGGACGACACCGATCGCATCGGTGAGGTACTCGATCTGGGATTCCATGTATACCAATGCCGAGTTGTGCCCTGGCCCGGAGTTCGGTCCGAAGGTCAGGAACAAGTTGGGGTAACCGGCAACGGTCACGCTTTTGAACGCATACGCTCCGCCGCTCCACTCCTCGGCGAGTACCCGCCCGCCTCGGCCGGTGATCGGGACCGGCGAGCCCGCCTTCGATACATCGAAGCCGGTGGCGAAGACAATGCAGTCGAAGCGGTGCTCGATACCTTCGGCCGTACGAATCCCCCGGGGCGAGATCCGCGCGATCGGCCAGGTGATCAGCTTGCAATTCTCGCGTTGCAGGGCCGGGTAGTAGTCGTTGCTCATCAGCAGTCGTTTGCAACCGGCCCGGAAATCGGGGGTCAGCTGGCGGCGCAGCCACGGGTCACCGACCTGACTGCGCAGGTGCAGTAGCGCCACCGATTCGACCACCCGGGTCAGCGGTGAATTCCAGACCACGCCGAGCGCCACCGATTCGTGCCCCCAGAACCACGCCTCGCGGGCCAGCGACTGGGCTACCGGCAGCTGCCGGTAGAGCCATTTGGTTGCGGCGTTGGTGCGCCGGTTGACTCGCGGCAGCACCCAGGCGGGGGTGCGTTGGAACACCTTCACCGATCCGGCCTGGCGCACGAGTTCCGGGATGATCTGTACCGCGCTGGCCCCGGTACCGACCACGGCCACCTTCTTGCCGGTGAAGTCGTAGTCGTGATCCCAGCGGGCACTGTGCATCATGTGCCCCTCGTAGGTGTCGCGCCCCGGAATGTCCGGGAATCCGGCATTGGACAGCGGTCCGGAGGCGAGCACCACAGTACGAGCCCGTACTTTCCGGCGGCGGCCGGTGAAGCTGATGACCCACAGTCCGGCGTCCTCGTCGAACACCAGGCCGGTGACGGTGTGGTCGAACCTGATCTGCGGGCGGATGTCTGCCTCGTCGACCATCGACTCGATGTAGGCGAGGATCTCCGCGCTGCCGGAGTAAGTATGCGACCAGTCCGGGTTCGGCGCGAAGCTGTAGGAGTACAGCCGCGACGGAATGTCGCAGGCCGCACCGGGATAGGTGTTGTCGCGCCAGGTACCGCCGATGCGGCTGTCGCGTTCGAAGATCGCGAAGTCGGTGATGCCTTTCTGCCGTAACCGGATGGCGGTGCCGATACCGGCGAAGCCCGCACCGATGATGGCCACGTCCAGTGGCTCCACGGCCGCGCTCATGCGACAGGCTCGTAGGTCAGTTCCTTCGACCACGTGGGCTGTGGCCGCAGGAGACGTTGCGGGTAGCGCGCGGTCAGCTTGACCATCGCGTCAGCGAACAGGTGGTACGGGTGATTACGGTTGATCACCCAGTCGCTGTGTTTCTTGACGATCTGGTACATCGGGACCCGGTTGGCGATCGGTGTGCGTTCCCCGACGGCTTTGAAACGTCGCATCGCCGAGTAGAGCTTCTCCTCGTCGACCCCCATGGCGACGATATTGTCGCGCATTTTGTTCAGTAGCGGCACGTAACTGAGCACACCGACGATGAACGATGGCTTGGCCCAGCCCCCCACCAGCTCGATGAGCAATTTACGCATCGTCGCGTGACCCAGTAGCTCCATCACCGCGTAATCGGTGGCCAGGTGCCGGGATTCATCGGCATTGATCTTCTTGAAGACTTCCTGCGCGACCGGATCCTTGATCTCGTCGGTGACGAACTTGATCAGCGCACCGTCGAGGGCGACCTCGAGCATCGGGATGACGGTGCCGAGGAACGACAGCGACATATCGTCGGCATGCTTGTCGAGGAATTCGATCACCAGCTTGACGTTGATGTTCGGCTCGGGGATCTCGTCGCCGTCGAGCATGCCCCAGCGTCGCATCAGCGCCAGTTCGGCATTGGCGTGCCGTTGTTCTTCGGCATGAAAGTAGCGGTAGATCTCCTTCAAGGTCTGCGTCGGGGCCTTCTTGGCCATGGCGGCGAAACCGCGAGCACCGACGTTCTCGATCCACATCAGATCGGCCATGAAGGGTTTGAGTTTGGCGTGCAGGTCGGGATCGATCAGCTCGGCGCCCGGGGCATCCCACTCGATATCGGCCAGGGCCCACTGCCGAGACTTGATCTTGGCGAGCATATCGTCGAATTCGAATGCCATATCAAACTCCTGTCTTTTCGGTGCTGTTGCCGGTTACGCGGTCGTGTACCGGAACCTCTTGCGGCAGAGCACGATTCAGCAGGCCGGCCGCGTGGGCGTACAGCGCGGGGAAATGCCTCTTGAGCAGCCAGATGACGTGGGCATCGAGCTGAGGAAGCACATAGAGCCGGCCGAGATCGTGCGCATCGAGGGTCATCCGGACGACCCGCTCGGGCGAGAACCCGGTCCAGCGCATGAGCTCGTCGGCGAGCCGGCTCGCCCCGGCGGCGATCCGGCCGTCGGTGACCACATTGGTTTTGACGAACGTGGGACACAGCACCGTGACCGCGACGCCGCTGCCGGACAATTCGGCGGCCATGGTCTCCGACAACGACAGCACCCCGGCCTTGGATACGTTGTAGGCGGCCATGGCGGGCGCCGCGGCGAACCCGGCCGCGGAGGCGACATTGATGATGCCGCCCCGCCCGCTCGCCCGCAGCTGCGGAGTGAAGACCTCACATCCGTGCACCACACCCCACAGGTTGATCCCCAACGCCCACTGCCAGTCGTCGAAACCGATATCACCCACCGGTTTTCCGCCGATCCCTACGCCCGCGTTGTTGATCACCAGGGTCGGCGCGTCCTGGAAGATCAGCTCCGCGTGGAGGGCAAGACTCTCCACGTCCGAACGCTGGGATACATCGCAGAAGAGTGCGTGCGCGGTGCGGCCGTGTATCCGCTCGATCATCCGGACAGTGTCCTCGGCACGATCTTTATCGATATCGACGCACAGCACCTCACCACCGCGGGCCGCGAGTTCGAGCGCGAAAGCGCGTCCGATACCGCTGCCTGCCCCGGTCACGATCGCTTTCGCACCGTAGGTGCGCCGGCTCCCGGCGCCCAGCGCGGTCATCAGATTGTCCACTATCCACACGATCAGCTCACCCGCTCCCGGACCGAGGTTCCCGCCTCCGCGAGCGCGGAGGCGACGAAATGCGCAGTACGCCGTAGCGCCGGTTCTGCTTCGGGAACCAGCAGTGGCAGCGCCTGGAAGACATGGATCCGGCCGGGCCACAGCTCGAGGTCACAGCGAGCACCGGCCGCCACTGCCATGTCACGCAGGTGGCGGGCGTCGTCTGCCAGCATCTCTTCCGCACTGGCCTGCACGAACAGCGGTGGAAGCGCGGCCCCGGACGGGATCGTCAACCGCAACCGCGGCGACGTCGCCGACTGCCCGGTGGTGTACAACTCGACCAGTCGCTTCCCCACCCACGCGGGAGCCATGGGATCGCGGCGCAGCCGATCCTGCTGCTCGGCGAGAGCAAAGGTCAGGTCCATCAGCGGGGAGAACATGAAGACGCCTGCGGGCTGGTCGATACCGGTGCGCAGGTTCTGCAGCAGCAGGTCCAATCCGAGGTGGCAGCCCGCGGAGTCGCCGCCGATGACCACATCGTGGGCCTGGTAGCCGTTGGCGAGCAGCCAACGGTAGCCTGCCTCGACATCGTCAGCGGCGGCCGGAAAACGATGCTCGGGAGCCAACCGGTAATCGACGACGAATACCGGTAGCCCGGTGGCCTTGGACAGTCGGGAGGCCAAACCCCGATGGGTGCGTGCCGAGCAGATCACATAGCCGCTGCCGTGAATGTAGTAGACAGCGCGATCGCCGTGCTCGACCCCGGCCGCTCGAACCCATTCGCCGCGCACACCGCCCGAGCGGACCTGAGTCACGTGGGCGCCGGGCAGGGTGGGACCGAAAGCGGCCATGGTGGCCGCGATCAGCCCGCGTCCGGCACCGATACCGATGCGGTTGCGCGGCAGTATGCCATTGATCTGGCGCAATCCCACCACCGATGCCGCGGCCGCAAGCCGTGCCTGAAGCGATGAGGAAACAGGCACTGCCTGCGAGGTCGCCATTGACCTGGTTTCCGTCATACCGCACAGCATCAATGAGCAATGTCCCATTTGTCAATGGCACATTTCTGGATAGCTTTGGGGGCGACAGGATCAGGGGCCCTTACGCTGCAGAAAGGAGTCGCATCCTGGTGTCAGCGCCGGACTTCAGCCCGCCGACCCGACCATCTCGAGGCGACTACGACTGGCCAGGTGCGGGCCGGAGGGCGCGTGCCGGAAGTCAGCGTATTCAGCCGAGCCGGTCCACCGACTCGCTGGTCAGCACACTGGAGATAGGCGTCATCGGGTTGAGCATCACTCCAGCGTTGCGGAGGCTGCTATCGATGACCGCCCAGATCACTTCCTGCAGATACGACGACAACTCTGCGGCATCCAACGGCTGCATCGATCTACTCAACCAGCGGTTGACACTGCCATCGACGAAACCGATGAGCCCGAACGCCAGGGGTTCGGCGAGCTGCACCGGTGCGGATTGTGCCTGCAAGATGTTCTCGAAAACGTCTCTGACCCGAGCCGCGATGGCGATCTTGGTTCCCGAGACGAGCTGCGAGTTCGGAGACGACTGGCGAGCGGACCCGGCACCGAGAAAATGGTGCAGACGCGGGTTGGCCGCGATCCAACCGACATAGGCGTTCACGGCCCGCGCGATCGCCTCCGCCACCGTTCCCTCGGGATCGAGGGTGGGAGCCAGGTCGGCCATCAAATCGTCGAGTATGCGCGCACGGAGCTGTTCGTCCAGGTCCTGGCGGTCCTTGAACAGGCGGTACAACACCGACCGCGGCACCTGCGCAAGATCGGCTATCTCCTGCACCCCGACGTCGGATCCACGAGTCTGGACAGCTTCGAGCGCGGCCGTGAGGATCCGCTCACGGCGATCGGCGCGATGTCGATCCCAGCGACGGGCACGACCATCCGTACGCGCTGGAGTCATATTGTTCCTGTTCGACATCGGTTACGGACTTTAGTCCACCCCGCGTCCGCCACTTCGAGCCCTCTCGTCTGATCAGCGTGTTCAGAACCGGAACCACAGACACGAACGCTCACTGCGGGCTACCGTGATCGAACGACGGCCCCGGTCGAGCCCCCAGAAGAGGTGAGCAGACCGGCCGGGTCGCCCACACGGACGACCCGGATGGCCTCGGCGCCGCCCGCCCCGAAGGGCGGGAGTGTTCACCCGTTCACCGTCGCGTCCCGGGGCAAGCCCAGCATCCGCTCACCGATGACATTGAGCTGCACCTCGGTCGTGCCACCGTAGATGGTGGTGGCGCGGCCCGCGATGAGCTGCTCCATCGCGTGATTGCTGCGCTCCCCCGGCACCGAGACCACACCGGCGATGCCGAGCTGGGCGACGACGAACTCCGAAATCGCCTGCCCCAGCGCCATACCCAGCAGCTTGCCGACACTGGAGGTGGTGGAGACGTCGATACCAGACAGCTGTTTGAGCACCACCCGCGCACCGATCACGTCCACCGCCCGGCTTTCGGCGATGAGCTCGCCTACCTGGTAGCGGGCGACCGGCGACAGCTGTCGGCCGATAGCGAAACGCAGCAGGTCGGCGTCGGTGGCGTAGGCCTCCATCTTCTGGCTCAACGCCACCCGTTCACCGGCCAGCGTCGTGCGGGCGACATGCCATCCGTCGTCCACCGCGCCGACAACGTTCTCGTCCGGAATGAAAACATCGTCGAGGAAAACCTCGTTGAACAGCGCGGATCCGGTCATCTCCCGAAGCGGGCGCACGGTGATACCCGGACTGGACATATCGAGCACGAAATACGTGATGCCCTCGTGCTTGGGCTTGTCCGGGCTGGTGCGAGCGATCAGCATCGCCCATTCGGCGAACTGCGCGACCGTGGTCCATATCTTCTGACCGCTGACCCGCCAACCGCCCTCGACCTTGGTGGCTTTGGTGGTCAGGCTCGCCAGGTCCGAGCCGGCGCCCGGTTCGCTGAACAGCTGGCACCACACGACTTCACCGCGCAGCGTCGGCACCACCAGTTCCTGCTTCTGCCTTTCGTCACCGTGTCCGACGATCGCAGCCACCGCCCAGGTTCCCATCAGCAACTGCGGCATCGGGATACCGGAAGCCTTGATCTCCTGGGCGATCACGACCTGCTCCAGCGGCGAGGCCGACCGGCCGTAGGGACGGGGCAGGTGCGGCAGGTTCCAGCCGCCGTCACCGAGCGCGACGAGCTGATCGTCCTCACCGAGCTTCGCTATCTCGGCCAACTCGGCGCGCACCGCGGCCCGGATCTGCTCGGCCTCAGCGGGCAACTCGAGCTCGCTGGGCAGACTCAGCCCCGACAGCGCGTACTCGGCGACCGCATCGGCCCGCTCGTCGCGCGGCCCGAGCAGACCGCGCAACGCCAAGGCGCGCCGGTAGTACAGGTGCGCGTCGTGCTCCCAGGTGAAGCCGATACCGCCGTGCACCTGGATGCAGTCCTGCGCGACCTGCACCGCCACATCGGGCACGATCAGCGCGGCGATCGCCGCCGCATAGTCGGCGGTGTCGTCGTCACGATCGAGCGCGCCTGCGGCATCCCACAGCACCGCGCGCGCCTTCTCCAACGCGATACCCATATAGGCGCACTTGTGTTTCACGCCCTGGAACTGACCGATCGGACGCCCGAATTGCACTCGGGTCTTGGCGTATTCGGCGGCGGTGGACACACACCACGACATCACGCCCACCGCCTCCGCGCCCAGCACCACCGCCGCGGCCGACCGCACCCGCGCCGCACTCACCTCGAGCACCCGATCCGGCGCCACCTCGACCGCATCGGCCCGCAGCCGCGCCGAACCGCGCAGCACATCGATACCGTCCTGCTCGGTCGCGGTGATATCGGCATTGTCGAACGCGACCCACCGCTGCGCACCGTCGACGACGACGGGTGCGATGAGCACATCCGCCGACACCGCCCCGAGCACCCCGTCGGCGGTGCCGTCGACGACGAGCAACCCGTCCCGTAGCACACCGGTCAGGTTCGATTGCAGCGCTACCGCACCGGTGCGCGACCCGTCGGCCAGACCGGGCAGCTGCGCCCGGGCGAACGGGCCGCCCGCCGCGCCGAGCACCGCGCTCGCCAGGACGGTCGGCACGAACGGCCCGGTGTGCAGCCCACGGCCGAGCGGTTCCAGAGCAACCGCCAGCGTCATCAGGCCCGCACCTTGACCGCCGTGTTCTTCGGCGATGTGCAGGCCGAGCAGATCCTGACCGACCAGAGCGTCCCAGTACGGCACCGGTTTGCCCGCAGTGGTGGTTTCCACTGCGGCGCGGACGATATCGGAAGTTATGGTTCGCTCGACGAACCCGCGGACCGCATCGGCGAGGGCCAGATGATCCTCGCTGACACCGAGGCCGAGCTCATAGCCGGTGCGTGCCACGGCTAGTTCACCTCCTTCAGCTGGGCGGCAACGCCGTCGATGGTCCACGGGCCGTCGGTCTCGACAGTCCGCACACCGTGCCAGCCCTCGAGTTCGGTGATCGCACCACCCTGCACCGCGAACACTTTGCCGGTCAGCGTGCAACCGGCCTCGGCGAGATGGGTCACCAGAGGCGAGATATTGGCCGGGTCGAACGCATCGAACTCGCCCTCGGGCACCTCGGCGGCGAACAGCGCGCCCATGCCGGGGGTCGCCAGCGTGAGCCGGGTCCGGGCGATCGGCGCGATCGCATTGACCCGCACACCGTAGCGATCGAGTTCGTCAGCGGCTACCTGGGTCAGCGCGGCGATACCGGCCTTTGCGGCACCGTAGTTGGCCTGGCCCGCATTGGGCATGAAGGTGCCCGAGGCAGAAGCGGTGTTGATCACGGCCGCATTCACCGGCTTGCCCGCCTTGGACTGCGCCTTCCAGTACGCGGCGGCGTGGTGCAGGCAAGCGGCGTGCCCCTTGAGGTGCACGGCGATGACGGCGTCCCACTGGGATTCGTCCATACCGGCGATGAAGGCGTCACGCAGGATGCCTGCGTTGTTCACCAGCACGTCCAGCGTGCCGAACTCACTGACGGCCTGTTCGATCAGGCGTTGGGCGCCGTCCCAGGTGGCGATGTTCTCGGTGTTGGCGACCGCTTCGCCGCCCAGGGCGCGGATCTCGTCGACCACCTGCTGGGCCGGACCGGCATCGGTGCCGGTCCCGTCGTTGTTGCCGCCGAGGTCGTTGACGACCACTTTGGCGCCCTCGCGGGCGAACAGCAGTGCGTGCTCGCGACCGATGCCCCGGCCCGCACCGGTGACGACTGCGACGCGACCGTCAAGCTTTCCCATATTCGATGCTCCTCGTGATGTCGTTCAGGCGGTGGTGATCTCGGCGCGGCCGTCGGTGATCGCGATCTCGCCGTCGGCCTCGGCCTCGGCCTCGAAGGCATAGACGGACACGCCGGGTTCAGTGGTGTCGGTGCGCCACAGGGTGGTGGTGATGTCCCGGCCCGGCAGTACCGGCTTGGCGAAGCGCACCGCCAGCCGCCGCAACCGCGCGGTATCGCCGTCGGCGAGTTCGGTCAGCGCGGCCCAGGAGGTGAACGCCATGGTGCACAAACCATGGTTGATGATGCCGGGCAGCCCCGCCATGCGGGCGATCTCGTCGTCCAGGTGGATCGGCATCGGATCGCCCGAAGCCGGGGAGTAGCGGAACGTCTGGTCGTCGTCGATATGGGCGGTGACCGTCGCGACCGGCTCGCTCGCCCGGTCGGCGTCGGTGATCCGGTGCCCGGGCGCCTGCTCCCCCTCACCCGGGCCTGCGTCGACCTTACGGAAGAACGCGGTCAGCCACTGCTCGTTGACGAGAGCACCGGCGGCGTCGCGGGTTTCGGCATAGACAACAACGGTGGAACCGTTCGGCCTGCCCTGGTAGCCGATCGGCTTGGCCCGCACGACCAGCTCGTCCCCTGGCCGGATCGGCCGGTGGAACCGGAAGTCCTGCTCACCGTGGACCAGTTTCATCAGCAGTTCCACCGGCGCCACCGACAGCGCCGCGGGCGCCATCGAGGTGAACACCGGCACCACCGCGAACACCGGCGGCGCGACCTCACCACCGCGGTGCGCGGCGATCGGATCATTGGTCGCCGCAGCGTATTCGGCGATCCGTTCGGCGGTCACCTCGAACCGCTCCTCGTCGGTCCACTGCCCAAGGCCGGAGCCGTCGAAGACGACTCCGACCGATTCCGAGGTGCTCACGCCGCCGAACCGACCAGCTCGGTGAACTTGGCCATCGAGGCCTTCAGGTCGGCCTCGGCGTTCTTGGCTACGGCCTTGCCGATGGGGCCGACGATCATCGTGCCCGTGAAGCTGGCATCGAAAACGGCCGAGGCACCGGTGTCGGTCGGCTCCACCTTCAGCGCGAATTCCACGGTGACACCGGCCATTCCGGTGCCGGTGATGCGCAGGTACTTGTTCGGGTCGACCTCGGCGACGGTCCACTCGATCTTGTTGGCCATGTTCATCACCGACACGACCTCGATGAAGCGGGAGCCTGCAGTGAGTTCGGCGGGCAGCTCGCTGCGCCAGCCCTGGTGGATGGTCAGCCATTCCTCCCAGTTCGCCAGATCGCTCAGGCGCGCCCACACCTGTTCAGGGGTGACGGGGAGATCGGTGGAAACGGACACG
Source organism: Nocardia donostiensis (assembly GCF_002081715.1). GTDB lineage: Bacteria > Actinomycetota > Actinomycetes > Mycobacteriales > Mycobacteriaceae > Nocardia > Nocardia donostiensis. Next base: position 38,869 of record NZ_MUKP01000020.1, on the reverse strand, counting down.
GATGCCATGGGTTACTCCTTGTGCGGGTTGAGCGAAGTTCGTGAGGGAATGGTCAGCGCGCGGCAGGGCGGTAGGCAGTTACTACGACCGCGCCGCCGAGGCCGATGTTGTGTTGCAGGGCGATGCACGCACCGTCGACCTGACGAGCATCGGCGGTGCCACGCAGCTGCCAGGTGAGTTCGCTGCACTGGGCCAGCCCGGTGGCGCCGAGCGGATGGCCCTTGGAGATCAGGCCGCCGGAGGGGTTGACGACCCACCTGCCGCCGTAGGTGGTGGCGTTGTCGTCGACGAGGCGGCCGCCTTCACCCGGCGCGCACAGGCCGAGCGCTTCATAGGTCAGCAGCTCGTTGGTCGAGAAGCAGTCGTGCAACTCGATGACGTCGATGTCCTCGGGTCCGATCCCGGCCTGCTCGTAGACCTGCAACGCCGCGGTGCGCGTCATATCGGCGCCGACCAGGTTGATCGCGCTCTGGGTGTCGAAGGTGGACGCCATATCAGTGACCATGGCCTGCCCGACCATCTCGACCGCCTGCTCGGACAGGTTGTGCCGGTCGACGAACGCCTCGCTCGCCAGGACGACCGCACCGGAGCCATCGGAGGTCGGCGAGCACTGCAGCTTGGTCAGCGGACCGTAGATCTGCTTGGCCGCCAGCACTTCCTCTAGGCTGTATTCCTTCTGGAACTGCGCATACGGGTTGTTCACCGAGTGCCGGTGGTTCTTCACACCGATCTGGGCGAACTGCTCGACGGTGGTGCCGTAGCGCTCCATATGCTCTTTGCCCGCGGCACCGAACATATACGGCGCGGGCGGCATCGCGAACTCCTGGAGTTCGGCGAGCGCCAGCAGATGCCGCATCATCGGCTGTTCCCGGTCGTCGTAGGTCGAGCCCAGCGAACCCTTCTGCATCTTCTCGAAGCCCAGCGCCAGCGTGCACTCGGCCAGCCCGCCGCGAATCGCCTGCGCCGCAAGGAACAGCGCGGTGGAACCGGTGGAACAGTTGTTGTTGACGTTGACCACCGGGATACCGGTCAGGCCCAGCTCGTAGACCGCGCGCTGCCCCGAGGTGGACTCGCCGTACACATACCCGACATAGGCCTGTTCGACCTGGTCGTATCCCACGCCGGCGTCCTCGAGCGCTTTGGTCCCCGCCTCGCGAGCCATGTCGGGGTAGTCCCATTCCAGCTCGCCCGGCTTCTCGAACTTGGTCATGCCGACGCCGATGACGAACACCTTCTGTGTCATATACGCACTCCCATGTGCCGCTCTGCGGCGCCCAGGTATCTGAGACGCCGTGTCACTCTAAATATATGTTGGACACGACGTCCATATCAATACCGACGGCTGATCCGGATAGAACCAGAGCAGCGACCACGCCGGGAAACCGCACAGCTACCTCGCTCATCGTGATGCCAGGCCAACAAGGCAGAACGCGAGGAGGTTACGCACTTGCGACCGCCATCGAGCCTCCTGCCGGCCCGGTGCAGAATCCAGCCCCTCGCACCCCACTTTCCGGGACTACCGTCTCATTTAACTTCGGCAGGGCACTGAGACGTTTCGTTCTTGGCCAGTGGTCATGGCGGTACGGAAGACCTGGCTGCGGGATCGCCGGTGTGGCCGACGCCGTCGAGTCCTCGACCGGCCAGCAGGCCGAGGGCTTGATGAAGGTGATGTCGACAGTCGCAGTGGTGCGGGAGGTTGGGTGGCCGGATGGCGAGACTGTCGAACAGCGCACTCGCACCGGCAACGGGAAGGCGATTTCATCGAAGGCGCTCGAGCGGTTCGTAACATGGCGGCATGCGAACTGTCGAGCCGGTTCCTGACGCTGCGGCTATGTGGGACATCGCGCTCCCGTCCCGGTCGGGCCGTATGGCGGGGGTCAGCATGGCCGGGTTCCGCGGCCGGACGAAGGGCCTCGTCGACATCCAAGTGATTCCGTATCCGGCACTCACAGTGTTCATCGACTTCGGCGACGGACTGCTCATGGGTGACGCCAGTAGTCAGCGGATGCGCAGCTGCACAGCTGTCGGCCTCATGCCCCACAGCCTTCGTGGACGCGGGCGCAATATCGACTGCCTGCAGGTACGGCTGTCGCCGGTAGTCGCACACGCGGTGCTGGGCGACCCTTCGGAGTTGGGCGGGGCGGTGGTCACTCTCGAAGAGCTGTGGGGGCGCGATGCCGTGCGGACCCAGGAGCAACTGCACGCTGCCCGGTCGTGGGATGAACGGTTCGCGATCGCGGAGACCGCGCTCACTCGACGACAGGAGATGGGCCGGATGGTCGACCCGGAGGTCGCCTTCATCTGGGGGCAGATGGTGACCAGCCGGGGACGAGTTCGGGTCGAGCAGCTGGCGACCGAGGTCGGCTGGAGCCGTAAGCGGCTGTGGTCCCGGTTCCGATCCCAGGTCGGTCTCACCCCTAAACGCGCCGCCCAGCTAGTCCGGTTCGACTATGCGGTACACCGTCTCGCCGCAGGTCACAGCGCCGCCGTAGTGGCGGCGGAGAGCGGCTATGCCGACCAGTCCCACCTCCATCGGGACGTCATGACCTTTGCCGGGGTGACGCCCACCGCCGTTGCGGTCGCGCCGTGGCTCGCGGTCGACGACGTCGCGTGGGCTGCCCCGGAGCAGACACCCAAGATGTGACTCGGGCCGGCGCTCGTGACGCCGACCACAGCGGAACATTTCTCCAAGACACCCGTCGGTGCGCTGGCGATGCTGACAGTTCTATCCGGAAGTGCGCCGGTCGGCGCGATGACGGATAACGCAATGACCGTGGTCGAGGAGAAGACATGAACGACGTCACCGATGCGGAACGGCCGCCGCGGGGTATCCGCCTGCTGCATGCCCTGCAAAGGGAGCCGGACTGGTCGACGATGACGAGCGAGGAGTTGATTGCCTTCCGCGACGCGGCGAACCGCAAGGCGGCGTCCCGTATCGGGCGGGTCGTCACCGGACTTCCCGACCGCGGAGCAGCGATCGAATGGCAAGAGGTGACGCTGCCCGATCGCGCAGTTCCGGTCCGGGTTTACCGGCCATCACCCGAGTACGGCGGCAGGGACGCCGACCTGCCGCTCCTACTTCAGGTGCACGGCGGCGGGTTCGTGGGCACGGCGGTTCAATGCGATTGGGCGAACAGTCATTTCGCCGCACGACTACCCGCGGTGGTCGTCTCGGTGGAGCATCGCCTGATAGCTCCGGGTACCGCGTTGTCTGCAGCCGTCGACGACGGCTGGGATGTGCTACAGCACGTGGTCGAGCACGCCGCGGAATGGGGAGTGGATCCGGCTCGTGTCGCGGTCGTCGGTGAGAGCACCGGCGGGCTGATTGCCGCGCTCGCCGCGATCCGCGCCAAAGAGTCCGGCCTGCCCTTGCAGGCGCAGGTATTGGTCAACCCCGTTACCGATCTGACCGAGACGATGTTCGACTACCCCTCGATGGTCGAGCATGCGAACAGCCCGACTTCGACCGTCGCGGAGATCCGGTTCTTCCAGCGTCTGGCGGTTCCGTCGGGCACGGATCCTCGTCCGCTGTCGCCGCTGCATGCCGGCGACCGGAGTGGGCTGGCGCCGGCACTCGTGGTGGTGCCGACCATCGACCCGCTGGCCGATCACGGCCGCCGTTACGCCGAACGGCTGCTCGAATCCGGGACACCCGCGCAGCTCACCGAATACCCCGGTGCAACCCACGCGTTCCTCAGCATGCCGGGCCTGGTGCCGCAGGCCAAGGCGGCGCGGGCGGAGATCGCCGAGTTCCTCCGGGACCGGCTCGTTTCGCGGTCGGCGGCGGGATCGAGGAGAACCGGACAGCGATGACTACCACTGACCTTCCCGAGGTGAGTGAGCAGACAGCACCACCACCGGATGCCGATTCTGCGCGGGAGCAGAGCATGGCACGGCTGCTGCGCCCTTATCTGGGCGGTTTCATCGCCGTTGTGATCCTGCAGATCATCGGCGCCGTTGCTGGTTTGGCGCCGCTGCTGGCGGTCGTGGAATTGGGCCGGGCTCTGTTGTCGCCCGGTCCGGTCGATCACGGTCACGTCTGGGTCGTAGTGATCGTGGGTGCGGCCGGTTTGTTCGTGCGACTACTGTTCACGGCCGCGTCGTCGGGAATCGGGCATATGCTCGACAGCCGGGTGCAACTGTCGTTCCGTCGGCAATTGGCCACGCGGCTGGGGCGGGTACCGATCGGCTGGTTCTCCCGGCGCCGCACCGGTGAGCTGGCGAAGGTGGTCGGCGAGGACGTCAGTGCCGTGCACCCGTTCATCGCCCACACCCCCGGCGAGCTCGTCTCGGCATTCGTGGTACCGCTGGTGTCGCTGATCTACTTGTTCACCGTCGACTGGCGGCTCACGCTGATCACGCTGATCCCGGTGCTGCTGGCGGTGGCGCTGGTCCCGCTGATGATGACCCCGACCCGACTGCGTGAGCAGAAGGAGTTCGACGCGGCCATGGGACGGATCGCGAATTCGGTTGTCGAGTTCGTGCAGGGGATCGCGGTGGTCAAAGCATTCGGCGGCGCCGGGCGCGCGCACCGCAAATTCGTCACTGCCGCAGACGATTTCGCCGAGATATTTCTCCGGATGGTGCGTGGTCTCGCCGGGATCGCCGCTGGGATGCAGGTGGCGCTGTCGCCGCCGTTCGTGCTGCTGGTCGTGCTGGTCGGCGGTGCGGCCCTGATCACGACCGGTGGCATGGCCCCAGCCGACCTGCTGCCGTTCCTGCTGCTCGGACTGGGCTTGACCGCGCCGGTGGCGGCCCTGGGCCACGGCTTCGACGATATGCAGGCCGCCCGGCGCGCGGTCGGTCGGATCCGGGACGTGCTCGCGGAGCCGTCGCTACCGGAACCTGCGCACCCGATCGCCTCCCAGGGCCACCGGGTGGAATTTCGTAACGTCCGATTCGGCTATACGGCCGATCATGAGGTGCTGCGCGGGATCGACCTGGTGCTAGAGCCAGGTACGGTCACCGCGATCGTCGGGCCGTCAGGCAGCGGAAAATCCACGCTGGTTCAACTGTTGCCGCGGTTCTTCGACCCGACCCACGGGTCGGTCACCGTAGGCGGTGTCGATCTGCGCGAGCTCGGCAGCCGGGAGCTCTACCGAATGGTCTCCTTCGTCTTTCAGGATGTTCGCCTGCTGCGCGCGTCGGTCGCGGACAATATCGCACTGGCGGTACCGCACGCCGACCGCGACGATGTGGTACGCGCCGCCCGGCTGGCGAATATCCATGATCGGATTCTCGAGCTGCCGCGCGGATACGAGACTGTGATAGGCGAAGACGCCGGGCTCTCCGGTGGTGAGGCGCAGCGGATCTCGCTTGCCCGCGCACTACTCGCCGCCACACCCGTTCTGGTGCTCGACGAAGCAACATCCTTCGCCGACCCGCAGACCGAACAGGCAGTACGCCGGGCGCTGGCGACGTTGGGGGGCGATCGGACGATTCTGGTCATCGCCCATCGCTTGGAGACCGTCGCCGATGCCGACACGGTCGTGATGCTGGAGAACGGGGCGATCGTCGAACGCGGCAGACCCGCCGAACTGCTGGCACAGAGCGGGAAGTTCTCCGCGTTCTGGCGGTCTCATCGATCGGCGATCGCCGACGAGATCGACACCCGTGCGGGGATAGCGGCTGATCCGACACTGCAAGGAGACAAGTCCCGATGATCCGAATGCTGCTGCGTGTGCTCGGGCACTCCTACGCTCAGCCGGTACGTCGCACCGTGGCCCTGATGACAACGACCGCGCTAGCCGAAGGGCTGTCCTACGCTCTGCTGGTACCGGTACTGCGGGCGCTGTTCGGCAGCGATCCCGGGGAGGCCTGGCCCTGGCTGCTCGCGTTCGGGGCCGCGGTCGCGGTCTACGCGATACTGCGCTATCGCAGCGACCTGTCCGGTTTCCGCGTCGGGACCACGCTGTTGCGTGGTGTGTATCGCCGTTTCGGCGACCATATGGCCCGATTGCCCATCGGCTGGTACACCCCCGGCCGTGTCGGGGAGGTGTCGGTCCTGGCCAGCCGCGGTGTCCTGCAGGCAATGAGCGTGATCGCGCATCTGCTGGCACCGCTCGTCTCCGCCACGGTGACTCCCCTGACGATCATTGCCGTGATGCTCGCCTTCCATTGGCAGCTGGGGCTGGCCGCGTTGGCCGCGGTACCGATCGTCGCGGCGATCCAGATCTGGACGGGGCGCTCGATGGCCGCGGCCGATGCCGAGCGCCACGAACGCGACCATGAGGCCGCCGGGCGAGTCATCGAATATCTACAGGCCCAGCCGGTGCTGCGGGCCGGCGGCCGGACCGCCGAACGTTTCCGGTTGCTCGACGACTCGCTGCGGGAAGTCGAGCGGGCATCGCGCCGTCTGACGCTGTCGGCGCTGACCGGTGTACTCGGCTTGACGCTGGTGGTGCAGGTGATGTTCACCGTGCTGCTGGCCCTGGGCGCCTACCTCGCGCTCGGCGGGAATATCGGCACGGCAGAGGTTTTGGCGATCCTGGTGCTCGCCGCCCGCTGCGCCGATCCGCTGCTGTCGCTGGCCGAGATCGGTAGCCAGCTCCGCGGCGCACGATCCGAGCTGGCGCGACTGGACGCGGTATTGCGCACCGCACCGCTGCCGGAACCTCGCAAACCGATCCAGCCGACGCGCCACGACCTCGAGTTCGAGTCCGTCACCTTCCGGCACGGCGACCGCCCGGTGATCAGCGATATGTCGCTGTCCGTGCCGGAAGGACAGCGGCTCGCCGTCGTCGGACCGTCGGGAGCGGGTAAGAGCACACTGCTGCAGTTGCTCGCACGGTTCTACGACGTGGACGCCGGTGCGGTGCGCGTGGGCGGGGTGGACGTGCGCGCAATCGACACCGAGGTCTTGATGGCGCAGTTCGCCATCGTCTTCCAGCAGGTGTATCTCTTCGACGGCACGATCGAGGAGAACGTGCGTCTCGGCCGTCCCGACGCCGACGACGCCGAGGTGCGGGCGGCAGCGACCGCGGCCCGGCTGGACGAGGTGATCGAGCGCCTGCCCGATGGATGGGCCACGAATGTCGGCGAAGGCGGCGCACTGCTGTCCGGTGGTGAACGCCAGCGTGTTTCGATCGCACGAGCACTGCTGAAGAACGCACCCATCGTGCTGCTGGATGAGGTGACCTCCGCACTGGACCCGGTGAACGAGGCAGCCGTCCATGAGGGTATCGAGCGCCTGATGTCGGGGCGGACGGTGGTGATGGTCGCGCATCGGCTGCGGACAGTCCAGCGCGCCGATCGCGTCGTCTTCTTCGACGGTGGTCGGATCGTGGAGGACGGCAACCACGACGAGCTGCTGCGCCGGGGCGGCCGCTATGCCGATTTCTGGGAGGTCTCCATGGCACCGGCAGCGAGCCGATGAGCCGGTATGTTGTGCACAACCACGGAGACGAGTCGACCACGCTGGGACAGGTCAGTGGACGACGTCATAGACCAGCTTTTGGATTCCGTTGCTGTAGGACTCGCTCTCGAGGAGCCGGAGGTTCTGCTTGTCCTTATCGGTATCGCTGAACAGCCGTTTGCCCGCGCCGAGCAGGACCGGGAAGACAAGCAGATGGTAGCGGTCGATCAGGCCCGCGTCGGACAGGCTGCGGTTCAAGGTGGCACTGCCGTGGATGCTGATCGGCCCGCCCTCGGTCTCCTTGAGCGCGGCGACGTCGTCCAGCGAACGGAGGATACTGATCTTTCCCCAGTTGGTCACCAGGTCCTTCTCCTGCAGCGTGGTCGACACGACGTACTTCGGCATCGCGTTGTAGCCGGAGAACTCCTCGGTCATATCCGGCCACACCGTCGAGAACGCTTCGTAGCTGACCCGGCCCATCAGCATGGCCTCGGCTTCCTCCTCCTCGCGACCCTTGATCTCGTAGGCGGCCTCGTCGAACTCGATGTCTTCGAAGGTCCAGCCCGAGTTGCGGTAGCCGGGTTCCCCGCCGGGCGCCTCGACGACACCGTCGAGTGAGACGAACGCGGTGGCAATCAGGATGGACATAGGCTCTACTCCTTCGTTCGGGTGTGTCGCAGTGCGTCGAACGGAAGTTGTCGCATGCGACATCGTGTGCCGAAACAGTAGACGGCGACCAGTCGCAGAAATCATCGGTCGGTCGCAAACCGATGGTCCTGGCAGGCGTTTTGCTCAACCGATCGAAGGAGACGACCAGAACGCTCTGTTACGCGGCGCCGATCGGCAGTGCCCCAGCAGGGGCCTTCACGGCCGAGCACACCTCATCGGGCCGTTCGTCTCGGCTGTCTACTGGAGGGCAGATGAACGTGGCCCACGCTTGAACGACTGTCGCTCCGTGTCGGTCGGTGCCGATGAGCGCCAGGTCGACGTGCGGTTCACCGTCGCGCAGATAGGTCTGCAAGACCCGGGCGGAGCAGGTCAGCGTGTCGCCGGGTGACAGCGGACGCACGGATCGGGTGCGGAATCGGCGCACGGAATCGGTGCCGAGCCAATCGGTCGCGTAGGAGGCGAGCAGCCCCGCCCCGAGCACGAGACCGGTGTGCGGTGCGGGGAAGTCGTGCAGAGGCAACGGGCCGATCGTGGTCGGCGGTGGCGGGGCGATGTTCATTCGGCCTCCTGTCCGGCGCTCGGGCGGGTGATCGTCGTCCATGTCTCGGCGACCAGGCGCTCGGTGGGATCGAAATACTGGGTGAGCATTTCCCTTGTCGTCGCGTCGCCCGGCCCTGCTTGCCGATAGGCATCGACTCGGGTGACCACGGTCAGCTGGTCACCTGCACGCGGCGGTGGGCCGAAGAACAGGGTGTCCTGCTCCACGGTCGTGCCCGCGCCGGCATCCGCGCACGGCCACTCGTCTATCTCCGGTATTCGCGGCAGCAGCATCTGAGCCGCAAGGTAGGTCGGCGGGACGACGGGGTGCCGGGTGGGAGCGCACGTCGGCTCCCCCGGCCGGGTCGCCGCGGCGAACTCGCCGATCTCAGCAGGATCGAGTTCGATGAGCACCGGCCGACCGGTCTGCCCCGGCGTTGTCGGCGCGTTACTTCCCGTTGTGCGCATGCCGCGACCGTAGAACCGGTGCCTCCCGGCTGTACCCGCTGCTCCCGCTCATCGGGAGCCGGGCTGACCGAGGGGATGGACCGCCGGAAACCTGCCCACTGACCGGGACGGCACGCTTCCCGCCCCCGGCGAACGGGGCCACCATCTGCGCACACGATGCAACTCCGGTGAGACATGGAGGTTTCTATGCCGGGTCGAATGCACAACGGCCGACCGCACACCGATACGGATGAAATCAGGCACATCGAGGCTGCGCCGGCGCCGACCCGGTTCGCCAGGGGTTGGCACTGCCTCGGCCTGCTGAAGACGTATCAGGACGGCAAACCGCACGAAGTCAAGGCATTCGGTACCACCCTGGTGGTTTTCCAGTCCGAAACGGACGGCAAGCTGCACGTCCTCGACGCCTACTGCCGGCATATGGGCGGCAACCTCGCCCACGGCACCGTGAAGGGCGATTCCATCGCCTGTCCGTTCCATGATTGGCGCTGGGGCGGCAACGGGAAATGCACCGGGATCCCATATGCGCGGCGGGTGCCGCCGCTGGCCCGGACCCGGGCATGGGCGACGCTCGAACGCAACGGCCAGCTGTTCGTCTGGCACGATCCGCAGGGCAGCAAGCCCACCGATGAGGTGACCATCCCGGAGATCGAGGGATACGGCAGCCCGGAGTGGACCGACTGGACCTGGAACACCATGCTCGTCGAGGGCTCGCACTGCCGGGAGATCGTCGACAACGTCGTGGACATGGCGCATTTCTTCTATGTGCACTACGCGTTCCCGCGGTATTTCAAGAACGTCTTCGAGGGGCATGTCGCGACCCAGTACATGCGTTCCACGCCGCGGCACGACGTCAATGTCGGCACCAATTACGATGATCCGAATTCCACTTTGCGTTCGGACGCTTCGTATTTCGGTCCGTCGTATATGATCGACTGGCTCTGGAGCGAAGCGCAGGGTATGACGATCGAAACGGTGCTGATCAACTGCCACTATCCGGTCACCGAGAATTCGTTCGTCCTCCAGTACGGCGCGATGGTGAAGAAGCCCGCGGGTATGTCGGATGCCGATGCCGAAGCGATGGCCGCGCAGTTCGCCGAGGGTGTCGAGGTCGGGTTCGAGCAGGACATCGAGATCTGGAAGAACAAGGCGCCCATCGACAATCCGCTGTTGTCCGAGGAGGACGGCCCGGTGTATCAGCTGCGCCGCTGGTACAAGCAGTTCTACGTGGACGTCGAGGACATCACCGACGATATGACCACCCGCTTCGAATTCGAGATCGACACCGACCGGGCCGTCAAGAGCTGGGAAGCCGAAGTCGCCGAGAACCTCGCAAACGGGGTGGTCACCACACCTACTACTAGCCGCATGAGCGCATCCTAAGAGGAATGATATGAGCAAGGTTCTCGACAACATCCTGGCGATCGCCGATCAGCTGCGCGACCAGGCGCCGGAGGCGGAACGCCTGGGCAGGCTCCCGGACGATACCGCGAAGATGCTGAAGACAGCGGGCCCCATCCGGCTGCTGCAGCCGAAGAAGTACGGCGGTTATGAAGCCCACCCGCGGGCATTCGCCGAAACGGTGATGGCCACCGCCTCGCTGGACCCGGCGAGCGGGTGGATCTGCGGTATCGTCGGCGTCCACCCGTGGCAGCTGGCCTTCGCCGATCCCAAGGTGCAGGAAGAGGTGTGGGGCGACGACAACGACACCTGGATGGCGTCACCGTATGCGCCGACCGGTATCGCGCGCCCGGTGGAGGGCGGCTATATCTTCAACGGCCGCTGGCAGTTCAGCTCCGGCACCGACCATTGCGACTGGATCTTCCTCGGCGCCATGCTGGGTGATCCGGACGGCAATATCGCTACGCCGCCCACCATGCTGCACATGATCCTGCCGCGCTCGGACTACGAGATCGTCGAGGACTCGTGGAATGTGGTCGGCCTCAAGGGGACCGGTTCCAAGGACATCATCGTCCGGGATGCGTTCGTACCCGACTACCGCGTGATGAACGGCGACCACGTGATCGACGGCACCACCCAGCGGGAGTACGGGGTCACCCAGACGCTGTACAAGATGCCCTGGTCCAATATGTTCCCGCTCGGTATCACCTCCGCCGTGATCGGTATCGCCGAGGGCGCGCTGGCCGCGCATCTGGACTACCAGCGTGACCGGGTCGGTGCCCAGGGCACCGCGATCAAGGACGATCCGTATGTTCTCTTTGCTGTCGGCGAGGCGGCCGCCGATATCAACGCTGCCCGGCAGGAACTGCTGGCCAATGTCGACAAGATATGGGACCTCGTCGATTCCGGTAAGGAGGTCTCCTTCGCTGAGCGCGCCGCCGGACGGCGCACTCAGGTGCGGGCCGCGTGGCGGGCGGTGATGGCCGTGGACCAGATCTTCGCCCGCTCCGGCGGTAATGCGCTGCGGATGGACAAACCGCTACAGCAGTTCTGGCGTGATGCCCATGCGGGCCTGAATCACGCCATCCACGTGCCGAGCACTGTGTACCACGCATCAGCGTTGAGTTCGCTGGGCTTGGAGCCCGCCCAGCATCTGCGTTCGATGATCTGATGCCGAATACCAAGAAGGACAACAACAATGACTGATATCAAGGGTCTCGGCTACGTCAAGATCCAGACCAACGATATGGACCGGTGGCGCAAGTTCGCCTTCGAGGTGCTCGGTTTCGCCGAGGGCAGCGGGCCGGACGAGAACGCGCTCTACCTGCGCATGGACGAACGTGCTGCGCGCATGGTCATCGTGCCGGGTGAGTCCGATGAAGTGGTGACCATCGGCTGGGAAGTGCGCGACCACGCGGCGCTGGTGCGGGTGCAGGAGGCGGTGACCGCAGCCGGTATCACGGTCAAGCCGCTGTCGGTCGAGGAGGCCGATGCCCGGCGAGTCGAGGAGGTCATCACCTTCGAGGATCCGACCGGCGCGACGCTAGAGGTGTTCCACGGTGCCGTGCTCGACCACAGCCCGGTGGTGACGCCGTTCGGCGCGAAGTTCGTCACCGGCGCCCAGGGCTTGGGCCATGTCGTGCTGCCGACGATGGACCCGAACGGTGCGTTCTCCTTCTACACCGACATCCTCGGGTTCCTGCCGCGTGGCGCGTTCCGGATCCCGGCGCCGCCGGAGTTCGGGCCGGTGCGCATCCGGTTCCTCGGCGTCAACGAGCGGCACCACAGCCTCGCGCTGTGCCCGGCACCGCACGGTGGTGCGCCGGGTCTGGTGCACATCATGGTGGAGGTCGATTCGCTCGACGCCGTCGGCCAGGCGCTGGACCGGGTTGTCAAGGACGGTTTCTCCGTCTCGTCGACGTTGGGCAGGCACACCAACGACAAGATGGTGTCGTTCTATGTGCGGGCACCCGGTGGCTGGGATATCGAGTTCGGCACCGACGGGATGCGCGTCGACGAGCGGTACTACACCGCGGAGGAGATCACCGCCGACAGCTACTGGGGCCACGACTGGTCGGGTAGTGAGCCGCTGGCGGCGATGTAGCCGACCCCCGCGCGTCACCACGGGCCGCAGATCGAGCACTCGATCTGCGGCCCGTGGTGCTTCTACCGAAAGTTACTCGCTGGTTCATGTGACAGCAACCACATCGTCATGGTATCTATAGGAATATGCCTAATCGAAATACACAGGTTAGGCAGTTGCTTCGCTCTCAGCATGGAGGATCCATGACAATCCAGGTCGACGCCGCGACCCCGAGTGCCGTACTCGATCGCGTATCCCTCGTCCTCGACGCGTTCGAAGGCCCCGGCACTTTGACCCTCGCTCAGATCGTGCGGCGCACCGGGTTGCCACGGTCGTCGGTCCATCGCATGCTCGAACGGCTGGTGCAGCTGCGGTGGTTGCGGCGGCACGGCCGCGACTACGAGCTCGGCATGCGGCTGGTCGAACTGGGGTCGCTGGCGGTCCATCAGGACCGGTTGCACCGCGCCGCCATGCCGTTCCTGCACGAACTGCACCGGGTGACGGGCTATGTGGTGCACCTGGCCGTTCTCGACGGGCCCGATGTGGTGTATCTGGAGAAGATCGGCGGGCGTATGGCGGCCGCGATCCCGACCCGCGTCGGCGGCAGGCATCCGGCGCACTGTACCGGTGTCGGCAAGGCCATCCTCGCGTTCTCCGGTGACGGCTGGCTCGACACCTACGGCGGTGACCTGGCCCAGCGGCGGACCAAGTACTCCATCGCCACCCGGGCCCAGCTGAGCACCGAGCTGGACAAGGTCCGGGCACACGGCATCGCCCATGAGCGGGAGGAATCGCTGACCGGTTTCGGCTGTGTCGCCGCCCCCATCGGTGAGATCGGCGAAGCGGTGGCCGCGGTGTCGGTCTGCGGCCCGGTGGATCGGATGACCTTCGACTACCGCCTCGCCGCCCCCGTCCGCACCACCGCGCTCGCCATCTGGCGCAATATCGACAGCGGCACGGCCAGGGTGGCGCCCACCTTGCAACAGCCACGTCTGCTGCGCGGCGGGCCCACGATGCGGACCACCACCGTCCAGCCGCCCGCCCTCGACGCACAGCGGAGCCCCCAGTTCGTATGACACCCGACCCCGAGATCGCCGCCCCGCTCCCCGGCCTGGCCGCCGGATTACCCGAGTCGAATCGATGACCAGGCCGCAGGCGCGGGCGGGATGCGCCTACTCGATCAACCGATACCGGTCGGTGAGATAGGCGAACGGGATCTGCCCGACTGCCCGCGCGTCCGGAGCTACCGGCCGCCGACGGAACCGGTACCGCCGCTGGTGGCGCTCACCCGTAGCGGCTTCATATCCTGTGATCCGGGCAGCCACAACGGCTTCTGCCGCGTCATGGCGGCCGATCCGGCCGCGATAGGTCTTCTCACTCGGCTGTCGGCCGCGCACCACCCACCCCGCGGGTTGTCAGCTCGATGAGGAGTCCGACGCGCCGTCCGATTCGGCCTCCTCCGCCTGCACCCACCGCTCGACGTCGCGCCAATGTCCCGGAACCGGTTTCGGATACCCGGCCTCGTCCCCCCGTCGAGCCTGCTGCAGCACCGCGTCCGCCGCGTCGATATCGTCGATCAACTGCTGGGCCAGTTCGCGTTCGGCCGCGTAGTACCGCTCCGACCATTGCAGCACGATCTGCGAATACGCCCAGCCCGGTTCGGATTTGGCGGCACCGGCATCGATCGCGGCCCGCCGTTCCAGCTTGTCCACATAGGCGATGTGCTCGCGCAGGATCTCCTTGAGCCGGTCCGGCGAGCTCAGGTGCCCGTAGGCGATCCGCAACATCACGTGGTGTTTGAGCACGGGAGGGTCGACCGGCGTCTCGTTGGTCCAGGCGATGACAGCGGCCCTACCGGTCTCGGTGATCTTGTACAGCCGGCGACCGCGCACACCCTCGTCGCGCTGCACCCGTGAGGTCGCGTAGCCGTGCTGTTCGAGCTTCTTCAGTTCCGAGTAGATCTGGCTGTAGGACGGACTCCAGTAGAAGTAGCGCAAGCTCCAATCGCACCACTTCTTCAGGTCGTAGCCGGAAATCTCCTCCTCGTAGGAGAGCATGCCGAGAACTGCCCAGCTCGTCGGCGGCAGAGTGGGCAGCTCCGATCCGGAAATCGATTCGGCTGTCACCACGGAATGGTATCAACGCCGAGCTGGGGTCGGCCCCACCGATCTACCGCTCACTGGGAGGCCGCGTTGAACGCCGCGGCGGCGCGCCCGATTCTGGTGGTCGATATTTCGTTCGGGAGGACATATGAATGCAGACAGCGTCGCCATCGAACCAGAGGTCCCCGCGCCGGACACTTTGCGCCGGGTCTGGGGACACTTCGCCACCGGCGTCGCGGTGATCACCGCCCACGACGGCATCCAGCCCCTCGGCTTCACCTGCCAATCGGTGGTGTCGGTGTCCTTGGATCCGCCGTACCTGTCGTTCTGTCCTGCCAAAACGTCCACCAGCTGGCCGCGGCTGCGGGAAGTCGGACAGCTGTGTGTGAACATCCTCGCCCACGATCAGCGCGATATCTGCGCGAAATTCGCCGTATCCGGCGGTGACAAGTTCGCCGGGATCACATGGACGCCCGCGGGTAACGGCGCCCCCGCGCTCACCGGAGCACTGGCCCGGTTGGAGGCGACGCTGGAACTGGAGCACGACGCGGGCGACCATACGATCGCCCTGGCCCGGATCACCGCCTCAGCAGCCGACGACAACGGCCGCCCCTTGCTGTTCTACAAAAGCAGCTTCGGCGAACTCGCGAACTAGAAACGACAACGGGTGGTCGCCGCGACGAGACGATGTTCCCGTCGCGACGGCCACCTGTTCGGCGTCGCTCAGCCCTCGATGACGTCGAATCCCCGATAACCATCCGCGGCGACATCGGCGATGATCTGCCCGTACACCCCGAAACCGCCGACGAACGGCATGAACACCCGCGGCTTACCGGGCACGTTCGCCCCCAGGTACCAGGAGTTGGCGTCCATCATCAAGGTCCCGGCCGCGCGTTCGGCGCATTCGGCCACCCACTCCGCAACTGCCTCCGGGCGGGCCTCCAACGCCAGCGCGCCGCGGGCGTCGAGGTAGTCGATAGCGGCGGCCACCCAGTCCACGTGCAGTTCCGAATGCAGCACCATATTGGCCAGCACCGATGGGCTGCCCGGACCGGTCAGGTTGAACAGGTTCGGGAAACCCGCGACGCCGAGCCCGAGGTAGGTTTTCGGACCCTCGGCCCACGCCTGTTTCAACGTCTGCCCGTTTCGGCCCACAATGTTCAGCTTGTCCAGCGAGCCGGTCATCGCATCGAATCCGGTGGCCAGAACGAGCGCATCGAGTTCGTAGTGCGTATCCCCCGTGCGCACACCCGCGGGATCGATCCGGGTGATCGGTGTCGCGCGCAGGTCGACCAAGCGCACATTGTCGCGGTTGAAAGTCTGGAAGTAGTTGTCGTCGGTGCAGATCCGCTTGGCCCCGATCGGATGATCGACGGGGATGAGCACTTCGGCGACCGCGGGATCGTCGATCACCGCCCGCACCTTCTCCTCCCAGAACTGGCGGGCGGTGTCGTTGGCCTCGCGGGTGAGCAGCTGGTCCGGGAAGGTTTTGCTGAACAGCACCCCACCGAGCTGCCAGCGTTCCTCATAGGCCGCCCGCCGCTCCGCCTCCGAGACCGCCAGCGCCGACTCCGGATGCGGCTGATGCGGCGAACCACCGCCACTGGCCATCGACAACCGCCTGCGTTCGGCGTAGTCGCGTTTCTGCGCCTGCCGGGACGCGTCGTCGAGGGGTTTGTTACCCGCCGGGACACTGTAGTTGGGGGTGCGCTGAAATACGTACAGCTGCTCGGCCTGTTCCGCGATATGCGGAATCGCCTGGATACCGGACGATCCGGTACCGATCACGCCGACACGGGCACCGGTGAAATCGACACCCTCATGCGGCCAGGTGGAGGTGTGGTACAGCTGCCCGGCGAACGATTCGAGTCCGTCGATGGCGGGCACGTGCGCGTTCGACAGCGGCCCCACCGCGAGGACGCAGAACCGGGCTGACACCATATCGCCTGCGTCGGTATGGATCTGCCACCGCGTCGTGTCCTCGTCCAGCACCACATCGGTCACCCGGGTTCCGAAAACGATGCCGCGACGCAGATCGAACCGGTCGGCGACATGCTCGAGGTAGGCGAGGATCTCCGGGCCGGTGGCGTATTTCTCGCTCCAATCCCATTCCTGCTGAAGCTCGGGATCGAAGGAATACGAGTAGTCGACGCTTTCGACGTCGCAGCGCGCCCCCGGATAACGGTTCCAGTACCAGACCCCGCCCACTCCGTCCGCGGCCTCGAACACCTGCACCGACAATCCCTCGCTGCGCAGCTTGTGCAGTGCGTAGAGGCCGGCGATCCCGGCCCCGACGACCACGACATCGACACTGCTCCGGATAGTCGCCCTCCGCGACGACGGCTTCGCGCTCACAGTATTTGCCTTTCGATCGAGACCAGTTCCGCCTCGCGACGCTAGAAGCCGCACAACCACTGCGACCAGCCGTTCTCCCGCTGACCGGCATATCCGGCCGGACGTTCGGCGAGCATCGGGCCCGCGCGAGCACCGGCCCTCCCGCTGGGCGGGAAAGAGCTGTTTCACGCGCCCGCGCCTGTGGTTCGGTTCACACACCAGCCCGAGCCAGGAGAAAGCGTCGATGCCTGCAGCAGAACAGATCCGAGCAGCCGTGCTCCGTTACCTCGATACCGTCGCCACCGGAACATCGGCCGATATCGCGGCGCTCTACGCCGAGGACGCCACCCTCGAGGATCCGGTCGGCACCCCGCCGCATGCGGGCCGGGCGGCGATCGAGGAGTTCTATCGCCCGCTGGACGCGGTGCGCACCACCACCGAGCTGCTCACCGTCCGCATCGCGGGCAACAGCGCCGCATTCGGATTCCGCGTTGTCACCGAAACCGGCGAGCAGACCGTCACCGTCTCCCCCATCGACGTCATGACCTTCGACGAGCAGGCACAGATCACCAGTATGCGTGCGTTCTGGTCGCCGGACGATATCGAACCCCGCTGAAATCTGCCACGGAAAAAGACGCGATGGCTTTCGGCTACGCGGGTGCGCGCCACGCCGCCGGAGCCTGTTGACGACAGGAGCAGCAATGCAGGAAATACAGTGCGCTACGTGCGGGAACCGAGTGCTGGCGGAAAAGTTCAGCCCGAGCCACACCAGTGTGCAGTGGCTCGACGACGCCGAGACCGCATGCGCGGAGTTCGCCCGTCGCGCGGCCGACGGCGAACACAGCAACTGGATCCCGACCTGCACCGCCCTGCGTGACTCGATCACGCGGGCGGTGGACAGCGGTGCCCTGCGCACCGACGGTCTCCGGCACGAACCGGTTCCCGGGCGGCTCGGTTGAGCAGCCCGCACAACGAGAGGAAGTCATGAACCGACTGGACGATCACCGCACCCTCGTCACCGGTGCCGCCTCGGGCATCGGCCGGGCCACGGTATTGCGGCTGCTGGCCGAGGGGGCCACCGTCGTCGGCGCCGATATCGCTGCCGACGGGCTGGCGCAGGTGCGTGAGCAGGCCGGCGAACGCGGCCTCGCCGAGCGCCTGACCACGCTGGAGATCAACATCGGGGACGAGGACTCGGTGGCCGCGGGTGTCGAGTCCGCTGTCACGAGCCTCGGCGGTCTGGACTCGCTGGTCAATGCCGCCGGCATCCTGCGCGCGTCGCATACCGACCAGACGAGCCTCGCACAGTGGAACCAGATCATCGGTGTGAACCTCACCGGCACTTTTCTGATGGTGCGCGCGGCACTGCCCGCGCTGCTGGCCAACCACCGCTCGACGATCGTGAACTTCAGTTCCACCTCGGCTGCGTTCGCGCACCCGTACATGGCGGCCTACGCTGCCAGCAAGGGCGGAATCCAGTCCTTCACCCACGCGCTCGCGCTCGAGTTCGCCGGCAAGGGATTACGTGCGGTGTGCGTGGCGCCGGGCAGCATCAAATCCGGGATCACCGACGCCACAGGGGGTTACGTGCCCGCCGACGCCGACTGGTCGCTGTTCGCGAAACTGTCGCCCATCCTGCCGACCGAACTCGAATCGGGCGGCGCGGGGATGGGTGACCCCACAGCGGTCGCCGGCGTGATCGCGATGCTGGTCTCCGAAGACGGGGCATTCATCACCGGCACCGAAATCCGGATCGACGGCGGCACCCACGCCTGATAGGTACGGCCGGGCGAAGTCCTTCCGCAGTCCACGCACAGCCGCGCCCCGGATGTCCACTGACCGGAACGAGGACTGGGAGCGGCTCGGTGGCGGTGGCAGCGTGAGAAGCGGCCGCGATAGGTGCAGAGAAAGGTTGGCCGATGACATCCGAGACATCCGAATTGAGCTATGAGGACACGTTGCGGGAGATCCGCACCGACGCCGGGACGCTTCGCTATCACGAGGCAGGCGATGGTCCCCCGTTGCTCCTGCTGCACGGCTCAGGTCCGGGTGTCACCGGCTGGCGTAACTTCCGCGGCAACCTTCCGGTGTTCGCCGCGGATTTCCGCTGCCTGATCCTGGAATTCCCCGGTTTCGGGGTCAGCGACGACTTCGGCGGCCACCCTATGGTCACTGCCGCCGACGCGGTGGTCCGGTTCGTCGATGCGCTCGGTCTCGACCGGGTCGATATCGTCGGCAACTCGATGGGCGGCGGTGTCGCGCTCGGGTACGCGAGCAGTCACCCGCAGCGGGTGCGCAGGGTGGTCACCATCGGCGGGGTGGGCAGGAACCTGTTCAGCCCCGGCCCAGGTGAAGGCATCCGGCTGTTGCAGGAGTTCACCGAGAACCCCAGCCGGGAGCGTCTCATCCAGTGGCTGTACTCCATGGTGTACGACCCTGCGCTGATCACCGAGGAGCTGATCGAGGAGCGCTGGACCCAGGCCACCGATCCCGACACGCTGGCCAGTGCGCGGCGCATGTACGGCAAAGCGGCCTTCGCGCAGATGATGCAGGCGATGCAGTCCTCCGACACCCCGCCCCCGTGGGCGATGCTGCACAGAGTCACCGCACCGACCCTACTCACTTGGGGCCGCGACGACCGGGTCAGCCCGCTGGACATGGCTCTGATCCCGATGCGCACGCTCCCCCGCGGGGAACTGCATGTGTTCCCCAACTGCGGGCACTGGGCGATGATCGAACAGAAGACGGCCTTCGAGTCCGCGGTCCGCGCGTTCCTCACTCGGCCCGACTGATTCCACCTGCATCCCCGGGCCGTCCGTTACCGGCTTGTCTCGGGTCGTGCGGGGGTGGTCGCCCGCACGACCCGAGAGACGACCTCGTGCTCGTCCAGCGCGGCGGCCGAAACCTTGGTATCCAGGACGATATCGCTGCTCTGAAGGTCATCGACGCCGATCCGAGGGCGTGGTGCAGCCGGTAATGGGCGGCGAATGCGCGTCGGCCGGCACCGATCGCGGGCTATGCCGAGGTGAACGCCGAGATGAACTCCAGCTTCCCGAAGCACGCCTACCGGCAGGATGAGCGCCACGACGTCAGCGGGGCGGAAATCCTGCTCGCCGCCGAGGCGCAACCTCGTCGGCGGGCAGGAAGACCAGTCGATCGATTCCGCGGTGAAGCCGGTGGTGCGCTAACGCTGGGTGCTGCCCGCGTCCACCGGGAGGGCTACCGCCGTGATGTAGCGCGCTTCGTCCGAGGCGAGGAACAGCGTGGCGTTGGCCACGTCCACCGGCTCGACCCAGGGAATCGGCAGCATGTTCATCGTGGTGGCCGCCTCGGCGAATTCCGCCTGGGTCGGGTTCTCCCGATCCGGGCGGAACGACCGGCGGACCATATCGTTCTGGATCATCGGGGTGTCCACGTTGGTCGGATGCACCGAGTTGACCCGAACATTGTGCGGTGCCAGTT
This sequence comes from Nocardia donostiensis, assembly GCF_002081715.1. GTDB lineage: Bacteria > Actinomycetota > Actinomycetes > Mycobacteriales > Mycobacteriaceae > Nocardia > Nocardia donostiensis. The sequence goes on along the minus strand of NZ_MUKP01000020.1, from coordinate 18,462 downwards.
CCTTCGCCAGCGATCGCATCAATCCGACCACACCGTGTTTGGCGGCGGTGTAGTGCGCGACACCGACCAGTCCGCGCAGTCCTGCGATCGAACTGGTCAGGATCATTGCGCCGGCGCCGCGGGCGATGAGGTGCGGCGCGGCCGCCCGGCAGGTGAGCCAGACACCGGTGAGGTTCACATCCAGCATCGTCTGCCATGCCTGCTCGTCCAGCTCCAGCGCCGGTCCGGCGGAGGTGATTCCCGCGGTGGCGCAGACGATATCGAGCCCGCCCAGCTCGTCGACGGCGGCGTCGGTGACCGTCTGCAATGCCGCCCCGTCGCGCACGTCGGCGATAGCGGTGATGACGCGTGCGCCCGTCGCCTCGACCGCCCGCTTGGTTTCCTCGAGATCCTCCGGCTGGGCCGGTGGGATGACGACCGTATCGACCGGGCCGCAGATGTCCACCGCGACGATACCGGCGCCTTCGGCGGCCAAACGTACCGCCTGCGCCCGTCCTATCCCCCGGGCCGCGCCGGTGACCAGCGCGATCTTGCCTTGTACCCGTCCCATCATCACACTTTCTGAGTCAGTCCCGCGTCGACGACGAGTTCGATCCCGGTGACGTACCGGGATTCGTCGCAGGCGAGAAACAGCACGGCATTGCTGATATCCACCGGCTCCACCCAGGGAACCGGCAGGAGATTCCGGGCCGCCAGCGCCTCGGCAGCATCCTCCTGGCTCGGCGTGTCCAGGTCCGGCCGGAGCTTGGCGTACACGGTGTCGTTCAGGATCATCGGTGTCCCCACCGAGCCGGGATGTACCGTGTTCACCCGGATTCCGCGAGGCCCGAGCTCATTGGCCAACGTGCGGGCCAGGCCGACGACCGCGTGTTTGCTCGCGGCGTAATGCGCGGCCGATACCCCGCCCTTGACCCCGTTGGTGGAGCCGATGATCACGATCGAACCGCCCGCGGTCAGGTAACCGGCGGCGGCGCGGACGGTGTTCCACACACCGGTGAGATTGACATCGATAGCGCGCTGCCAGGCCGTCTCCGGCAGTTCCCATCCGGGCGCGAGATCGGCGTAGATCCCGGCGTTGGCGACGACCACGTCGAGGCGGCCGAGCTGGGCGGTGCCTGCGGCCACAGCATCGGCGAGCGAGCGCGCCACGCGGACATCCGCGTAACCGGTGACGCATCTGCGGCCGTGTGCCTCGACCAGCCGCGCGGTGGCGGCCAGTTCGTCGGCCTGTTCGTCCAGGTCGAGTGCGATGATGTCGGCGCCCGCCGCGGCAAGTCGCTCACAATGGCTGCGGCCCATGCCCTGGGCTGCTCCGGTGACCAGCGCCACCTTGTCCTGCATACGGTTCACGGGCGCCCCCTCGAATTACTGTGCGTCATGAGCTGCAACGCTAGGTTCGGCGAATGATCGGACACGGCGCGTCGTCCCAGTGAGCGGGCGAGCAGACCGCGGCCTCCCGGTCACCGGGATCGCCCGCGATCTGTGCGGCGGGGATCGGCAACTATGGCGGCTGCCATCCCCGGCTTCGCGACCACAGGAGGACGACCGTGACCATGGCGAGTGCTGATGCGCGACGCAGCTCGCGTTCGCTGCTGCTGCGGGTTTCCGAGGTGATCGAGGAGACCGCCGAGGCCAGGTCGCTGGTGTTCGACGTGCCCGCGGATGCGGCCGACCGGTTCAGCTACCGGCCCGGCCAGTTCCTCACGCTGCGCGTGCCCAGCGAGCAGACCGGTTCGGTGGCGCGCTGCTACTCGCTGGCGAGTTCCCCGGTGGCCGGGCACCGGCCCAAGGTGACGGTCAAACGCACTCGCGACGGGTACGCGTCGAACTGGTTGTGCGACAACATCGCCGTCGGCGACGCCATCGAGGTGCTGCCGCCTGCGGGGACGTTCACCCCGACCTCGCTCGACCACGATTTCCTGCTGTGGGCCGCGGGCAGCGGGATTACGCCGGTGATGTCGATCCTGGAATCGGCGCTGGCCGCGGGCAGCGGGCAGGTGACGCTGTGTTACGCCAACCGGGACGAAAGCGCGGTGATCTTCGCCGACCGGCTGCGGGAGCTCGCCGCACGATACCCCGCGCGGCTGACGATCGTGCACTGGCTGGAATCGCTGCAGGGCCTGCCGACCGCAGCGCAGCTGGCCGTATTCGCGGCTCCGTTCACCGGCTACGAGTCGTTCCTGTGCGGTCCGGCCCCGTTCATGGATGCGGTGCGCGCGGCACTGACCGAGGTCGGGGTGCCCCGCGAGCGGATACACGCCGAAGTGTTCAGTTCGCTGTCCGGCGACCCGTTCCAGGAACCCGAAGCTGATCTCGCCGGTCTCGCCGATACCGACTCCGATCCGGCCGACGCCGCCGACGTCGCAGTAGAACTCGACGGCGCCGTCCACCAGCTGCGCTGGCCGCGCGACCGCACCCTGGTCGATGTCATGCTGGCCCGTGGTCTCGACGTTCCGTATTCCTGCCGGGAGGGCGAATGCGGCTCATGTGCCTGCACGGTACTGCGCGGCGAGGTAGCCATGGATAACGCCGGGATCCTCGATCCCGAGGACATCGACGCGGGCTACATCCTCGGCTGCCAGGCCCGCCCGCTCACCGACGAACTAGAGATCAGGTTCTGACGCCCAGGGCGATGCTCCGGCCGGCGCGCCAGGGAACGGCGCTTCGATCGAGGCCGAAATTTTCGGGCGGCCGGTAAGCAGGGTGAGTCGGCCGTGTCCAGGCCCTGGTTTGCTCGCCGGCGTCAGCGGTCCACCGTGACACCGTCGAGCAGGTAACGAAGGCCGGTGTCGAAGCTGCGTTTCCAGTCCGTGTCGGTGTCCGATCTGTGCGCCACGAGGGCTGGATAGGTCTCGCGATTGGCGTGGATGTAGGCGGTAGCTCCCTGGCGCGTAGCGGGTTCCTGTTCCTGCCAGGAGATCTGCATGAGCACGGAGCCGATCACGTAATTCGACAGTGCGTAGACGGCGTCCTGCAACCGCGGCGATGTCAGGCCTGCCCCGGCCAGCAGTGCGTACAGACGTTCTTCGCGTGCCAGCATGTGCGGGCCGAGCTGCGGGCGGCCCAGCAAACGCGCCGACCATGGATGCCGCACCAGGGCCTCCCGCCATGCACACATCAGCCCGGCGACCTCTTCCCGCCAATCCTCGGCCGGTTCGGGCACCTGGATCTCGGCATAGACGGCGTCGAGCGCCAGGTCGAGCACGTCGTCTTTGGTTCGGACATGCCCGTACAGGGTCGTCAGCCCTGACCCGACCCGTTCGGCGAGCCGCCGCATGGTGAGGCGGTCGGCTCCTTCCTCATCGAGCAGTTCCAGAGCGGTGTGCACGATGCGGTCGCGGCTCAGCGGCTCCCGTCGTGCGGGCTCTGGGCGCAGCCACACTTGTCCGGGCATTCGCGCCCGGCCCTGTCCGGCGGACAGTCCGTGATCGTCGGTTGTCATACCGGCGAGTGTAGTACGTTGTTCTCCTATCCGAACATTGTTCGGTTAGTACGAACAATGTTACGCACGGCTATTCCGTAGGAGGATCCATGAGCCACCAGGACTCCCGCGCCCCGGCCCAGGGCATATACCCCGCATCTGACGACGTGACGGCAGGATGGGGGACGCTCGCCGTGGTCGGGCTGGTGCAACTGATGGTCGTACTCGATGCGACGATCGTGAATATCGCCCTACCGTCGGCCCAGGCCGACCTCGGGCTGTCCGACGGCGACCGCCACTGGGTCATCACCGCCTACATCCTGTTCTTCGGCGGCCTGCTGCTGCTCGGCGGCCGGATCGCTGACCGCTTCGGCACGCGGCGCGTGCTCTTCCTCGGGCTCGCCGGTTTCGCGGTCGCATCCGTACTCGGCGGTGCCGCACCCGGTGGCGGAGCGCTGTTCGCGGCCCGAGCCCTGCAGGGGGCTTTCGCCGCGCTCCTCGCACCCGCGGCGCTGTCACTGTTGAGTACGACCTATACCGAGCCACGTCAGCGCGGCATCGCCTTCGGCGCCTACGGGGCCTTGTCCAGCGGTGGTGCGGCGGTGGGTTTGCTGGCCGGGGGCATGCTGACCGAGTTCCTCGACTGGCGCTGGTGCCTGTACGTGAACGTCCCGATCGCGGTGCTCGCGCTGACCGGCGGCGCCGCAGCCATCCCGCGGACCCGCCCGGGCGCCGATATCGGGCTCGACATTCCCGGTGCGGTACTGAGCTGCGCAGGTCTCGCCGCGATCGTGCTCGGCTTCGCGCAGGCGGAGTCCCGCGGATGGGGCGATCAGCTGGTCATCGCCCTGCTCGTGGCCGGTGCGGCATTGCTGGTCGCGCTCGCACGGGTGGAGTCAACGGTGCGCTGCCCGCTACTGCCACCGCGAATCCTGCTCCACCGCGCCCGGGGTGGCGCCTTCCTGGCGGTTGCGCTTTCGCAGGTCGCGTTGTTCGGGTTCTTCCTCTTCATCACCTACTACATGCAAGCGATTCTCGGGTACTCCCCTGTGCTCGCCGGGCTCGCCTTCCTGCCGCTCACCGTCGCCACGGCGATCGGTGCGAGCGTGGTCGGCGCCCGCCTGCTGCCACTTTCCGGACCGCGGCCACTCATCGTGGCAGGTCTGCTCCTCGCCGCGGCGGGTATGGCAGCACTGACCCAGCTTCAGCCGGACACCCAGAACGTCTACCTGGTATTTCTGCTTCCCGCCCAGCTCGCGATCGGATCGGGGCTCGGCCTGGTCATGATGCCCGCCATGAGTACGGCCACAGCCGACATCGACGCCCCGGAGGCAGGCGTCGCCTCCGCCGCGGTGAACGCCGCGCAGCAGATCGGCGGCGCACTCGGCACGGCACTCCTCAACACCATCGCGGCAAGCGTCACGGTAGCGGCACTGGCATCCAATACGGCCACCGATCAGGTATCCGCGCAAGTCCAGGGCTACACCACAGGGATTGCCTTCGGCGCCGCAGTCCTCGCGGCGACGGCTGTACTGTGCTATCTGATCCTCCCCACCGCGACCACGGCACCGAGGAAGTGACACAACGGGCACATACAGGCCGAGCCGTGTTCGGTCATCGGCACCGATCAAGAACACAAGAGACACCGTGGCGCCGCGTTGGTCTTCTCCAGTTCGGAGTCCACCCCCGGTGTATCGACAGAACCGCTGCTGGCCATGCGCTACGCCGACGCAGTGATCATCACAGTCGAGAGCTCGTCCCCTCCCTGAACGAGCCGAGTGCGATGCGCCGGAAACTCAGGTAGGGGCAGGACTCACACAGAGGCGTTGGTCGACATCGAGCGGCCGGATCATGGTATTCGCGGCGATGATCGTTCGGGCGTACCCCTCTGATCGGAGCAACCCCGGCACCAAAGGCTGTTTGACTTCCTCCGCACCGTGAACGGTGGGGATTCCTACGCAGCTTCACCGATGGCGAGGTCTGTTCGACTGCCCCCGCGGCCACCTCGGGCCGCGACCCTGGCCTGGGTGGGAACCCAGCCCCTGGCCTGCATGCTGACGAATCCGGCGCAGTGCGCCGAGTACGGTCCCTGCTGCGATGAGTGAGCTGGTCGGCGACCGCGGAATTCCGCGGTCGCCGAACTGGCCCGAGCAGTCGTTCGGGACATGGACGAGATCGGCGCTGCACCTCGGCGGCGGCGCTGTTCACCACCCGCCGATGCGACCGCACCCGCTCGAGCGGAGAGGTGGGCATGCCATTGACAGCCGGTGATGGCGTACGGCAATGTTCGAGAGCCGGACCGCGTGGTGATAAGGGCCAATTTGCTTGCCTCCGTGAGGTTCCGGCGTCACGGGTTGGTGCCTGAAGGAGGCCAATGTCGGACGACTCGGCGTCTGTCGATCAGCTGCGGGGGTCTGATCCTCACCCGCATCGGTCCGGCGGCGAGCCCCACGGTGGCGACCCGGTGGCCATCGTCGGTATGGCGTGCCGGTTCCCCGGCGGTGTCTGCACTCCCGACGAACTCTGGGAGCTGGCGCTGGGTGAACAGGACGCAATCAGCCCGTTCCCGTCCGATCGGGGCTGGGATACGGCGGCACTGTTCGACCCTGACCCCGCAGCGGCTGGCAGAAGCTACGTCCGCGTCGGCGGTTTTCTGGACGACGCAGGCGGGTTCGACGCCGACTTCTTCCATATCAGTCCCCGCGAAGCAGCCGCGATGGATCCGCAGCAGCGGCTGCTTTTGGAAACCGCGTGGGAAGCGCTGGAACACGCTGGGCTCCCGCCGGATTCGTTGGCCGGTAGCGATACCGGGGTTTTCGTCGGCATCGGTCCCAGCGGTTACGCGGGCCGGTCCGGTGGCACGGGGGCTGATGCCGCGGAGGGGTACCGGCTGACCGCGCTGTCGCCGAGCGTGGCGTCCGGCCGCATCGCCCACGTGCTCGGTCTGCACGGGCCAGCCGTCTCGGTGGACACCGCGAGTTCGTCGTCGCTGGTCGCCCTGCATCAGGCCGTACAGTCGATTTGCGCGGGCGAATGCGGTCTCGCCCTGGTGGGCGGCGTCGCGGTGCTGGCGACGCCGGAACCGTTCGTCGAGCATTCCCGACTACGCGGCCTGGCGCCGGACGGGCGCTGTAAACCGTTCGCCGACGCCGCCGACGGCACCGCCTGGGGTGAGGGCGTGGGGCTGCTGGTACTGGAACGGCTGTCGCAGGCACGCCGCCGCGGGCACCAGGTGCTGGCGCTGATACGCGGGTCGGCCATCGCTTCCGACGGTGCCACCGATGGTCTCACCACGCCCAGCGGCGCCGCCCAGCAACGAGTTATCCGCACCGCATTGACGAACGCGGGTGTGCGAGCCGCCGATATCGATTTCGTCGAGGCGCACGGCACCGGAACGGTCGTCGGTGACCCGGTCGAGGCGCATGCGCTGCTGGCCACCTACGGCCGCAACCGGCCGCCGCAGCAGCCGCTGTGGCTGGGATCGATCAAATCCGTCATCGGTCACACGCAGGCCGCCGCCGGTATCGCCGGGGTCATCAAAACGGTGCAAGCACTGCGCCACGGGGTGCTGCCTCCGACCTTGCACATCGACCGGCCCTCGACCCGGGTGGACTGGTCCGGCGGCGCCGTACAGCCGCTGACCCGGCGCCGCGCATGGCGCACGGACGGGCGACCGCGCCGGGCAGGGGTGTCCTCGTTCGGGATATCGGGGACCAATGCGCACGTCATCCTCGAACAGGCTCTCCAGACGGAACCGGCGCAGGCTGCCGCTACCGGGCCTGCGCTGCCGTGGGTGCTGTCGGCGCGCAGCCACGAGGCCCTCGCCGAGCAGGCCCGGCGGCTCGCTCACCACCTCGACGGGCACACCGGGTTCGGTGCCGCGCAGGTCGGCTGGTCACTGCTCACCAGCCGCGCGCTGCTCGAGCACCGGGCGGTGATCGTCGGCGATGACGCAGGGAACTTGCGGGCGGGCCTCGACGCCGTGGCCTGCGGCGCACCGCGGGCCGAGGTGGTGTCCGGGGTGGCTGCACCGGTGGGCGGGACGGTGTTCGTGTTCCCCGGCCAGGGCGCGCAATGGCTGGGGATGGGACGTGAACTGCTCGACAGCGCACCGGTGTTCGCGCGCCGCATCGAGGAATGCGACGCGGCGTTCGCGCCGCTGGTGGAGTGGTCGCTGGTCGATGTGCTGCGCGGCGGCGGGCCGCGATGGGCTGAGCTGGAGCGCGTCGACGTGGTGCAGCCTGCGCTGTTCGCGGTGATGGTGGCGTTGGCCGAACTGTGGGCGTCGCTGGGAGTGCGGCCGGACGCGGTGGTCGGTCACTCCCAGGGTGAGGTCGCGGCGGCCTGTGTGGCCGGGGCATTGTCGCTGGCGGACGCGGCCGCGGTCGTGGTCGCCCGCAGCCGGCTCGTCCGGCAGGAACTGTCCGGCCGCGGTGGTATGGTCTCGGTCGCCTTGCCGCCCGAGGCAGTCGGTGATCGGCTGCGCGCGTGGGGCGAGGCGCTGAACGTGGCGGCGGTGAACGGCCCCGAGGCGGTGGTCGTCAGCGGAGACAACGCCGCCCTGCACGGTTTCCTCGAGGCCTGCGCACGCGACGGGGTCCGGGCCACGCGGATAGCGGTCGACTATGCCTCGCACTGCGCCCGGGTCGACCCGTTGCGTGATCGGCTGCTGCGCGCCCTGGCTGCCGTTACACCGCGCTCGAGCCGGATCGCCTTCTACTCGACGGTCAGCGGAACTGTCTTGGACACCGCCGAACTCGACGCCGGCTACTGGTTTCGCAACCTACGCGAGCCGGTACAGTTCGCGCAGGCGACCATAGCTCTGCTGCGCGACGGTCATACGGTGTTCGTCGAGTCCAGCCCGCACCCGGTGCTGACGCCTGCCGTCGCGGCGAGCGCCGAGACCTGCGCGGCCGATACGGAGAACCACGCCACGGTCACGGTGACCGGTACCCTGCGCCGCGACGACGGGGGGTTCGACCGGCTGCTCATATCGGCGGCGCAACTGTTCGTGACGGGAGTGCCGGTGCACTGGCATCGGCTGTTCGACGTCGACGCGCCGACGCCACCGGTTCCGCTGCCCACCTATGCCTTCCAGCACCGCCGGTACTGGCTCGGCGCCGCACCCACACCGCCGAGCACCGATACCGCTCCCGGCGCTGTCGCGCGGCAAACCGTACCAACCCCATCGACAACGCTCGCGGCGCGACTGGGCGGACTGACACAGCGTGAGCAGGCCCGGATCCTGCTGGATTTCGTGCGGGCGCGTGCCGCGCTGGTACTCGGGCACGACGACACCACCGCCATCGAACCTGACCGTACCTTCACCGACCTCGGCGTCGATTCCCTCACCGCCGTCGAAACCCGGACCCGGCTCGCGCACGACACCGGCCTGACGCTGCCCACGACCGTACTGTACGAGCACCCCACCCCGCGCGCTCTCGCCCGCCTATTGCAGCGGATGCTCGACAAAGCGTCGACCGCCGAAGCGGTGCAGCAGAAAACCGGAGCAGTCGGACCGACAGCCGAAACAGCCGGACCAACAGCTGAATCGTTCCCGCACTCAACCGGAACGGTTCGATCGACACCTGAAACGGTCCAGCAGACAGCCGAAACAGCACCCGAGACAGTGGGAGCAGCAGCCGGAACAGTGGGATCGGCTGCCGGGACCGAGCCGACCGACGCCACGGAACCGATCGCGATCATCGGTATCGGCTGCCGCTACCCGGGCGGGGCCGACGATGCCGATGGGCTGTGGGATCTGGTCAGCTCCGGTCGTGACGCCATCAGCGAATTCCCCACCGACCGCGGGTGGGATCTAGCTGCCCTGTTCGACCAACAGCCGGACACTATCGGAATCAGCGCGACCCGACGGGGCGGCTTTCTCGGCAGCGCAGGCGATTTCGATGCCGAGTTCTTCGGGATCGGTCCACGCGAGGCGCTGGCCATGGACCCGCAGCAGCGGCTCGTCCTCGAAACTGCCTGGGAAGCACTGGAACACGCCGGTATCGATCCGGTATCGCTCTGTGACAGCGACACCGGGATCTTCCTCGGGGTGATGGAGCAGGGCTACGGGTCGGGGGTGAACGCGGCCGGCCTGACGGGCTATCGGTTGACCGGCGCGGCTGCCAGCGTGGTCTCTGGCCGGCTGGCCTACGTCCTCGGCACCCAGGGACAGGCTGTCTCGGTGGACACCGCGTGCTCGTCGTCGCTGGTGGCTCTGCACCAGGCGGTGCGGGCGTTGCGGGCAGGCGAATGCGCGATGGCGCTGGCCGGTGGGGTGACGGTGATGGCTACACCCGGCCTGTTCGTCGAATTCTCCCGGCACGGTGGGGTGGCCGCGGACGGCCGGTGCAAATCGTTCGCCGCGTCCGCCGACGGCACCGGATGGTCCGAAGGCGCCGGAATGCTGGTGTTGCAGCGGCTTTCCGACGCGCAGCGGGCCGGTCACCAGATACTGGCCGTCGTGCGCGGGTCCGCGGTCACCGCCGACGGCGCGAGCAACGGTCTCACCGCACCGAACGGTGGCGCCCAGCAGCGCGTCATCCGCCGCGCACTCGCCGATGCGGGACTGGACGCAGGCGACGTGGACGCAGTCGAAGCCCACGGCACGGGCACGGTATTGGGCGATCCCATCGAGGCCGATGCTCTCGTCGCCACCTACGGGCAGGGCCGCCCGGCGAACCGGCCGCTGTGGTTGGGGTCGATCAAATCCAATATCGGCCACAGTCAGGCGGCCGCCGGCGTCGCCGGTGTCATCAAGATGGTGCAGGCGCTGCGGCACGGTGTCCTGCCGCGCACCCTGCACGTGACCGAACCCTCGCCGCATGTGAACTGGTCGGATGGGGCCATAGCACTATTGATCGAACAACGTCGGTGGCCCGATACCGGACGGCCGCGGCGGGCCGGGGTGTCCTCGTTCGGTATCAGCGGCACCAACGCGCATCTGATTCTGGAGGAAGCGCCCGCGGTGCGGGGTGAGCTTTCGGCCGCGCCTGCCGCCTCTAGCCCGGTGGCGTGGGTGTTGTCGGCACGTAGTCGGGACGCTTTGCTCGCCCAGGCCGATCGCCTGGCCCTGGCGGTGCGAGATCGGCGACCGGACCCGATCGATGTGGGATGGTCGTTGGCGCTGCGAACTCGGTTCGAGCACCGGCTCGTGGTGCTCGGCGCCGAGGACGAGCAGATATCAGCGCGGCTGACCGCCTTCGCCGAACACGGCAGCATCGGGCCGGGGATGGTGTCGGGCAAAGCCGGGCCGGTGGGCGGGACGGTATTCGTGTTCCCGGGCCAGGGCGCGCAGTGGGTGGGGATGGGACGCGCACTGCTCGAGATCGCGCCGGTGTTCGCCGCGGCGATCGATGAATGCGCGGACGCGTTCAGCCCCGCGGTGGGCTGGTCGCTGCATGAGATCCTCCACGCCGAAGAGGACGACGCCACCGTATCGGCCTTGCTCGAGCGGGTCGATGTCGTGCAGCCGGTGCTGTTTGCCGTCATGGTCGGGCTGGCGCGGTGGTGGCAGTCGATCGGGGTGGAACCCGACGCGGTGATCGGGCACTCCCAGGGCGAGATAGCCGCCGCCCACATAGCCGGGGTGCTGTCGTTGGCCGATGCTGCCCACCTCGTCGTCGCCCGCAGCCGTTTGATCGCCGAGCAGCTGGCCGGTTCGGGTGCGATGGCGTCGGTGGCGCTGTCCCCGGCGGATGCGGCGGCACGATTGGCCGCATATGGGGACGCCGCGAGCATTGCCGCGATCAACGGCCCGGCGGCCGTAGCGATCTCCGGTGATCCCGCCGCGGTGGACGCATTCACCCGTGACTGCGCAAACGACGGCGTGCAGACCGGCCGGATCGCAGTGGACTACGCCTCCCACTCCCACCACGTCGACGCGCTGCGTGACTCCGTTTTGCGAGAATTGGCGGGAATCACCCCGCAGACGGACACGATCCCGTTCTACTCGACGGTGACCGGGGCCGTCGCAGACACGGTAGGCCTGGGTGCCGGCTACTGGTACGACAACCTGCGTCGCACCGTGCGGTTCACCGACGCCGTCGCCGCCGCATACACCGACGGCTACACCGCGTTCCTCGAGATCAGCCCGCATACCCTGCTCACACCGGGCATCGAGGAAACTCTCGAGGCCTGCGACACCGCGGCGGCCGTCTCCGGCCGCACCGCGCCGCGAGTGGTGGTGGGATCGCTGCGGCGCGGCGACCGCGGTCTGGACCGGCTGCTGGAATCGGCGGCGCACCTGCACGTCGCCGGCGCCGAGGTCGATTGGCGCCGTCTGTTCGACGGCGGCCGGGTACGCCGGATACCGCTACCCACCTATCCTTTCCAGCGCCGCCGCTATTGGCTGGCGCCGGCCGACGACGCTGTCGCCGGACAGCAGGCACCCCAGGCCGCTGAAGCACCCGTGCGGGAGCAGGCCGATCCGCTCCGGCGCCTCGACGACACCGAACGAGCGCGGGTCCTGCTGGCGTTGGTCCGCGAACAGGCGGCGCTCGTCCTCGGCCATTCCGGGCCCGACGCCATCGATATCGACCGCACCTTCAAGGACATGGGCTTCGACTCGCTCGCCGCAGTCGACGCCAGGAAACGGCTGGCCAACGCCACCGGTCTGTCACTGCCGACCACCATCCTCTACGACCACCCCACCCCTGCGGCGCTGGCGGCGGATCTGCGGCGGCGATTGACCGACGCCCCCGACGAATCCGTATCCCTGTCCGCGGTATCGCCGGCGCGGACGGAACCGATCGCGATCGTCGGCATCGGCTGCCGGTTCCCTGGCGGGGCGTCTACCCCCGAAGGTCTGTGGCAGTTACTGGTCGAGGAACGTGAAGCGTTCTCGCCCTTCCCAGACGATCGAGGCTGGGACCTGGCGAACCTGTTCGACGACGACCCCGACGCGGTGGGCCGAACCTACGTCCGCGAAGGCGGGTTCCTCGACGACGCCGCCGACTTCGATGCCGAGTTCTTCGGTATCAGCCCGCGGGAAGCGGTCGCGATGGACCCACAGCAGCGGTTGCTGCTGGAAACCGCCTGGGAGGCACTGGAACACGCGGGCATCGACCCGGAATCCCTGCGCGGCAGCGATACCGGCGTATTCGCTGGGGTGACCACCCAGTCCTACGGTATCGGCCCTGGCGATACCGGCGCGGCCGCCGCGGGTGTCGAGGGGTACCGGATGACCGGCACCCTGCCCAGCGTTGTCTCCGGCCGGGTTGCCTATGAGCTGGGCCTGCGCGGGCCCGCGATCTCGGTGGACACCGCCTGCTCGTCGTCGCTGACCGCGCTGCATCAGGCGGTGCAGGCGGTGCGCGCGGGCGAATGCGCGATGGCGCTGGCCGGTGGCGTGATGGTGATGGCGACACCGTTCAATTTCGTGGAGTTCTCCCGGCAGGGCGGAATGGCCAGGGACGGGCGCTGCAAACCGTTCGCCGACGCCGCCGACGGTATCGGCTGGGGTGAGGGCGCGGGCGTGCTGGTGATCGAGCCGCTGTCACGGGCCCGCGAACTGGGGCACGAGGTATTGGCGCTCATCCGGGGCACAGCGGTCAATCAGGACGGCGCCAGCAACGGGCTCAGCGCACCGAATGGCCTGTCGCAGCAGCGGGTGATCCGGCAGGCACTCGCCGATGCCGGCCTCACCGCGGATGAGGTGGATGCCGTCGAAGCACACGGCACCGGAACGACACTGGGTGATCCGATCGAGGCGCACGCGTTGCTGGCCACCTACGGACAGAACCGGCCCGCGGACCGGCCACTGTGGCTGGGATCGATCAAATCGAACCTCGGGCATACCGCGACAGCTGCCGGTGTCGCGGGGGTCATCAAGATGGTGCAGGCGTTGCGGCACGATGTCCTGCCCCGCACCTTGCACGTCGATGCGCCGTCGCGGCATATCGACTGGTCTTCGGGAGCGTTGCGGCTGCTCACCGAACGACGGCCCTGGCCCGAACAGGGGCGTCCGCGCCGGGCCGGAGTGTCCTCCTTCGGGATCAGCGGCACCAATGCCCATATCGTTCTCGAGCAGGCACCGCGCCCAGCTGTCTCCGCCCCGACAGGTGTGGACGGCCGGGGCACCGGGATCGCGGCGGCGGTGCCGTGGGTGGTGTCGGGCCGGACGCGTGAGGCGCTGTCAGCGCAGGCGCGGCGGCTGCGGGAACACCTGGCGGCGCATCAGGAAGCCGAGGCGGCCGACGTCGGCTGGTCCCTGGTATCGGGACGGTCGCAGCTGCCGCACCGGGCCGTCGTGGTCGGCGCCGACCGTGCCGAGTTGCTAGCCGGGATACATGCCCTCGCTGACGGCGCGCTCGACGATCGAGTGGTGTCCGGGGTGGCCCGCGGCCCGGCGAAGACGGTGTTCGTCTTCCCGGGTCAGGGCACGCAATGGGTGGGAATGGGGCGGGAACTGCTGGACACGGCGCCTGTTTTCGCCGCGACGATCAGCGACTGTGCGGACGCCCTCGCACCATGGGTTGCTTGGTCGCCGCGCGATGTGCTCACCGCGCCGCCGCAACAGTGCGCAGCGCTGCTGGAGCGGATCGATGTGTTGCAGCCGGTGCTGTTCTCGGTGATGGTCGCCTTGGCCCGGGTGTGGCAGGCAGCGGGTGTGCATCCGCATGCGGTGGTGGGTCATTCACAAGGTGAGATCGCGGCCGCGCATATCGCCGGCGCTGTATCACTCGGCGATGCGATGCGTCTGGTGGTGACCCGGTCCCGGATCTTCGCCGAGGAATTGGCCGGCACGGGTGCGATCGCGTCGATAGCGTTGTCGCGCGAGAAGGTCGAGCAATATCTGCACACGCACGACTACGCCGGTCTTTCGGTGGCGGGTGTGAACGGCCCGGCCGCGGTATCGGTCGCCGGACCTGCCGGTGCGCTCGACCGACTGGTGGAGGTGTTGCGGGCGGACGGCGCGCGGGTACGGGTGGTGCCGGCCACGGTACCGTCGCATACCCCGGCGGTGGACCGGTTACGGGACCGGTTGCTGCGTGAGTTGTCGTTCGTCTCACCACGCGACAGCGACATTCCGCTGTATTCCACGGTCACCGGTGCTGTGGTCGCCGGCACCGAGCTGACCGCGCAATACTGGTTCGACAACTGCCGCTACCCGGTGTTGTTCGAACCGGTCGTCCGCACCATGCGCGCGGACGGTTTCTCGGTTTTCGTCGAGGCCAGCCCGCACCCGATCCTGGCCATGCACATCGAACACATCCTGGATGCGCCCACTCCCCCGGCCGGCGCACCAGGCACTACGGCTGGTAATCCATCGGGTGCGTCCGAGCCGTTGAATCCGGCCGCCCGCGTCATGCCCCCGACAGGCACGACCGGCGCACCTGCACCAGGTGCGTCGATGGGAACACCTGCACTGCCGATGGTGGCGGCCGCACCGCCGGTCGTGGTGGGCACGCTCCGCCGGGACCGCGGCGGCCTGGACCAGATATTGCTGTCGGCGGCGCGACTGTTCGTGTCCGGCACTCCCGTGCGGTGGGCGGAGATGTTCACCGGCGATCGACGGCGGATCGACTTGCCCACCTATGCTTTTCAGCGCCAGCGCTACTGGCTCGCCCCGGTGCCTGCGGGTGGGGATGTGGCCGCTACCGGGCAGATACCCATTGATCACCCGCTGCTCGCCGCGGCTGTGCCCGCACCGGACGGGGGCGGTCTCACCGTCACCACCCGGCTGTCGCTGCGCACCCATCCGTGGCTGGCCGACCACGCTCTCGCCGGGGTGGTGTTGTTCCCCGGTACCGGTCTGCTGGAGTTGGCGGCGCGGGCGGGTGCGGAAACCGATACTCCCACCGTCACCGAGCTGACGCTCCTCGAACCCCTGGTCGTTCCCGATACGCCCGCAGGTGTGGCCGTTCAGCTCCGCATCGGTGATGCCGACGCCGACGGGAGCAGGCCGGTCACCATCCACAGCCGCGCTACCGCGACCGGCGCCTGGACCCGCCACGCCGAAGGCATCCTGTCCGCGCACACCCCTGCCTGCGCGGCGGATACTGCGGCCGTGCTCGCGGTGTGGCCGCCGGCGGGGGCGGTAGCTGTCGATGTCGACGACCTCTATGACCGCCTTCTCGACTCGGGATATGAGTACGGGCCGCTGTTCCACGGGTTACGCGCGGTATGGCGGCGCGGTGACGAACTGTACGCCGAGGCCGCGCTGCCGGAGCCCGCGAGCGATGCGGGCCGCTACGGTATCCACCCGGCGTTGCTGGACGCGCTGTTGCACGCCGTGGCCGCCTCCTCGAAATTCACTGCATTCACTGAATTCACCGCAGGCCCTGTCCTGCCTTTCGCATGGCGCGCGGTGGTGAGATATACGGGCGGCGTGTCGGTATTGCGGGCCCGGATCGTCGCTTCCGGTGCCGACATCTTCGGCCTGCACGCCTGCGACGAGGCCGGTCGGCCGGTGCTGTCGGTCGGCTCGCTCACCATGCGCCCGGCTCGCGCGGACCGCTTCGCCCCTGCCTCGGCTGCGCTGCACATCGTGGGCTGGACACCGGTGTCGGTGTCCGCGCCGCGGCCCGTGTCGTTCGTGCCGTGGGGCGCCGTCTCCAGTGGGGACGCGCCCGTCGGCGCTGAGATGGTGGTGTTCGATCTGGGCAGCATCCAGCGATCCGGTGCGGTCATCGCCGATACACATCGGGTGACCGTTCGGATGCTGGCGGTCCTACAGCAGTTCCTCGGCGACAACCGCTATGCGGTGTGCCGTTTGGTGGTGGTCACCTCGGGCGCCGTGGCAACGGAGGACACGGTGGTCACCGACCCGGCCGCGGCTGCGGTGTGGGGGCTGGTGCGTTCGGCGCAGACCGAGAACCCCGACCGCATCGTCGTGGTCGACACCGATTCTCCCGGTTCGGATCCGGCGCAGTGGATGCCGTTCGTCGCCGCCTGCGCCGAACCGCAGATCGTGTACCGCTCGGGTGCTTTGTCCGTCGCGCGGATGACCCCGGTCTCCGATACCGCGCTGACCGTGCCCACCGCGGCGGCGTGGCGGCTGGCGGCGGTTCGGAAGGGCACCCCGGATGGTCTCGCGCTCGTCGACTGTTCCGATAGCGGCGCGGAGAGCGCGCCTGTGGCGGCGGGCGAGGTCCGGGTCGCGGTGCGGGCGGCCGGGCTGAACTTCCGCGATGTGCTCGTCTGCCTGAATATGCGTCCCGGCGACGACGTGATCGGCAGTGAGATGGCGGGCGTCGTCGTCGAGACGGGACCGGACGCGGGTGCATTCGCGCCAGGAGATCGGGTGATGGGGCTGATCACCGAGGGGATCGGCCCGGAGGCGGTGGTCGATCACCGCCTGCTGGTGCGGATTCCGCTCGGCTGGTCGTTCGCCGAGGCCGCGACGATACCGGCGGCGTTTTCCACGGCGTTCTACGCGTTGCGGGATCTGGCCGAGGTGCAGCGCGGGGATCGGGTACTCGTCCACGCCGCCACCGGCGGTGTCGGGATGGCCGCGGTGCAACTCGCCCGCTCCTGGGGTGCGGAGGTGTTCGCCACCGCAAGCCGCGGCAAATGGGATGCGCTGCGGCGGATGGGATTCGACGACGACCATATCGGCGATTCCCGCAGTCTGGACTTCGAACAGCAATTCCTGACCGCTACCGACGGTGTGGGGGTGGATGTCGTCCTCGACTGTCTGGCCGGTGATTTCGTTGATGCGTCGCTGCGATTGCTGCCGCGCGGCGGACGGTTCATCGAGATGGGCAAAACCGATATCCGAGACCCCGAGGAGATCGCCGCGACCTACCCGGGTGTCCGGTACCGGGCCTTCGACACCATGCAGGCCGGGCCGGACCGGCTCCAGCGGATTCTCGCCGAACTCGCGGCAGCATTCGAACGTGGCAGCCTGGCTCGGCTGCCGCTGCGCGCCTGGGATATCCGCTATGCGCAACAGGCGTTCCGCTATTTCGCCCGGACCCGCCACACCGGCAAACTCGTCCTCACCCTGCCCACCCGGCCCGACCCCGATCGCACGGTGCTCATCACCGGCGGCACCGGTGTGCTCGGCGCAGCACTGGCTCGGCACCTGGTCGCCGGCTACGGTGTTCGCTCCTTGCTCCTGGTGAGCCGCCAGGGCCCGGCGGCGCCCGGCGCGCACGAATTGGTCAGCGAGCTCAACGGTTTCGGGGCACGTGTTCTGGTGCGTACCTGCGACGTGACCGACCGCGGTGCCGTCGCCGAGTTGCTCGACTCACTACCCGGCGACGCCCCGCTCGGTGGCGTCGTACACGCGGCCGGGGTGCTCGACGACGGCGTCATCACCGCGCTGTCACCGGCCCGGCTCGACCGCGTGCTGGCCGCCAAGGTCGACGCCGCCTGGTATCTGCACGAGCTCACCGCGCATCTCGACCTCGACCTGTTCGTGCTGTACTCCTCGGCCGCCGGAGTGCTCGGGGCGCCCGGGCAGGGCAACTACGCGGCCGCGAACACCGCGCTGGACGCCCTGGCCGCCCAGCGCCGAGCCCACGGCCTGCCCGCGGTGTCCGTCGTCTGGGGTTACTGGGGATCGACCACCGGGATGACCGCCCACTTGGACGAGGCCGATACCGCGCGTATCACGCGCAGTGGGCTGGCATCGATGAGCGTCGAACAGGGGTTGTCCCTGTTCGATGCCGCCCTCGCCCAGCCGTATCCGGCGCCGATCGCCGCGCGGCTGGACCGGCCCGCGCTGGCCGCCCGAGCCCGCGCAGGCCAGCTGCCGCCGATCCTGCGCGGCCTGGTGGCCGAACGCCGGGCGGTGGCCGAGGGTGACGGCGGCGGTCTGCGCCGGCGGCTGGCCGGACTGCCGGAATCCGAACAGCACGACCTGCTGCTCGATCTGGTCCGCAGCCACACCGCCGCTGTCCTCGGCCACACCCACCCACACGCCATCGACCCCCACCGCACCTTCGCCGACCACGGCATCGACTCCCTCACCGCCGTCGAAACCCGCAACCGACTCACCACCACCACCGGCCTACCCCTCCCCACCACCCTCGTCTTCGACCACCCCACCCCCACCGACACCGCACACCACCTCCACACCCTGCTCACCG
>NZ_MUKP01000002.1 GCF_002081715.1 Nocardia donostiensis | reverse complement strand
CCTTTTCCGCCGAAATGTTGATCACGTTTTGAAGGCTACCCACTCTCGGTTCCGGCAACCCACGCAGCACCACGACCGCGGCACCGAGCCGAGGGTCGCGATTGCCCGGCAGGGTGGTGACCACCGGCAGACTACACTGCCGCGTTGTGTCCACGCAGACCTTCACCCGCCCCGCAAGCCCCATGATCGCCCCGTCCATCCTCTCCGCCGATTTCGCCTACCTCGCCGACGAGGCGCGGGCCGTGTCGAGCGCCGACTGGTTGCACGTCGACGTGATGGATGCGCATTTCGTGCCGAACCTGACGCTCGGGCTTCCCGTGGTGCAGAGCCTGCTGAAGGCCACCGATATCCCGCTGGACTGCCATCTGATGATCGAGGACCCGGGCAGGTGGGCGCCCCCCTACGCCGAAGCAGGCGCCCACAACGTGACCTTCCACGCAGAGGCCACCGATGATCCTGTCGCGGTGGCCCGCGATATCCGCGCCGCGGGCGCCAAGGCCGGGCTCTCGGTGAAACCGAACACACCGATCGAGCCGTACCTGGAGATCCTGCGCGATTTCGACACCCTGCTGGTGATGAGTGTGGAGCCCGGTTTCGGCGGCCAATCCTTCATCCCGCACGTGCTGGACAAAGCGCGGACAGTGCGGCGACTGGTCGATTCCGGGGAACTGCGGCTGATCGTGGAAATCGACGGCGGAATCAACAACGACACCATCGAGGCCGCGGCCGAGGCGGGTATCGACTGCTTCGTCGCCGGCTCGGCTGTCTACAACACCACCGACCCCGGCGCGACGGTCGAAGCGCTGCGGCAGCAGGCGGCGAAGGCCCGAACCCACTGACACCCGTCCTGCGCCTGCGAGCTCACCGCCCAGGGGTTCTCGACGCACCGGCATCCCGGGCGGCATCGACGACGAAGCTTTGCGGCGGCCGGTCCGCGGTGGTCTGCGGGCTCTGCACCCAGGTGCGGTAACCGGTGCGTTCGTCCTCAGGGGAGGGCAGCACGATCTGACTGCCCCCGCAGGCAACCGTCGTGTAGAGCCGGAACAACTCCGCCGCCGCGGTCACGCTGATGCTGTCGGGCTGGGTGGGACCGGTGAGGAACGTCCAGCGCCGCGCCCTGGGATGAGCCACGACCGGCCCGGCGATACCCGCGAGCCGCAGCCGCTGGCGCACCTGCTCACCGAGCTCCGTGGGCATCGTGACAGCCCCACATCGAGCGCCGACATAGAGCAGAATGTGACGCGACGTGGGATCGATAACGGCGGGGAGCTGGAATTCGCGGCGGTAACGCAGGCAGCGATCCTCGAGCGTGGAATCGACGAATGTTGTCAACGGGCACCGCCCGCAGCGCGGGTGCGGATGTGGTCGCCGTCGCGCTGCCCGGGGCCGGGCGGAACAATGCGGCGCTGCGCCGCGCCCGAATCCGTCACATGCGTGTCGTTCATGAATTCAGCCACGGTGTTCGGCTTCCTCGAGTAGTGAACTTGCCAGGAAACTGCTGAAACATGCTGGTCGAACTGCCCCCCGTCGATCGCAGTACCCGCCCCCACAGCGGTTATGCCGAACCCTCACCATACTGTGAAGTGCTGTGTTATCGGTGCGCTGACGCGCACAATGTGCTCCGCGTCGCGCTCTGTCGGAGCCTCGTTACGCTGGGCGGAGATGACGGCTGCTGGGAATACCTCTCCCGGTTCGCGCTGTTGATCACCGGAAGGTATGAGGGAAACGGAGTAGGGCATGTTCACAGGCATCGTCGAGGAGCTGGGTGAGATCGTCGCCACCGAGCAACTGGCGGACTCGGCACGGTTCACCATCCGGGGCAAGCTGGTGACCTCCGATGCCGGGCACGGTGATTCGATCGCCGTCAACGGTGTTTGCCTGACCGTGGTCGACGTCGTCGACGGCGATACATTCACTGTCGACGTGATGGGTGAAACCCTCGCCCGCTCCAGCATCGGCGGACTCGGCCCGGGCGCGAAGGTCAACCTGGAACGCGCCGCCGCCGTCAACAGCAGGCTCGGCGGCCATATCGTGCAGGGACATGTCGACGGCACCGGCACCGTCCTCTCCCGCACCCCGTCGCAGAACTGGGAGGTCGTGCGCATCTCGCTGCCCGGCCCCGTCGCCAAATATGTCGTGGAAAAAGGTTCGATCACCGTCGACGGCATCTCCCTCACCGTCTCCGCTCTCGGCCGCACGGAAACCCCCGCCGCCGACGGCGCCGCCGACTGGTTCGAAGTTTCCCTGATCCCCACCACCCTCTCGCTCACCAACCTCGGCGCCACCGCCCCCGGCACCAAGGTCAACCTCGAGGTGGACGTCATCGCCAAATACGTCGAACGCCTCCACCAGCGCGGATGAGCACCCCGAGCCGCTCCGGCCCCACACCGGAGCGCTGCACCCCAGGCCCGTGGGACTCTCCGAGCACCCCCAACCCCGCCCGGACGAGTCTTACGAGCCCCGGAACGCGAGCCACAAGGGGCCGCGAACCCGCCGCGCGCCAGCGCGGCAAATCCAACACAGTAGTGTGAGTGGGCACCTTATGGGAGATGGAGCACAGCAGACGTGACCAGGTTCGACACCATCGAGCGCGCAGTCGCCGATATCGCGGCCGGTAAGCCGGTCGTCGTCGTCGACGACGAGGATCGGGAGAACGAGGGCGACCTCATCTTCGCGGCGGAGAAGGCCACTCCGGAGTTGATGGCTTTTATGATCCGCTACACCTCCGGCTACATCTGTGTGCCGTTGACCGGTGCCGATTGTGATCGGCTTGGTTTGCCGCCGATGTATGCGTTGAATCAGGACAAACACGGGACCGCGTACACGGTGTCGGTGGATGCCAGGGAGGGCATTTCGACCGGTATCTCGGGCGCGGATCGGGCGCGGACGATTCGTTTGCTGGCTGATGCGGATGCGAAGGCCGATGATTTCACCCGGCCTGGGCATGTGGTGCCGTTGCGCGCGAAGGACGGCGGGGTGTTGCGCAGGCCGGGGCATACCGAGGCGGCGGTGGATTTGGCGCGGATGGCCGGTTTGCGGCCTGCCGGGGTGATCTGCGAAATCGTCAGCCAGAAGGATGACGGGCATATGGCTCGCACCGATGAGCTGCGGGTTTTCGCCGATGAGCATGAGCTGGCGCTGATTTCGATCGCGGATATGATCGCGTGGCGTCGTAAACACGAAAAGCATGTGGTGCGGGTCGCGGAGGCGCGGATCCCCACTGTGCACGGCGAGTTCACCGCGGTCGGGTATCAGAGCATTTACGACGAGGTCGAGCATGTGGCGCTGGTGCGCGGCGATATTCTCGACGGCGATGATGTGCTGGTGCGGGTGCATTCGGAATGCTTGACCGGTGACGTGTTCGGTTCGTTGCGTTGTGACTGCGGTCCGCAGTTGGATGCGGCGCTGGAGATGGTGGCCCGGGAGGGTCGCGGCGTTGTGCTGTATATGCGTGGGCACGAGGGCCGTGGCATCGGTTTGATGCACAAGCTGCAGGCGTATCAGTTGCAGGATTCCGGTCATGACACCGTGGATGCGAATATCGAGCTGGGGTTGCCCGCCGATGCTCGTGATTACGGGACGGGTGCGCAGATTCTGGTCGATCTCGGTATTCGTTCGATGCGGCTGCTCACCAATAATCCGGCGAAACGGGTCGGGTTGGATGGTTACGGGCTGCGGATCACCGAGCGGGTGCCGATGCCGGTGCGGGCCAATGCCGAGAATCTGCGTTATCTGCGGACCAAACGTGACCGGATGGGTCACGACCTGGTCGGTTTGGATGATCTGGATCTGGGCGAGACCGCACAGTGATGTCGATTCGGGAAAGAGGCTGAGAACCGATGAGCGGTACCGGGGTACCGAGTTTCGCGCTCGAGGATGCCAAGGAACTCGCGTTGGGCATCGTCGCGTCGCGCTGGCATACCGAGATCTGTGACACGTTGGTCGCGAACGCCGAACGCGTCGCCAAGGAGGCGGGGGTTCGTCAGGTGACGGTGGTGCGGTGCGCCGGTGCGATGGAGTTGCCGGTGGTGGCTCAGGAGTTGGCGCGCACTCATGACGCCGTGGTGGCGTTGGGGGTGGTGATTCGGGGTGACACTCCGCATTTCGACTATGTGTGTGATGCGGTGACTGCGGGGTTGACGCGGGTGTCGCTGGATGAGCGGACACCGGTCGCCAATGGTGTGTTGACCACCAACAACGAAAAGCAGGCGCTGGACCGGGCGGGTTTGCCGGGTTCGGCCGAGGACAAGGGCGAGCAGGCGTGCGCGGCCGCGTTGGATGCGGCGTTGACCTTGCGTACGTTGCGCGCGTCGAAGTAAAGATGCCTGTCGTCCGGATCTGGCGTAGGAATGAGCCGGCGGGTGCCGCCGGTGCGGTGGTCGGTCGGCCGGAATGGGATCTGGAGGTCCGTCCGCGCCGGGCTCGCCGTACTGCTGTGGTGGTTGCGGTGCTGTTGGTGGTGGTGTTCACCACGCTTGGTGTTTTTTTGCGCACCGGGTACACCGGGGTGAATTTCCGGGTGGCCGACCAGTTCGCGATGGCGGGAATCGGTGTGCTAGGAGCCGCCGCGGTGCTGTTGTTGACGCGGCCGCGGGTGCGGGTGGGTCCGCGCGGGGTTGTGGTGCGTAATGTGCTGGGCGACAACGAGTTCGGCTGGCAGCATATTCGCGGCGTGTCGTTCCCGGATCGTAAGTCGTGGGCGCGGCTCGAATTGGTCGGCGACGAGTATGTGCCGATGCTGGCGATCCGTGCCAACGACAAGGAGTATGCGGCGGCCGCGTTGCAACGGTTGCGGGAGTTGGGTGCGAAGTACAGCGAAGCGGGTCGGTGACGCCGCGTTTCAGCGAGTGTCGCCGAGTACTTCGCCCTCGCGGCGCGGGTCGGCGCCGCCGATCCATCCCGCGTCCCCGTCGCGTTGCAGGGTACTCAGTCCGCTGGACTGCGGTGCGACCGACACTTGATGGCCGAGTTCGCGTAATCGCTGTACCAGCGGGTCGTGGGCTCCGTCGTCGCGGGGGTTTATCGATGGATGTTCACCGCCGACGCCGGTGACGGGCGTGTTGGCCGCACCGAACGCTACCGCCGAGACCGCCTGCTGGGGGTCGAGCCCCCAATCCAACATCCCGACCAGTGTTTTCACCACGAACTGGATGATCACCGAGCCGCCGGGGGAACCGGTGACATGGGTGAGCGCGCCACGCTCGCCGTCGGGGCCGCGGTCGAACACCAGGGTCGGGCTCATCGAGCTGCGGGGACGTTTTCCGGGTTCCACGCGGTTCGCGACGGGCAGCCCGTCCGCACCGAGCGGGTCGGCGGCGAAATCGGTGAGCTGGTTGTTGAGCAGAAAACCGTCGACCATGTGGAACGAGCCGAAAGCGGATTCGACGGTGGTGGTCATAGCGGCCGCGTTGCCGTGGGAGTCGACGATCGAGATATGGCTGGTGCCGTGCTCGGGAGGTTGCGGTCCTACGCCGACGGGGACGGGGCCGAAATCGCCGGGTTGCGCCGTGCCCATACTGCTTTCCGGATCGATGAGTTTCGCGCGCTGGGACAGGTAGCCGTCATCGAGCAGGGTCTGCGCCGAATTGCCTGGCAGTGGTACGAAATCGGTATCGGCGACGTATTTGTCGCGGTCGGCGTAGGCCAGACGTTCGGCCTCGGAGATCAGGTGCACCGCCTCGGCTGTCGGTTTCCCGCCGTTGCGGTCGACGTCGTGCGGGCCGATCGCGGCGAGGTCGAAGTTCTCCAGGATGCCCAGCGTCGCGGCCACGGTGATCCCGCCCGACGACGGTGCTGGCATACCGCAGATCTCGTGTTCGCGGTAACCGGTGCACAATGCGGTCCGTGTCTTCGGCTGGTAGCCGGCGAGGTCTTCGGTGGTGATCAGGCTCGGGGTGCGGTCGCCGGTCTGCGACGTCGCGACTGCCACTATGTCGCGGGCGATGGGGCCGGTGTAGAAGGCGTCCGCGCCGTCGGCGGCGATGGAGTTCAACGTTTTCGACATCGCCGGATTGGTCAGCATCGTGCCCGCAGGCTTCGCCGAGCCGTCCGGTTCCAGGAAATAGTCCGCCGCGGCGGGGTCGCGGGCAAGGTCACCGGCGGATGCGGCGATCTGGCTCGCCAGCCGCGGGCTGATCTGGAAACCTTGGTCGGCCAGTGACACCGCCGGTTCGAACAGGTCCCGCCACGCGGTCTCGCCGTGCTCGCGATGGGCCGACTCCAGCATGCGCAGTACGCCGGGCACGCCGATCGACCGACCGCTGGCACGGGCATTGGGTTTCGGTTCACTGCGGTCGGTGTCGCTGATCCAGCGCAGATAGTTCTGGGTGGCTGCCGCGGGCGCGGTCTCGCGACCGTCGTAGGCGGTGACGGCGCCGTCACCGGCATCGTAATACAGCAGGAAGGCGCCGCCGCCGATACCGGAGGCCTGCGGTTCCACCAGACCCAGCACGGTCTGGGCGGTGATCAGCGCGTCGGCGGCGGTACCACCGTCGCGCAGCACCCCGCAAGCGGCCCGGGTGGCCAACGGATTGGCGGTGGACACCGCGTAGCTCGCCGTGCGCACCGCCGTCATATCGCTGCGGTAGCCGGTCGCGATCTCGGGATTGGTGGCGAGGTTCTGCGTTGTCGGCGAGCTCGTGCCCGGCGCTGCGGTGGTGGCGACCGGGGTGCCGTTGGGCACGCTCACACATGCGTCCGCCCGATCGGTTTCGCTGGAACATCCGCTCGTCACTCCGGCGATCAGCGCCAGCGCCAGCGCCGCCCCACCCCAGATCCGTCGCGCTCGCTTCATAGGCGGACTGTAACCGCAGCCACCGACACCCGACACGGTTTTCGTCGCGCCCCGGCCCTGCCCAGGCTGTCGGTGCCGCTCGATAGGCTGGTTTCGTGGCAGATCCCGCGACGTACCGGCCGAAGCCGGGCACGATTCCCGTCGAACCCGGTGTCTACAAATTCCGCGACGGGTACGGCCGAGTCATCTACGTCGGCAAGGCCAAGAGCCTACGCGCCCGGTTGAACTCCTACTTCGCCGATATCGCGTCCCTGCACCCGCGGACCAGGCAGATGGTGACCACCGCGGCGAGTGTCGAGTGGACGGTGGTGTCCACCGAGGTCGAGGCGCTGCAGCTGGAATACAACTGGATCAAAGAGTTCGATCCGCGGTTCAACGTGCGTTACCGCGACGACAAATCCTATCCGGTGCTGGCCGTCACCCTGAACGAGGAGTATCCGCGTCTGTTCGTCTACCGCGGGGCACGCAAGAAAGGCGTCCGCTATTTCGGCCCGTACGCGCATGCGTGGGCCATCAGGGAAACGCTGGACCTGCTGCTGCGAGTGTTCCCGGCGCGCACTTGTTCCAGCGGCGTATTCAAACGGCACAGCCAGATCGGGCGTCCCTGCCTGCTCGGTTACATCGACAAATGCTCCGCGCCGTGTGTGGGCCGGGTGGATGCCGTCGAGCATCGGCGCATCGTGGACGACTTCTGCGATTTCCTCGCCGGACGCACCGACCGGATGGTGCGTGATCTGGAGAAGCGGATGCATGCCGCCGCCGAGGAGCTGGACTTCGAAACCGCCGCCCGGCTGCGCGACGATGTGCAGGCGCTGCGCCGCGCCCTGGAGAAACAGGCGGTGGTGCTCGGCACCGGCACCGATGCCGACGTCATCGCCTTCGCCGCCGACGAGCTCGAGGTCGCGGTACAGATCTTCCACGTCCGCGACGGGCGGGTGCGTGGCCAACGCGGCTGGGTGGTCGACAAATCCGGCGACGCCGTCGACGTCCCGGAAGCCGGCGGTGAACTGGCCGCGCTGGTCGAACAGTTCCTGCCCCAGTTCTACGGCGAACAGGTGGCGGTGGCCCAGCAGAGCGCAGGCGAACAACCCGCCGCCGTGGTACCGCGCGAAGTGTTGGTGCCCGCGCTGCCCGCCGACAGCGAAGAACTGCAGGAGTGGCTGACGCGGTTGCGCGGGTCCGCCGTGCAGCTGCGCGTACCGCAGCGCGGGGACAAGAAAGCGCTCGCCGAAACCGTGCAGCGCAATGCGCACGAAGCGCTGGCCCAGCACAAGCTGCGCCGCGCGGGCGACCTGACCTCCCGGTCGGCCGCCCTGCAGGATATCCAGGACGCACTCGACCTGGACACCGCGCCGTTGCGTATCGAATGCGTCGATATCAGCCATGTACAGGGCACCGATGTGGTGGCATCCCTGGTGGTGTTCGAGGACGGGTTGCCGCGCAAATCCGAATACCGTCACTACGCGATCCGGGAGGCGGCCGGCGAAGGCCGCTCCGATGACGTCGCCAGCATCGCGGAGGTGACCAGGCGCCGATTCATCCGGTTACGCCGCGACCGCGACGCCGCCGAACGCGCGGAACTCGACACCGCGGAGACCTCCGGCGGGCACACGATCACCGGGAGTGTCACAGACACCGGCACTGCCGATAGTGCGCGCGACCATGCGACCGTCCCTGGCCTCGCCGAGGAAGAGACCGGTCCGGCGGATCCGGGCATCGGTTCGGGTGGGCTGCTCGACACCGACGCCGAACTCACCTCCCGGCCCGGTATAGACCCGCAGACCGGCCGCCCACGAAAATTCGCCTACCCGCCCAACTTGTACGTGGTCGACGGCGGCGCACCGCAGGTCGCGGCGGCCGCCGAGGTGCTCGACGAGCTGGGTATCACCGACGTGGCAGTGATCGGCCTGGCCAAACGCCTCGAAGAAGTATGGGTGCCGGGCGAACCGGACCCGGTGATCATGCCACGCACCAGCGAAGCGCTGTATCTGCTGCAGCGGGTGCGCGACGAGGCACACCGTTTCGCAATCACCTTCCACCGCAGCAAACGCTCGCGCCGGATGACCGCATCCGCTCTGGACTCGGTGCGCGGGCTGGGCACGGCACGACGAACCGCGCTGGTCACGCACTTCGGTTCGGTGGCCCGAATCAAAGAAGCGACGGTGGAGGAGATCACCGAGGTACCCGGTATCGGCCGGGCAACCGCCGAAGCGGTGCTGGCCGCGCTGCACGGAAGTTAGGGGCGGGCTATGCCCGGCGACGCCCATCGGGGTGCGTCGCGTACGTTGTGTCTGCGCCGGATAGCAGTACCGGTGCGGGATGATCGAAAGGCAGCCTAGACACAGATCCGGTGGTACATGACACGCGTCGAATCGAACAACAGTGCGGCAAACATGGGGGACCGAGCCAGACAGCTCGGCGCTCGGGTGGAAGTCGTCATGGTCACCGGGCTATCCGGTGCGGGACGCGGTACCGCCGCCCGGGTGCTGGAAGATCTCGGCTGGTACGTCACAGACAACCTGCCTCCAGAGCTGATCGGGCGGATGGTCGAACTGGGCGCCTCGGCGGACCCGCCGATCCGGCGGCTGGCCATCGTGATGGACGTGCGCAGCCGGTTCTTCACCGGTGACCTGTCCGTCGTCACCGAACAGTTGCGGGCGCGCGGCGTGCCCACCCGGGTGCTGTTCCTGGAAGCCTCCGACGATGTGCTGATCCGCCGCTTCGGTTTCGCCCGCCGCCGCCATCCGCTGCAGAGCGAAAGCGACGACGGCACCCTGTCGGCGGGTATCGCCGCCGAACGGGTCCGGCTCTCGACGGTGAAAGCCGCGGCCGACGTCGTCATCGACACCACCGAACTGTCGATCCACCAGCTGCACCGCAAACTGGAAGAGGTCTACGGCGGCGGCGCGCCCGCCGCGCTGCAACTGACGGTGCAATCGTTCGGATTCAAGTACGGTGTCCCGCTGGACGCGGACATGGTGTTGGATGTGCGTTTCCTGCCCAATCCGCATTGGGTGCCCGAACTCCGGCAGCACACCGGGCAGGAGACCGTGGTCAGTGAGTACGTGCTGTCCCGACCGGGTGCCGAGGATTTCCTGCGCACCTGCCACCACCTGCTCGACCTGACCACGAACGGTTACCGCCAAGAGGGGAAGCGATACATGACGGTCGCAGTGGGCTGCACCGGTGGTCGGCACCGCAGCGTGGCGATCGCCGAGGCGCTGGGCCAACTGATGGGCGACGGCATCGAAACCGACAGCGATGCTCCGGTCGACGTGGTGCGGGTGGTGCACCGGGATCTGGGGCGCGAATGACGGGCTGGGAGGCCAACCCCGCCATTGTCGCCCTCGGCGGCGGGCACGGCCTGTACGCGACGCTGAGCGCGGTACGCCGATTGACGAGGAAGATCTGCGCGGTGGTCACGGTCGCCGACGACGGCGGTTCCTCGGGCAGGCTACGCGCCGAACTGGGCGTGCCGCCGCCGGGCGATCTGCGGATGGCACTTGCGGCGCTGGCCGCCGAATCCGACGGCGTATGGACCCGCACCGTGCAGCACCGGTTCGGCGGGACGGGGGCACTGGCCGGTCATTCGGTCGGCAACCTGATCCTGGCCGGGCTCACCGAGGTGCTGGGCGACCCGGTGGCCGCCCTGGACCAGATGGGGACAATGCTCGGGGTGACCGGGCGGGTGCTGCCCATGTCGTCCATCGCCCTCGACATCGAGGCCGATGTCTCCGGACTGGAAGCCGACCCCCGCGTGAGTCGCTGTATCCGCGGCCAAGTGGCTGTGGCCACAACGCCGGGCAAGGTGCGGCGGGTGCGGTTGATCCCATCGGACCCGCCCGCCTGCCCCGCAGCCACCTCGGCCATCGAACACGCCGACGTGATCGTGCTCGGCCCCGGATCATGGTTCACCAGTGTGATACCGCACGTGCTGGTGCCGGAACTGCGCGACGCACTGGTGTACACCAGGGCGCGAAAAGTGCTGGTGCTCAACCTCGCCGCCGAACCCGGGGAGACAGCCGGATTCTCCGCGGAACGGCACCTGCATGTATTGTCCCAGCACGCACCGGATTTCGCGGTCGACGATGTACTGGTCGACGCGGGATGCGTGCGCGAGGGCCGGGAACGCGAACATGTGGCAAGGGCTGCCGAACAGTTGCGGGCACGAGTAGTCTTTTCCGATGTCGCCGACGCGGGAACGGACCGGCATCATCCCGGGAAACTTGCCGCCGCACTGGATCAACTGATCCGGGAACCTCGGCCGCAAATGTCAGGGCTTCGAGTCGAGGGACGGCACATGGGTCAGGATGTGCGGTCCGGGTTGGGTGGAAAGGAGCGCGTCTCGTGGCGATGACAGCCGAAGTGAAGGACGAGCTGAGCAGACTCGCCGTAACACAGGTGAGCGCGCGCAAGGCGGAGCTGTCCGCCTTGCTGCGGTTCGCCGGAGGCCTGCACATCGTCGGTGGGCGAGTGATCGTCGAAGCCGAAGTGGACATGGGCTCCATCGCGCGCAGGCTGCGCCGCGAAATCTTCGAACTCTACGGTTACGGTTCGGATGTACATGTGCTCGGCGCGGGTGGGCTACGCAAAACCTCCCGCTACGTGGTACGAGTCTCCAAGGAAGGCGAGGCACTGGCCCGCCAGACCGGGCTGCTCGATGTGCGAGGCCGGCCGGTACGCGGACTGCCCGCCCAAGTCGTCGGCGGCAGCATCGGCGACGCCGAAGCCGCATGGCGCGGAGCGTTCCTCGCCCACGGTTCACTCACCGAACCCGGCCGCTCCTCAGCACTCGAAGTCAGCTGCCCAGGACCCGAAGCAGCGCTGGCTCTGGTCGGGGCGGCCCGCAGACTCGGCATCTCCGCCAAAGCCCGCGAAGTACGCGGCACCGACCGAGTCGTAGTCCGCGACGGCGAAGCCATCGGCGCGCTACTCACCAGAATGGGCGCCCAAGACACCCGACTGACCTGGGAAGAACGCCGAATGCGGCGCGAAGTGCGCGCCACCGCCAACCGACTGGCCAATTTCGACGACGCCAACCTGCGCCGCTCAGCTCGCGCCGCCGTCGCCGCAGCCGCCCGAGTGGAACGCGCCCTGGAACTACTCGGCGACGATGTACCCGCCCACCTGGCCGCGGCAGGCAAATTGCGCGTCCAACACCGGCAAGCATCCCTGGAAGAACTCGGCCAGCTCGCCGATCCACCAATGACCAAAGACGCTGTAGCGGGCCGTATCCGACGACTGCTGTCGATGGCAGACCGGCGCGCCAAGGAACTCGGGGTGCCCGATACCGAATCGGCAGTCACCGCAGAGCTGCTCGACGAGGCTTGAGTTTATGGTCGCGCCTCCGGCGCGACGGGGTTTGCGGCCCCTTTGTGGCTCGCGTTTCAGCCCTCGCGACTCGCGCTTTCGGCGCATGCGCTGCGAGGGTTGAAACGCGAGCCGGGCCGCAAACCGGAGGGGGCTGGGAGTGGGGAACGGGCCGCGGTTCAGGAGCTCCAAGGAGTGCGGCGCGGGGGCTGCGAGAGCGGAACCGTGAGCTGGGCCGCAAAACGGGTGAGCATTTCCGCGATTCGCCAGGTCTCGGGTCGGTGCAGCGGTATCGGAACAGCGCCTCGCGGCGAGTGTGCTGACAGCGGTCGTAGCCGGTACGGGGGCGCTTCCGGTGCGATGCCGGGTTTGCCTGAAATCGCATCGGCTGTCCGGTGGTGAGCGTGCCGGGCTCGGGTATATCGGAATCGCCCTTCGTATGGTGCTGCGCTGCCCGGGCTCGGAGGGTACCCATCGGGGCGAGCCGCATGCCGGTGAGGTGAGGGCCGGGCACTACTGTAAACAGACATCGGAACAAATCCGTTTGAAAGCTGAGGAGCGATATCGTGACTGTCCGGGTAGGCATCAACGGCTTCGGTCGTATCGGCCGTAACTTCTTCAGGGCGGTCGAAGCGCAGAAGGCGCTCGGCACCACCGACATCGAGATCGTCGCGGTCAACGACCTCACCGACAACGCGACCCTGGCCACGCTGCTGAAATACGACTCGATCCTGGGCAGGCTGCCCAAGGAGGTGTCGCTCGACGGCGAGGACACCATCGTGGTCGGCGACCAGCGGATCAAGGCGCTGGCCATCAAGGAAGGCCCCGCCGCGCTGCCGTGGGGCGACCTGGGTGTCGACGTCGTCGTCGAATCGACCGGCATCTTCACCGACGCCACCAAGGCCAAGGGCCACCTGGCCGCCGGCGCCAAGAAGGTCATCATCTCGGCCCCCGCCAAGGGCGAGGACCTGACCGTGGTGATGGGCGTCAACGACAGCGCCTACGACGGCAGCCAGAACATCATCTCCAACGCGTCCTGCACCACCAACTGCCTCGGCCCGCTGGCCAAGGTGCTGCACGACGAGTTCGGCATCGTCAAGGGCTTGATGACCACCATCCACGCCTACACGCAGGATCAGAACCTGCAGGACGGCCCGCACAAAGACCTGCGTCGCGCCCGCGCCGCCGCGGTGAACATCGTGCCGACCAGCACCGGTGCGGCCAAGGCCATCGGCCTGGTGCTGCCCGAACTCAACGGCAAGCTCGACGGCTACTCGCTGCGGGTGCCGATTCCCACCGGCTCGATCACCGACTTGACCGCGGACCTCGAGAAGAAGGCCACGGTCGACGAGATCAACGCCGCGTTCAAGGCAGCCGCCGAGGGTCCGCTGAAGGGCATCCTGAAGTACAGCGTCGACCCGATCGTCTCCAGCGATATCGTCACCGATCCACACTCCTCGATCTACGATGCGCCGCTGACCAAGGTCATCGACGACCAGGTGAAGGTCTACTCCTGGTACGACAACGAGTGGGGTTACTCCAACCGCCTCGCCGACCTCATCGGCCTCGTCGCCAAGTCGCTCTAGGAACCGGCGACAGTGACTGTCAAAACTCTGCAAGATCTGCTGGCCGACGGGGTCGCAGGCCGGGGCGTGCTGGTGCGCTCCGACCTCAACGTCCCCCTCGACAACGGCGTCATCACCGACCCCGGCCGCATCATCGCCTCGGCGCCCACGATCCGGGCACTCGCCGAGGCAGGCGCCAAGGTCGTGGTCACCGCGCATCTGGGCCGCCCGAAGGGCGAACCGGATCCGGCCCTGTCGCTGGCGCCGGTCGCGGACCGGCTCGGCGAGGAACTGGGCCGCAACGTCCAGCTGGCCGGTGATGTGGTCGGCCAGGACGCCCTCGCCCGATCCGAAGGCCTCACCGACGGTGATGTGCTCCTGCTGGAGAACATCCGCTTCGATCCGCGCGAAACCAGCAAAGACGACGCGCAGCGGGCAAAACTGGCTGTCGCGCTGGTGGAACTGGTCGGTGACGACGGCGCGTTCGTCTCCGATGGCTTCGGTGTGGTGCACCGCAAGCAGGCCTCGGTCTATGACGTGGCGAAGCTGCTGCCGCATTACGCGGGCACCCTCGTCGCCGCCGAGGTCGATGTGTTGGCCAAGCTGACCGAGAACACCGAACGTCCCTACGCGGTGGTGCTCGGCGGCTCCAAGGTGTCGGACAAGCTGGCCGTGATCGAGGCGCTGGCCCCGAAGGTCGACACCCTGGTCATCGGTGGTGGCATGTGCTTCACCTTCCTTGCCGCGCAGGGGCTTTCGGTGGGTTCGTCGCTGCTGCAGGAAGAGATGATCGACACCTGCACACAGCTGCTCGAACGCTACGCCGATGTCATCCATCTGCCTCGCGATATCGTGGCGGCCGCCGCGTTCGGCGCCGACGCGGAGGCGAAGATCGTCCCGGCCAACGAGATTCCCGACGGTTGGATGGGACTGGACATCGGGCCGGAATCGGTGGACCGCTTCGCCGCATTGCTCACCGAGGCACGCACCGTGTTCTGGAACGGTCCGATGGGCGTGTTCGAGTTCGAGAAGTTCGCCGCGGGCACCCGTGGTGTCGCCGAGGCGATCGTGACCGCCACCGGTAAGGGTGCGTTCACCGTTGTCGGCGGTGGCGACTCCGCGGCCGCGGTGCGGGCACTTGGGTTGCCGGAGGACGGTTTCTCGCATATCTCCACCGGTGGCGGTGCGTCGCTGGAGTACCTGGAGGGCAAGGAACTTCCCGGTATCAGCGTGCTGGACGAGACGGAGGAAACGTAGATGGCCAGGAAACCGCTCATCGCGGGCAACTGGAAGATGAACCTCAACCATCTCGAGGCCATCGCCCTGGTGCAGAAGATCGCGTTCGCCTTGCCGGACAAGTACTTCGACGCCGTCGATGTCACGGTCATCCCGCCGTTCACCGATATCCGCAGCGTGCAAACGCTGGTGGAAGGCGACAAACTGCGCATCACCTATGGTGCGCAGGATGTTTCGGTGTACGAGGCGGGCGCCTACACCGGCGAGGTCAGCGCCTCCATGCTGGCCAAGCTGGGCTGTTCGTTCGCGGTGGTGGGGCATTCGGAACGACGCCAGTACCACAACGAGGACGACGCCACGGTGCTGGCCAAGGCCAAACAAGCGCTGAAGAACGAGATCACCCCCATCGTGTGCATCGGTGAGGGACTCAACGTCCGGGACGCGGGCACGCATGTCGAGTACAACCTCGAACAGTTGCGTGGTTCGCTCAAAGGGCTGACGGCCGAGCAGATCGCGCAGGTCGTCATCGCCTACGAGCCGGTGTGGGCGATCGGCACCGGCAAGGTCGCCACCCCTGCCGACGCCCAAGAGGTGTGCGGCGCCATCCGCGGCGAGCTGGCCCAGCTGGCCTCGCCGGAGGTGGCCGGGGAGGTACGGGTGCTCTACGGCGGTTCGGTGAACGCCAAGAACGTCGGTGAACTCATCGCGCAACCCGATATCGATGGCGCCCTCGTCGGCGGCGCGTCACTCAAGGGTGACGAGTTCGCCACCCTGTCGGCGATCGCGGCGGGCGGGCCACTGCCCTGACCCTGGCGAGCCGACCGCTCGAACGGGATATCGACACGATGCCCGGCAGCGCGATTCGTAACCGCGCTGCCGGGCATCTGCCGTTTCGTGTGCGGCATTCGCCCTGCGTAGTTTCTGAGTCGATCTGCTGGTGTCGGGGCGCACCTTCACGACTTATCCGCCGAGTCGCAGTTCTCCGATGCGCTGCCATGGGGCGCCGCGGTGCAAGGCCGGGACGAACGCCGCGATCAGCACTGGTTTCGCCTGAGGGCCGGAGATGAGCTGCCGAACAAGTATGAACAGGGCCAGCGAAGGCAACCAACGCCGAGGATCTGCCGCAGAACGAGTTCGCGAACTCGGATGAGCAAGGGTTTCGTCGAGGTCACCTCGGCGAAGGTGAGCGGAGCGTCCCGGGACAATTGAGGAGGGGCCGCCTCGCCAGGGTTGCCCTCATTGCGCGCGCAACTCGAGGCCATACCCGTTCGCGTTACGCAGGGTGAGGGTGTCGGATTCGATGGTGGCTCGCACCGTGCCGTCGAGCGCGCGGAGCACCGCCTGCTCGACCTCCATCACCTCCGGCGGGCACATCGTCTCGGTGGTGGCGACACGGAAGGCGATCTCGGTGCCGTCGGAGGTCTCGGTGACCGTGGCCTGTCCGGTGATGTCGTTGCAGCCGGTCGAACCGGAGAGCGCGCCGTCCTCGGCGATGGTGAGGGTGGGTTTCGATTCCTCGATGGTCCGGGAGCGGATATGCGCGTCGGGGGTGAGCAGGGCGTTGACCGTCCAGGTTGTGCCGCGTAGCGGGCGGTCCGGATTCACCACACGCTGATCCAGCATGGTGACGGTCGACTCGTCGTTGCGCAGGATCAGGGTGCTGTCGTCGAGTTCCCACGACGGCGTGGAACTCAGCAGGCCGACGAGCCATTCGTCGGCGTGCCTGCGCTCGCCCGGACATCCCATCAGGGTGCCCGCCAGATCCGATACCGCGACCTTGTGGTCGGCGAGTTCGACCGAACCGGAATGGGTGTTGCAGCCGGCCGAGCCGGAGATCCGGTCGTCCCGGAAGGTGAGTTTCAATGGGCCACCGCCGGGAATGGGTGGCCCCTGCACCTCGGTGGAGACGAAGGTGCGCCCCATCGGCGTCGCGGGTTCCTCGCCCTTTTCCCCGGAATCCTCAGTGCAAGCGGTCCCCACGGCGAGAGTCACCGCAGCGAGTGTGATCGCCAGGACCGGACCCCACCGCAGCCAGTTCGCCGACATACGGCCGATCCTACCGATGCAGGGCACCCGCCCGCTGGAACGGCGGAGAACGACACTCTCGACGAGCCGCCGCCCGGACACTCTCGGCCGGAGGGAGGGCACCCGAGCCCGACTATGCTCTGATTGGTGACCACGACAGCACCGTCCACCTGGGCGCCGCTGCGGTCGCGGGTCTACCGGGCGCTGTGGATCGCGCAGCTGGTGTCGAACCTGGGCACCTGGATGCAGACGGTCGGAGCACAGTGGGTCCTGGTGGACGAACCGAATGCGGCGGCGCTGGTCGCGTTCGTACAGACCGCGACGACGCTGCCGGTGATGCTGCTGTCCATTCCGTCGGGAGTGATCGCCGACCTGGTCGACCGGCGCCGGTTGCTGCTCGGCGCCCAGTCGGCGATGGCGCTGGTGGCCGCGGTGCTCGCGGTAACGACCGCGACCGGGCGGACCACGCCCGCGGTGCTGCTGGCGCTGCTGTTCCTGCTCGGTTGCGGGCAGGCCCTCACCGCCCCCGCCTGGCAGGCGATCCAGCCCGAACTGGTGCCGCGGGAACAGATCCCCTCCGTCGCCGCGCTGGGCAGTATGAACATGAATATCGGCCGCGCGGTCGGTCCTGCCGTCGCGGGTGTTCTGGTCTCGCTGTCCGGGCCGACGCTGGTGTTCGCTCTCAACGCGCTGTCGTTCGGCGGGATAGTGGCCGCGCTGACACTGTGGCGCAGGCCTGCGGTGGCTCGGTCGCTGCCCAGCGAACGGCCGCTGGCCGCGTTGCAGGCCGGTACCCGCTTCATCCGCGCCGCGCCCGCGATCCGGCGTGTGCTGCTGCGGTCGATCCTGTTCATCGCGCCGGGCAGTGCGCTGTGGGCGCTGCTGCCGGTTGTCGCGCGTGACGAACTCGGTCTCGGTTCCTCCGGTTACGGGTTGATGCTCGGCGCGCTGGGCGTCGGCGCGGTACTCGGCGCGCTCTTCCTGGCGCGGCTGCGCTCTCTGTTGACGCCCACCCAGCAGTTGGCCGTCGCCGCCGTGCTGTTCGGCGTGGCTACCACCGGCTCCGCGCTGCTGGACCAGGTAGCGCTGGTGTTGGGGCTGCTGGTGGCGGCCGGGCTGGCCTGGCTGCTCGCGTTGTCGACGATGAACTCGACCATGCAGTTGCTGTTGCCCGCGTGGGTGCGGGCGCGCGGTTTGTCGGTGTACATGCTGGTGTTCATGGGTGGGCAAGCGCTCGGCTCGTTGCTGTGGGGACTGGTCGCGGGCGCGTTCGGGGTGGTCACGACACTGCTGGCGGCTGCGGTACTGCTGGGTTGCTGCGCGCTCAGCACGGTGTGGCTGCCGATCCGGCACGACGCCGAGGTGTTGGATCTGACCCCGTCGGCGTTCTGGCCGGAACCGCAGCTGGTGGTGGAGCCCGACCCCGATGACGGACCGGTCATGGTGTTGCGTGCCTACGAGGTGCCGCCGGAAGACCTGCCCGACTTCTTGTCCGCGATGGCCTATGTGGGCCGGTCCAGGCAACGCACCGGCGCTATGGAGTGGCGGCTCTACCGCGATGTGGGCGAGGTCGATCGCTATGTGGAGTCGTTCGTGGTGCGTTCCTGGTCGGAGCATATGCAGCAGCATCAGGTGCGGTTGACCGCGCAGGACCGGATCAGGGAGCGTGCGGTCGCCGGATACGCTCGCAGCCCGGAATCGGCCACGCATCTGGTGTCGATGCCGGTGCGCCAGCTCCGGGCCATGCGCTGATCCGTGCCCGCCCCGGGTCGCCCGAGCCGGACTGGCCCCGGTCTGCGTCGGGTACTCGGCCCCGGCGGGCGATTCGGCTACTGCGCGCGGTGGCGCATACACTGTCGGCCATGCGGATGTTCCTGGATATCCTCCTGATCATCACCAGCGTGCTGCTGGTGCTGCTGGTGCTGCTGCACCGGGCCAAGGGTGGAGGTCTGTCCAGCCTGTTCGGTGGTGGGGTGCAGTCCAGCCTGTCCGGTTCGACGGTCGCCGAAAAGAACCTCGACCGCGTCACCATCTTCGTCGGCCTGATCTGGTTGATCGCCATCCTGGGCATCGGCTTGGAGATCAAGTTCGCCTGATCGACTCGCAGGCCGGGTCAGTTGCGTGGCACCCGCCCGTCCACATCGGTGAAACCGTAGACGTCGGCGAGGTCGGCCACCCGCCACGCGCGGCCCGTGCGCTCGAGCCGGCTGGAGTCGGTGGCCAGCGCCACCACAGCGCGGCCGGGGAAGCGGGGTGTTTCCGCGCAGGTCAGGTCGAAGGTGCCCTCACCGGGCAGCGTCACCTGACGCCTGCCCTGCTCGTCGGCGGGGATCAGCTGCAGTAGTTCGGTGTCGACGATGCCGGGCCACAGCGAAACGACCGTCACCCCGGTGTCGGCGAGGTCGTGCGCCATATCCGCGGTCAGCCGATCCAGCGCTGTTTTCGCGACCCCGTATACCGCGTTGTGCATATAGCGTTCGGCTCCGGGCGAGGAGATATTGACGATCAGCCCGCCGGATTCCCGTAGCAACGGGGCCGCGAACACACTCGCCGCGTAATGGGAGCGGACGCCGACATCGAACGTCTCATCCCACGCCGCCGGCGGCACCTCCCAGAACGGTTTGCCCAGCCAGCGGGCCGCGGCGGGAGAGTTGTAGACGTTGTTCACCAACACATCGAGCCTGCCGTGCTCACTGCGGACCAGATCGAACAACCGCTCGGTCGCATCGTCATCACGGTGGTCGCAGACGAACGGCACGCCGGTACCACCGAGTTCGTCGATCGCGGCCGCCGTCTCGTGCACGGTGCCGGGCAGTCGTGCCGGGGTCGCCGACCGTCCGGTGACATACACCGTGGCCCCGGCCGCACCCAGCTCTACCGCAATGCCCTTGCCGATACCGCGGCTGGCTCCGGTGACGACCGCGACCCGGCTTTCGAGTTGTTTGGGTATTCCGCTCACGGTCCGGGAACATTACCGTGAAACTGAAACGCGTTCTATATTTTCGGGAGGTTGCCGGTGGAACCGACACATCGCTTCGTGACGGTCGACAGGACCCGTCTGCATATCGCGGAGCAGGGCAGCGGTGTTCCCGTGATCTTCTGTCACGGTTTCCCGCACACCTGGTTCGTCTGGCATCGCCAGCTCGCGGCAGTGGCGGCCGCCGGCTATCACGCGATCGCGCCGGACCTGCGTGGCGCAGGCCGCACCGACACCCCGGACGAGGTGGACGCGTTCACCAACCAGGCGGTGATCGGTGATCTGCTCGCCCTGCTCGACGATATCGGCGCAGAACAGGCGGTGTTCGTCGGCGTCGATTTCGGGGCCGCGCTGCTGTGGGAGCTGGCGTTGCGCGAACCGCAGCGGGTGCGCGGGCTGGTGGTGCTGAACAATCCTTTCGTCCCGCGGCTGACCCGCCCGCCGTCGGGGCTGTGGGCGAAAATGGCCCAACAGCATTTCGTGCACCTGCACTACTTCCAGCAGCCCGGCGTCGCCGACGCCGAACTCGCGGCGCACCCGCGGGAATTCCTCGCCCGCGTGTACTACGCGCTCAGCGCCGACTACCACTACCTCGACACCTGGCAATTCCCACCCGGCAGCCGGTACCTGGAGGCGCTGCCCGAGGCGCCGCCGCTGCCATGGCCTTGGTTGTCGGTCGAAGAGTTCGACACACTCGCAGCAGACTTCGAGCGGACCGGGTTCACCGGCGGACTGAATTGGTATCGCGCACTGGACCGCAACTGGGAGCTGACCGCCGAATACGCCGGCGCCGCGCCCAAGGTCCCCGTCTATTTCCTGTACGGCGAGCACGACCCGGATATGGAAGGCTTCAGCGGCCGCGACCCGCTGGAGGTGATGCGTGCGCTGCTGCCGGATCTGCGTGCCGTGGAACGGGTCGCCGGAGCCGGGCATCTGGTCCAACTGGAACGCACCGCAGACGTCGACGACTTCCTGAAACGCAGCCTTGCCGACCTCGCCACGGACACCCGCTGACAGACACTCAGCGGTATTCGGCGGTCACATCGGGATACTCGGGCCAACGGGGCACCGGCTTGCGCTCCAGATAGGCGGTGAACCGGTCGAGCAGGAACTGCCAGCGCGGGCCGACGACGGCCGCCGCGCCCGCGTGGATACGCCGTCGCACGAGTTCCAGATTGGTTACCACCCCGACCTGGTCCAACCGCAGCTCCAGCGCAGCATCACCGATCTCGGCGACGAGTTCGTGCGGAGCGATACAGCGTTCGATGCGCAGCTCGATGGGCTCATGGAACGGTCCGTCGACCGGTTCGACGGACCGTTCGTTGCCGCTGCCGCTGATCGCACCGAGCCAGCACAGCAACTGCCGGG
This sequence comes from Nocardia donostiensis, assembly GCF_002081715.1. Lineage (GTDB taxonomy): Bacteria > Actinomycetota > Actinomycetes > Mycobacteriales > Mycobacteriaceae > Nocardia > Nocardia donostiensis. The sequence continues at coordinate 213,984 of NZ_MUKP01000002.1, read as the reverse complement.
GTTCGGTACATGCCGCCCACACCTCGAGCACCGGCCGCCGGAACGACCGCAGATAATGCAGCGACACCAGGTCGCCTGCGCAGTCGTGCTCCGGCCGTACCTCACCCAGCGTCGACATCGTTGCCATCACCGCACCTCCTGCCGCAGGTATGCCCGTCATCGCCCACTGTATTTCCACCGTCGCATGCTCGAACCCGTACGCCGCCGATCGTCGAGATCGTGTCCTGTTGGTCCCACCGTCGTCGACGTCCAGCGGACCACAGATCGTTCGCGAATCAACCGGCACGCAGTACCAGAGGTGCCCCGGCAGAGTGAAAAGTCTTCACCGCGGGCGGCCAACAGGGGTGCGACCGGGCGGCTGAGGCCCGATGTACAACAAGACGACCTGCTCGGCGGTTCTGACGGGGAGCCGAGTCGTTTGGCAGCGGCCGACCGCGCTGTGGCAGTCGTGCGATGGATGGCGACGCCGGCGTGCCGGGCGAGGTGGGCCGGTGTCTTGCGCGCCTTCGAACGTTGCGGCAATGCGGTGAGAGGGCCGATCGCGGGGATTTCGACGAGTTGCTCGGTGACCGGCGGTGTACCGGCTCACTCTGCGGTGGCAAGAGCGTGGGCGGCGGTTTCCACGTCGGACTCGCCGAGCAGCACAGTAGCCGCTGCGGGACCGAGAGGAACGAAGCTGTCCGCGCTGGTCACCCGAACCAGTTTGCCGGTGAACCCGTCGTCGTTCAGCGCGGTGCAGACCGTCTCGGATACACCGCCGCTGCGCCGGGTTTCGTCGGCGATGAGGACCCGGCCGGTGATCTCGGCGTGCCGGAGCAGATCCGCGCGGGGGAGTGGGGACAGCCAGCGCAGGTCGAGGACGCGGGCGCCGATACCGCGGTCGGCGAGCCGGCGCGCGACGCGCAGGCTCATCGGTACCGAGTTGGCGAAGGCGACGATCGTCAGATCTGTTCCGTCGCCGTAGACGCGAGCCCGGCCGATCGGCACGTGGGCACCGGTAACCGGCGCCAGCCACCGTTCGTCGCCGGGTGCGTACAGGTCACGGGTGTGGTAGAGGGCGATGGGTTCGAGGAATACGCAGACCCGGCCGTCCACCCTGGCGGCGGAAACACAAGTGCGCAGCATGGCGGCCGCGTCGTCGGCGCGGGCGGGGGATGCCACCACCACACCGGGAATATCGCGCAGCGCGGCCACTGAATTGTCGTTGTGGAAATGCCCGCCGAAACCCTTCTGGTACGCGTACCCGGCGACCCGCACCACCATCGGGTTGCGGTAGCGCCCGGACGAGAAGAACGACAACGTCGCGGCTTCACCGCGCAACTGGTCGAGCGCATTGTGCAGGTAGGCCAGGTATTGGATTTCCGGGATCGGCACGAAACCTGCCAGGCCGGCACCCAGGGCGGTGCCGAGAATGCTTTGTTCGTCGAGCAGCGTGTCGAACACCCGGCGGGCGCCGAACTGGGTGCGCAGTCCCTTGGTCACGCCGTAGACGCCGCCCTTGCGGGCAACATCCTCGCCGAAGACGAGTAGGTCGGAATCTCGCTCCAGTAATGCGGCGAGGGTGCGGTTGATCGCTCGAGCCAGCGTCACCGGAGGTGGAGTGGGCATCTCTGGGAAGGCGGGGCCGCTGTCCGCCGCGCCGTCTCCGGTATCCGTGGTGTCTTCACGCCGAGGCACCGTATCGTCCGAGGAGCGCATCGCGGCCGGGCGGGAAAGGTGATCCGTCGCAGATACCGTTCGATCCAGCGGTTTCTTCCGCTGGACATCATCGCGCACCTGCTCCGGATGTGCGGGCGCCAGCGGTGCGATCACCGCGTCGGCGGCGGCGAGCTTCGGTTCCGCGCGCACCTGTTCCGCGGTGGCGGCTACCCGCTCGGCGATGCGGTCATAGCGGCCGAGGACTTCGTCCGGCGTGCATACGCCCTCGGTGATCAGGAGCCGGGCTGTCGCGATAACCGGATCGCGCGCCAGATCGGCGTCGATGGCGGCTGGTTCGCGGTAGGCGGTTTCCACATCCGACCCGGCATGCCCGAATAGCCGCACCGTGCGCAGGCGCAGGAACGCCGGGCGGCGGTGGCTGCGAACCCAGTCCACTGCTGCGGCGGCGGTGGTGACGGCGTCGAGGAGTGCACAGCCGTCGGCGGTGAAATAGCGCAGGCTCGGGCGGTGCCCGTAGGCGTGCTCGATCCAGTCGGGTGGGGTGGGCACACTGATCCCGATCCCGTTGTCCTCGCAGACGAACAACACCGGAACTGCGACTCCGAGATGCGCGGTGTGTATCGCCGTGTTGATCGCGCCTGCCGCGGTGGAATGGTTGGCCGAGGCATCCCCGAAACTGCACAGCACCACCGAATCCGACTGCCACGGGCAGGCGATACCAAGCCGTGCGGCGCGATCGATCGCGAAGGCCAGTCCCAGTGCGCGCGGCAGATGTGAGGAGATAGTGGAGGTTTGCGGGATAACGTGCGCCGCCGCACTGCCGAACACCTTGTGCCGACCACCGGAGATCGGGTCGGCCGCGGCGGCGACCACCCCGAGAAGCAGATCCCGGACGGGGTCGGCACCCCCCGCCCGGCGGACTCGATGTATGAAGAGCGCACCGGAACGGTAGTGCGGCAGTACGGGATCGGTGACGCGGCTCGCCGCGGCCAGCGCCACGTTACCCTCGTGGCCGGAGGATCCGATGCTGTAGAAGCCGTGCCCGCTCGCGGTCAAACTGCGTGCGGCCAGGTCGGCGTGGCGGCTCGTCACCTGAGATACGAACAGCTCGAGGCACTCTCGGCCGGTGATCCCGGGAGCGAGTTGCCGGTCGGGAGTTATCGACGGCGCAGCCCGCAGCTCCGCGATCTCCGCACGGAACCGCTGCTCGGCCTCCTGGGTACTCACTGGACCCTCACCGCTACCAGCCTAAGGCGTATACGGTGATTCAAGGGTGTTGTCGCGGCACGTCGTGAGTCTGCTGTCCGGGTGTCCGCGCGCGGTTGCCGGGATCGAGGGTGTGGTGAGGACGAGACCGAGAAGCCCTCGGGCGGCGCTCCCTCGGCGAACAGCATCTGCACCCACACCTTGCCGTCCCGGATCTCCCGGGGCCCGCCGGTACTCGGGGGAGTCGTACCACTGCCGAATCCGAGCCATACCGGGGAACTCGATGATCAGGATCCAGGTGACTCCCGGTCGCCCCATCCGGTTTGCGGCTCGGCTCGCGTTTCAGCCCTCGCAGCTTGGAGTGCCGGGGCGGACGAACGTCCGACACTCGCTGGGAGCGCCGGGGCGGACGAACGTCCGACACTCGCGCATGCCCCGAAGGCGCAAGTCGCGAGGGCTGAAACGCGAGCCACCAGGGGGCCGCGAACCCGCCGCGACGAAGTCGCGGCCAAAATTACAGCGCGCCCGCAGCGCCCTGGTCGAGTAACCAGGTGGTCGATTCGCTCCCGCTGGCCCCTGCCGCCGGTATGTCCACAGCCTGTGCCCCGTTGAGCGCGGCAGCTACTGCCTCGGCTTTCCCTTCGCCGGACACCACGAGCACCACGTGCCGGGCTCGGCGGACCGCGGGCAGGGTGAGTGTCACCCGCACCGGCGGGGGTTTGGGGGAGTCGGTGACGGCGACGACGAGTTCGTGGTCTTCGCGTACTGCATCGGTGTGCGGGAACAGCGAGTTGATATGCCCTTCCCCGCCCATCCCGAGCAGATGCAGATCGAATCCGTCGTGTGCGGCGAGGTGCGCGTGCACGGTCGCGGAGTATTCGGCTGCGGCTTCGACGGGGTCGGGGTATTCGCTGTCGGAGGTGGCGACTGGGTGGACGCGCGCGGGGTCGACCGGCACGTGGTCGAGTAGCGCTTCCCGCGCCTGTAGCTCGTTGCGTTCGGGGTCTCCGGCGGGGACGAATCGTTCGTCGCCCCAGAACACGTCCAATCGGGACCAGTCGATATCACCGGGTGATCGGCGCACTCGTTCGAGCAGCGCGATACCGGTCCCGCCTCCGGTCAGCACCACCGACGCGGTGCCGTGGGCGGTTTGTGCGGCGGTGATGACGCCGACGAAGCGGGCTGCGGCGGCGTCGAGCAGCGCGTCGGTGTCGAGGTGGACTTCGACGGTGTCGCCGGGGAACGAGGAGTCGGTGCTACTGGCGCTACTGGTCATAGGTCACCCTTTCGATTCCGGCGAGCGCTTCGGCGTAGATATCGTCCGCGTCGAGCCTGCGTAGTTCTTCGGCGAGACAGTCGCGGGTTTCCCGGCGCGCCAACGCGATCCGCTGGTCAGGCTCCCCGGTGCGGGTCAGGGTGGCGGTGACGCCGGTCTGCGGGCGGGCGATGGCGATCGATACCGATGACCGGCGCAGTTCGACGCGCAGCGGACCGGTGCGCCGGTGGACCGCGCAGTCGAGCCGGGAGGCCAGCCAGCCTGCGAGTATATCCAGGGCGGGTTCGTCGCGGAGGCCGGAGACGGTCACCGACCGTACGGGCTCGTAGGGCGGCTCGTCCATCGCGGCGGTCAGCAGCGCCCGCCAGTAGGTGATCCGGCTCCACGCCAGGTCGGTGTCACCGACGGCGTAGGAGCAGCGGCGGCGTTTGATGGTTGCTTGCGGGTCGGCGGCGAAAGTGGCATCGGTGATGCGCCGCGCCGCCAGCCGTCCCACCGAGTCCTGGGACGGGAATTCCGGCGCTCCGCGCGGCCACCAGGCCACCACCGGGGTGTCGGGCAGCAGGAAGGGGATGACCACGCTGTCCTCATGGTTCACCAATTGGCCCTGTAACCGCAGCACGATCACTTCGGCCGCGCCCGCGTCGCCGCCGACCCGGATCTGGGCGTCCAGCCGGGTCTCGGTCTCCCGGTCGCCGCGGGCGAGTACCACCACCCGGCAGGGGTGTTCGTGGCTGGCCTCGTTGGCGGCTTCGATGGCGCCCTCGGCTTCGGAGCTGTCGAGGGTGCAGACGACGAGGGTGAGCACGCGGCCCATGGTGATGACGCCGAAGTCCTCGCGCAGCCGCACCAACCGTTTGGTGACCTCGCCGGTGGTGGTGCCGGGCATATCGATGATCATTACGGCCGCCGCCATTCCCGGCCGGTACGGGCCAGTATCTCGTCGGCGGACGCAGGCCCCCAGGTGCCTGCGGGGTACTGTTCGGGGGCGCCGTCGGCGGCCCAGTGTGCCAGCACCGGGTCCAGGATGCTCCAGGACAATTCGACCTCCGCGTTGACCGGGAACAGCGACGGCTCTCCGAGCAGGACGTCCAGGATGAGCCGTTCGTAGGCTTCCGGCGAGGATTCGGTGAATGCTTCGCCGTAGCTGAAGTCCATGTTCACGTCGCGCACTTCCATACTGGAGCCGGGGACCTTCGACCCGAACCGCATGGTGATGCCTTCATCCGGCTGCACCCGGATGACCAGCGCGTTTTCGCCCAGTTCCTCGGTCATGGTGGCGTCGAACGGTAGATGCGGTGCGCGTTTGAACACGACCGCGATCTCGGTGACCCGCCTGCCAAGCCGTTTACCGGTGCGCAGATAGAACGGAACACCCGCCCAGCGGCGGGTGTCGACCTCGAGGGTGATCGCGGCGAAGGTCTCGGTGCGCGAGTGCGGGTCGAAACCTTCCTCGTCGAGCAGGCCGACCACCTGTTCGCCGCCCTGCCAGCCGGCCGCGTACTGGCCGCGGGCGGTGGTCTCGTCCAGTGGTTCGACCAGTTTGGTGGCGGAGAGGACCTTGATCTTCTCCATTTGCAGCTGTGCGGGGGCGAAGCTGATCGGCTCCTCCATCGCGGTCAGCGCGAGCAGTTGCAGCAGATGGTTCTGGATGACGTCGCGGGCCGCGCCGATACCGTCGTAATAGCCCGCGCGGCCACCGAGCCCGATGTCCTCGGCCATGGTGATCTGCACATGGTCGACGTAGTTGGCGTTCCAGATCGGGTCGAACAGCTGGTTGGCGAACCGCAACGCCAGAATGTTCTGAACCGTCTCCTTGCCCAGGTAGTGGTCGATACGGAACACCGTCTCCTCCGGGAACACCCGGTTGACCAGCGCGTTGAGCTCGCGGGCGCTGTCCAGGTCGTGCCCGAACGGTTTCTCGACCACCACCCTGCGCCACGGTTCGCGGCCGGTGCCGTGCACCGATTTGGCCAGCCCGTGTTGGGAGAGCTGGTCGAGCACCACCGGGAACATATCCGGTGGTATCGACAGGTAGAAGGCATGGTTGCCACGGGTGCCGCGTTCGGCGTCGAGCCGGGCCAGGGTGTCGGCCAGCTGCGCGAACGCCGCGTCGTTTTCGAACGTGCCCTGGACGAAGCGGAAACCCTCGGCCAGGTGGTCCCAAACTTCCTGCCGGAACGGGGTCCGCGCATGCGCTTTGACCGCATCCAGCACGATCTGCGCGAAATCCTCGTCCGCCATATCCCGGCGGGCGAACCCGATCAGCGCGAAACCCGGGGGCAGCAGCCCCCGGTTCGCCAGATCGTAGATGGCCGGCATCAGCTTCTTACGTGACAGATCACCGGTGACCCCGAAGATCACCATGCTGCACGGGCCCGCGATGCGGGGTACCCGCTTGTCCCGTTCGTCACGCAGCGGGTTGCGCCATCCGGCCGTGGTCGCCTGCTCCGCGATGCCGGCCATCGGTGTCAGTTACCTCCGGAGGTGGATGCGGCCTGCAACTCCTCGGTCGTGGCGGTCAGCAGCTCTTCCCACGACTTCTCGAACTTGTCCACGCCTTCGCGTTCGAGCACGGCGAACACGTCGTCGAGGTCGATGCCGACCGCGGCGAGTTTGTCGAAAATCGCTTGCGCGGCTTCGGCGGTACCGGAGACGACGTCGCCGCGCACCTCGCCGTGGTCGGCGACGGCTTCCAGAGTTTTCTCCGGCAGCGTGTTCACCGTGTTCGGCGCGACCAGTTCGGTGACGTAGAGGGTGTCGGGGTAATCCGGGTTCTTCACCCCGGTCGACGCCCACAGCGGCCGCTGGCGGTTACCGCCGACAGCGGCCAGATGCTGGTAGGTCGAGATGTGCGCGCCGCCGTCGAACACATCCTGGTATTCGGCGTAGGCGAGGCGGGCGTTGGCGACCCCGGCTTTCCCGCGCAACTCCAGCGCCTCCGGGGTGCCGATGGCTTCGAGTCGCTTATCGATCTCGGTATCGACTCGGGACACGAAGAACGAGGCAACGGAGTGGATCGTGGCCAGATCGTGGCCCGCCACCTTGGCCTTGCGCAGTCCGTCCAGGTAGGCACCCATCACGGCGCGGTAGCGCGCGACCGAGAAGATCAGCGTGACATTGACGCTGATGCCCTGCGCCAGCGTCGCGGTGATCGCGGGCAGCCCCTCCTCGGTGGCCGGGATCTTGATGAACAGGTTGGGCCGGTCGACGATCTTCCACAGCTCGACCGCCTGCGCGGTGGTCTTCTCGGCGTCGAACGCCAGCCGCGGATCGACCTCGATGGATACCCGGCCGTCTACTCCGCCGGTTGCGGTGAACACCTCGGCCAGCACGTCGCAGGCCGCGCGCACATCGTCGGTGGTGATGGTGCGGATCGCGGATTCGGTGTCGGCGCCCTGGGCGGCCAGTGCCTTGACCTGCTCGTCATAGGCGTGGCCCTTGCTGAGTGCGCTCTGGAAGATGGTCGGGTTGGTGGTGACCCCGACGACGCCGCGGGTGGCGATCAGCTCGGCCAGGTTGCCGGAGTTGATCCGGTCCCGCGACAGGTCGTCCAGCCACACCGACACCCCGGCGGCGGCCAAGGCGGCGATGTTCTCGTTCTGTGCCATATGCGCTTATCCCTTCACGTTGTCGAGCGTGCGCTGCGCAGCGGCCACGACAGCTTCCGGTGTGAAGCCGAACTCGCGGAACAGGGTCTGGTAGTCGGCCGAGGCGCCGAAATGCTCGATCGAGACGATCTCGCCTGCGTCGCCGGTGAACCGGTGCCACGGCATCGCGATTCCGGCCTCGACGGCCACCCGGGCGGCGATCGCCGGGGGCAACACCTCGTCGCGGTAGGCCCTGTCCTGTGCGTCGAACCACTCCACACATGGCATCGAGACCACCCGGGTGCCGATGCCCTGCTCCTCCAGCGTAGTGCGGGCGGCGACGGCGAGCTGCAGCTCCGAACCGGTGGCGATCAGGATGACCTGCGGGACACCGGTGGAGGCTTCGGCCAGGATGTAGCCGCCCTTGGCGACACCGTCGTAGCTGGTGCCTTCCAGCACGGGCAGATTCTGGCGGGTCAAGGCCAGCGCGGCGGGGCCGCCGGTGCCGACCGCATCGGAGGAGACGAACGGCGAGTTGTGCTTGCCGCTGTGTTTGTCGATGACCGCACGCCAGGCGTACGAGGTTTCGTTGGCATCGCCGGGGCGGACCACGCTCAGGCCGGGGATGGCGCGCAGCGCGGCCAGATGCTCGATGGGCTGGTGGGTGGGGCCGTCCTCGCCGAGGCCGATGGAGTCGTGGGTCCAGACATAGGTGACCGGGACCCGCATCAGCGCGGCCAGCCGCACCGCCGGACGCATGTAATCGGAGAACACCAGGAAGGTGCCGCCGTAGGGACGGGTCGGCCCGTGCAGGGCGATGCCGTTGAGGATGGCGCCCATCGCGTGCTCGCGCACCCCGAAGTGCAGGGTACGGCCGTACGGGTTGGCCTTCCACATGCCGGTGGAGATCGATTCGGGGCCGAAGCTGCGTGAGTCGGGGATGGTGGTGTTGTTGGATTCGGCGAGGTCGGCCGAGCCACCCCACAGTTCCGGCAGCACGGGTCCGACGGCGGCGAGCACCTTCGCCGAGGCCTTGCGGGTGGCCAGTCCCTTGGCGTCGGGTTCCCAGACCGGCAGATCGGCGGTCCAGCCGTCGGGCAGCTGACCGTTGAACAACCGATCGAACAGCTTCTTGCCTTCGGGGACCCGCTGCGCCCACGCCTCGAATTCCACGATCCAGTCCGCGTGGGCCTGCGCGCCGCGCTCGGCGGCCTTGCGGGTGTGCGCGATGACGTCGTCGTCTACGGCGAAGGTGCGCTCCGGGTCGAAGCCGAGTGCCTGCTTGGTCGCGGCCACCTCGTCCGCTCCCAGAGCGGCGCCGTGCGAGGCACCGGTGTTCATCTTGTTCGGCGCCGGGTAGCCGATGATGGTGCGCAGCAGGATCAGCGACGGCTTGCCGGTTTCGGCCTTCGCCGCGGCCAGCGCCGCCTCGATCGCGACGACGTCCTCACCGCCCTCGACCACCTGCACGTGCCAGCCGTAGGCCGCGTAGCGCGCCGCCACGTCCTCGGTGAACGCGATGGTCGTATCGTCCTCGATGGAGATCTTGTTGTCGTCGTAGATCACCACCAGGTTGCCCAGTTGCTGGGTGCCCGCGATCGAGGACGCCTCGGAGGTGACTCCCTCCTGCATATCGCCATCGGAGGCGACCACGTAGATGTGGTGGTCGAACGGGCTGGTTCCCGGTGCTGCGTCGGGATCGAACAGCCCGCGTTCGCGCCGGGCCGCCATCGCCATGCCCACCGCCGAGGCCAGGCCCTGGCCCAGCGGCCCGGTGGTGATCTCGACACCCTTGGTGTGGCGGTACTCCGGGTGGCCTGGAGTCAGCGAACCCCAGGTGCGCAGATTCTTCAGATCGTCGAGTTCGAGCCCGAAACCGGCCAGGTACAGCTGGATGTACAGCGTCAGGCTGGAGTGCCCGCAGGACAGCACGAAACGGTCGCGCCCGACCCATTCCGGGTCGGCGGGATCGTGGCGCATCGTCCGCTGGAACAGGGTGTAGGCCAGCGGTGCCAGGCTCATCGCGGTGCCGGGGTGGCCGTTGCCGGCGTTCTGCACCGCGTCCGCGGCCAGCACCCGGACCGTGTCGACGGCTTTGGTGTCCAGATCCGTCCAGTCGCCGGGGTGGTTCGGCTGGGTGAGGGCGCGGATGTCGTCTGTCACAGACACGACGGTGTTTCTCCTGACGTTGATTTCGTCGACGATGGCGGTAGGGGCGGCGAACGCACGACGACCGCGCATGGTGCCGCGTACACCACATACCCTAAATGCGCCCGGCTACCCCTGCGCACGACCCCTCTGTTGTTCGGCCGCTGCTCGCCTCGCGCCGCTGCGTCCCACCGGTTCGCCGGTCGGACATGGGATGAACTGCGGCGGAGCGAGCGCATGAGTGCAGGGGCATCCGTGGTGTGCGCCGGATCTCGAGGGGCGCGGGGCGGGACGCTGCGGCTGTGGGTCTACCATCGGCTGTAGTAGTGGCCGCGTCGCAGCCGTGCGCTGCTCGTTCCACAGCCGGATGCGATGCACAGCGTGCGAGGAGAAACAGTGCGGATCGGTCAACAGCCGGGGGTCGGGAGCGCACACGGTTCCGCACCGGCGTTCGCGGATCGGATGACAGGCGACGGCCCGCTTTCCCGGCTTCTGCGTCGGCCCCTGGCCTATCTGGCACTCACCAAACCGCGGGTGATCGAGCTGCTGCTCGTCGCCACCATCCCGACGATGCTGCTCGCCGATCGCGGCACTATCGACATCGGGCTCATCCTGGCCACCCTTTTCGGTGGCTGGATGGGCGCGGCCAGCGCCAACACCCTCAACTGTGTGGCCGACGCCGATATCGACAAGGTGATGAAGCGGACCGCAAAACGCCCGCTGGCCCGCGAGGCGGTGCCGACATCGCACGCCTTCGTGTTCGGTCTGCTGTTGGGCATCGGTTCGTTCGCCTGGCTGTGGTGGCAGGCCAACCTGCTCAGCGGTGTGCTCGTGGTGGTGACGATCCTGTTCTACGTTTTCGTCTACACCCTCGGCCTCAAACGTCGCACCGCGCAGAACGTGGTGTGGGGCGGTGCTGCCGGATGTATGCCCGCCCTGGTCGGCTGGGCGGCGGTGACCGGGACCATCGGCTGGCCTGCGCTGGCGCTGTTCGGCGTCATCTTCTTCTGGACTCCGCCGCACACCTGGGCGCTGGCCATGCGTTACAAGGAGGACTACCGCGCGGCCGGGGTGCCCATGCTGCCGGTGGTTGCCACCGAACAGACCGTCACCAAGCAGATCGTCGTCTACACCTGGCTCACCGTGCTGACCACGCTGGTGCTGGTCCCGGCCACCGGCGTCGTCTACGCCGCGGTAGCGCTGGTGGCCGGGGCCTGGTTCCTGCTGATGGCGCACCAGCTCTACTCGGGTGTGCGGCGTGGGGAATCGGTGAAACCGCTGCGGTTGTTCCTACAGTCGAACAACTACCTGGCGGTGGTGTTCTGCGGTTTGGCCGTGGACTCGGTGCTCGGCTGGACCACCATCGGCGACATTCTGTTCGGCTGACCGGGGTCGTCGGCCAGTATCACGCGTCCGGCCGGTACTCCCGGACGGGCCCGCGAGTGGGCGATACTGCGCCACACCAGGTCGCGGCCGTCGTCCGCGCCGATCAGGTAGGAGAAGCGGGCGGTCTCGGTGCCGCCGGATCGGGCCAGCACAGCTGTGACGCCGGTCTCGTCCTGCTCCAGTGACAGCAGCGTGGTGTCCAGATCGACCGCGACGCCGAAGTCGGCCAGCCTCGCGGGCAGCGCGTCGGCGATCCGACGGCGGTCGGCTGCGGTCATCTGGGCCATGGCCGCGGCAAGGCCCGGTTGAGCGCCTGCCGCGAACAGGCTTTCGGCGGCCTCGATGACGCGCACCGCGATACCGCGCCGGGACAGTGTGGTGGCCAGGGGCAACCCGATCGGTCCTGCCCCCACGATGAGCACCTGCACGGCACCCTCCTATGAATTAGGATTCAATGAATGTGTATTCATAGTGGGAGTTGGTACGTTTCGCTGTCAAGGAGGTGGTGTGGGTGACGAGCCGCCGGGAGCGTTCGGCCGAGACCGAACAGGCACTGAAGGACGCGGCGCGGCGAGTGTTCGCCGAGCGCGGATACCTGAACACCAAGATCACCGACATCACCGCGGCGGCCGGTCGTGCCGCAGGATCCTTCTACAACCACTTCACCGGCAAGGACGATCTGCTGCGGGCGTTGCTGGAAGATATGGCCGTCCAGAGCAGCGGCCTGGGCGGCGAACCGGGGCACAACCCCGATTTCAGCGACCCCGAGGCGGTCCGCGCCCATATCGCCGACTACTGGTCGTTCGCCCGGGCCAACGAACCCGTGCTCCGGGCGATGAACCAGGCGGCGATCATCAACGACGAGTTCGCCCGGCTCGTCGCCCGCTTCAGCGCCGATGTGCGCCGGGATGTCGCCGACCATCTCGACGGGCTGGCAGACAAGGGCTTGACGCTGCCTGCCGCGCCCGACGCGAGCCTGGCCATGGTGTTCCTGGTGGTCAGCCAACTACTACAGGCCGTGGTCGACGGTACGGTCCAGATCAGCGACGAGCAGGCCGTCGACGGCCTCACCCGTTTCGTCTACCGGGGGCTCACGGGACGCGACTTCTGACCGGGGTCAGGGCAGCAGCACGATCGAACCGGTCGTCTTGCGGCCCTCCAGATCGCGATGGGCCCGTTCGGCCTCGGCCAGCGGATAGGTGGCGCCGACCCGAATGGCCAGCGAGCCGTCCGCGATCGCCTCGAAAACCTCACCTGCCCGCCACAGCAGTTCGGCGCGATCGCGGGTGTAGTGGGCCAGCGTCGGCCTGGTGACGAACAGCGAACCGGCCTGATTCAGCCGCTGCAGATCGAACGGCGGCACCGGCCCGCTGGCCGCACCGAACAAGGCCAGCATGCCCCGGACCCGCAACGAGGCGAGGCTGGCCTCGAAGGTTGCCGCGCCGACACCGTCGTACACCGCGGCGACTCCGCCCCCATCGGTCAGGGCCCGCACCCGCTCGGGCAGATCGTCGCCGTAGCGCAGTACCTCCCACGCCCCTGCCGCCCGCGACAGCGTTTCCTTCTCATCCGATGACACGGTGGTGATGACCTTGACCCCGCGTGCGGTGGCCCACTGGGTGAGCAGCAGCCCGACCCCGCCGGCGCCCGCGTGTACCAGCACCGTATCGGTCTGCTCCGGCCGGTACACCGACTCGAGCAGGTAGTGCGCGGTCATGCCCTGCAGCAGCGCCGACGCCGCCACCGGCGCATCGACCCCGTCGGGCACCGCGACGGCGACCGCCTCGTCGACGGCGACCAATGGCGCGTAGCTGCCTTGCGCTGCCGCCCACGCGACCCGGTCGCCGACCGCGAATTCGGTGACGCCTGTGCCGACCTCGGCCACCACGCCGGTGCCTTCCGAGCCCGGGATATAGGGGAGTTCGCGCGGATAGGCGCCGGTGCGGAAATAGGTGTCGAGGAAATTGATGCCGATCGCCTCGGTCTCGACCAACAGTTGGCCCGGACCGGCCTGCGGGTCCGATACCTCGGTGTAGGTGAGCACTTCGGGACCGCCGTGTTCGGAAACCTGGATGGCGCGCATGGGTTCCAGTTGTACACCGGGGCACGGTGGTGTGGTTCGCGCATCGCCGCCCCGGGGCGGGATGGACCGTATGGCCCGGCGGGCGTGTGGCATGTCTACTGGCCGGTAAACTCCCGGGCATGAGTGCAGATGTCGCTACCGTCGCCACGCGGGCCCCGCGTGCAGTTGTGGACTCGGTCAAGGGGTTTGTTACCGAGCACGGAGGCTCCGCGTCCGCGGTGCTCCAGCCGGTGGGCCGGGCCGGTGTCCGGATCACCCTGGTCGGTGCCGATGGTGTCCTGGGTGACCGGATGGTCGCCGATCTCGAGACCGCGCAGGCACTGGTGGAATCGATCGACGGGCTCACCGAGGCCGAGGAATGGGACCGCGAGTTGACCTCGGTGGTCACTCCGCGTCGCGGCCACTGGGCCAAGATGGCGGGCTGGGTGGCGAAGCAGAGCCGTTTCCCCAAGGCGCGCAACGAGAAATGAGCTCGCGGGCGAGCGGTCGCGCCGCTGTGTGCGATCACAGACGTGAGCGGTGTCCCTCTGGCCGAGGGACAGATTCGTCGCCAATACCTACTGACGGGTAACCGTTTTGCGATACCGTTATCGCTCCGAGATCCATTGGGGGCAAAAGGAGTCGATATGACGGTTATTGATCCGGCACGCTCACGTCTCACGGTGTCCGGCCGTCCGATTTCGGCTCACCTGCGAGACATTTCGACCTTGTCGCGACAGATGGTCGGCCATTTCGCCGAAAACGTCGCGCCCTGCGGCACGCTGCCCGGCGACGCGCTGCAGGGCGATGTCACCGCGGTGACCAGAGTGTGCCTGGAACTGACGCTCAGCAGGCTCGACGGGCAGGAATTGCCGGAGCAGGTCGAACAGATCCGCGATGCGGCAGCCGAATGGGCGCGGGAGGGCATCCCGATCGACACCATCAACCACGCCATCCACGAGGGCTTCAAACTCGGTTTCGACCGGATCCTGTCGAACGCATCACCCGCCGACTCCGCGACCCTGGTCGCCACGGCGCGGCGGTTGCTGGAGATCCTCGACACCATCACCTCGGCGGTAGCGGTGGCGTATGTGCGCGAAAACCGCATGGTCGTCGGCGAACACCACACCGCCGTGCACACGCTGACCTCGGCGCTGCTCGGCGGGCACAGCACCTCCACCATGGCCCGCGAATGCGGTATCGAGATCGCCGAATCGTATTCGGTGCTCGCACTGGCCGTTCCGCCGCATCCGGACGAGTCCGAGCCCGATGTCAACGGCGCCGTGGTGGCCCGCCGCAAACTGCGCCGTGTCCAGGCCGAACTGGCGACCCGCTGTGGGGACCGGGCACTGTCGCTGCTGAGCGTCGACGGCGGCACCCTGCTGCTGCCTGCCGACGACTTCGCCGGAGACACTCTCGACGAACTGATCGCCTATCTGTCGGAGGCGGCGCGGGTGCCGATCACCGCGACCGTGGTCACCGCCGCGCCCGCCGATATCCCCGCCGCCACCGAGCAGGCGCACGAACTGCTCGACACGGTGCAGCGGCTGACCGGCGGCGGGGGACTGCACCGCTTCAACGACCTGGCGCTGGAATTCCAGATCACCCGACCCGGGCCGGCGCGCGAACATCTCAGCTCGATACTCGATCCCCTGGACGAGCATCCCGAACTGCTCGACACGCTGCGCCAGCACATCGCCAACAATTTCAACCGGCAACGCACGGCCCGGCTCATGCACATGCACACCAACACCCTCGACTACCGGCTGAAACGGGTGCGTCTGCTCACCGGTTTCGACCCGACCACACCGTCGGGGCTGTGGTATCTGACCTCGGCACTGGTGGCACGCAGCTATCGCGCGCCACAGGCGAAGACCGGCACGTGAGGTAACGCGTCAGGCCGGTTGTGCGGCGGCGTCGGGCAGTGACGAAGGCACCGGTTCCCGGGTTCGCAGCGAGGCCCACACCGCGGCGGTGGCAGCCGTGCACAGCGCGGCGCCGCCGACGTGCACGGCCACCAGCGCGGCGGGCACGTCGGTGAGGTACTGCACGACCCCGACGAGCGCTTGCGCGGCCACCAAGCCCAGCAGCACCCAGATCCGGGTGCGCACCGCGGCAGTGATACCGACGGCGTAGAGGCCGAAGGCGAGCCCGATCAGCAGAGCGAGATAGCCGACGAGCAGTTGTGAGTGCAGGTGCACCAGGGTCACGATCTCGACTTCGAGCCGCGCCACCGGACGGTCGATGCTCTTGTCGCCTGCGTGCGGTCCGGCCGCGGTCACCAAGGTGCCCGCGATGAGTACGGCGGCCAACGCGACTCCGCTGAGCGCGGTGAGCCAGCGCAGCGGCGCGGGCGCGCGCACCGTTTCCACTCCGTCGTCGGGTTCGCTGATCTTGGCGTACATGACCACCGCGATCCACACCATCACCATCGACGCCAGCAGGTGCAACGCGACCGTCCACCACAGCAACCCGGTGAGCACCGTGATCCCGCCGATGATCGCCTGTACCGCCGTGCCGCCCGGCATCAGCCACGCGTACACCAGCACCTCGCGCCTGCGCCGGGCCCGGGTGACGGCGAGCACGATCAGGGCCGCGAACAGCGTGACCACGAACGTGAGCAACCGGTTGCCGAACTCCACCGTCTGGTGCAGGACCGGAACCTCCGATACCCCGACCGGGGTGAAGCTGCCGGGGAAGCACTGCGGCCAGGTCGGGCAGCCGAGTCCGGAGGCGGTGACCCGCACCACCGCGCCGGTCACCGAGATGCCTGCCTGGGTGGCGATCACCGCGAGCGCGAGCAACTGCTGCGCGCGCAGCGAGGGCAGCGGAAGGCGGTCGACGAGTCGCAAGAAGGCGCGATAGAGCACGTCACGATGGTAGCCCTCGGCCATCACGCCCGATCACCCGGACTACTACAAGGCGTCGTTTCAGTCGAAGCGGAAGAACCGGGACGCAAGGAAACCCGCGCCCACACCCCAGACCGCGAGCACCGCGAGACCGAACCAGTCGACGCTGGTGCGCAATGCGTCGTCCAACGCCTCGGCGAGTGCGCCGGAGGGAACCAGCCGGACGATGACGTTCACCGCGGTAGGCAGATCGTCGGCGGCGAACACCACGCTCGCCACGCCGAGCATCACGAACCAGAGAATATTCGCCAGCGCCAGCACGATCTCGGCCTTGAGAGTGCCGCCAAGCAGCAGTCCCATTGCCGCGAAGGTCGCGGTGCCTGCCACGATCAGCACCGCGCCCAACGCCAAGCCCGCCGGGCTCGGCCGCCAACCCAGTGCGACACCGATCGCACCGAGCAGCACCGACTGCAGGATCACCACCAACAGCACCGCGGCGCTTTTACCGGTGACGATGCCCCAGCGCGGCAGCGCGGTCGCGCCCAGCCGTTTGAGCGCGCCATAGCGACGATCGAAACCGACCGCGATGGCCTGACCGGTGAACGCGGTGGACATGACGGCCACCATCATCACCGCGGGCACGATCCGGTCCACCCGGTGCTCGCCCATCTCACCGAACGGCAGCAGGGTCAGCCCCACCAGCAGGGTGATCGGGATGAACATGGTGAGCAGCAGTTGTTCACCGTTGCGCAGCAGCAGCACCAGTTCGAGCCGGGTCTGCGCGGCCAGCATCGGGATCCGAGCGTTGGGGCGCGGAGCAGGGGTGAAAGTGCCCGCTGGGAAACGGTTGCGGCTCGTGTCAGGTGTGGTCATCCGCGCAGATCCCGTCCGGTCAGCTCCAGGAACACGTCTTCCAGGCGGCGCTGGTCGATCCGGATATCGGTGGCCAGCACATTCACCCGCGCGCACCACGCGGTGACGGTGGCCAGCACCTGAGGATTGATCTCACCCTCCACCAGGTATGAGCCGGGGCTGGTCTCGCGCGGGGCGAAACCTTCCGGCAGCGCCGACTCCAGCAGGCTCAGGTTCAGCCGCGGCGGCGCGCAGAACCGCAGCTGACCGGCCGCGCCGTGTGCCGTTACCTCGGCGGGGGTGCCGGAGGCGACGATCCGTCCCTGATCGATGATCACCAGCTGGTCGGCCAGTTCCTCGGCCTCGTCCATCAGGTGGGTGGTGAGCAGCACGGTCACTCCGTCCCGGCGCAAGGCATCGATCAGCTCCCACACCATGAGCCGAGCCTGGGCGTCCATGCCCGCGGTCGGCTCGTCGAGGAAGACGATCTCCGGCCTGCCGACCAGCGCGCAGGCCAGCGACAGCCGCTGCTGCTGGCCGCCGGAGAGTCTGCGGTAGGGGGTGCGCCTGCTGTCGGACAGTCCGAGCGTGCGCAGCAGCCAGTCCGGGTCGAGCGGGTCGGCGGAATAGGAGGCGACCAGGTCGAGCATTTCCCCGGCTCGGGAGCCGGGATAGGCGCCCCCACCCTGCAGCATCACCCCGATTCGCGCGCGCAGCCGCTCCGAATCCGCGATCGGATCCAGGCCGAGCACCCGCACCGAGCCGGCGTCGGGTGTGACGAAACCTTCGCACATCTCGACCGTGGTGGTCTTACCTGCGCCGTTGGGGCCGAGCAGGGCGAAGACCTGAGCGTGTTCGACATCGAAACCGATTCCGTCCACGGCTGTGGTCTCACCGTATTTTTTGACGACGCCATCCACGCGCACGGCGGAGGCGGAGGCAGCGGTCACGATGTGACACCGTAAGCGCTGGCCTCCTGTGACGGAGCCGACACCCCCGGCTGGCCCCGCCACGGCAGCGCATTGCGGGTCACCACGATGAACAACACCGATACGGTGACGGTCGCGATCGCGGCCCCGACGATCTGGAACACCTCCAGGTCGGCCCCGCGCGGCATCAGGATGACGCTGACCACCGCCGAGAACGCGACCGCGGGCACCCGGAACACCGGCCGGGTCGCCCATGCCGCCAGCGGCACGATCGCCCACAGCAGGTACCAGGGCTGCACCACCGGGAACAGCAGCACGATCGCGCCGAGGGACACCCCGAGCGCGCCGACCGGATGCAACCGCCCGGTCCAGGTGGCCACCAGCATGCGCACGGTGATGAAGGCCGCCACCACCGCCGCGATCGGGCGTGTGATGCTCAGCAGCGCCGTGGTGTGATCGCCGAGGCCGAGTAGAACCCCGCCGAAACCGGTGATGATGCCCAGCGCGGTGGGCAGCGACATCCAGCTGCGCACCGCACTCGCGGTGTTGAGAGTGTGTACCCAGCCGAAACCGAGTCCGCTGACAATGCTGACCAGCAGCGTGGTCAGCACCGCGATCACGCCCAGCAGCGCCGCAGCGGTACACAGCGCGCGTAACCCGCCACCCCATCGCCTGGCCAACGCCATCCCGACGAACCCGAGCGCGATAATGGAGGTGATCTTGATCGAGGACGACAGGCTTATCGCCACCGCACCCCCGATGAGCAGCGCGTACCCGCGGCCGTCCAGCGGCGGCCGCACCGGCGAATTCGCGTCGCCGTGCATGGCGCGCAGCGCGAACTCCAGCCCGGCCAGCATCAGGCCCAGCATCAGCGCGTCGTTGTGCACCCCGCCCACCAGATGGAACAGCACCAGCGGATTGGCCGCACCCAGCCACAGCGCGCTCACCGGTGCGACTCCGCAGCGCACCGACAGCCGGGGCAGCGCCCAGACGATCAACGCTACCCCGGCCAAGGCCAGCAGCCGGTGCACCCAGACGCCGGCGATGATGTTGTCGCCGGTCAGATGCGCAATACCTCTGCCGACCCACAGGAACAGCGGCCCGTAGGGTGCGGGCGTGTCGCGCCAGATCGTGGGGACATTGTTGGTGAGCACGTTATCGATGCCCAGGCCCGCGACCGGCCCCTCTTTATAGGGGTCGATGCCACGCGCGGCGATCTCGCTCTGGGCCAGATACGAGTAGACGTCGTTGCTGAACAACGGCGGCGCGACACTGAGCGGGATGATCCACAGCAGCAGCGTGCGGTCCAGTTGCGAGCGGGTCAGCCGGTGGAGCGGGGAGCCGCCGATACCGCCCACCGCGAACCGGCCGAGCAGCAGCCAGGCCAGCACCACCGTGACTGTGCCGACCATGCACATGGCCAGTGAACCGGTGTGTGCGCGGGCGAAGATGCCGAGCACCCGCACACCCGATGTCGGGTTCTGGTGCACCGGCTGCGCCCCGATACCGAGCGCACTGATCGCCATGAGCACGGTGCCGGTGGCGCCCATCAGCCGGATCCGGTCCAGTTGCGCCAGCTCCTTGCGGTTGAGGCCGGGGGCTTCGGACTCGTCCCGGTGCAGTACCGCGATGGTGTGGTCGGCGGTGGGTACGTCCAATCCCAGCGCCCGACGGCCCAGTGTCACTGTGTTGCGTCGCAGTGTCAGCGTGCTGCGCCGTGCGTCCTCCAGTACCGCCACGACGAGCAGCCTAGTTCGCGCACGCGCCGCTCACGCGGTCGGTCGGGCGCTCGAAGGGGACCGGAGTGGCTCGCCGCGCTGCGCTCACCGGCGTCCGCGGCGGCCCTCGTGGCACCCCGTTCCCGGCCGGGTGAGTGAACGTGATGTGCTTCACTCGGCGATCTCATGCGGGTGCCCTATCTGCATGTCCCTCGTAAATCCGGTGGTCGGGGGCGGGTCGGGTGATGGCGCGGGCACGTGGCCCGAGGCAAGCCAGGTCACCCTTATTGGATTTCGGGAACGAATTCCGACACACTGATGTTGTGAAAACCGTGGGTTTGCCGAACACTGACGAAAGGGCTGGTCGCCGGGCCGGTACCCTGTCGGCTGCCGTCCCTGCGGTGCGTGGGGGAGAGGGCCACACCCGGGCGGCGATCATACGACTGCTGCTGGAGGAGGGCCCGATCACCGCGACAGCGATCAGCACCAGGCTGGGACTGACCCCGGCCGGTGTGCGCAGGCACCTGGACGCGCTCATCGATTCGGGCCAGGCCAGGGCGAGTCGCTCGGCGCCGTGGCAACAGAAGGGTCGCGGACGTCCGGCCAAGCAGTACCAGCTCACGGCCGCGGGCCGCGGGCAGCTCGGCCACGCCTACGACGATCTGGCCGGTGCGGCCATCCGGCAGCTCGGCGAGATCGGCGGCGATCAGGCGATCACCGAGTTCGCCCGCAAACGTGCGCGGACCATTGTGGCCGGGATCGAACCGCTGCGCGAGCACGGACCGCAGATTCCGAGCCGCGCTGCCGACGAAGCCGATCCCGCTGGGGCCGAGGCTGAGACTACGGCCGAGGCTGAGACTACGGCCGAGGCTGAGACTACGGCCGAGGCCGGGATGGTGGCCAAAGCCGAGGAGATCGCCGGAGCGCTCAGCGACTCCGGGTTCGCCGCGAGCACCCGCAAGGTGGGCGCGGGCGTGCAGATCTGCCAGCACCACTGCCCGGTCTCGCACGTGGCCGAGGAATTCCCGCAGCTGTGCGAGGCCGAGCTCGAGGTGTTCCGGGAACTGCTCGGCACGCACGTGCAACGCCTGGCGACAATCGCCAACGGCGACTGTGCCTGCACCACGCACGTCCCGCTCACGGCGGTACCCGCCGCCGGGCGGACCGCGCAGGCGAAGGCCCGCGCATATACCGAACCGAAGACAACTTCCCCATCGGCCGTTGCACAGCCCGCAACGGTAGGAACGAACGACGACTCCGGAAGGAGTGCCGAATGACGACGACCACCGACCAGGTGCAGCCGCTCACCCAGGAAGAGACCATCGCGTCCCTGGGCAAATATGGTTACGGCTGGGCCGACTCGGATGCGGCCGGCGCCAGTGCGCAACGAGGTCTGTCCGAGGAGGTCGTCCGCGACATCTCGGCCAAGAAGAACGAGCCGGAATGGATGCTGGAAAGCCGGCTCAAGGCGCTGCGCATCTTCGACCGGAAACCGATGCCGCACTGGGGCTCCAACCTGGAGGGCATCGACTTCGACAACATCAAATACTTCGTCCGCTCCACCGAAAAGCAGGCCGCCAGCTGGGACGATCTGCCCGAGGACATCAAGAACACCTACGACAAGCTGGGCATCCCAGAAGCGGAGAAGCAGCGGCTGGTTGCCGGTGTCGCCGCCCAGTACGAGTCCGAGGTCGTCTATCACCAGATCCGTGAGGACCTCGAAGCCCAGGGCGTGATCTTCCTCGATACCGACACCGGTCTGCGGGAGCACCCGGAGATCTTCCAGAAGTACTTCGGCACCGTGATCCCCGCCGGGGACAACAAGTTCTCGGCGCTGAACACCGCCGTATGGTCGGGCGGCTCCTTCATCTACGTGCCGCCTGGTGTGCACGTCGACATTCCGCTGCAGGCCTACTTCCGGATCAACACCGAGAACATGGGCCAGTTCGAGCGGACCTTGATCATCGTCGACGAGGACGCCTACGTGCACTACGTCGAGGGCTGCACGGCACCGATCTACAAATCGGACTCGCTGCACTCCGCAGTGGTGGAGATCATCGTGAAGAAGGGCGGCCGCTGCCGCTACACCACCATCCAGAACTGGTCGAACAACGTCTATAACCTGGTCACCAAGCGGGCCAAGGCCGAGGCGGGCGCGACCATGGAATGGATCGACGGCAATATCGGTTCCAAGGTGACCATGAAGTACCCGGCCGTGTGGATGACCGGCGAGCACGCGCGCGGCGAGGTGCTGTCGGTGGCGTTCGCGGGTGAGGGCCAGCACCAGGACACCGGTGCGAAGATGCTGCACCTGGCCCCGCACACCTCCTCGACCATCGTGTCCAAGTCGGTGGCACGCGGCGGCGGCCGGGCGTCCTACCGCGGCCTGGTCCAGGTGAACAAGGGCGCCTACGGCTCCAAGTCCACGGTGAAGTGCGACGCGCTGCTGGTGGACACCATCAGCCGCTCCGACACCTACCCCTACGTCGACATCCGCGAGGACGACGTGACGATGGGCCACGAGGCCACTGTCTCCAAGGTGTCCGAGGATCAGCTGTTCTATCTGATGAGCCGCGGCCTCACCGAGGACGAAGCGATGGCGATGGTGGTGCGCGGCTTCGTCGAGCCCATCGCCAAGGAACTGCCGATGGAATATGCCCTCGAATTGAACCGCCTGATCGAACTGCAGATGGAAGGAGCCGTCGGCTGATGGCCGTCGAGAATGTCGCCGAAGCCGCCGAGGCGAAGACCCCAGCGATCAACAAGGGCGAGGTCTTCACATCGTTCGACGTGAACGCGTTCGAGGTGCCCTCGGCCAAGGACGAGGCGTGGCGGTTCACTCCGCTGCGCCGGTTGCGCGGACTGCACGACGGCAGCGCCGCGGCCGACGGCATCGCCACCGTCCAGGTGACCCCCACATCGGGTGTGACCGTGGAAACCGTCGACCGCGACGACACCCGCCTCGGCGAGGCCGGCGTGCCTGCCGACCGGGTCGCTGCCCAGGCGTATTCGGGATTCGCATCGGCCACCGTCGTCTCCGTCGGCAACGAAACCGAGATCGACGACCCGGTCGTAGTCACCGTCACCGGCCCCGGCGCGGGTAAGACCGCCTACGGCCACCTGCAGGTCCGGCTCGGTGCCTTCGCGAAGGCCACGGTCGTGATCGACCAGCACGGTAGCGGCACCTACGCCGAGAACGTGGAGTTCGTGCTCGGCGACAGCGCCCAGCTGACCGTGGTCGCCGTCCAGGAATGGGACGACGACGCGGTGCACGCCACCGCCCATCACGCCCGGCTCGGGCGCGACGCCACCCTGCGCCACACCGCGGTCACCCTCGGCGGCGACCTGGTGCGCCTCACCGGCACCGTCCGCTACGACGGCCCCGGCGGCGACGCCGAACTGCTCGGCCTCTACTTCGCCGACGCGGGCCAGCACTTCGAACAGCGGCTGCTGGTGGACCACGCAGTGCCCAACTGTAAATCCAATGTGCTGTACAAGGGCGCGCTGCAGGGCGATCCCGCATCGTCCAAGGGCGACGCACGCACGGTATGGGTCGGTGATGTGCTGATCCGGGCGGCCGCCGAAGGCACCGACACCTTCGAGATCAACCGCAACCTGGTGCTCACCGACGGTGCCCGTGCCGACTCGGTGCCCAACCTCGAGATCGAAACCGGTGAGATCCTTGGTGCCGGGCACGCCTCGGCCACCGGACGTTTCGACGACGAGCAGCTGTTCTACCTGCGTGCGCGTGGTATCCCGGACGAGGTCGCCCGCCGCCTGGTGGTACGCGGCTTCTTCCACGAGATCATCCAGAAGATCACCGTCGAACAGGTCAGACAGCGGCTCGCGGAAGCGATCGAAGCCGAACTCGCCGCCATCGGCGCCTGACCCGACCCCCGACTGCACAGCCCCGCAAAGGAAATCGGAAACCTATGACCACCCTGGAAATCAAGGACCTGCACGCCGAGGTAGCCACTCCCGACGGCGAGACCGTCAAGATCCTCAACGGCGTGAACCTCACCGTGAAATCCGGCGAGACGCACGCCATCATGGGTCCCAACGGCTCAGGTAAGTCCACGCTGTCCTACGCCATCGCGGGTCACCCCAAGTACACCGTCACCTCCGGGTCGATCACCCTCGACGGTGAGGACGTGCTGGCCATGTCGGTGGACGAGCGGGCGCGTGCCGGCCTGTTCCTGGCCATGCAGTACCCGGTCGAGGTGCCCGGTGTGTCGATGTCGAACTTCTTGCGTACGGCCGCCACGGCGGTGCGAGGCGAGGCCCCGAAGCTGCGGCACTGGGTCAAGGAAGTCAAGGAGTCGATGAGCGAACTCGACATCGACGCCGCCTTCGCCGAGCGCAGCGTGAACGAGGGCTTCTCCGGTGGTGAGAAGAAGCGGCACGAGATCCTGCAACTCGGCCTGCTGCAGCCGAAGATCGCGATCCTGGACGAGACCGACTCCGGCCTCGACGTGGACGCGCTGCGCATCGTGTCCGAGGGCGTGAACCGCTACAAGGAACGCAACGACGGTGGTGTCCTGCTGATCACCCACTACACCCGGATCCTGCGCTATATCCAGCCACAGTTCGTGCACGTGTTCGTCGGCGGACGCATCGTCGCCGAGGGCGGCCCCGAACTGGCCGAGGAACTCGACGCCAACGGTTACGTGCGCTTCACCCAGACCGCTACCGCCGGAGCGTGATATGACCACAGCACCCATCACTGGTCACACCCTCGATGTGGCCCACATCCGGGCCGACTTCCCGATCCTGAACCGCACGGTCCGGGACGGGAAACCGTTGGTGTACCTGGATTCCGGTGCGACCGCGCAGCGGCCGGTGGCGGTGCTCGAAGCCGAACGCGACTTCCTGATCACCCGCAACTCGGCCGTGCACCGTGGCGCACACCAGCTGGCCGAGGAGGCAACCGACGCCTATGAGGGCGCGCGCGCCGATATCGCCCGGTTCGTCGGTGTGGACGCCGACGAAATCGTGTTCACCAAGAACGCGACCGAATCACTGAACCTGGTGACCTACGCGTTCTCCGACGACCGGTTCCCGTTCCATCTTGGGCCCGGCGACGAGATCGTCATCACCGAGCTGGAACACCACGCGAACCTGGTGCCCTGGCAGGAACTAGCCCGGCGTACCGGGGCGACGCTGCGCTGGTACGGCGTGACCGACGACGGGCGTATCGATCTCGATTCACTGGAGCTGTCGCCGGCCACCAAGGTCGTCGCCTTCACCCATCAGTCGAATGTCACCGGTGCCGTGGCGCCGGTGGAGGAGCTGGTGCGCCGCGCCAAGGCGGTGGATGCGCTGGTGGTGCTCGATGCCTGTCAGTCGGTGCCGCATATGCCGGTCGATTTCCGTGCGCTCGACGTCGATTTCGCGGCTTTCTCCGGGCACAAGATGCTGGGTCCGTCCGGTGTCGGTGTGCTGTACGGGCGCCGCGCGCTCCTGGCCGACGTGCCCCCGTTCATCACCGGCGGTTCCATGATCGAAACCGTCACCATGGAGGCCACCACCTACGCCCCGCCGCCCCAGCGGTTCGAGGCCGGTGTACCGATGACCTCCCAGGTGGTCGGGCTCGGCGCGGCGGTGCGATATCTGGACGATATCGGGATGAAGGCCGTCGCGGCGCATGAGCACGAGCTCGTCGCTGCGGCGCTGGAAGGCCTCGGCGGTGTCGACGGGGTGCGGATCATCGGCCCGACCGAGAACGTGGACCGCGGCGGCGCCGTGGCGTTCGTGGTGGACGGCATCCACGCGCACGATGTCGGCCAGATCCTCGACGACGAAGGGGTCGCGATCCGCGTCGGTCACCACTGCGCCTGGCCGCTGCACCGGCGTTTCGGTATCGCCGCGACGGCGCGGGCCTCGTTCGCGGTGTACAACACCCTCGACGAGGTCGACAAGCTGGTGGACGCGGTGCGCAAGGCGCAGAAGTTCTTCGGAGTGAGCGACTGATATATGCGAGTGAACGACCACTAGATAGGGCGCTGGATTCCTTATGCGTATGGAGCAGATGTACCAGGAAGTGATCCTGGACCATTACAAGCATCCGCATCACCGCGGGCTGCGGGAGCCGTACGGCGCCGAGGTGCACCATGTGAACCCCACCTGCGGTGACGAGGTCACGTTGCGCGTGCAGCTGGACGACAACGGTGATGTCGCCGATGTCTCCTACGACGGCCAGGGCTGTTCGATCAGTCAGGCCTCGACCTCGGTGCTCACCGATCAGGTGATCGGGCTTCCGGTACAGCAGGCGCTGAAGGTGGTCGATTCGTTCAGCGAGATGATCGGCAGCCGAGGCACCGTCGAGGGTGATGAGGACGTGATCGGTGACGGTATCGCCTTCGCCGGTGTCGCCAAGTACCCGGCGCGGGTCAAATGTGCGCTGCTGGGCTGGATGGCGTTCAAGGACGCGGTGGTCCGGATCGACACCAACGGCGCAGACAACAGGAACGGGGAAACGATATGACCGAGACACCGGCAACCGAAACGACCGGACAGCTCGCGGACGCGGCGCAGACCGAGCAGGCCGAGCTGTCGCCCGAGGACATCAAGCATCTCGAGGACCTCGAGGAGGCCATGCGTGATGTGGTCGACCCCGAGCTCGGTATCAACGTCGTCGACCTGGGCCTGGTGTACGGGCTGAAGCTCGAAGGCCAGACCGCCGTCATCGACATGACCCTGACCTCGGCGGCCTGTCCGCTCACCGATGTCATCGAGGACCAGTCTCGTAATGCCCTGGTGCGCAGCGGCCTGGTCGACGAGCTGAAGATCAACTGGGTCTGGATGCCGCCGTGGGGTCCGGACAAGATCACCGAGGACGGCCGGGAACAACTGCGCGCTCTCGGCTTCACCGTCTAGGCCCTGGTCTCGCGGTCACCTACATGCCCACCGCCCCATCGCGATGTAGTTCGCGGTGGGGCGGTGGGCGCTTGCTGTGTCGCAGAAACGAAAGATACGCCCATGCCGGCCCATGGTTCGCGGCATGGGCAACGGAGAAAGTCTCGATGTTCACCGACGGCGCCCGAGTGACGCACTAAAGCGGTGTCGAGTCGAATGCGGTTTCCGGCCGGAGGTATCGGAGCATTCGCGGTGAATGGGGTTCTGGGGGTTTGTCGGGTTCTGCGTTTCCGCGTTTCTGTGAGCGGTTGTAGATCCCCGGAGCCCGGCCCTTCGATAACTGACATTTCATCGATTCGGTGTACGTCTGTGCTCTGTATAGCAGTCGTCGGCGGACGGAAGCAATTTCTCTGCAAAGGCTCCCGGTATGCCCATAGCGGCCGACCGACCGGTTCGCTCTGGTGAGGGCTCGGGCAGGTCGCACCATACTTCCGCCCGCGCGCGGGCGGGCGCGCGAAGCGCTTCGGGCCGTGCATGTGCGCGACTGGGGCCGGGATCGCTACCGGCCCAATATTTTTGCGCATTTTTCGAGGTGGCGGGCGTGCGATGGGCGGAAGGCCTTTAGTTCTTACCCGGATACGAAGAGAGTTCCCAACATTGCTGCTAGTGTTGGCGCGTCGTCGGGTTCGGGCTACTGGATCGGCATGTTCCGGTAGGTCGGCGATTGGTCGAATGGCTTGACTCTTGGTTACTTTGGAGTAACAAAAGAGGGTGGGTTTCGATGCTTCGCCGGGTACCCGGCGGCGGACCTCATCCGGCCAGGGGCAGTCATGGTCGGCGTCGCGAGGAAGGCGAGACGAGCGCTGTGGCAGAAAGCTGTGGCATCGCGTGGCGCACCCTCGAGCCCTGTCAACGACGAGAAAGCTGATGAATCTGAATACCGCCGTGCTGCTTCCCTGGATCCTCGCCCCCCTTCTGGTGCTCGGCGTGGCCTGGTACGCCGTTCGGACCGTGCGCGGGCAAAACGCCCGTATCTCCGCGCTGGAACGTGAACTGGGTGTGCGCGAGGACGCTCTCGAACATCTTGCCGCCGCAACCCTGCCTGCGCTGACGGAATCTGTCCGGCGCTACGAGCAGACCGCCATCGGGCCGGAAGTCCCGGCGGGTCTGGAGAACTCACGCTTCGCCCAGTGCATGCTCTGGATCACCGAGCGCGTCACCGAAGACCTGCGGCTGGTGCAGTCCGAAACACGCGACAGCACTGTCCGTGAGGCCGAGGAGCAGACGCGCCAGGCCGTCACCGCAGCCGAGGCCGCTGTCCGCTCGGAAGTCGAAACCGCTCGCACACAAGTCGAAACGACTTCGCGGGAGGCGACCAGCGCCGCGGTCCGCTCCTTCGGCACCTCTGTGGTCAGCCTCGGCGCGGACGTCAGCCAGGTGGTCAGCGCCGCACTGCGCGAACACCGCGACGACCGCGTCTACGAAACGCTCATCCGCATCGACCACAGCGTCCAGCAGATGATCCGTCAGGCGCAGTCCTACGTCATCGTCTGTGGTGGTCTGCCCGGACGTCGTTGGCCTGCGCAGTCGCTGACCGATGTGGTCGGCGGCGCGAGCGGCCGGGTACGCGACTACCTGCGGGTGCGTGCGGGCCAGCTCGACCGGATGGTCATCAGTCGCGCGGTGGAGCCGCTGGTGCACACGCTGGCCTCGCTCATCGATAACGCACTGCGTTACTCCCCGCCCACCTCGTTCGTCGACATCAGCTTTCAGGAAGGCCATCACGGCGTCACCGTGATCGTCGACGACGCTGGTGTGCGCATGAACGCCGAGCAGATGGAAGAGGCCAGGCAGATCCTGGCCAACGAGCGTCCGGTCGACATCCACCAGTTGGGCCCGGCCCCCAAGGTCGGTTTCCCGGGTATCGCCGCGCTGTCGCGCCGTTACGGGTTCACCGTCTACATCGATGGCCCCAACGCCTACGGCGGTATGCGCGCCATGGTCTACATTCCGGAATCCCTGCTGGTTGCACCGCGTGCTGCGAGCGAAGGGGAGAACACCCTCGCCGCCGCGCCGCCCGCACCGCGGGAACTCGCCGCGGTATCGGCCGGACCGAACGCCACGGCCGCGGCCGGCGCCCCGGTGGCCGATACCAGGGTAGCCGACAAGAGCACGCCGACCGGCCCGACGACGACCGGGGGAAGCGCCATGGCCGGAGCCGCCGATCGATTCACCGACAACGACCAGCCGACAGCGGTGCACGACATCACCAGCGGCGGTCTGCCCAAGCGGCGCCGCAGGGCCGCGGTGCTACCCGCCGACAGCGGAACATATGGCGCCCGTAACGAACCGGCGCCCGCCCGACCAGAGATCGCAGCCGCCTGGCACAGCGGCTCCAAGAGCGGCCGCGCCGCCGCATCCGACGACACCGAAGGGATGACATCCTGATGGGCTCACCGAGAACAGTAGTGAACGACAGCACGAACAAATTAGGCTGGCTACTGGACGATCTCGAGGTTCCCGGCGTCCGGTTCGCCGTCCTGCTGTCCGAGGACGGGCTGCGCATCGCGCACTCGAACGGTATCGCCAAAGACGACGCGGAACGGTTTGCCGCCGCCGCCTCCGGCCTGCGCTCGCTGGGCAAAGCGCTCGGTGAATTCTGTGGCCAATCCGGAAACAACGTGCGGCAGAACATGACCGAGTACGACGAGGGCATGATCATGATCACCGCCGCAGGTGAGGGCGCGTTGCTCGGTGTATCGACCATGACCGATATCGATGTGGGCCTCATCGCGCACCGCATGAACGAACTGGCGGGCCGGGTCGGCCACGAACTGGCCAGCCAGCCCCGCAGAGGCGGCGAAGGCGGCGGCGTGCAATGAGCGGGTCACGGCGTGATCCCGACCTGGTCCGCGCGTATGTGCGGACCGGGGGACGCTCGCGTCCGACCCGTGAACTGGACCTGGTCACTCTCGTCGTCGCCGCCAAGGATCCGGCACAGGGAGCCACACCCGACGCCCGGCGGGTGATCGAGGTCTGCGGCCACGGTGCGCTGTCCATCGCCGAGATAGCGGCCTATCTCGACCTGCCACCATCAGTGGTCAAGATCGTCGCCTCCGACCTGCTGGACAGCGAACATCTGATCATTCCCACCCCGGCCGAAATCCTGCCGGAGATAGCCCTGCTCGAGGAGGTACTCAATGGGCTCCGTGCTCTCCCGGCCTGAGCGGCCCGCAGGCTACGGCCGCACCGTCGACTATGTGCCGGACACTGTGACACGGTCGGTGAAGTTGCTGGTGGCAGGCAACTTCGGCGTCGGCAAGACGACCTTCGTCAGCAGTGTCTCCGAAATCAAACCGCTGCGCACCGAGGAGACCATCACCGAGGCCAGCGTCGGCGTCGACGATATGGCCGGACTGCCCGGTAAATCGCAGACCACCGTGGCAATGGATTTCGGCCGCATCACACTCAATCCCGAACTGGCACTGTACTTGTTCGGTACACCGGGTCAGCAGCGTTTCGTCCCCCTGTGGGAAGAGCTGGCCCGCGGCGCGCTAGGCGCCCTGGTCCTGGTCGACACCCGGCGTATCGAAAAAGCCGACGAGGTGCTGTCGGTCCTAGAGGAACGCGGCGTGCCGTATTCGGTGGCAGTCAACGAATTCGAGGGCGCCAACCGCTTCCCGCTCTCGGAGATCCGTGACGCGCTCGACCTGGCCGAGGACACCCCGCTCACCGCACTCGACGCACGCGACCGCGGCACCTGCCTGCGTTCGCTCATCACCCTCGTCGAGTTCTTGTTCCACCGTCTGGAGTCTCGTCTTTGACACCCCATGAACCTTTGACTTCGAGCCAGCAACGCTTCGCGACCTGCCCGGTGGCGCACGGATCGCCGGTCGATTCCGATGGCCCCCGTGTCCCGCTGTATTCGGAGGAGTACGCGGCTGACCCGCACGGCCATTACCGTGAGATGCGCCGCCAGTACGGTTCGATGGTACCGGTCGAATTGTCGCCGAATGTGCCCGCGACGCTGGTGATCGGTTATCAGGACGCGGTGCGGATCCTCAACGATCCCGAACATTTCCCGGCCGACCCGCGGGCGTGGCAGGATCAGTGCCCCGACGATGCACCGGTCAAGCCGATGCTGATGTGGTATCCGAACGCGCTGCGCAACGCGGGCACCACCCACGCCAGATACCGGCAGGCATATGTTGCGGCCATCGACGGGATCGATCTGAACGCGCTGCACGCGGCGGTGGAGCGGATCGCCATTCCGCTGATCAACACGTTCTGCGAAAAAGGTTCCGCGGATCTGCTCACCGAGTACGCCTTCCCTCTGGTCTTCGAGGTGCTCAACCAGATGGTCGGCTGTCCGCCGGATATCGGGCAGCAGGTCGCGGCCGGGATGGCCGCGCTGTTCGACGCGGTCAACGCCGCCTGGGGCATGCAAACCCTGTCCGAGGCGCTGATGACGATGATCACGATGCGCAAGGCCGAGCCGGGTGACGACGTCACGTCGCGGTTGGTGCAGCATCCGGCGAATCTCAACGACGAAGAGTTGCTGTCCAACCTGATCAGCTTCTACGGCGCAGGCCTCGAGCCCCAGCAGAACCTGATCGTCAACACCCTGCGGCTGATGCTCACCGACGCTCGTTTCGGCGGCGATATGCTCGGCGGCAGCCTGTCGACCAGGGACGCGCTCGACGAGGTGCTGTTCAACGACCCGCCGATGGCGAACTTCAGCGCCACCTACCCGCGCCAGCCGATCCTGATCGGAAATACCTGGCTGCCCGCGCATCAGCCGGTCCTCATCAGTCTGGCCGGCTGCAACAACGATCCCCAGATCCGCGGCGGCGACCGGACCGGTAACCGCTCGCATCTGGCATGGAGCCTCGGACCGCATGCCTGCCCGGCGCAAACGGTGGCGTTCGTGGTCGCCCAGGAGGCAATCGACCAGTTGCTCGACGCGCTGCCGGAGATGGAGTTGGCGGTGCCCGACGAGGAGTTGACCTGGCGTCCAGGCCCCTTCCACCGTGCTTTGGCGTCGTTACCGGTCGTCTTCCCGAAGTCCCCTCCGTTGAACGTGGTGTAAGGAGCCTGAAGATGGAGCGTGAACCGATAGTTCTGGACATGAGTGGCGCGGATACCCAGGGGGAGTCCGCACGCTTGCGCGAGCGCGGGCCTGCCACCCTCGTGGAATTACCCGGTGGGGTGCTTGCCTGGTCGGTCACCCACGCTGCCACGCTCAAAAGTCTTCTGGCCGATCCGCGAGTGTCGAAGGACCCGGTTCAGCATTGGACAGCCTTCACCAACGGCGAGATCACTCAGGACTGGCCGCTGTTCACCTGGGTGGCGGTGGACAACATGTTCACCGCCTACGGAGCCGAGCATCGCAGGCTCCGCAAACTGGTCTCGCCCGCCTTCACCCACCGCCGCACCATGGCGTTGCGCCCGCGTATCGAGGCGCTGATCGAGGAGCTGCTCGGAAAACTGGCCGCGACGGCTCCGGGCGAAGTGGTCGATCTGCGCGAAATGTATGCCTATCCGGTGCCGATTCAGGTCATCACCGAACTGCTCGGGGTGCCCGACTCGATTGCGCCGGGGCTGCGGCGCTGCGTCGACCGCTACTTCGACACCACCATCAGCCAGGAGGAAGGCCTGGCCAACTACACCGAAATGTATGGGCTGGTCAGCGAATTGGTGGCGTACCGGCGGACGAATCCGGGCGAGGACATCACCAGCGTGATGATCGCGACCCGCGACGACGACGGTTCGGCGCTGACCGAGAAGGAGCTCGTCGACACCCTGATGCTGGTCATCAACGCCGGTCACGAGACCACGGTCAACCTGCTCGATCAGGCGATCGTGGCGCTGCTGACCCATCCCGAACAGCGCCGGGCCGTGCTGGAGGGGCGGGTGAGCTGGTCGGACGTGGTGGAGGAGACGTTGCGCTACGAATCCCCGGTCGCGCATCTGCCGCTCCGCTATGCCGTCGAGGACATCGATATCGACGGCGTGCACATCAACAAGGGTGATGCGATCCTGGCCTCCTACGCAGCGGCCAGCCGGGACCCGAAGGTGCACGGGCACACCACGAACGTTTTCGACCTCTCCCGGCCGAACAAGGACCATGTGGCATTCGGACACGGCGTGCACCACTGCATCGGATCGCCGCTTGCCCGGATGGAAGGGGAAATGGCGCTGCCTGCACTGTTCCAGCGTTTTCCGGGCCTGCGACTGGCGGTCGAGCCGAGCGCGCTGGAGCCGGTGGTCAGTTTTGTCTCCAACGGGCACAAAACTTTGCCGGTGTATCTGGGGAACTAGCGGACCGGCCGTGACGGCCGGTGCACCGGGCCGGAGGTCACAGCAGGCCGAGTCGGCGTGCGCGGTCGATTGCCTCGGCGCGTGAGGCGGTGCCGAGTTTGTGGTAGATACCGCGCAGATGCGTTTTGACGGTGTTGATCGACACACCCAGATCGCCGGCCACGAGCTGGGTGGTCCGCCCGGACGGCAGTTGGCGTAGCACGGTCAGTTCCGTCTCGGTGAGCCGGACCTCGGTCGTGGTCCGGCCCACCCGCGCCAAGGCGCGGATGGTGTCGGCCAGCCGGTCGTGGTGGCCGAACCGGCCGGTGTGCGTGTCGAGCAGTTCGGGGGTGCCCGCCGTCTCGAGGAACGGGCGGATCAGCCGGTCGACAGCGGCCCGCTCCAAGGCGCACCGCAGAGCGTCGTACACCTTGGCGGGGCGGTCCAGTCGATCGCACGCCGAGGCATGTAGCAGCCAGGCGGTCACTGCCGTCACCGAATGCAGCTGTTCGGATTCGGTCAGCCACGGCTGCAGCAGGGACACGGTGACCGCGGGGCGGTGCTGGTATTCCGACAGCGTGGCCCGGGCCACGGCCACCTCGGCGGTCTCGCCGAGTACGTCGGCGGCGTGGTCGGCGAGCCTGCGTGCGGGATCCTTTGCATGCAACCGGAGCAGTGACCGGACGACAGGGGCCAGCAAGCCCGCGCTGGTAGCGGGGGAGGTGTCGAGCAGGCGATGCATATCGGTGCGCAAGGATTCCCCGGATTCGTGCCGGTCGGCGGCGGCGTCGAATCCGATGAGCCGCGCGATGACCCTGGCGTGCCTGCCCGCGGAGTGGGCCTCGGATTCCGGGGCCTGATGATACCGCTCGCCGCGTAGATGGGCAGCCAGCGCGACCATCGCCGCCGCATGCCCTGCCTCGGGCAGCCCGGCCAGATCCGGCGTCCCGGCGCGGGCGAGCGCCCGGCGTGCGCGTTCCCCCATGGTCGATATACCGCCGTGGAGTCCCGCCGACACCGCGAGCAGGGTGTGGGCACGCAACCCCAGACGTGGCAGCCCGGCCTGATCGGCCAGTGCCATCGCACGGTGCAGATCGGGTTCGCCGCCCGCACGGCGCAGCACGCGGCATGCCCCGGCATACAGTGCGAGATAGCAGTCGAGATCCGGGTGCCCCGTGCTGGGCACGAGATCGTCGAGACCGGTACCGGCCTGCTCGCCGGCGGCGGTCGATACCGCGCGGGCGAACGGCCGCAGCCAGGTGTCGGGAACGATCGCCGAACTCTGCCCGTCGCGGACCCGTATCAGCTCCAGATACGCCGTCGCAGCTGGAATATCGCCACGCTCGACCGCATCAGCGCCCCGCAGCAGCCAGACGTAGGGGTCATCAGCCAGATCGGGAACACGGTCGAGGTGATCGAGCTGGTCGAACAGCGCCGCTCCTGCGCCGTCGAACACCATATGGGCACCGTGTTCGCGCAGGAACGGAGGCAACTGCGTATCGGAATCGGCCAGCACATGCGGTAACGCCGCCGTCCGCCGGCCTCCGGCCAGATACCAGCGAGCCGCCGCACGGTGTAGTCCGGGAAGTTGCCATGGTCGGCGCCTGCGCAGCTCGGCACGCAAGTAGGTGCGCAGCATCGGGTGATAGGCGTACCACAGCTGCCCGTCGGCGGCAGTCACTTCGATGGGGAAGTTGATCCGTTCCAGGCTGTCCAGAATCCGCGCCGCCTCCGGCTCGCCCAGTTCGGCGGCCAGCGAGGGGGTGAAGGCCGCCGGTACCGAGGTCACCAGCAGGAAGCGCAGCGTATCGACGGGCAGCACCGTCAACAGTTCTCCGACCAGGAAATCGGCCACTTGATGCGGCGGCCGGGCCAGGGCGGCGAGCGCGGTGGCCCGGTCACCGGGATGCGCACTCAGGTAGATCGCCGCGAGCCGGACCAACGCCGCCCAGCCCTGCGTCAGCCGCGTGACGACCGCGAGCTCGGCCGCGGTCAGCCGGCATCCGTGCTGGCGCAGCAGCGTGGCCGTCTGCCGTTCGCGCAACGCCAGCTCTGCCGCACCGATCCGGAGCAGCCGGCCGGAAACGGCCAGCGCATGCCAGCGCAGCGGCGGATCGAACCGTGCGGACAGGATCGGAGTGAGGGTGGGCGGCGCGTGTTCGAGAAAATAGTCCAGACCGGCGAGCGCGAGCGGATCGGTGAGCAGATGAGCGTTGTCGATGACCAGCGCGGTCGGTATCCGCCGCGCCGTGAGCTGCTCGATCAGGTTGCCGGCGGCCCCGATCGAGTCGACCGGTCCCCAGGTCCGCGCCGCCGCGGGCAGACCCAGGCAGGCGCCGATCGCCTGCCACAGCTGCGTGGCCTCGTTCGTTCCGCGGGTGAGGGCGAGCCAGCGGATATCGAGTTCCGGGATGCGGCCGCCGCGTCGCCGAGCCCAATCGGCCAGTACTGTCGTCTTTCCGGTGCCCGCGGCCCCGCAGAGCAACACCACCTGGCCGGGTTCGGCAGCGGCCCGGTCGAGCAGTCTTCCTGCGCCGACGCCGAGGGGAGTGAAGGACAGGCGCGGCGGCGCAGTACCGGCTATGCCATCGGTGCCTGCGCGCACCCTACTGGCCTCTACCTGCGCCAACGGCTGCTGAGCCGACATATCGGTAGCAGGCATTCCGTCTCCTCGAGCTGCATCGTCAACGCGTTGTCGGTACCACATCACGCACAGCCGCTGATGTCTGCAACGTACCGGGTGATCACTGGGGGCCGACGGATCGTAATGACTTTGTGTTACGGACTTGCCCGCTGCTCCCCCGCGGCGTGCCGTCGCGGTCATCACCCGCGACGGGTGAAGCGCGACCGGCCTGCGTGCGGCAGATTCGTGGCTGTCCGCCGCGATAGGCACGGCACCATTCGCTACCTACGAAGGGACGAACCGATGTCGCACTCCACCGGTACCGAACGCCCGGTGCGCCAGGGCATTGCAGCAGGCACCTCGATCGGCGCCGCGATACTGCTGCTGACAGTCGGTGTGCTGTCGATCCTGCAGGGGATTTCGGCGGTAGCCAAGGACGAGTTGTTCGTGGTCGGGGTCGACTACGTCTACAAGTTGGACACCACCGCCTGGGGTTGGATTCACATCATCCTCGGCGCCATCCTGGTGATATGCGCGCTGGGCCTGATGACGGGCACCACCTGGGGCCGGGTCGCGGCAGTGACCATCGCCGCCCTGTCGATCATCGCGAACTTCCTGTGGCTGCCCTACTATCCGGCGTGGTCGATCCTGGTCATCGTGCTGAACGTCGTCGTCATCTGGGCGGTGGCCACCTGGAGTCCCAGCCAGCTCTGAACAGCGGGTAGGCGCGCGGAACCGGGGTACCCGACCGGCATGCTTGCGTTGACCGTGCGCCCGGGTAAGCCCGATTCCCTTCGTGTCGACAACGTGCCCGATCCGGTTCCCGAACCAGGCCAGCTGCTGATCGAGGGGCTGGCGCTGGGGATCTGCGGCACCGATGCCGATATCGTCTCCGGCCTACACGCGCAGCCGCCGCCGGGCCGGGACACCATGGTGCTCGGACACGAAGCGCTGGGCCGGGTGGTGTCGGCACCGGATGGTGCCGGGTTCGGCCCGGGCGATCTAGTGGCCCCAGTAGTGCGGCGGCCCGACCCGGTGCCGTGCGGGGCGTGCGCACGCGGGGAATTCGATATGTGCCGCAACGGCCGGTACCGCGAACGCGGGATCAAGGAACTCGACGGCTACGGCAGCCACTATTGGCTGGTGGAACCCGAGTACGCGGTGCTGGTCGCGCCGGAACTCGCCGAAACCGGGGTGCTGGTGGAGCCGGCCAGCGTCGTCGCCAAAGCGTGGGAACAGATCGAACGGGTCGGTGCGCGCAGCTGGTTCGAACCGCGGCGGGTGCTGGTGGTCGGTGCGGGGCCGATCGGGTTGCTCGCCGCGCTGTTCGGAGTGCAACGCGGCCTGGACGTGCATGTGGTGGATCTGGTGCGCACCGGGGCGAAACCGGAACTCACCCGGGCCCTCGGCGCCACCTATCACACCGAGGAGCTCTCGCAGGTCACCGCGGACTGCGAGCCGGATGTGGTGATCGAAGCGACCGGTTCGCATGCCACCGTCGCCGACGCGATGGCGGGAACCGCGGCCTACGGCATCACCTGCCTGACCGGCGTCTCGGCGAGCGGACGCACGATGGATCTCGATATGGGCACGCTCAACCGCACCATTGTGCTGGAAAACGATGTGATCATCGGGTCGGTCAACGCCAACCTGCGCCATTTCCGGGAGGCGACGCTCGCGCTGAGACGAGCCGACCCCGCCTGGCTGGCGGCCGTGATCACCCGGAGGCTGCCGCTGGAACGCGCGGCCGAAGCTTTCGACGACTCCGGCGGTGACGGTGTGAAAACGGTCATCGATCTCGATCGCTAGCACGGGCGATGAGCACAGGGCAGTGCGCCGCGTGCAGCACCGCCTGACTCACCGAGCCCAGCGTCATACCGGCGAAACCACCGCGGCCACGGCTGCCGACCACGAGCAGCTGCGGGTCGGTGGCCGCATCGAGCAGTGCCCGCGCCGGGCGATCCGCGACGATGGTACGGCGCACCCGCAGATCCGGGTATCGCTCACGGTAACCGGCCAGATTCTCCGCCAGCAGCCCCGCAGCTTCTTCCTGAAGCTCGTCCCGGGACAGATACCGGTAGAACTCCGACCAGGCGTGCACCGCGACCAGTTCCACATCGCGACGGGCCGCCACAGCGAAGGCGATCTGGATGGCTCGGGCGCTGTACGGCGAGCCGTCGACGCCGACAACCACGGGACCGCGCGGATCCGGTGGGTGCTCCGGCACGACCGCGACCGGGCATCGAGCGTGCCGGGCCAGCGAGGTGCTCACCGAGCCGAGTAACCCGCGCCGGAACGCGCCGAGCCCGCGGGTCCCGACCACTAGCAGCCGAGCGTGCGCTGAACAGTCGCGCAGCAGTGGTACCGGGGCAGCGTCCGCGACGAAGGTCTCGATCTCGATATCGGCGATCGGGACGGCGGCCGCTGTCGCCACATCGCGGGTTGCTTCGGCCGTGACCTGCCCGGCCCGCCTGCAGGTTTCGCCGTCGATCGGTGCGTAACCGAAGGTCGGTCCCACATCGATCGGTACGCCCACCGCGTAGACGATATGCAGGGCGCAGCGCTGGCATGCTGCTTCGTGCGCGGCCCAGCGCACCGCCTGCATCGCGGCGGGCGAACCGTCTGCACCGACGAGGACGGGCGCACGAACACTACCGGGCATACAGTTGATTACCGCCTTCCCGGTTCATCGGATCGCCGGTCGGGCCTCAGGCGGGCGCGGCGCGCAGCTCCAAGAACTCCGACACCGCGCGGCGTGGGGTCGGCGGCTGTTCGGGCTCCTCCGGTGCGGTACCGACACGGATCAGCACCTGAGGTTGGCCGGGCCGGGTGGTCAGCCCCGAAATGATCCGTCTGCTCGACATCAGCTCGGTGATATGGGTGAGCGGACACGTCGCCAGTCCCGCCGCGGTGCAGTCCAGCAGTATCGTCGACAATGTCTCGCCGGTGTGCAGCCACTGTTGCGGCGTATCGCCGCTGGAGCTGAGCACCAGCAGCCGGGAATGATCGTCGAGGTCGCCGCGGCGCAGCGACCGCGGCGCCGGCGGGAACGCCCGACCCACCCCGACCTGCGACAGTTCCGCTTCGGAAGCCAGCGCCGACACCGGAACTCCGTCGGCGGGGCTGTGGTGGCCCGACCACCAGCGCAGTTCGTTCTGGTACTGCATGTCGTAGCGGCGTAGCGCCACCGACTGTTCGGAAGCCGCCACCAGCCGCGGGCGCACCCCCTCGTCGAGCACGCCGAGTTCGGTATCGTGGCGCGCCGCCGCATCCCGGGCTGCGCGCGTCGTCTCCTCCCAGTGGTGCGGTGGCAGCATCGGCAGCCGGTCGGTGCGACGCCGGTCGATGGCCTGCACGCGGGCACGAACCTGCGCAGGCGGGTTTTGCCACGGCCGGAAATCGATAACAGCCAGATAGTCGTCGCGACCGGGTTCGGGCAATCGGGTGGTGTCGGTATGCCAGCCCTGCGCGGCGAAAGCGGTGCGCACATGGTCCAGCATCGCCCCACAGCTGATCACCAGCTGCCTGCCCTGCGGGTCGGCCGAGGACAGTTGCCTGCTCGGGTCGCCGAACAGATACAGGCGGCTGCCGTCGAACACCCACCGCCACGGTTGCGTGTTGTGCACCGACGGCGCGCGGCTACCGAGCCGCAGCGCGGCGAGCACCGTCGGATGGTCCGGTACTACAGCTGTGCTGGTGTCGTCCGTATCGTCCATACCCTGAGTCTGGCCGGTGCGTAGGCCATCGACCAGGGTCTTCGGTCCTTCCCGCGGTAGGACAGTGTCCCGGGCTTCAGGGCATGGGGCCGATCCCGGTGATGACGGTGCGGCCACCCGTGTCGGCGGTGGTCACCAGCTGCGGATTGTAGGTGATCGGCGCTGACCCGGGCCGGTACTCGGTGACGATCACGGTGTACTGGCCGACGAATGCGCCGGGGGTGATGGTCAGACAGTGTGTGGTCCCTAGGGGGATGGTGTCGATGCCCTGCTGGATGTCCTGCGCCGAAGGCACGGTCGCGTTCTGGGCGACCACTGCTCGGGCCTGTTCCCCCGACCGGGTGACGTAGTAGGCGTGCTGGAAAGCGAAAATCACCGCCGCACCGGAGTCGTCGCTACCTGCCCCGTTGCCGCGGATACTGCTGCCCACCCGTTCGGCTGCGCACAGCAGAGCCGCGACCGTCGACACCGGATTGTGCACGCCCGCCACCTCGGTGGTCTGCCCGTCGCGGCTATCGCCGAACTGGAGGTAGGCGGCGGCGAAAACCGTGGCCGCACCGAGCATCCCGAGCAAGGTGGGAGCCCACCGGCGTCGGTTCTGTTCCGTACGCCCCCGCCCGCGGTGCACCGGCCGTGCTGTGTTCTGCCTGCCCCGCCGCAGTCGCTGCAGCGCCGCGACCCCCTCGGGGCTCGGCTGCGGCTGTTCCGCTTCCACGGATACGGGCGTACCGGAATACCGCATCGGCTCGTCCGGCACCACTGCGGTCGTATCATCGTGAGCGTCGTAGCAGGACTGACCAGCGGTTCTAGTGGGCCGTTCGTCGGGGTGGTGATGGTAGGCGGGGGCGCCGGGAAGCCCGGCGTCGAACGTCCGGTTGTGGCGGTCGGGGCGATGCGGCGGCGGCATGTCGGTTGCCCGAGCAGGGAAACGGCGGCGATCCCCGCCTGCGGTTCCGGAAGACTGGCTGTGTGGGCGCCCGATATTGCTGCCCTGGCCCCAGGCCCCGCCCGTCCGGTCTCGGGGCATGAGCCGACGTGCGGTGGGGGTCGTCCCGTAGGGGTCGGGAAACCGGGGGTTGGCGGGCCGTCGCTGCGGGAACGGACGATCCGGACCTGCTGAGCCGGTGGTACGGCGCTGAGGGGGCGCGGGCCGATACGGCGCAGGCAGCGGTGCGGTGACATGTTCGGCCACGTCGTACGGGCCTGGCGGATCCGGTGGGGTCTGCGACGGCGGCGTGGGATACGAGATCTGTGGGTAGGGAATGCGGATCGGCGTTGTGGGATACGGGTCGCCCTCGGGTTCGGTGAAATCCCCCGGTCGATTCATCGTGTCCCGCCTTCGTCGGTTCCGCCGCCAGTTTTCTTCTCATTGTTCTAGCCGATCATCGGGCCGGGTGTGGTGGCACCGGGGAGATCGGCAGCGAATTCACCAGTGCACGGTCACCGGGTCGCCGATTCCGACCACCTCGTAGTACCAGGCCGCGTCACCGGGGGCGAGGTTGATGCAGCCGTGGCTGACGTTGGCGTTGCCCTGCGCATCGACCGACCACGGCGCCGAATGCACGAAAACACCGCTCCAGGTCAGCCGTACGGCGTATTCGCCGTCGAGCAGATATCCCTCGGGCGAGTCGAGCGGGACACCTATGGTCCGGGAGTCGAACACGATATGGCGGAACTTCTCCAGTACCGGATAGGTGCCGACGGGGGTTTCCCAGCCGGGTTTGCCCATCGACGCAGGCATTGTTCGCGCCACCTGTCCGCCGATGCTGACGGTGAAAGTGTGGGCAGACATATCCGCATCGGCGACCACGCCCGCGTTGGTGCGGAACTTTGTGCGCGAATCTCCCACGCTGACCGTGATCGGTGAGCGGGCGGGCAGATAGCCGGTGGAGGTCCAGATGAGTTCCCGGTCGCCCCGCCAGGAGAACGTGCCGTCCAATGGCTCGGTGGCAGCGACGGTCACCGATCTTTCGGCCCTGGCTCGGTCGGTGATATCGGTGGCGAACCGGATGGTCACCGGATGGCCGATACCCACTTCCCGGCCGCCCGAGGGAGTCACCGCTGCGACGGGTAACCCCGCCGCTCTGTCGACCAGCACCGCGTTCGCGCCGACGGAGCAGGCCGCGACCAGCGTGACGACTGTTGTGGCGAGGAACAGGGATCGGACTACGTTCCTCATGGCTCACCCCCTTCTCGAGACGGGTCAGTCGGTCACCAGTTCCCAGTCCTCGGGCAGGCCGTGGACGTGCATTGTCGATCCTTCGGCTTGAATGCTGACGGTCGCCCGGCCCAACCGCAGATCGGTGAGCACGAGCTTGCCCCATTCCCGCGGCAGATGCGGGGTCACCTTCAAGACACGACCCGGTACGCACGGGTTCAAACCGAGGAAGGAGCGCACCAGCAGCAGCGGCGCCGCGCTGGCCCACGCCTGCGGCGAACACGAGGTGGGGTAGGGGATCGGCGACCGGAAATCGGTACGGGCGAAACCGCAGAACAACTCCGGTAGCCGCCCACCGAAATCGGTAGCCGCGTCGAGCAGCCCGGTGGCGAGCCGTTCGGCGAGCTCTCCCGCGCCAGGCACATGCCGGTAGCGCAGCAGTCCGGCCACCGCGATCGCGGTGTCGTGCGGCCACACCGATCCATTGTGGTAGCTCATCGGATTGAACGCGCCCATGGTCGAGGCCAGGGTGCGCAACCCGAAACCGCTGTCCATGCTCGGGTCGGCGAGCCGGTCGACCAGTTCGGCGGCGCGGTCCTCGCCCACGATCCCGGTCCACAGGCATTGGGCTGCGTTGCTGGTCAGAGCATCGACCTGGTTCTTCTGGCCGTCCAACGCGACCGCGTACCAGCCGTTCTTCTGCACCCAGAACGCCTCGTCGAACCGGCTTTTCAGGTCCTCGGCCTGTGCGCGCAACGTGTTCGCGGTCTCGGTGTCGCCGAAATGGTCGGCCAGTTCGGCGCGTGCCAGCCGTGCGGCGTACACATACCCCTGCACCTCGCACAGCGCGATGGACGGTTCGGCCAGGTGCCCGCTCGAATCGTTGATCGCGTCGAAGCTGTCCTTCCACCCCTGGTTGGTCAGGCCGCGGTCGGTTTTGCGCCGGTATTCGACGAACCCGTCGCCGTCGGCGTCGCCGTACTCGTCGATCCAGGCCAGCGCCGCATCGGCGGCAGGCAGCAACTCCTTGATCACTGATTCGTCGGCGCCCCAGCGCCAGCATTCGGCGAGCAGCATCACGAACAGCGGGGTCGCGTCCACCGACCCGTAGTACACCGTGCCGCCCAGTACCGCCCCGCTGGCGGGACCGTGCCGCATCTCGTGCATGATGCGGCCCGGTTCCTCCTCGGTGATCGGATTGACCGTTTTGCCCTGCAATTTCGCGAGTTGGCGCAGTGTGCCCACCGCCAGCGCGGAGTCCAGCGGCAACGCCATCCACGAGGTGAGCAGGCTGTCGCGCCCGAACAGCGTCATGAACCATGGAGCGCCCGCGGCTACATAGGCCGGGGAATCGTTGTCGCGGCCGTCGATACGCAGCGCGCCCAGATCGCTTTCGGTGCGTTGCAGCACCTCGGTGAGGTTGGGGTCGGTGGCCGTCAGGTCGGTCGCCGTTGCCCGCCAGGCCTTGAGCCGGCTGATCGGGCTGTCCTCGTCATCACCGAAAGCCATCTGTACGCGCCGATGCGACAGCACCGGCTGGGCCAGGATCTCGGTATGCCACCGGCCGTGCGCAGGCACCACCACCTGCCAGTTGACCGTGCCGGGCAACATGACCGGGCCGGCCGTAGCGCTGATGGTCAGGCCACGGCCGGGTTCGGCGTGATCGGTCAGGTGCAGTTCGCCGTCGGCGGCGACCTGTTCGGCGCTGCCCACGTGATTGCGGCCTTCCTTGACGGCGAACAGATCCGCGAAATCGGCGTCGGTGAACAGCGTGATCGTCATCGCCGTGTCCTCGTGGCCCAGATTGTGCACGGTGATGGTTTCGCGCATCCCATCCCCGATGAGCCGGCGGCGCACCACCAGCACCGTGCTGTCGG
The DNA here is from genome assembly GCF_002081715.1 of Nocardia donostiensis. GTDB lineage: Bacteria > Actinomycetota > Actinomycetes > Mycobacteriales > Mycobacteriaceae > Nocardia > Nocardia donostiensis. The sequence goes on along the minus strand of NZ_MUKP01000002.1, from coordinate 170,780 downwards.
CCACGCCAGGCCGCGGCGGCTTACGCAGGATGAACCTGGCCTTGAATGCCTCCGGAGTGAGGACGGTCAGATGTTCGGCAGGCTGACCGTCCAACCGCAACTCCCAGCGCGAGATCACCCTGGCATCGCGGAAGAACAAACCTTGCGAGGTGCCGGAGTGGATATCACCCAGATGGTCGGACAGGCAGAACGTGCTCGCCTCGACCAGGGTGACAGTCCCACCGCCACCATTGATGGCGGTGGGCTGACCGGAGTTGAGGACTCTGGGCGGTACGATCATGCTCGGCTCCATACCGGGGTCGTGCCGGTTTCCGCCCGCGTATTGTGCGTTCCGCTGCGGCGGTGCCCGACGGCCGTCAATAGCTCACCCTTGCTGTGGGATTCGTCCCATGCATCGAGTATGCGGTAATAGGCGGCCTCATATCCGGCTCCCAGCTGATCCACGCCGAAAAGATCTTCGACACGCCGACGGCAGGCGTGCGGATCGAGCTTGCTCGCCTCGGCGATTGCGGCGGGCAGTTCCGACGGTTCGTCGCAGATGATGCCGGTGACGCCGTCGGCGACCACCTCCTCCACCGCGCCGCCGCGCAACGCGACAACCGGTGTACCGCATGCCATCGCCTCGATCATCACGATGCCGAACGGCTCCTCCCACTGGATGGGGAACAGCAGGCAGCGCGCGGAGGCGAACAGTTCTCGTTTGGCCACCGCGTCCGCCTCACCGAAGACGGTGTCGTTTTCGGTGAGCAGCGGCTCGATCTCCTTGGCGAAGAACGCCTTTTCCGGCGGTTCGTTGCATTTGCCGGCGAGGATCAACGGCACCCCGGCAGCGTGCGCGGCCTGCAGCGCCAGATGCGGGCCCTTGTACGGTGCGTAGCGGCCGAGGAACAGGGCGTAGTCCTTCTTTTCGGTGCGGAACGGCCATTCGCTGGGCCGAAGAGCGTTGTGCACCCGACCGATCCAATTGAAATCCGGTGCCAGCGCCCGCTGCCGATCACTGATCGCGATCAGCCGGGTGTGTTCGTCGAGCGCGCCGTAGTACTCCCACATATCGTTGTCGACCGGACCGTGCACGGTGACCGCGGTGGGGATGCCGAGCGCTTCGTAGGCGGGGGCGTTGAGCGGGCCGGCGAAGGTGTGATCATGGATGATGTCGATATGCCTGGCCTTGGCCAGCTTCTCCACGATGCGCCGCACCTTCAGCGCGTTGACCACCTCCGGGAACGGGTCGCCGAGCCGGTCGGCCTGGGTTCGGTCCCATACCGGGACGAACTCGGCGTCGGTACCGGGCTTTCCGGTGCCGAGCAGCGTCACCCGATGCCCGCGGGCGACCAGAGTATCGGCCAGTTCGGCAACGACGGCCTCCACACCCCCGTACCCGCCGGGGGGAACATCGAAATACGGCGGAGCGACGAGAACGATGTTGAGCCGGTGGTGGCGACCCGACCCGGAAAACCTGACGCGCCGTGGTTTTCGCGCCAGTAAACCGGAATCGGTGTCTTCGGTCGAGAATATGGTGCTCAACGTATTCCTCCTCAGCTGGTGGCCGCAAAGCAGATGGAAATAGCCGTCCGGCCAGTGGGATGGAGCTGATCAAGAACCATTCGATTGTCAGGTGAACTGGTTTTCGAGCTGCACCGTTTCTATTCCGGCGCACGCCGATAGCGCAATGTGCGACGAACACATAGAACAGGCGCCCATAGTCGAATCAGTCGGCGCCGATCCCCGTCCGATCGGGGGAAATATCTAACGCGGGATCGCCTGGAGCGAGCGCGTTCATCGTGACCTCGGCCCGTCTGCGGACCAAGCACTCGGGTGAACAGTAGCGGTGGATGACGTGGGCGCGCTCGGCTTGTCCTGCGGTCAGCGCACCCGGGTCGGCCGAGCAGTCGGCGATATTGGAGACGACTTGCCGTTCGGCGACGACATCGATACCGGTTTCCTCGCCCACGTGGCGGGATAAACCCTCTGAGTCCGGCGGTGAGCCCTCGACCGCGGTGGGGTGGCTGTTGGTCGTGGGAGACGAACCTGCCGCCCGGCGCAACAGCTCGTCCGGTTCGAACGCCAGCGGCGCCGATGTGTACCCGATCCTCACCGTTACCTCCTGCACTGTCGAGCTGGAGCAAACAGTTCCGTGATGTCCGTGGGCGGCCGCGAGTTCCGGCCGTCCGGTCTAACGGGTGGAGCGTGGAGCTGGTAACTCGTCGAGCTTGGTAGAGCAGGTGATGCAGTCGAGCAGTTGGAAAATCCGGGTCAACCGACCCCATCCCATTCTACGCTGAAACCGTAACTTGCCGAGTCGATCGGAATTCCTCGCAGGCTGATACAGCTTTTCGCCTGCGAAAACGAGATCGCAAACAGTGGTAAACGCGTGTCGTTCAACGACCGCGTACTGCGCTCAGCACATCGGCGTGCAGCGCGTCGGCGCGGGCGGAGATTTCCTCGATCCTGGCCAGCGTCGCGGCGAAGGCGGCGCCCTGGGCTTCGGGCAGCGAGGACGTGTTGATTTCGATATTGAGCTGCGAACTCGCCGCGGCGGCGCGGGCGGCGTCGGCGGCGGCCCCGATATCGGTGACGACGTTCGGGTTGCCGATGGGCAGCAGTTCGGCCGCCAGCGAGAGCACCTCGTCGGCTTCGTCGACCACGGCGGCGGGGACGCGCGCGGCCTCGACCAGCGCCGCGGTGACCGCGGCATTGCGGTCGGCGCTCTCTTCCTCGGTGGTTGCAGGCAGTTTGTAGGCTGCGCCTACGGCGGTGAATGCCGACGCGTCGGCATCGGCGAGGGCCAGGGCGCGCTCGCGAGCGGCGTCGGCGGCGGCGATGATGCGGTCCACCGCAGGCCGGTGCTCGGCGTCCTTGGCGCGCGTGGTGTAGCGGGCGACCATCGCCACCAGCGCCGCGGCCTGGGCAACGTGCAGGGCCGCGACAGCCCCCCCGCCCGGGGCAGGTACCTTCGCGGCCAGTTCGGTCAGGTACCCGCCGATCGTCCAGCCGCCGAAGGTGGTCGCGGTGTCTCGGGGCGGCGTGGTGGGCTGCGACACGGGCTGGCCTTTCGATCGTTCTGTTGTGGGTGGGTACGACGATCACCGTACCGTCTCGGGCGGCGTGGCCGGTGCCTGGCCGCTCCGTAGCCGTGGTTATGTTGAGTGCTATGCGGATCGGATTGGGTATCAACTATTCGGGCGGTTTCACTGAAGCCGCGGCCGAGGTGGCCGACCTGGAGCGGGCGGGCCTGGACATCGTTTTCGTGCCCGAGGCGTACTCGTTCGACGCGGTCAGCGCGCTGGGATACCTTGCGGCCAAAACCACCAGACTGCAGCTTGCTTCGGGCATCCTGCAGCTCTACACCCGCACACCGAGCCTGACCGCGATGACCGCAGCAGGTCTGGATTTCGTCTCCGACGGCCGTTTCGTGCTCGGCCTCGGCGCGTCGGGACCACAGGTGATCGAAGGCTTCCACGGTGTGCCCTACGACGCGCCCATCGGGCGTACCAGGGAGGTCGTGGAGATCTGCCGGAAGGTGTGGCGCCGGGAACGGCTGGAATACCAGGGCAAGCATTATCAGATCCCGCTGCCGGAGGGTCGGGGCACCGGTCTCGGAAAACCGTTGAAGCTGATCAATCGACCGGTGCGCGAACGTATTCCGGTGCTACTGGCCGCGCTCGGCCCGAAGAACGTGGCGCTGGCCGCCGAGATCGCCGAGGGCTGGCAGCCGATCTTCTTCCTGCCGGAGCAGGCCGAGCAGGTGTGGGGGGACGCACTACGGTCCGGGCTGGCGAAAAGGGACCCGGCGCTGGGGCCGCTCGACGTGTACGCCGGTCCCGCGCTGGCGATCGGCGAGAACGTGACGCCGCTGCTGGAATTCGTCAAGCCGACGCTCGCCCTCTACATCGGCGGTATGGGCGCCAAGGGCAAGAACTTCTACCATGCGTTGGCCACCAACTACGGCTACGGCGCAGCGGCCGACCGCATCCAGGAGCTGTACCTGGCAGGTAGGAAGCAGGAAGCCGCCGCGGCGGTACCCGAGGACCTGGCCCGGGATGTGTCGCTGATCGGCCCGGCTGGTTTCGTGAAAGAACGTATCGCCGCTTTCAAGGAAGCAGGTGTCACCGTGCTGAACGTGTTGCCGATGGCCTCGACCGCAGCCGAGCGGGTCGCGCTGATCGAACAGTTGCGCACGCTCTGCGGCTGAACCGGTTGCGGGCGCGGCCGCAACGACGGGTCCGAGCCGAAAGCCTCCGGCCCGCCGCGTGGGGTGCCGTCTCAGTTGCCGCGCAGACCTGCCAGGGCGTCGTCCAGGGTGGTGTGCAGGGCAAAGACCCGGTCGAGGCTGGTCATCTTGAGCTGGCGGCTGGTTGCGGGGCCGTCGGCGACAACGGCGATCGACGTTGTGCCCGCGCGCTGGTGTGCGGCGACCAGTGCGGCCATCCCGGCCGAGGCGAGGAAGCTGACCGCGGTCAGATCGATGACCAGACCCGCGGGCTCGGCGCCGAGGATCGCATCGATCGCGTTCTCCAGCGCGGGGGCGGTGGCCAAGTCGACCTCGCCGGTCACGGTGAGCACTGTCACGTCGTCGTGCGTCTCGACAGAGGTGGTCATCGTGTCCGTGAGGGGATACGCGTCTCCGGAAGTGTTTGTCACATCATCACAATCTGCCATGAACTCGCCGATCTTGCTGCACTGACACGGAATATGCGGCAGGCACACGCGCCGAGCTCGTGTTCATTGCGGTCGAAATGCTACCGTCCGCCGCCGTGTACTGGCCAACGGCGCAGGTCGGAGGTGCTGTACCCGGTCGACGGCACGGCACGACACGGCCGGTCAGCGGGTGATACGCCGGTTGGTGCCGCGTAACGCATTGGCCACAGGGAAGGTGATCGCGGGCAGCGTCACCGACATGCGCACCCGGGTGCCCTGGTCGCTGTGCTCGATCTCGAGCTGCTCGGTGAGCGCGTTCATCATATCGATACCGCGGCCACGTGGCCCGGGGTCGGCCGACCGCGGTTTCCAGCGCCCGTGGTCGGTGACCTGGATGACCACGGCCTCGGTGCCGCACTCGGCTTCCAGCTCCACCCCGGCCGTCGCTTCGGCGCCGAGGTAGGCGTGCTCGATGCTGTTGGTGCACGCCTCGTTGGTCGCGGCGATCAGGTCGGAGGCCAGATCGTGGGGCACCGCCGCAGCGGTCAGCCAGGACCGGAGGGTGCGCCGCAACACCGACAACTGATCGGGGCGGGCAGGCAGGTCCAACCGCAGGGGGGCGGGCGGCTGCCGGTACACGACCATGGCGACGTCGTCGTCGTAGCCGCCGTCGGGGCGTAGCGCCGACAGCACCGCATCGGCCACCTCGCGCGGCAGGCGCTCGGGCGTGCCTGCCAATACGGCCGAAATCTTGGCGAACCCCTCGTCGATATCTTCGCCGCGCCGCTCCACCAGACCGTCGGTGAACAGCACCAGCGTCGATCCGGGGGGCAGCGGGGTGGTGGCCTCCGGGCGCCGCGGCATTTCGAAGGTGGCCAGCGGCACCGAACGCCCGCCTTCGAGCATGCGTCCGGTGGTCCCCACATCGGCGAGGATGGGCGGCATATGGCCCGCATTGCTGTAGCGCACCAACCCGCGCACCGGATCGAGAACCGCCGCGCACACCGTGGTGCACACCGCCCCCGGGATACGGGCCGCGACCGGGTCCAGTTCGGACAGCAGCTGCGCAGGCCCGGCGCCGCGCAGCAGCAGCGCGCGTGCCGCGGTGCGCAACTGGCCCATCACCACGGCCGCGGACAGGCCACGGCCCACACAATCGCCGACGACGATACCGATCGCGCCGTCCTTCAACGGCACCACGTCGTACCAGTCGCCGCCGATCTCCAGCGGCGGCAGCGCGGGCTCGTAGTGCACCGAGAACCGGGGTGGCAGGTCGATCGGGCCGAGCATCGCCCGCTGCAACGTCAACGAGGTCGAACGCGCCTGATCGAAGTTGCGGGCCCGCTGCACTGCCAGGCTCAGATGCCCGATGAGCAGCGAGAACAGCGTCCAGTCAGCGGCGCCGATGGTGCGCGGCGCGGCGAAGCGCAACCACAGCGCAGCGTCGCCGGTCTCACCGAGCGGGGCCACGATCCCCTCGGTGCCCTCCGCGCCCTCGGGGATGGCGACCAAGGTCCGGCCCGGGCGCAGCCTGGCCCGTTCCAGCAGCGCCTGCGTCCAGTTGTCGAGCGCCGTGCCCGCGGCGGGCGTCGCCACACTCTCCGAGGCCACCGCCGCACCCGAGACATACACCTCAGGCGCGGTATTCCTGTTCGTCCACACCGCGACGACCGCGGTCTCGGCATCGACGGTGCGGCGCAGTTCACCGAGACCCACCTCGAGTACCTCGGCGACGCTGGTAGCCGCGGCCACGGCGGTGGCAAGCCGGGATGCGGCTTGGTCGCGGGCGTGTGCGTCGTGTTCGGCGGTGACATCGCGGATGGTGCCGACGAAGATCCGCTCGTTGCCGTCCGGTTTGACCAGCGCGCTGGTGCTGACCGCCAGCCAGCGGTCACGGCCGTCGTGGTGGCGGATGGGCAGGACGAACCGCGCCGCCTCGGTGCCCAGATCCGGATAGCGCGGCCCTTCCGGGATCGACCACGGATGCGGCAGCGCATAGGGCACATCGGCCGCGCCGTACCCGGTGAGTTCCCCGAACGCCGAATTCACCTCGATGATGGTGCCGCGCGCGTCGGCGACGAAGAAACCGTCCTGCAACGATTCCACCAGCGCGGTGCGGAATTCGTCGCGCCCGGCCAGATCGTCGGCACGGGAGCGCTGCTGTTCGTAGCGGCGGGTGCCGTCCAGATAGCCGCGAGTGGCGACGTCGAGGGTGATCAGGGTCTGGAGCAGGAATTCCAGCGCTTCCTCATCGAGGTGGCTGTCGGAGTCCGCGCCGAGCTCGGCCTGAACCTGTTTGACCACCCGGAAGTGGTGCTCGGTGAGGTCGAGCAGGCTGATGCCCTCGACCAGCGCCCGCCTGCCCAGTTCGTGCCCCTCGGCCAGCCCGTCGAGCGCGGGGGAGGTCAGATGCTTGCGTAACGCCACGCCGTAGGCGTCCAGGAATGCCGCGAGTACCGCGCTCATCACATACCTCGGGTGCTCATGACGCACCGTTGGGCGCACCGCGTACCCGCGCCGCGAGTACCAGCGCGTCGTCGGTGTCCTTGGCGTTGCGGTCCAGCAGGTCAGCAGTGATATCGGCGGTCGACTTCGACAGGTCGATACCTTCGCCCCGTTCGGTGACCACGCCATCGGTGGACATCAACAGCAGATCGCCCGGCCGTACCCGAATCGTCTGCGCCTGCAGATTCGCCGGTAATCGGTAGCCGACGATGCCCCCGGTCAGCAGCGCGGTCGCCCGTACGGTCGGTCCGGTAGGGCCGACGGTGAGCACCTGCGATTCGACATTGCCGACACCGAGCCACTGCGCCTGGTCGGCGCCGAAACGAGCCAGCGAGACCGCCGCCCCGCGGGTGTTCTCCATCGCGCGATGACACATCAGCATCAGTACGTCCAATGGTTCGGTCCGGTTGTCGGCGAGCACCTGCGCGGCCTGGTCGACCGCGGCGGCCGCGGCTGCACCGTGACCGAGTCCGTCGAGCACCGCGAACAACGCTGTCTCCGCGCCGGTGTCGAGCACCGCGCAGCGATCGCCGGAAACCTGCTGTCCGGGTAGCGCCCGACCGGCCACAGCCCATTCGATCCGGCCGATGAACCCGTCCTCATGCACTGTTGGGTACCCACTTCCACATTTCCACCAACGTGCCGTGACCGGGCTTCGATTCGACGGTCAGACCATCCATCAAACGTTTCGCACCGGGCAGGCCGAGGCCGAGGCCGAGCCCGGTGGAGTAGCCGTCGTCCATCGCGCGATCGATATCGATGATGCCGGGCCCCTGGTCCTTGGCCTGCACCACCAGGGCGCGGCGGCCGTCGCGTTCTTCGACCAGCAGCCGGATCTCGCCGGTGCCCGCGTAACTGGTGATGTTGCGGGCCACTTCGGAGATCGCGGTGGAGATCATGGTGCGGTCGGTGAGCGAGAAGCCGAGCTCCTCGGCCAGTTCGCGTCCGGCCTGACGTGCGGTCACGATGTCGTTGGACATCTTCACCGCGATCACCATGTTCTCAGCGGCCACTGTCACGACCGTCTTGCTGGTGCCGGGCGGGGGCTTTGCGGTTCAACCAGGCCAATCCCTCTTCGAGGTCGAGTGCGGTGTGCATGTCCTCGAAAGTGAGCCCGAGTTGCACCATGGCGAAGGCGACCTCGGGCTGCAGCCCGACGATCACCGTTTCGGCGCCGCGCAGCTGCGTCATATGCGCGATGGTGCGCAATGATCTGGCGGCGAACGAGTCCATCACGTCGATGGCGGTGACATCGACGATGATGCCCTGCGCCCGGTACTTGCTGACCTGTTTCATCAGGTCGTCCTGTAAGCGCTCGGTATCGGCGTCGGTCAGCGCGGACTGCACCGACGCGATCAGGTATGTGCCTTGTTTGAGGATGGGAACCGGCATCAGTCCCCCCGGTCAGCGGCCATCGCGTTCGGCACGTTCGGTCACGCGGGACAGCTCGTAGCCCAGCAGCCTTTCCGCCTCCTCGATACCGCCTTGCAGGTCGCCGACCGCGTTCATCTTCGACAGGTCCAATCCGATGGTCACCAGTGTCAGCGCGATCTCCGAGGACAGGCCGGTGATGATGACGTTGGCGCCCATCAGCCCGGACGCGTCGACCGTCTGCACCAGGTGGTTGGCCACGGTGGAGTCGATATCGGGCACACCGGTGATATCGATGACGACCACCTTCGCGCGGTTGGCCCGGATCGCGCGCAGTAACTGTTCGGTGAGCTGGCGGGCACGCTGACTGTCCAGTACGCCGATTATCGGCAGAATCAGCAGTTGCTCGCGCACCTGTAGCACCGGCGTCGACAGTTCGCGGATCGCCTCTTGCTGCTGGCGGATGACGCGCTCGCGTTCCTGCACGAAGGAGACGGCCACCGTGTTGGCGATGCGATTGGCTGCCGGTTCGTAGGCGTCGAGCACCGCGTTGAGCAGTTCGAAGTTCGACTGGTATTTCTCGAACAGCGAGCGAGCCAGGACATCGCGCAGTAACAGCACGATGCCGAGGACTTCGTCGGTTTCGACGCCTCTGGGGATGATGCGCTCGGACAGATCACGCGCATAGGCCTGCAGTGCTTCGACGCTACCGGTTTCGAGGACCTCGACGTAGTTGTCGTAGACCGACGTGGCTTCGGAGAAGATCTCCTCCGGCGTCATCGCCGTCAGCAGCCGGGCGTCGGTGATACGCCGGGCCCATTCTTCACGTAGTGCGGTTCGGTTCTGTCGCAGGTGCTCGACGAGCTGCGGAAGCAGATTGTCGACAGGTCCTGCGGCCAATGAGTCCGCCGAAAGGCTCATGGACACCTCGGACATGGAAACTCGTGCCCCTTTCGGACGGCTGGTCGGGTTCATCGTACGTTTCGGCGGGCGTGCCGATACCGAGCCTAGTCATACCCCAACCGGTTTATTCATGAAACCTGGAGACGGGTATCGGTGATCAGCGGCACGACCTGGGCGTTGGCGGGGTCGAGGTGAATCCGCGTTCCAGGGCGGCGAGCGCCTGGTCGAGATAGACGGTGAGGTCGGCGTCGGCCCGGGTGAGCCAGGCATCGAAGGCGGCGCGGGCGGCGGCGAGTGCGCAGCGTCCGATGGCCATGGGGATCAGGTCGTCGGCGGTGGTGTCGAGGCGGGTGGCGGCGAACTCGCTGACCGCCTGTTCCCAGGCGTCGTAGTGGGCGCCCGCGGTGGCGGCCAGCGCGGGGACGGTGGCGACGAGCCGCATCCGGGTGCGCAGTTCGGGCACGTCCTCGGCGCGGTAGCGGTTGGCGTTCACCACGACTCGGCGCACCGCGGCCATGAGTGGTTCGGTGTCGCCGACCGTGGCGAAGTCCGCGCGCAGGGCGGCGACTTCGTCGTCGAACGAGTACCACAGCACCTCGGCCTTGCCGGGGAAGTACCGGAAGAAGGTGCGGCCGCTGATCCCGGCGGCTGCCGCGATCTGTTCGACGGTGGTCTCGTCGAAGCCCTGCTCACTGAACAACCGCATGGCGATCAGTTCGAGTTCGCGCTTGGTCGTCCCGCGCGGGCGTCCCCGGGTGCTGTGTGCCGTCACGGCAGTCGATTATGTCGAGTATTGATTATGTCAGTCGCTGACGTTAATCTCGCCGCATGATGGTGGCGGACCTCACATGGCCGGAGGCGGGTGAACACTCCGGTGCGATTCTGGCCGTCCCGGTCGGCGCAACCGAACAGCACGGCCCGCATCTACCGCTGTCCACCGATACCGATGTCGCTGTGGCTCTGTGCACCCGGCTGGCGGCGCTGCGGCCCGACGTGTTCGTCGCGCCCGCCGTCGCCTACGGTGCCAGCGGCGAGCACGCGGGCTTTCCCGGAACACTGTCGATCGGGCGTGCTGCGCTGGAGTTGCTGATCGTCGAACTGTGCCGCTCGGCCACCGACACCTTCCCGCGGGTCCTGATCGTGAGCGGCCACGGCGGCAACCTGGACCCGCTACGCGCCGCGGTGGATCTGCTGCGCACCGAATCCCGCGACGTTCGTATGTACCTGCCCAACTATGCAGGTGATGCGCACGCAGGCCGTTCCGAAACCTCGCTGCAGCTGGCGCTGGCCCCACATCGGGTACAGGCCGACCGCGCCGAAGCAGGCGACACCAGGCCGCTGGGTCAACTGCTGCCGCTGCTACGCAGCGGGGGAGTACGCGCCGTGAGTCCCAACGGCGTGCTCGGCGATCCGACCGGCGCGACCGCCGAGGAGGGCGCCGCGCTGCTGAACCAACTGACCACCGACCTGACCAGCGCCGTCCGGCACTGGTGGCCGGATGCGCCCTGACGAAAGGACCCGATGATGAACCCCTGGTTCGAAACCGTCGCCGAGGCCCAGCGCCGCGCGAAGAAACAGCTACCGAAATCGGTGTACGGCGCCCTGATCGCCGGCTCCGAACGCGGCCAGACCATTGACGACAACGCAGCGGCCTTCACCGAACTCGGTTTCGCGCCGCATGTGGCGGGGCCGATCGGCGAGCGCGATCAGTCCACCACCGTGCTGGGGCAGCAGATCTCGATGCCGGTGATCATCTCGCCGACCGGCGTGCAGGCCGTTCATCCCGACGGTGAGGTGGCAGTGGCCAGGGCCGCGGCGGCGCGCGGTACCGCGATGGGGCTGTCGTCGTTTGCGAGCAAACCGATCGAAGAAGTGATCGCGGCCAATCCGTCCACCTTCTTCCAGCTCTACTGGTGTGGCAGCAAAGACGACATCACGGCCAGGATGGCGCGGGCGAAGGCGGCGGGCGCTGTCGGGTTGATCCTCACCCTGGACTGGTCGTTCTCGCACGGCCGTGACTGGGGCAGTCCGCTCATCCCGGAAAAACTGGACCTGCGCACGATGATGACGTTCGCGCCGCAGACCCTGGCGAAACCACGCTGGCTGAGCCGCTATGTGCGCTCGGGCGCACTGCCCGACCTGACCGCGCCGAACATGGCTCTCGGTGACGCCCCCGCACCGGGCTTCTTCGGCGCCTACGGCGAGTGGATGGGCACCCCGCCGCCCGACTGGGACGATGTGGCCTGGGTGGTCGAACAGTGGGACGGGCCGGTCATGCTCAAGGGTGTGATGCGTGTCGACGACGCGTTGCGGGCCGTCGACGCGGGCGTCTCGGCGATCTCGGTGTCCAACCACGGCGGCAACAACCTCGACGGCACTCCCGCCTCGATCCGGGCGCTGCCGGTGCTCGCCGACGCGGTCGGCACGCAGGTCGAGGTGCTGCTCGACGGCGGCATCCGCCGCGGCAGCGATGTGGTCAAGGCCGTGGCGCTGGGGGCGCGCGCGGTGATGATCGGCCGCGCCTACCTGTGGGGCCTGGCCGCCAACGGCCAGGCGGGCGTGGAGAACGTGCTCGACATACTGCGCGGCGGTATCGATTCGGCGCTGCTCGGCCTGCGCAAAACCAAGGTTACCGACCTCGACTGCGGCGATATCGTGGTGCCGGACGGCTTCGAACGCGCCCTGGGTGTGCCGGAGACCAGGGTGGCCTCCGCGATACCCGCGTCCTCGGGCGAAGTGTCGGCGAACGGAGCCACGGGGGCGGCTGCCGAGCCAGCGCGCTCGAACTGAGCGAACCGTGTTGTGTCCGGGCCTGCTGCCGCGGCCCGGACATGCCCACGGCTCCGGCGGGCCGGTCGCGTCGATCTCGTTCGGCGTCCCTGCCGTTCTGCGCACTCGGCGAACACCGCTGAACAGAGCCGACCGAGGTCGCGCACGCGGTGCCGGGTTGCCCCGCTAGGGGCGGTCGACCTCCTCATGCACCCGTGCTGCACCTGGAGGCTTGCGCGCTACGTTCGCTGGGTCAGCGAGCGATGGTGGTCGAGCAAAGTGTCGTAGATATCGGCGAGCGCGTTGAGCTGCTGCCGGTCCAGCACGTCGATCATATGCCTGCGCACACTGCGCACATGGGCGGGCGCGGCGGTGGCCAGCACCCCGACGCCGTGCGGCGTGAGCCGGGCGGCGGTGCGCCGGGCGTCGTCGGGAATGGGCTCGCGGCAGACCAGGCCGCGTTTCTCCATCCGCGTGATCTGGTGGGACAACCGGCTCTGCGACCATTCCAGCCGGGCGGCCAGCTCGGCGAATGTCAGCCGGTGCTCCGGATCCTCGGCCAGATACGCCAGCACCGAATACTCGACGTAGGTGAGGTTGGATTCTCGGGTCGAATCTCGTCCGACGGCCGCGGCGATCAGATCGCGGGTACGCACGAATCCCACCCAGGCCCGTTTTTCGACGTCATCGAGCCAGTGGGGGTCGGTCACGGTCGCTCCAAACTCCGACGTATCAGGTGAGGCGCCGCGCCCGGGCGGGTGGCGGAACCTGTTTCGAACGAGAGTTAGCACTCTCGGGTTGAACGTGCAATCTTGTGCGAGATTATCGGACATAGGGTTGCCTAACCGCAGGAGTGGCCCCGATCGGTCGCTAGGCTCGCTGTGCTTCAGCCCCACCTCGAAGGAGTGCGATCCGTGACCGCCCCGGACTTCCGCTACTCGGACCTGTTGCCGATCGGCGCCGACGACACCTCGTACCGCTTGCTCACCACCGAAGGGGTCAGCACCTTCGAGCACAACGGCCGGACCTTCCTCCAGGTGGACCCCGAGGTGCTGCGGATGCTCACCGCCGAGGCGATGCACGACATCAGCCACTATCTGCGCCCGGCGCATCTGAGCCAGCTGCGCAAGATCATCGACGACCCGGAGTCCAGCGGCAACGATCGTTTCGTCGCGCTCGACCTGCTCAAGAACGTCAATATCTCCGCGGGCGGCATCCTGCCCATGTGCCAGGACACCGGTACCGCGATCGTGATGGGCAAGAAATCCGAAGGCGTGCTGACGGGCGTGGACGACGCCGAATGGATCAGCCGCGGCGTATTCGACGCCTACACGAAACTGAACCTGCGCTATTCGCAGCTGGCCCCGCTGACCATGTGGGACGAAAAGAACACCGGCTCGAACCTGCCCGCGCAGGTCGAGTTGTACTCCACCGCAGGCGATCCGACGCACCCGTCCTACAAATTCTTGTTCATGGCCAAGGGCGGCGGTTCGGCGAACAAGTCTTTCCTGTACCAGGAGACCAAGGCCGTCCTGAACCCCAGCCGGATGCTGGAATTCCTGGACGAGAAGATCCGCTCGCTGGGCACCGCGGCGTGCCCGCCGTACCACCTCGCCGTGGTCATCGGCGGCACCAGTGCCGAATTCGCCCTCAAGACCGCGAAATACGCCTCCGCACACTATCTGGACAATCTGCCCACCGAGGGCTCGCTGGCCGGGCACGCGTTCCGTGATCTGGAACTCGAAGAAGAGGTGTTCAAGCTCACCCAGTCCTTCGGCATCGGCGCGCAGTTCGGCGGCAAGTACTTCTGCCACGACGTGCGCGTGGTGCGGCTGCCCCGGCACGGCGCCAGCTGCCCTGTCGCGCTTGCGGTCTCGTGCTCGGCCGACCGTCAGGCGCTGGCTAAGATCACCCCGGAGGGCGTGTTCCTGGAACAGCTCGAACGCGAGCCCGCGCAGTATCTGCCGGAGCAGACCGATGCGATCCTCGGCGGCGACGTGGTGCAGATCGATCTGAACCGTCCGATGTCGGAAATCCGCGCCGAACTGTCGAAATACCCGGTGAAGACTCGGCTTTCGCTCACCGGCCCGCTGGTCGTCGCCCGCGATATCGCGCACGCGAAGATCAAGGAACGCCTCGACGCGGGCGAGCCGATGCCCGACTATCTGCGCGATATGGCGGTCTACTACGCGGGGCCGGCCAAAACGCCGGAAGGCTATGCTTCGGGCTCGTTCGGCCCGACCACCGCCGGGCGCATGGACTCCTATGTCGACCAGTTCCAGGCGGCGGGCGGCTCGTTCGTCATGCTGGCCAAGGGAAACCGGTCCGCGCAGGTGACCAAGGCGTGTAAAGAGCACGGCGGCTTCTACCTCGGCTCGATCGGCGGGCCCGCCGCGCGCCTGGCGCTGGACTGCATCAAATCCGTCGAGGTGCTCGAATACCCCGAACTGGGTATGGAAGCGGTGTGGAAGATCGAGGTCGAGGACTTTCCGGCCTTCATCGTCGTCGACGACAAGGGCAACGACTTCTTCGCTGAAACCCAGAAGCCGATCGCGCTGCGGGTGCGGACTCGCTCCAAGGAACGCGTCTGAATCCCGTTGCCGCACCCATCGTGATGGCCGCAGCGCACGCCTCGGGCGCCCGGCCGCGGGCACGTTAGGATCGCCGCCATGCGCCAGACGACCCGACCGCACACCGACGGAACCCGGAACCGATCAGCGGCGTTGATGCCGCTGGTGGCGGCCCTGCTTCCGGCGACTCTGGCCGCGGGCATCGCCGTGGCGGCGCCCGCCCACGCCGCGCCCGCGGTCGAACAGTGGGTGGCGGCCGGGTCGAGCGCGGGCACCGAGGGGCTGGACCCGGCGCTCGCCCTCGCCTACACCCTCGCGCAACAGCAGGCCCAGGCGGCGGGAGTGCCGATGTGGATCACCTCCGGTTACCGCAGCCCAGCCGAACAGCAGCGCATGTGGGAAGAGGGCCTGCGAACCTACGGCGGCCCGGAGGAGGCGCGCCGCTGGGTGCTGCCCCCGGACGAATCCACCCACGTCACTGGGCGTGCCATCGACGTCGGTCCCCGCGAAGGCGCGCAATGGCTGGAGGCCAACGGCCACCGCTGGGGTTTGTGCCGGATCTTCGACAACGAGTGGTGGCACTTCGAGTTGGTCACCGTCCCCGGTGCGCCCTGCCCGCCGCGGGTGCCCGACGCCAGCGTGCGCTGATCCCGCTGCACCGCAGAGCGCCGTATCCCCGTTGCGATGAGTCCGGGAGTTGCCTGACCCGTCGGGCGCTAGGGCAACGCCGGTAGGACCGGGCAGTTGTCCCCGCACCAGCCGGCTCGCACGGCTGTCGAGGTCGGCGCCGTGGGCCGCTGTCGTGACTAGGGCGGCTATTCCGCCGATACGGTTCGCAACTGGTCCAGAAACGCGTGGGTGCGAGGATCGTCCGGGAAACGTTCGACGATTTCGCGCGCGGCCTCCCCGGCGATCCACAGCAGCGAAGGTAGCGAGCGGCGGGAACTGCTGAACGCGTGGACTCCTTCGGCGACAGCCAGTTCCAGATCGCGGTTGCGCGTCGCGACCACCGCCAGCGTCAGGTGAGCTTCCGAGACGCGCATCGGGTTGCGGATCGTGCCGTCGAAACCACCGGTGGCGTCCTCGATCACCTGGCGTGCGTAGTCTTCGGCGCGCGTGTTGTCACCCGCCACGCGGCAGCAGTCCATCGCGTAGAAGTCGAATTTCTGCGGGTCGACGACGAAATGATTGTCGATATCACTCGGGTAGGCGATGCGTTCGAGGATCGCACGCCCGTTGTCCAGGGATTCCTCGGCGGCGCGGCGGTCACCGAGCCGCGCCCATGCCTTGGCGCGCTGGGCGGCCAACTGCACACCGACGCCCAACCCGGAGCAGCCGGGCAGTACCGGATCCACAGCTTCGAGCACCCCGCGGTAGTTGCCCTGGGTCAGGGCGAACCAGGCAGCCAGTTCCGCGCTCCAGCCGATGATTTCGCGGTGGTCGGCTTCCTGGCCGAGCGACAGCGCCGCCTGCCGGGTCGCTTCCGCGGCCGAGCGTCTGCCCAAGTCGTACTCGACACAGCCGACCAGCAGCGCCACCCAGCCCGCCAGCACCAGCACCTCCCGATGCTGAGCGAGGGTGAGCCTGCCGTCGAGCAGCGAGATGATTCGCCGCAACCAGCCGACACCGGCGCGGTGCAGTTCGTGCGGATCCGTATAGGAGTATTCACAGCACAATCGTCGCGCCGTGATGCCGAGCGCCTCCACTGTGGCCGGGCTGATATCGGACATCCGCAGCCTGCCGATGAATTCGACAGTGTCCATACCGGTGGCCGACAGTAGTTCGTCGTCGCGATTGGGTCTGGCCTTCGGGAAGAACGCCGCCGTGACGGTGTCGAACGCGGCAGCGATGATCGGGGCATAGAAATCGTCCGGCCTCGATTCGCCGGATTCCCAACGGCGCCAATTGCGTAGCAGCGTGCTGTCGGTCGGTAGATTGTGCGAGGACTTGGCGCGCATCGCGCGCACGGCTTCGGCCTGTGACCATCCCCGCGCATCACGCTCCGAGCGCATCCGGACAGCCCAGACAGGTCGATCATCGGCAGCAGTCACGCTTGCAGTATCGCACCAGCTAACTTTCCGCGGACCATATAGGGCATGTCGATGTCACCGGTATGACACCTGTTGCGGCGGCTTTTGGTCTGCCATGCTGGAAACGGGCCGCCGACAGGCCCATTGGACGCAACATCCCCGCAAACGCGGGTGGATTCCCGGAGCAGTAATGGTCCCCGGATAACGGGGAGATTCAGGAGGTTCGGGTGGAAGCGTTGATCTACGGCTATCTGCGCGACGATCTCGTCGAGGGCCGCAGCGAAGAACTGGAGGCCGAACTACAGGGCCTGGCCCGCTCTCAGGGACTGTGCTTCGCCGCGACATTCCACGAATCCACCGGTGGTGACGGCACGGCGTTCGCCGAACTGACCCGGGAACTGCGCCGCGCCGACGCGCACCACGTCGTGGTTCCGTCGCTGGACCACCTTGCCGGCCAGACGATCCCGCGGGACCTGCTCATCGCGAAACTGGCCAGAGATGCCGCGGCGCGGTTGTGGACGGTGAGCAGGTAGGGCGGAATCAGCGGCCGAAGCTGCCCGGCCCGCGCCTGCGCAGATATTTCTCGAACTCGGCGGCAATGGCGTCGCCATCGATCTTGGCCATGGTCTCGTTCAAGTCGATGGCGGCGTCGCCGCGTTCCTCCAGCGAACGCACGTACTCGCTGATCTCCTCGTCGCCCTCGGTCATCTCGTTCACCGTGGACTCCCATTCCTCGGCCTGCTGCGGCAGCTCCCGCAGCGGGACCTCGATATCGAGCACGTCCTCGACCCGGTGCAGCAGCGCGATCGTGGCCTTCGGGTTCGGCGGCTGGGAGACATAGTGGGGGACCGCCGCCCAGAACGACACCGCGGGCACGCCTGCTTTGACGCATTCGTCCTGCAGTACCCCGGTGATCCCGGTCGGCCCCTCATAGCGGGTCTGCTCCAGATTGAACCTGGTCGCCGCCTCTTTGCTGTAGGCGGAACCGGTCACCGGAACAGGGCGGGTGTGCGGGGTGTCGGCGAGTAACGCGCCGAGGATGACCACTGTCTGCACGCCGAGTTGATCGACGAACTCGAGCAGATCCGCGCAGAACCGCCGCCAGCGCATATTCGGCTCGATCCCGCGCAACAGCACCACATCGCGCTCGCTGCCCGGTGGTGAGCACACCGAGAGCACGGTGGCCGGCCAGACGATCTCCCTGGTCACGCCGTCGACCTGGCGCACCATCGGCCGGTTCACCTGGTAGTCGTAGTAGTCCTCGGAATCGAGTTCGGCCAGCGGCCTGGCATCCCAGATCAGCTCCAGGTGTTCCACGGCTGTGCTGGCCGCATCGCCCGCGTCGTTCCAGCCCTCGAACGCGGCGACGAGCACCGGGTTGCGCAGCGGCGGCCGTTCCGGATCGGGCGATGCCGGGGATTCACTCGGGTTCATCCGTGCCAGCCTACGACCAGAGCGCGGTGCCCGCCCCGGCGACGCGGGTATTGCCGGTCCCGCACGACAGCCGCAGCGGGCGCAGTGTGGTAGCAGGCACAGCCGGGACAAGCCGGTGCGCCTGGATGTCGGTACCGGCCACTACCCTGGACCCATGTCTGCGCCCACTCCCGCCGAGTTCGACACCACGCTACTCGACACGCTGAACCAGCGTGTCGTCATCGGCGACGGCGCGATGGGCACCATGTTGCAGGCCGCGGACCTTTCCCTCGACGATTTCCGCGGGCTGGAGGGCTGTAACGAGATCCTCAACGACACCCGCCCCGACCTGCTGCGCGATATCCATCGCGCCTATTTCGCCGCGGGCGCCGACGCCGTAGAGACCAACACCTTCGGCTGCAATCTGCCCAATCTGGCCGACTACGGTATCGCCGACCGCATCAGGGAACTGTCGGAGAAAGGCACCCGGCTGGCCCGCGAGGTCGCCGACGAGATGGGACCGGCCGGCGACGGCAGCCCCCGGTACGTACTGGGTTCGATGGGGCCGGGTACGAAGCTACCCACCCTCGGCCACGCGCCCTACGCGACACTGCGCGACGCCTACACCGAGGCGGCGCTGGGCATGCTCGACGGCGGTGCCGATGCCGTCCTCATCGAAACCTGTCAGGACCTGCTGCAGGTGAAGGCCGCGATCACCGGGACCACACGGGCCATGAGCGCCGCGGGCCGTCGTATTCCGATCATCACCCACGTCACCGTGGAGACCACCGGCACCATGCTGGTCGGCAGCGAGATCGGTGCGGCGCTGACCGCGCTGGAACCGCTCGGCATCGATATGATCGGGCTCAACTGCGCCACCGGGCCCGACGAGATGAGCGAACATCTGCGGCATCTGTCCCGGCATGCCGGCATCCCGGTCTCGGTGATGCCCAACGCGGGCCTACCGGTGCTCGGCGCGAACGGAGCGGAGTACCCGCTGACGCCGGAGGAGCTGGCCGTCGCGCTGCGAGGTTTCGTCAGTGAATTCGGGCTGGCGCTGGTCGGCGGCTGCTGCGGTACCACCCCGGAGCACATCCGGCAGGTCACCGAGGCGGTGCGCGAGCTGGAGCCGTCGCTGCCGCCGATCGGACAGCGGCGTACGCCCGAACACGAGCCAAGCGTGTCGAGTATGTACACGGCGGTGCCGTTCGAGCAGGACGCGAGCGTGCTGATGATCGGCGAACGCACCAACGCCAACGGCTCCAAGGCGTTCCGGGAGGCGATGCTGGCGCAGGACTGGCAGAAATGCCTCGATATCGCCAAGGATCAGACCCGTGACGGCGCGCATATGCTCGATCTGTGCGTCGACTATGTCGGCCGCGACGGCAGCGCAGATATGCGCGAGCTGGCGTCCCGGTTGGCCACCGCGTCCACGCTGCCGATCATGCTGGACTCCACCGAACCCGCCGTGCTGCGCGCAGGCCTGGAACATCTGGGCGGACGTTGCGCGGTCAACTCGGTGAACTTCGAAGACGGTGACGGCCCGGATTCGCGCTACCAGCAGATCATGCGCCTGGTCGCCGAGCACGGCGCGGCGGTGGTCGCACTGACCATCGACGAGCACGGCCAGGCCCGTACCGCCGAGCACAAGGTGCAGATCGCCGAACGCCTCATCGCCGATATCACCGGAACCTGGGGGCTGGCCGAAAGCGACATCATCGTCGACACCCTCACCTTCACCCTCGGCACCGGCCAGGAGGAGTCGCGCCGCGACGGCCTGGAAACCATCGCGGCGATCCGCGAACTCAAACGCCGCCACCCGGATGTGCAGACCACACTCGGTCTGTCGAATATCTCCTTCGGACTCAACGCGGCCGCCCGGCAGGTGCTGAACTCGGTATTCATGCACGAATGTGTGCAGGCGGGCCTGGACAGCGCAATCGTGCACGCCTCGAAGATCCTGCCGATGAGCCGCATCCCGGACGAGCATCGCGAGGTCGCCCTCGACCTGATCTACGACCGCCGCCGCGAGGGCTACGACCCACTGCAGAAACTCATGCAGCTGTTCGAGGGTGTTTCCGCGTCGGGGGCCAGTGCGTCCCGGGCCGAGGAGTTGGCGGCGCTGCCGCTGTTCGAGCGGCTGGAGCGGCGCATCGTCGACGGCGACCGCAACGGGATGGAAGCCGATCTGGACGCGGCGATGACCCAGGTGCCGCCGCTGCAGATCATCAACGAAACCCTGCTGTCGGGGATGAAAACCGTCGGCGAACTGTTCGGTTCCGGTCAGATGCAGCTGCCGTTCGTGCTGCAGTCGGCCGAGGTGATGAAGGCCGCCGTCGCGCATCTGGAACCGCATATGGAAGCCACCGACGACAGCGGCAAGGGCCGCATCGTGCTGGCCACGGTCAAGGGCGATGTGCACGATATCGGCAAGAACCTGGTCGACATCATCCTGTCCAACAACGGCTACGAGGTGGTCAACCTCGGCATCAAACAGCCGATCGCGACCATTCTGGACGCGGCGGTGGACAAGAAAGCCGATGTGATCGGCATGTCCGGACTGCTGGTGAAGTCGACCGTGGTGATGAAGGAAAACCTGGAGGAGCTGAACGCCAAGGGGGTCGCCGACCAGTTCCCCGTGCTGCTGGGCGGTGCCGCCCTGACCCGCTCGTACGTGGAGAACGACCTCACCGAGGTCTACGAGGGCGATGTGCATTATGCCCGGGACGCGTTCGAGGGGCTGCGGCTGATGGACGACATCATGAGCCGTAAACGCGGCGGCGGCCCCGACCCGGACAGCCCGGAAGCCATCGCGGAGCGGGAGAAGGCGGCTGAACGCAAGCGTCGCCGCGAGCGGTCCAAGCGGATCGCCGAGCAGCGCCGCGCCGCCGAAGTCCCGATCGATGTGCCCGAACGGTCGGATGTGGCCGCCGAACTGCCGGTCCCTGTCCCGCCGTTCTGGGGCACCCGCCTGGTCAAAGGGCTGTCGGTGCACGAGTATTCGGGGTTGCTCGACGAGCGAGCGCTGTTCCTCGGGCAGTGGGGCCTGCGCGGGCAGCGCGGCGGCGACGGCCCGAGCTACGAGGAACTGGTGGACAGCGATGGCAGGCCGCGGCTGCGCGCGTGGCTGGACCGGCTCAGCACCGAAGGGGTGCTCCAGCACGCCGCCGTGGTGTACGGGTACTTCCCCGCGGTGTCCGAAGGCGACGACGTCATCGTGCTCAGCGAACCCGAACCCGATGCGCCGCAGCGATACCGGTTCACCTTCCCGCGCCAGCAGCGCGACCGGTTCCTGTGCGTCGCCGATTTCATCCGGTCCCGCGCCTACGCGCGGCAGACCGGGCAGGTGGACGTGCTGCCGTTCCAGCTGGTCACCATGGGCCAGCCCATCGCCGATTTCGCCAACGAACTGTTCGCGGCCGACAACTACCGCGACTATCTCGAGGTGCACGGAATCGGAGTGCAGCTCACCGAGGCGCTGGCCGAGTACTGGCATCGCCGGATCCGGGAAGAACTTGTGCTCGACGGGCAGGCGGTTGCCGACTCCGACCCCGACGACGTCACCGAGTACTTCAAACTCGGTTACCGGGGTGCGCGTTACTCGTTCGGCTACGGCGCCTGCCCGAACCTGGAGGACCGCGCGAAGCTGGTCGATCTGCTGGACGCAGACCGCATCGGCGTCACGCTGTCGGAGGAACTGCAGCTGCATCCCGAACAGTCCACCGACGCATTCGTCCTGCTACATCCGGAGGCAAAGTACTTCAATGCCTGACCGGCCGGAGCCTGCTGCCGGCTGACATCTGCCGGCCACTGGGAGCGGCCGCATGGCTGGAAGGACGGCCGGACCTGTCGGCCTCCTATGCCATTGTCTATCAGATACCGCTGCCGATCGGCAGCGGTGGATACGTCGGACCAGCCGCATATGGGAAAGAGTTCGACGCGTAGGATTTTCACAAGTTTTCCGGGCTTGCGCGCGGAGCGCTGAGGACTCGCGGTGAGCAGGAGGAGCACAATTACATGACGGCGGATCGGTTGATCGCTGGACGATATCGGCTCACGGATCCGATCGGCACCGGCGCGATGGGTGTCGTATGGCGCGCCAGCGATATCCGATTGCGGCGCACCGTCGCGGTGAAACAGGTGCTGGTGGGGCCCGGGTTGACGCGGGAAGCCGCGGAGGAGGCGAAGCGGCGTGCGATGCGCGAAGGCCGGATCGCAGCGCGGTTGCATCATCCGCATGCGATCACGGTGTTCGACGTCGCCGATGAGGACGGCCAGCCCTGGCTGGTCATGGAATACATGGACGCGCCGAGTCTGGCGTCCCGCCTGTCCGTACGCCGCACGCTGCCGCCGCAGGAGGTGGCGCGGATCGGTGCGCAGGCCGCATCGGCGCTGGCCGCCGCCCACGATGCCGGGATCGTGCACCGTGACGTGAAACCGGCGAATCTGCTCGTCGCCGACGACGGCACCGTCAAGATCACCGATTTCGGCATCTCTCGCGCAGTCGGCGATGTGACCGTCACGGCCACCGGCTTCCTGGCAGGCACCCCGGCCTACCTCTCGCCGGAGGTGGCGCGCGGTGAGGACCCGGAACCGGCCTCGGATGTTTTCGCGCTCGGTTCCACCCTCTACACGGCGGTCACCGGCAGCCCGCCATTCGGCGAGGGCGACAACCCCTTGGCCGTGCTGCACGCTGTCGCGCGTGGCGAAGTGCGCGAACCCGAGAACGCGGGCGCGCTCGGGCCGGTGCTGATGCGGCTGCTGGCGACGAGTGTGCAGGAGCGCCCGACCATGCACGAGGCACGGCGGATGCTCGAGGACGTCGCGGCAGGCCGGGCACCGAAACCGGTCCCTGCGGCCACGAAGGTCCTCCCCGCGCCCGGTGCCGCCGGTCCGGCGAACCCGTCGGGCCCCACGCGGGTGCTCGCCGGAGATGGTGCGAGCGCAGAAGGCGGCACGGGCGGTGCGCCCGCCGGAGCGCGGCCCGGAAACGGCGGCGGTCCGGCGCCGTCGACGGCAGTGCCTCCGCCCCGGATGCCCTCGGCTGCACCGCCTGTGCCCGGGCCGGTGGCGCCGAATGCGGCTACCGCAGGCCCGGCCGGTGGGGGCTCCTCCGGCCGTGGCCGTCTCATCATGATCGGCGTAGCTGTGCTCGGGGTCGTTGCGGTGCTGGGTGGGATCATCGCGGCCAGCGGCGGAGACGACACCGCGGGCAGCCCATCCGGCACGGTCGCGAGCAGCGACCCGCAGGGGGATGTCCTCCCGCCGGATCCTGCTGACCAGGGCACGAGCGAACCGGGGACGCCCGCCGAGCCGACCACTTCGACGAAGACCAACACGACGTCCGCATCACCGGCTCCGACCACCACCCGCACCGGTCCGCCGTCCGCTGGGCAGGCCGAGCAGTTCGTGCGTGGCTACTATGAGATGCTGCCCGGCAATGTCTCCGCGGCGTGGTCGCAGCTCTCGCCGTCGTATCAGGCCGCCACCGGCGGCTACGACGCGTACTCCCAGTTCTGGTCCACCATCGGCTCGATCACTGTCGACGAGGTGACTTCCCGCGGCGAGGGTCAGGTCGTGGCGAACCTCACCTATACGCTGGCCGACGGCTCGGTCACCTCGGAGAACAGATGGTTCCGCGTGGCCGGCGACGACGGCGGGCGACTGGTGATCACCGATTCTGGGACATGAGACCGGCGGCGACGAAAGGAAACATGGTGGCGGTGCGCCCGGCAGGTGTGCTGTGGGACATGGACGGCACCCTGCTGGACTCGGAGAAACTGTGGGATATCGCGGTCCGCGAGCTGGCGGTCGAACTGGGCGGCGAGATGACCGACCAGCTCCGGTGCGCGCTGATCGGCGCATCCGGGCCGAATGCACTGCGCACCATGTTCACCGGGCTCGGTGTGGCACCGGACCCCGATGCGCTGCACGCAGCGGGCACCTTCCTGGAGCAGCGGGTCACCGAACTGATGACCGGAAACATCCCGTGGCGGCCCGGCGCGGCCGACGCCCTGGACATGGTGCGCGCGGCGGGCCTGCCCACCGGTCTGGTCACCAACACCAAACGGAGTCTCACCGAGCTTGCGCTGAACACCCTGGGCCGCCACCGCTTCGACGTCTCGGTCTGCGGTGACGAGGTGCCCCACGGCAAACCGGATCCTGGCGTGTATCTGCGCGCCGCTGAACTACTCGGTCTGGACCCCACAGCATGTGTGGCGGTGGAGGACTCACCCACCGGTGTGGCGGCGGCGACGGCGGCGGGCTGCGCGGTACTCGTAGTGCCCTGTGAGATCGAGGTGACCGTCGCGGCCGCACAGACGTTGCGCCGGAGCCTGGTCGGCCTCACCGTCTCCGATCTGGGGCAGGTCCTGCACGCCGCGGTCGCGCCGTCGAACGGGCTGCCGGCAGGCTGATACACGATACCGACCGGTTCGTGACGCTTGTCACCGCGAATATCGGCCATTGACCGGGCGTGTCGGGAATACTCCGATAACAATGTCGCTATGACTGCGTCGGTGGCCCTGAACGAGATCGTCGACACCTCTCGCTATCCTCTCTCCGATCCGGACAGTGCGGGCTGGCGGGCGGCGGTCGCCACGGCACGAGCCGACCTGGCCGAGGACGGATGTACCGTACTGCGCGAATTCATCCGCCCCGAGCTGCATGAGCGGCTACGCGAGCAGGGCGAGCAGATGGCGCCGCACGCTTACTACCGGATGGAGCGGGTCAACGCCTACAACATCCCTCTCGACGCCGACCTGCCCGACGATCACCCCGGCCGGATCGTGCTCGAACGCGGCAACGCCTTCGTCCCGCGCGACCACATCCCGGTCGGCGCACTGATCCACCAGCTCTACACCAGCGCGCTGTTCCAGCGGTTCGTCGCCGACTGTTTCGGCCTGGCCGGACTGCACGAATTCGCCGACCCCCTGGCCGGTTTGGTGCTCAACGTCGTCTCGCCGGGTATGTCGCACCCCTGGCATTTCGACACCAACGAATTCACCGTCAGCATGCTGACCCGATCGCCCGAGGCGGGCGGGATCTTCGAGTACTGCCCGAATATCCGCTCCCCGCACGAGGAGAACCTCGACGACGTGCGTGCCGTGCTCACCGGAGCGGGAGAGCACCTTGTCCGGCGGCTGACGCTGCGACCGGGCGATCTGCAGCTCTTCCAGGGCCGTTTCTCGCTGCACCGGGTGTCCCCGGTCGACGGCGAGGGCCCGCGGCATACCGCGATCTTCGCCTACAGCGACCGGCCCGGTGTCATCGGCACCGTGGAACGCACCCGCCAGTTGTTCGGGCGGGTGCTGTCGGACCACCTCGCCGCGGCCGACGCCGTGCGAGGTGACCGGCTGCTCGACTGAGCAGGTCAACGCCCGACCCGAGAGGAAGACGTTCGTGCCAGTGCCGTTGGACACCACCGGAAAAGCCTCCTTCGACGAGATCTACACCCGCCCCGATCCGCGCGAGTACTACGCGCGGATGTCCGAACTGGACTACCGGATACCGGAATTGGCGAAACCACAATTCCAGGAACAGATCCGGCAGTGGCGCGTAGCGCACGACGGCGCCGATCCCACCGTGCTCGATATCGGCTGCTCCTATGGTGTGAACGCGGCACTGTTGCGCCTGGACGTCGGTATCGAAGAACTGGCCGCGAGCTACGACGACCCCGCGGCCGACCCGGCCACACTGATCGCCAGGGACCGCGCCCGGATCGCCGCCGCCGACGCGCTGCCCGGCGTCCGCTTCATCGGGATGGACGCGTCCGAACCCGCACTGAACTACGCGCGGTCGGCCGGCCTGCTGCACGGCACCGTGCACGCCGATCTGGAATCCACCGAGCCCACCGACGAACAGCGCGAACTGCTGGCGAGCGCGGACCTGGTCGTCTCCACCGGCTGTATCGGCTACGTGACGGAGAAAACTCTCGCGCGCGTGGTGAGTGCTCACCCGCAGCGCAGGCCGTGGATGGCACACTTCGTGCTGCGCATGTTCTCCTTCGCGCCGATCGAGGCCGAATTGGCTGCGCTCGGCTACCGCACCGAGCAGTTGTCCGGTGCATACGCCCAACGTCGGTTCGCCTCCGCCGAAGAACGTGCACAAGTACTGAATACACTGTCCGCCAATGGCATAGACACCGCAGGCCGGGAGGACGAGGGCTGGCTGTACGCCGACCTCCACGTGTCGCGGCCGCTGACCTGACCACCGACCCAGACCGAGGATTCGACTTGACCGAACGCACCTTTGCCGCCGAAGAGCATCTACCCCGGGTGCCCTTACCGACGCTGGAGGACAGTTGCGCGCGTTTCCTGCAGTGGTGCACACCGCTGCTGACCGCCGACGAGCTGGCCGCCACCGAGGCCGCGGTTGCCGATCTGCTGCGGCCCGGCGGCCCGGGCCGCACCCTGGACGACGAGCTGCGCGCCTATGACGCCACCCCCGGCGTCGGCAGCTGGCTGGACAGGTTCTGGCCGTCACGCTATCTGGGCCGACGTGACCGGATCGCGCTGAACGCCAACTTCTTCTTCCTGTTCCGCGACGATACCGCGCTGGCCGCATCCACCCCCGCCGATCAGGTGCACCGGGCGGCCGGGATCATCGGTGCCGCTGTCGACTACAAGCTGGCGCTGGACCGGGAGGAGATCCCGCCCGCCACCCAGCGCGGGCAGCGGCTGTCGATGGGGCAGAACAAATACCTGTTCTCCGAAACTCGTATCCCCGGCGAGGAACAGGACACCGTCCGGGTGCCCTACAGCGACGACTGGCCCGGTCCGTCGGACGCCCGCCACATCCTGGTCTTCTACCGCGGCAACATGTTCCGAATGGACGTGCTCGGACCCGACGGCGCACCGTACTCGTTCGACGATCTCGCCGACGGGCTGCGCGCAGTGCTCAAGGCCGGTGCCCGGCCGGTGCGTACCGATACCGCGGTCGGTCATCTGACCACGCTGGCGCGCGCCGACTGGGCACGGGCCAGGGCCGGGCTGCTCGCCGATCCGGGTAACGCCACCGCGCTGGACACCGTCGAAACCGCGCTGTTCGCCATGTGCCTGGAGGATTTCGCACCCCGCGACGAGCTGCACGCCTGCGACAACCTGCTGCACGGCGACAGCGCCAACCGGTGGTTCGACAAATCGGTGTCGTTCATCGTGTTCGCCGACGGGCAGGCCGGGATCAATGTCGAACACTGCGGACTGGACGGCACCACCATCCTGTCCTTCGTCGACACCCTGCTCGGCACCTCTGCCGCCGAGCACGCGCAGCGCAGCGGCGCCCGCGGCCAGGGACTGCCACCGGTGGAGCCGATCGAGTTCCGGCTCGACGAGGCCCAGCGCTCCACAATCGCCGCGGCGGGCGCCTCGTTCTCCCATTACGCGGCCGAGAACGCCACCACCACTGTCTCGTTCCCTGATTTCGGGACTGCGCGGGCCAAACAGCTCGGCATCTCCCCGGATGCTTTCGCCCAGCTCAGCTACCAGCTGGCGCATCGGCGCAGTAAAGGGATCACCGGAGCGACCTACGAGTCGATCGCAACCAGGCAATACCGCAACGGCCGTACCGAGGCCATGCGGGTGGTGACCCCGGAAATGGTGGCGTTCGTCGACACCATGCAGGACCCCGCCGCCGACAACGCCGCCAAACTGGCCGCCGCCCGCACCGCCGCAACCGCACATGTGGAGCGGGCCAAACAGTGCCAGGCGGGCGCCGCACCCGAACAGCATCTGTGGGAGCTGGAATGGATCCAGCGCCGCCGAGGGTCCCAGCTGGGCGTCACCGACCCGATCCCGCTGTACACCAGTCCGGGCTGGACGATCATGCGTGACGACTACCTGAGCACCAGTTCCGCACCGTCGGTGAACATCAGCTACTTCGGTTTCGGGTCCACCAGCTCCCGTTGTATCGGCATCGCCTACGTCTTGCTGCCCGACCGCTGGAACCTGTACCTGGCCACCCCGGCCCCGGTCGCCGACCAGATGCACGCCTTCGCGGGTCAGCTGCACACCGCCGTCACCGAACTGGAAACACTGCTGGCTTCGGCCTGATCCGCCCCCGCCGAGTGGCGCCGGCGGACACCCGCGCCCCACTCGGCCGGAAACGGTTTGCAGGGGTCTGAAACAATGAGACCCCGTGAAGACTTTCGAGGCCCTGTTCGCCGAGCTCCAGGATCGCGCCGTCGCCCGCCCGGAAGGGTCGGGCACGGTCGCCGCGCTGGACGCCGGCGTGCACACCCAGGGCAAGAAGGTGCTCGAGGAGGCCGGCGAGGTGTGGCTGGCCGCCGAACACGAGAGCGACGAATCGCTCGCCGAGGAGATCTCGCAGCTGCTGTACTGGGTGCAGGTACTGATGGTGGGCCGTGGGCTGCGGCTAGAGGACGTCTACCGACATTTGTGAGCACCGCGCTCGCAATCCCGTAGCCGTTCCCCCTGAAAGGACCAGCCAATGCTGCGCGTCGCAGTCCCCAACAAAGGCGCACTCTCCGAATCGGCAGTCGCCATCCTGGCCGAGGCCGGATACCGCAAACGTACCGATTCCCGCGATTTGACCGTCCTCGACCCGGCAAACGGTGTCGAGTTCTTCTTCCTGCGTCCCAAGGACATCGCCATCTACGTCGGCTCCGGTGAACTCGACCTCGGTCTCACCGGTCGCGACCTCGCCTTGGATTCCGGAGCCCCGGTGCGGGAACGACTCGCCCTCGGCTTCGGCAACTCCACGTTCCGCTACGCGGCCCCGGCCGGGCAGGAGTGGACGGTCGCGGATTTGCAGGGCAAACGCATCGCCACATCATATGCGAACCTGGTGCGCTCGGATCTGGCGCGCCGGGGAATCGACGCCGAAGTCATCCGGCTCGACGGGGCGGTGGAGATCTCCATCCAGCTCGGTGTCGCCGACGCCATCGCCGATGTGGTGGGGTCCGGTCGCACTCTGCGCCAGCACAACCTCGTAGCGTTCGGCGAATCGCTGTGCGATTCCGAAGGTGTGCTGATCGAGCGCGCTGACCGTGATGGCACAGAATCCGACGACCGGGTGCGCAATCAGCTCATCGCCCGCGTCAAGGGGGTGGTGTTCGCCCAGCAGTACCTGATGCTCGACTACGACTGCCCCAAGGAACTACTCGACCGCGCCGTGCGCATCACCCCGGGCTTGGAATCGCCCACGGTGTCCCCGCTGGCCGATCCCGGCTGGGTGGCGGTGCGTGCGCTGGTGCCACGCAAACTGGGCAATACGATGATGGACCAACTCGCCGACATAGGTGCCAAAGCCATCCTGGCCACCGATATCCGCTCCTGCCGCGCGTTCTGAACCGAGCGGGCCGGAATCGAACCCGTCTCAGTCCGATACCGATTCCGCGAAGGTTTCGGCGGCGGTTTCCCCGCCGGTCGGCCAGCCCGGATACGGTGGGGGAGCGCCGCCGTATTCCGGGCACAGGTTCCGGTACTCGCAGTAACCGCACAGCCAACTCTGGTTCGGCCGGAAATCACCGGTGCGACCTGCCTCCAGCACCGCATCCCACAGCGCGGACAGGGTGCGTTCGAAACGCAGCAACTCCTCCTCGTCGGGGGTGTAGGTGAGGATCTGCGCATCGGCCAAATAGATCAGCCGCAGCTCGGTGGGCACGATCCCGCGCTCACGCAACAGCATCAGGGCGTAGAACTTCAGCTGGAACAGCGCCTTGGTCTCCTGGGCGGGACCCGGGGCCCGTCCGGTCTTGTAGTCGACAACCCGCAGCTGTCCCGTCGGCGCGACGTCGATACGGTCGACGAAACCGCGCAGCGGCGCACCGCCGGGTAGCTCGACTTCTATTCGGGTCTCACAGGATTCGGGATCGAAACCGGTCGGGTCCTCCAACCGGTAGTAGGTGCGCACCAGCGCGCGCACCTCGTCGAGGAAGACCTCCACCTCGTCCTCGGCGAGAAGCTCTGCAACCTCCGGCCTGTGGGCAAGGACCCGGCGCCACGCAGGCCGGGCCAACTCCTCGGCCCGTTCGAGCAGCCGGTGGTCGGCGGGCAGCGCATACAAATCCTCCAGCACAGCGTGTACCACGGTGCCGCGGACTGCGTGCAGCCGCGGCGGCTCCGGAATCCGGTCGATGGTCCGGAGCCGGTATTTCAGCGGGCACTGTTTGAAATCGTTGGCCCGGGAAGGCGACAGCGCGGGCCTCGACCGGGCCGCGACGATCTCGGCCTCGGCCCCGGCCGGGCCGCCGGTAGGGGGTGGGGATACGCGCGCTGACATACCTGGCAGGCTATCCCGCGGCACCGACACGGCGCCGGGCGGCGACCGCACGGTCGGCGGCGAACCTCATATCAACCGCGGAACGGAGATACATGACGGCCAGACGGACCGGGCCATTCACCATCGGTGACCGGGTGCAGCTGACCGATGCCAAAGGCAGGCTGTACACAGTGCTGCTGGAACCGGGTAAGGAGTTCCACACCCACCGCGGGGCGATCAGGCACGACGACCTGATCGGCGCAGACGAGGGCACCGTGGTGAACTCCACCAACGGCACCCCGTACCTGGCCCTGCGCCCGCTGCTGGTCGATTACGTGCTGTCCATGCCACGCGGCGCCGCGGTGATCTACCCCAAGGACGCCGCCCAGATCGTGCACGAGGGGGATGTGTTCCCCGGGGCGCGGGTATTGGAGGCGGGCGCCGGATCGGGTGCGCTGACCTGTTCGCTGTTGCGTGCTGTGGGCCCGCAGGGTGAGGTGATCTCCTACGAGATCCGCCAGGACCACGCCGAGCACGCGGTGCGCAATGTCGAACGGTTCTTCGGGGAGCGGCCCGCCAACTGGTCGCTGACCGTGGGTGATATCGCGCACTACGATGGGCCACCGGTCGACCGGGTGGTTCTGGACATGCTCGCGCCCTGGGACGCACTCCAGGCGGTGTCCGCGGCGCTCGCACCCGGGGGAGTGCTCATCGTCTATGTGGCGACGGTCACCCAGTTGTCGAAGGTGGTGGAGGCATTACGCGAACAGCAGTGCTGGACCGAACCGCGCTCGTGGGAGTCGATGGTACGTGGCTGGCATGTGGTGGGGCTGGCGGTGCGGCCCGAACATCGGATGCAGGGGCATACCGCGTTCCTGGTGAGCGCGCGCAGGCTGGCCGAGGGAACGGTCGCGCCCAAGCCGCAGCGTCGTCCGTCGAAGGGCTGACGCCGTCCGGTCGCGCGGCGAGCCGACCGGGTGTGGTCACGGAAGACATCGGTGGGGGTACGACACATAAGAAACCGCCCGTGACCGAGTATCGGTCACGGGCAGCCGGCGGATACCCCCGCTCAGGCGGGTGCGCAGGGAGACTGGGCGAAGCTGAACAGCACGCAGCCGCTCGCGTCCGACAGCTTCCAGGCGCCGTCCACGTTTTCCCAGGTCAGCGGGAGGGCGGGGGCGGCGCCGTGCGGAGAGGTGATGGTGACCTGCGCGGTCGCCGTATCGCCCTCGGTGACGACGTCGGCAACGGCGAAAGTGAGCGTGCCGTAGCCGGCGAGCGCGGTGTTCATCTGCTCGATATTGGCGGTGCGCTTCTCGCCGTCGACGATCAGCTTCGTTTTCTCCTCGGGCGCGACGGCCGGGTCGGCCAGGGTGTCCAGGGTGGCCTGCAGCGTCTCGGGAGAAGGTGCCTCGCCCGCCTGCTCGCCGTGGTCGGCAGTACTGCTCGTGCTGGTTACCGCCGTGCTGGTGGCGGTCGCCACGCTGTCGGAACCCTCCTCATCGGACCCGCAGGCGGTGAGCCCCACCGAGAGAGCGACGGCCGCTGCGGCCACCGCCACGGTCCTTGGCAAGCGCAGTGTCCTCGCGGGAAGGAGCATGACTGGCAACCTTTCAGCTAGTCGGCGAAATATCTCGCCGTAAACAGGTTAGGGCAGGCTAACATGGATAATCCGGCAGTTGGCCACAGCCCAGATGTGATCACGACGAAACCATGTCGGAAAGCGCGAACGGGTTGCGCCCGGTAGCGTTGATAGACCGGGACTGGGAGGAGCAGCACATGAGCCCCATCGAGAATTCGGATTCGGCGGCCTGGAGAGAGCTCGAGGCGGTACGCGCCGAAGCGGCTGCACTCCGGAGGCAACTCGCCGATTCACCGGATCGGTCACGGGAATTAGAAGCCCGTATCGATTCGCTGACGATTCGCAACACCAAGTTGATGGATACCCTCAAAGAGGCGCGGCAGCAACTCGTGGCGCTGCGTGAGGAGGTCGATCGGCTCGGTCAGCCGCCCAGCGGATACGGCGTGCTGATCGGCGTGTACGAGGATCAGACCGTCGACGTGTTCACCTCCGGCCGCAAGATGCGGCTGACGTGCTCACCGAATATCGACACCGAGACCCTGGAATACGGCCAGACCGTCCGGCTGAACGAGGCGCTCACCGTTGTCGAGGCCGGGCATTTCGATGCTGTCGGCGAGATCGGCACCCTGCGCGAGGTCCTCGACGGTGGCCGCCGTGCCCTCGTGGTCGGCCATGCCGACGAGGAGCGGGTGGTGTGGTTGTCCGGCCCGCTGGCCAAGGTCGCCGAGGACGACGATCTGGCCGACCCCGAAGCCCCGATCCGCAAGCTGCGCCCCGGTGACTCACTCCTGGTCGACACCAAAGCCGGTTTCGCCTTCGAACGCATCCCCAAGGCCGAGGTCGAAGACCTGGTGCTGGAGGAAGTGCCCGATGTCGACTACAACGACATCGGTGGCCTCGGCCGCCAGATCGAGCAGATCCGCGACGCGGTGGAGCTGCCGTTCCTGCACAAGGACCTGTTCCGCGAATACGCACTGCGCCCGCCCAAGGGTGTCCTGCTCTACGGCCCGCCGGGCTGCGGTAAGACGCTCATCGCCAAAGCGGTCGCCAACTCGTTGGCCAAGAAGATCGCCGAGGCGCGCGGTGAGGATGCCAAGGAGGCCAAGTCCTACTTCCTCAACATCAAAGGCCCCGAGCTGCTGAACAAGTTCGTCGGCGAAACCGAGCGCCATATCCGGATCATCTTCCAGCGGGCCAGGGAGAAGGCGTCGGAAGGGACGCCGGTGATCGTGTTCTTCGACGAGATGGACTCGATCTTCCGTACCCGCGGTTCCGGTGTGTCCTCCGATGTGGAGACCACCGTGGTGCCGCAGCTGCTGAGCGAGATCGACGGTGTGGAGGGTCTGGAGAACGTCATCGTGATCGGTGCGTCCAACCGCGAGGACATGATCGACCCCGCGATCCTGCGGCCCGGCCGCCTGGACGTGAAGATCAAGATCGAGCGCCCCGATGCGGAATCGGCGCAGGACATCTTCTCCAAGTACCTCACCGAGGAGCTGCCGCTGCACACCGACGATCTGGCGGAGTTCGGCGGCGACAAGGGCGCCTGCATCCGCGCAATGATCGAGCGGGTAGTGGACCGGATGTACGCCGAGAGCGAGGACAACCGCTTCCTGGAGGTCACCTACGCCAACGGTGACAAGGAAGTCCTGTACTTCAAGGACTTCAACTCCGGCGCCATGATCCAGAACATCGTGGACCGCTCCAAGAAGTACGCCATCAAGTCGGTGCTCGATACCGGCAATCCGGGTCTGCGCATCCAGCACCTCTACGATTCGATCGTGGACGAGTTCTCCGAGAACGAGGACCTGCCCAACACCACGAATCCCGACGACTGGGCGCGCATCTCCGGTAAGAAGGGCGAACGGATCGTCTACATCCGCACGCTGGTCACCGGCAAGAACGCCAGCGCCAGCCGCGCGATCGACACCGAATCCAACACCGGCCAGTACCTGTAGGTCCGGCTCCGACCCGAGGGCCGCGTTTCCCACCGGAAGCGCGGCCCTCGTCGGTACCTGGAGGATGACATCGAACTGCTGTGGCTACGCCAGGATGACCAGTCTCGTTCACCCCGTGGAGGGACGGCCGGACCGGGTGGTTCTCGCTACCTTGTACAGGTCGCGTTGCGGGACCGGGAGGAGCGAGCAGGTGACCACGGCTGTGGAGGTAGCGGAAAGACCGGTAGCCGAGGGCGAGCCGCCCGAACTGGCCGTGCGGCCGGTGGTAGCGGTCGCGGTGGTTTCCGCGGTCGTGTTGCTGCTGTCGGCCACCAGGTACGGGTACTTCGGCGACGAACTGTATTTCCTGTCGGCGGGTGAGCGGCTCTCCTTCGGCTACGCCGACCAGGGGCCGGTACTGCCGCTGCTGGCCCGGCTCATGGACACGATCGCTGCGGGGTCGCTGGTCGTGCTGCGGCTACCCGCGATCGCGTTGACCGTGCTGGCGGTGGTGCTGAGTGCCTGCATCGCCAGGGAGTTCGGCGGCGGGCGAGGCGCACAGGTACTCACTGCCCTCGCCTACGCGACCTCGCCGTTCCTGCTGCTCCAGGGCAAGAACCTGTCGACGAACGCGATCGATGTCGCGCTGTGGGTGGTGATCACCTGGCTGGTGGTGCGCTGGGTGCGCACCCGACGCGACCGGCTGCTGCTGTGCGCCGCGCTCGTCACCGCCATCGATATGCAGGTCAAATGGCTGATCCCGTTCTTCTGGATCGCGGTAGCGGTCACGGCGCTGGTGTTCGGGCCGCGGGACCTGGTGCGCAGGCCGCTGCTGTGGCTGGGCGGCTTCATCGTGCTGGTCGCAACCACACCGACGTTGCTCTGGCAGGCTCGGCACGGCTGGCCTCAGCTCGCACTGGGAACGGTGATCAGCGCAGAGTCCGACGTCGTCGGCGGCAGGTTCCTCTTCGTCCCACTGGCTGTCGTGCTCGCGGGAGCGCTCGGCGCGGTACTGCTGTGTTACGGGGTATGGGCACTGCTGCGTGCCCGGTCGTTGCGCCCGTACCGGTTCCTGGGAGCAACCACCCTGCTGCTGGTCGTGGTCTTCATGATCCTCGGTGGCCGCATGTACTACCTGGCGGGGATGTACGCGGTCGCTATCGCGGCGGGTGCGGTCGGACTGGTGGACGTGGTGCGGCGAGCTCGCTCTGCCGGGCGCAGGCGTGCCGCGACCGGAGCGGGTTTTGTGCTCGCCGCCGGCTCGGTCGCGCTGGTGCTGTGGTCCACGCCGTGGCCGGACCCCGCCCAGGTACCCGTCCCCGCCAGCGAGACCGAAGCGGCCATCCAGATCGGTATATACGGCGAATTCGGCTGGCCGGAACTCGCCGACGGAGTCACTGCCGCCTATGCGGCGCTCGATCCGGGCGACAAGGCCCGGGCGGTGGTGGTCACCGACTCCTATTGGCAGGCAAGTGCGCTCGACCAGTTGGCAGGCGACCGCCTGCCGTCGGTGTACAGCCCGTCCCGTGGTTTCGGCTACTTCGGGGCGCCACCGGATACAGCGAGCACGATCCTGTACGTCGGCGGCGACGAGGAATGGCTGCGCACGCAGTTCGCGGTGGTCGAACCGGCCGGCCGGGTCGACAGCAGGTTGGGCTTCCTGGGTGTCACCCGCGATGTCAGCGTGTGGAAGTGCGTGGACCCGCATACGCCGTGGTCGCGGCTGTGGCCGGAATGGATGCACCTCTAGCCGCGGGACTATCCTGCGATCATGACCACCGGGAACACCGAGATCTGGCACAACCCGCGCTGCTCCAAGAGCCGCGCCGCGCTCGAACACCTCGACACCGGCGGCGCCGCCTACACGGTGCGCCGCTACCTGGATGACCCGCCGACCGCCGACGAACTCCGCGATGTGCTGGCCCGTCTCGGCGCCGAACCCTGGGATATCACCCGGACCGGCGATCAACTCGCCAAGGACCTCGGCATCCCCGGCTGGGGTCGTACCGACGCCGACCGGGATCGTTGGATCGAGGCGTTGGCCGCCCACCCGGCACTCATCCAGCGCCCCATCGTGTTGACCTCAGCCGGTACCGCTGTCGTCGCGCGGGACGAGGCGGCGTTGCGCTCGCTGAAGTAGCAGTCGCGTCCGCGTACCGTCACTAGTCGTAGCGTGCGGCGGCACCTGCGTGCCCGCGCCGACCCGGCGCAGGTGCACCCGGCGCGGCAACCGGACCACCGGACTGCGCCGGGGCAACCCGTTGACCCGGCGCGCAAAAGCCCTGGACCGGCTGCGATCTGCCGTTCTCTGCGCAGACCAGGCAGGTGACAGTGCACTGACCCGGACCGCGGCGGCCGGGGCTCGGCGCGGGTAGGCTCCGGGTTCATGAAAGTGGAGTTGCGGCACAACCCGTCCTCGACGGTGGCGCGGTGTGTGCTCGCGGGCAATGAGCCGGTCCGGGTGGAAAGCGGTGCCATGGTGGCACATTCGGCGAATGTGACACTGCAGGCGAAAGCCGAGGGTGGCATCATCGCCGGGTTGAAGAGGTCGGTGCTGGCCGGGGAGTCGTTCTTCGTCTCCACGTTCACCGCGCCCCCGCAGGGCGGCTGGGTCGATGTCGCGCACGCACTGCCCGGCGATCTGCTGCCGCTGTCCATCACCCCCGACCGCCCGTTCTTCATCAGCCGCGGCGCGTGGATCGCCAATTCCCCTGGCGTCCAGGTGGAAAGCAAATGGGGTGGGTTCGCGAATCTGTTCGGCGGCGAGGGCGGATTCGGTCTGCGCGCACACGGCGAAGGCGAGGTCGTGGTCGGTGTCTTCGGCGCCATCGACGTGATCGATCTACCGCCCGGTGAGCCGGTCACCATCGACACCGGTCACGTCGTCGCCTACGACCTGGCGATGAACTTCGCCATCCGCCGGGCTGTTTCGGGCCGTTCCCTGCAATCGCTGAAATCGGGGGAGGGGCTGGTCTTCGATTTCGTCGGCCCCGGCCGAGTCCTGCTGCAAACCCGCAACCCGAGCGCCTTCTCCTCCTGGATCGGCTCGGTCGTATCGTGACGGCCGGCTCGGGTGGCTCTGGCGGGAGCGACCGCGCCGACACCACTCGAAGGTAACCTGACGCGCGTCGAACCACTCGTCGAGAGGACCGTCCATGGTGCTTCCCCGTGCATTGGCGAGATTCAACCGTCAGGTCACCAACCCGGTGACCGGGCTCGTGGCGGGTCACCTGCCCGGCTGGGGGATCGTGATCCACAAGGGCCGCAATTCCGGCCGCGCCTACCGCACCCCCGTCATGCTCTTCACCCGCGACGGCGAGTACCGCATCGCGCTCACCTACGGACGCGACGTCGACTGGGTGAAGAACAGCCTCGCCGCGGGCGGTCTCGCCGTCGAAACCCGCGGCCGCGTGGTGCAACTCACCGATCCTGTCGTACACCACGATCCGTCGGCGTCGTGGGCTCCGCCCGGTGTACGGCAGGTATTGACGGGGCTCTCGGCCGAGTACTACCTGGAGGCCAGGGCACACGCATGAGTCCGCTGCTGGGGCAACTATGCTCCCGCGCCGGCGAGCTTGCGGTAGCTGTAGTTCCACAGCATTTCGACCGGGCCGCGGTCGAAACGGCGCAGCCACAGGTGGGCGAAGGCAGCGATAACGGCGATCACCGCCATATAGACCCCGATGGTGAACGGAACACGCGCCTCGGGTGCGAAACGGGCGGCGAGGCCGAAACCCCAGCCGTAGCAGAGGATCGCCGCAACCAGATTCTGCAGGATGTAGCAAGTGAGGGCGGTGCGGCCGACCTCGCTCAGGCGGCGGCCCGCGAAGCCGGTGCCCGGGCGGCGTAGATAGAACTCGGCAACCAGCGCGAGTATGCCCAGCGAAACGAACGGGGCGATGGCGTAGCGGGTCACCAGCACCATATCGCCGCCGATGAACAAGCCGATCCCCAGATCGAGCGGGGCGGCGACACCGAACCCGACGATCATCAGGCGCCTGCGCAACCCGGCACCCTCGGGGGTGAACACCCCGGCACGGAACAACCGGGCGCCCAGCAGGAACAGGGCGATCGACATCGGCAGAATGAACACCGCCTCCAACCGGAAACCGACAGCATTGTCCAGCCGGAACACCACCAGGTCCCAGAACGAGCCGTCGGCGTAGGGGTTCGGGTCCAGCGGTTGCGGGTCTGCTGCGCTCGACGACTGCTCTCCGCCAGCGGCCATGGCGGCGGCCAGCAGGGTCAGCATCGTGAGGTGGACGGTCGCGGCGCCTACCAGCCAACGCCGCTGCGCACGTGGGCCGGTGGCGAGCAGGAAGGCCACGATGAGACCGGTGACGGCATAGCCGGTGAGCACGTCGAACTCGGCGATCAGCACGAAGTTCAGCACACCGTCGAGGAAAAGCAGCGCCGCCCGCCAGGGGTACTTCCCCGGCCAGCGCCTGCCCGCCCGCTGCGCGGAACGCTGCTGGATGGCCAGCCCGATACCGAACATGATGGTCAGCAGGCCCAGAAATTTGCCTTGGACGAGTTGCTGCAGCACCCGTTCGGCCCACATCCACCCGTCGGTCGCGGCGACGCCGAGCCGGTCGAGGTAGCCGATGATGCCCTCGGGGTCGGTGAGGATCCAGATATTGGTGCCAAGAGTGCCCAGGATGGCGATACCGCGCAGTACGTCCAGTGCCACCAGTCGGGTAGGCACGGGTGCGGCCATCGGTGTGGCGGCCGCGCGGGAGCCGGTCAGCGAATCGGTCATGACCCGAATGATCGCGCGACCCGGCACGCCGACGGGTCCTCCCGAAGTACCACCTGAGGTATGACTTTCGTTTCGTCGCCTAGGCTCGATGGCATGCATCGCATCATCGGCATCGAGGTCGAGTACGGCATTTCCACCCCGACCGAACCGTCGGCGAACCCTATCCTGACCTCCACCCAGGCAGTGCTCGCCTACGCGGCCGCCGAAGGGGTCCCCCGCGCCAAGCGGACGCGCTGGGACTACGAGGTGGAATCGCCGCTGCGCGATGCGCGCGGTTTCGACCTGAGCCGGATGAACGGACCGGCGCCGGTGATCGACGCCGACGAGGTCGGCGCGGCGAACATGATCCTGACCAACGGCGCGCGGCTGTACGTCGACCACGCCCACCCCGAATACTCCGCGCCCGAGGTGACCGACCCGTTGGACGCCGTGATCTGGGACAAGGCGGGCGAGCGGGTGATGGAGGCCGCGGCCCGGCACGCCTCCAGCGTCCCGGGCGCCCCGCGCCTGCAGCTGTACAAGAACAACGTCGACGGCAAGGGCGCCTCCTACGGCACCCACGAGAACTACCTGATGAAACGGGATACGCCGTTCAACTCGATCATCGCCGGGTTGACGCCGTTCTTCGTGTCCCGGCAGGTGATCTGCGGCTCCGGCCGGGTCGGCATCGGCCAGTCCGGTGATCAGCCGGGCTTCCAGCTGTCCCAGCGCGCCGACTACATCGAGGTCGAGGTCGGCCTGGAGACCACGCTCAAACGCGGCATCATCAACACCCGCGACGAACCGCACGCCGACGCCGACAAATACCGCAGGCTGCACGTGATCATCGGCGATGCCAACCTGGCCGAGATGTCGACCTATCTGAAGGTCGGCAGTACCGCGCTGGTGCTGGACCTGATCGAAGCAGGCGAGGACCTGACCGATCTGCAGCTGGCCCGCCCGGTGACCGCCGTGCACACCATCAGCCACGATCCCACCCTGCGCGCCACGGTCGCGCTCGCGGACGGCCGGGAACTGACCGGGCTGGCCCTGCAGCGGCTCTACCATGAGCGGTCCGCCAAGTTCGTCGACCGTGAAGGCATCGACGACCCGCGAGTCCGCGATATTCTCGACAACTGGGCCATGGTGCTCGACCGGCTCGAACGCGATCCCATGGAATGCGCCGACCTGCTGGATTGGCCAGCCAAACTGCGCCTGCTCGAAGGTATGCGCAGCCGGGAGGGCCTCGGATGGGCCGCACCCAAACTGCACCTGATGGACCTGCAGTACTCGGACGTGCGACTGGACAAGGGGCTGTACAACCGTCTGGTCGCCCGGGGATCGATGCGTCGCCTGGTCAGCGAACAGCAGGTCCTCGACGCGATGACCCAACCGCCGACCGATACCCGCGCCTTCTTCCGTGGCGAGTGCCTGCGCCGCTTCGGCGCAGATATCGCGGCCGCGAGCTGGGATTCGGTGATCTTCGATCTGGGTGGCGACTCGCTGGTGCGGATCCCGACCCTGGAACCGAGCCGCGGCACCAAGGCGCATGTCGGCAAACTGCTCGAAGGTGTCGACACCGCCGCCGACCTTGTCGAACAACTCACCACCTGAGGACGCGACCAGACGCGTTCCACCTCACCCGCGCCCGCCTGAGCGAATGCGAAAGTGTACACAAATGAGTACGGCCGAGCGAAGGGGAGAAGGTACGCATGCCGCACGTTCGGCGCAAAGGCGGTAGATAGGTAGACCCTGGCCAGCTGCGCAAACATGAAAGGCACACATCAATGCGCACGGCCGGAGCGAAGGCGGAGGTACGCATACAGGTGGATTCCGACTACGTGTCGGTGCGGCTGGGTAGTGTTGAAGGACGAGCACACAAACTGCTCATGATCCGACCGGTGCTCACCGAGGGCCTGGTCGTGGTGAGAAACAGAGGAGGTCGGCTGCCATGGCACAAGAGCAGACCAAACGCGCCGGGGGCGGCGATGAGGATGAGGGCCCCGACGGTGTCGACGCTGCGGGTCAGGAACGGCGCGAGAAGCTGGCGGAGGACACCGACGACCTGCTCGACGAGATCGATGATGTGCTCGAGGAGAACGCCGAGGACTTCGTCCGCGCCTACGTGCAGAAAGGTGGCCAGTGACCGCAGGTGACCCCATGCGTCTCCACCCGGGGTACGCCCTGTCATCATTTTCCGAACATCTGCGCATGCACGCGCCGGAACTGTTGCCCGCCAACAGGTTCGCCGCTCACGACGCCGCCGCCGGAATCACCGGCGGCGGCGCCGCGCGGGATATCGCCCCGCATGGCACCACCATCGTGGCGGTGACCTATCGCGGTGGCGTGCTCATTGCGGGCGATCGCCGCTCCACTCAGGGAAACCTGCTGGCCAGCCGCGATGTGGAGAAGGTCTACATCACCGACACCTATTCGGCTGCCGGTATCGCGGGCACCGCGGGTATGGCCATCGAGATGGTGCGGCTGTTCGCGGTGGAACTGGAGTATTACGAAAAGATCGAAGGGGTGTCGCTGACCTTCGACGGTAAGGCCAACAAGCTGTCGAAGATGGTGCGTGACAATCTGCCTGCCGCCCTGCAGGGCTTGGCCGTGGTGCCGGTGCT
Source organism: Nocardia donostiensis (assembly GCF_002081715.1). Lineage (GTDB taxonomy): Bacteria > Actinomycetota > Actinomycetes > Mycobacteriales > Mycobacteriaceae > Nocardia > Nocardia donostiensis. Next base: position 129,481 of record NZ_MUKP01000002.1, on the reverse strand, counting down.
GGTCGGTTTCGACGAGCAGGCAACCGATCCGGACACCGCGGGCCGGATCATCTCCTTCGACGTGGTCGGCGGACGCAGCGAGGAACGGTTCGGCTACACCGCCGTCGGTTCCGGCTCCATGTTCGCCAAGTCGTCACTGAAAAAGCTGTACGCCAAAGGGATCGATGAGCAGCGGGCGCTGCGCATCGCCGTCGAGGCATTGTTCGACGCCGCTGACGACGACACCGCCACCGGCGGCCCCGACCTGTTGCGCGGTATCTACCCGACCGCCATCACCATCGGTGACGACGGCGCTGCCGAGGTGACCGAGGATCGGCTCGAAGAGATCACCCGCGGCATCGTAGCCGACCGCGAGGCGGCGCAGGAGGCGTCATGAGGCATGATTTCGCCGCGCCCGTCCCGCCGTCGGGCCGCACGACGAGCAGCGGGGACGCCCGCCCGACCCAGCCCCGCCCGACCCAGCCCCGCCCGACCCAGCAAGGGGGAGCCCGAGCATGACACTGCCGTACTACGCGTCGGCCGAGCAGATCATGCGCGACAAGACCGAGCTCGCGCGCAAAGGTATCGCCCGCGGTCGCAGTGTTGTGGTCCTGGTGTACGACAAAGGCGTGGTGTTCGTTGCGGAGAATCCGTCGGCCACCCTGCACAAGGTGAGTGAGTTGTACGACCGCGTCGGGTTCGCGGCCGTCGGTAAATACAACGAGTTCGAGAACCTGCGTCGCGGCGGTATCCTGCAGGCCGATCTGCGCGGCTACCAGTACGACCGCCGTGATGTCACAGGTCGGGCGCTGGCCAACGCCTACGCTCAGACCCTGGGGACGATCTTCACCGATCAACTCAAACCATACGAGGTGGAGATCTGCGTCGCCGAGGTCGGCTACCCGGAACAGACGCCCGAATCGGTGCTCTACCGGATCACCTTCGACGGTTCCATCGTCGATGAACGCGACTATGTGGTGATGGGCGGGACCACGGAGCCGATCGTGACCGCCCTCAAGGCGTCCTACCGGCCCGGGCTCGATCTGCCGACCGCGGTCGACGTCGCGGTGCGGGCGCTGCAAGCGGCTGTGCCCGAGGGCGCCGACAAGGAGAAGCGGTCCCTGGGTGTCGGCTCGCTCGAGGTAGCCACCCTGGAACAGGCACGTCCGCGGCGCGCGTTCCGGCGGATCGGGCGTACCTCGCTGGAACGACTGCTCGGCCCCTCCGGAAACGGCGCGGCCGGCACGGATGGCGCGGACGCAGGCGAACCGGCAGAAGCGGAGTCCACCGACAAACAGTGACCCCCCGACGGTCTCTGCGGGCCGCGCACCTGGTTGTCGTGCGCGGCCCGAACCATGTCCGGGTGGGTTCGGACAGCAGCGGATCAGCGTTGTATTCGGTCTCTCTCCGGGGGGATCGCGCTGCAACGGTGAGGGCGATCGACGCACGAATCCTGGCTCGGCACCACAAAATCGACGGTGTCAAGAGGGAGTTGTCGAACGAATGCCGCCCGAATCGTTGTCAAGACGTATACATCGAGGTTCTTCAAGCCCCACCGGAGCCCCTGACATGGCTGTACTGTCGATAGTGTGCAGCGACGAATCATGGGGATCGAGACCGAATTCGGTGTGACGTGCACCTTTCACGGCCACCGTCGGCTCAGCCCCGACGAGGTGGCCCGGTATCTGTTCCGCCGGGTGGTGTCCTGGGGACGTAGCTCCAATGTGTTCCTCCGCAATGGTGCACGGCTCTACCTCGACGTCGGGTCCCACCCGGAGTACGCGACGGCCGAATGCGACAGCCTGGTGCAGTTGGTCACCCACGACCGAGCCGGTGAGCGGGTGTTGGAGGAACTGCTGATCGATGCCGAACAGCGGCTCGCGGAGGAGGGGATCGGCGGCGATATCTACCTGTTCAAGAACAACACCGATTCGGCGGGCAACTCCTACGGCTGCCATGAGAACTTCCTGGTGGTACGCGCGGGTGAATTCTCCCGGATCTCCGATGTGCTGCTGCCGTTCCTGGTGACTCGTCAGCTCATCTGCGGCGCGGGCAAGGTGCTGCAGACGCCGAAAGCGGCCACGTTCTGTCTGTCGCAGCGCGCCGAGCACATCTGGGAGGGGGTGTCCTCGGCGACGACCCGTTCCCGCCCGATCATCAACACCCGCGACGAGCCGCACGCCGACGCCGAGAAGTACCGCAGGCTGCACGTGATCGTCGGCGATTCGAACATGTCCGAGACCACCACGATGCTCAAGGTGGGTACCGCGTCGCTGGTCCTGGAGATGATCGAGGCGGGCGTCTCGTTCCGCGATTTCGCATTGGACAATCCGATCCGCGCCATCCGCGAGGTCAGCCACGACCTCACCGGACGCCGCCCGGTGCGCCTGGCGGGCGGCAGGCAGGCGAGCGCGCTGGATATCCAGCGTGAGTATTACGCGCGCGCGGTCGAGCATCTACGCAACCGGGAACGCGATCCGCAGATCGACCAGGTGGTCGACCTGTGGGGCCGCGCCCTCGACGCAGTCGAAGGCCAGGATTTCGCGAAGGTCGACACCGAGATCGACTGGGTGATCAAGCGCAAACTGTTCCAGCGCTACCAGGACCGCTACGGTATGGAGCTGTCCGACCCCAAGATCGCCCAGCTCGACCTGGCCTATCACGACATCAAACGGGGCCGCGGCGTGTTCGACCTGCTGCAGCGCAAGGGACTGGCCAAACGGGTCACCGAGGACGACGCCGTCGACGCCGCCGTGGACAACCCGCCGCAGACCACCAGGGCCAAACTGCGCGGCGACTTCATCACCGCCGCCCAGGAGGCGGGCCGCGATTTCACGGTGGACTGGGTGCATCTGAAACTCAACGATCAGGCGCAGCGCACGGTGCTGTGCAAAGATCCGTTCCGTTCGGTCGACGAACGCGTCGACCGGTTGATCGCCTCGATGTAGCCGGATCAGTCGCGCGCCGGGTGATGACCCGGTTGCCGCGCGCATTACGCTGTGTCGCGTGGCGATATCCAAGGTCGAGCGGCTGATGAATCTGGTCATCGCGCTGCTGTCGACCCGGCAGTTTCTGACCGCGGAGCGGATCAGGGAAAGCGTCGCGGGTTATGAGGACTCGGCCAGCGACGAGGCGTTCAGCCGGATGTTCGAGCGCGACAAGAACGAACTACGCGATCTGGGCATCCCGCTGGAGGTGGGTCCGGCGGGCCAGTTCTCCACTATCGAGGGCTACCGGATCAATCGGGATGCCTACGAACTCCCCGATATCGATCTGACCAGCGAAGAAGCCGCCGCTGTCGCGGTAGCGGTGCAGATGTGGGGGTCGCCGGAGCTGGCCACCGCCGCGGACGGTGCCTTGCTGAAGCTGCGGGCTGCGGGGATTCATGTGGAGACCGATACCGTGATGGCGTCGGTGCCCGCCGTGCCTGCGCATACGCGCGGCTCCGAACCGGTGCTCGGCAAACTGTTGACCGCCATCGACGAAGGCCGGGCCGTGCGGTTCGAGCATCGTGGCGCGGTCACCGCCCCGTATCTGATGCGTGAGGTGGAGCCGTGGGGTGTGGTCACCTATCGCGGCCGCTGGTATCTGGTCGGCCACGACCGCGCCAAGAACGCCACCCGCACCTTCCGGCTGTCCCGCATCGGCGATGAAGTGACCCCGTTCGGGCCCCGCAACGGGGTGCGCAAACCCGATGACGTGGACCTGCGCGAGATCGTCACCCGGGTCACCGGCACCGCGCCGGTGACCGGTGCGGCGACGGTATGGGTGGCCGAGGGGCGCGGCAGGGAGATCCGCAGGCTCGGCCGTGTGCTCGGCGGCAAAACCATCGGCGGCCGCGTGGGCAGCGTCGTGGAAGTGCCGATCCGTTCGCGGGACTGGATCGCGCGGCTGGTCACCGGCCTCGGCCCCGATGCGGTGGTGCTGACCCCGCCGGAACTGCGCGACGATGTGATCGCGCGGCTGCGTTCGGTGCTCGACCGAACGGAGGTCACCGCATGAGCGGTCAGCGCCCGGAGGCGGCAGCTTGGGTCACCACGGAGGGCGCCCGCTCATGCGGAGAGGAGTCAGTATGAGCAGTCGCCTGTCGGTTCGGTTGTCCCGGCTGCTGAACATGGTTCCGTATTTCATCGCCAACCCCGGGATCAGCGCCGCCGAAGCCGCCGCCGATCTCGGCGTGACCACCAAACAGTTGATGAGTGATCTGAATCAGCTGTGGATGTGCGGTCTGCCCGGTTATGGTCCCGGTGATCTCATTGATCTGTCGTTCTCCGAGGAGAGCGTCGAGGTGACGTTCTCCGCCGGGATAGATCGCCCGCTGCGGCTCACCTCCACCGAGGCCACGGCCTTGCTGGTGGCGTTGCGCTCGATTGTCGATATGCCGGGCATGGTCGATCCGAGCGCGGCGCATTCCGCCATCGCCAAAATCGAGTCCGCCATTTCCGGCGGCGCTCCTGGCGCTTCGGTCGCGCAGCCTCCGGTGGAGGCGCCCACGGTGGCTGCCGTGCGGGCGGCGCTGGTAGGCAGGTATGCGGTGCGGCTGGTGTACTACTCGGCCAGCCGTGACGTGGTATCCGAGCGCGTGGTCGACCCGATCCGCATCGTGCTCGTCGACAACAACAGCTATCTGCAAGCCTGGTGCAGGCAGGCCGAGGGGGTGCGGCTGTTCCGTTTCGACCGGATCGAGGCCGCCACTGCGCTGGACGAACCGGCACGTCCGCCCAGCCACGCCACCGACGCCGATGCCGGTCTCGATCTGTTCCAGGACGATCCCGCCGTCCCGCTGGCCCGGCTGCTGATCAGCGCCGACTACGGCTGGGTGATGGACCAGTATCCGCTGCATCGAGTTGCGGTGCGCCCCGACGGCAGCATGGAGGCAACCATGCGCTTCGCCACCCTGGACTGGATGGCGCGGCTGCTCCTCGGGTTCGGTTCCGGTGTGACAGTGCTCGGCCCGCCGGAGTTGGTCGCGGCGGTGCGGGAACGCTCCGACGCCGCGCTCGCCGCGTACGCGGCTGCGGACGCCGACATCGACACTGAACCGGCCGGTTCTTCCTGACCCGCCTGTCTTCCGGTTGCCGGTCGGCGCCCTGGATCCGCACCCGAGGGTGATGTGCTGCACCCGGCCCGCCGCCGCGTTCGCCCACGTCATGGGGGCAGGTAGCATCGGAACCACCACAGTCTTGGGAGGTAAGCACATGGGCAGTCTGAGCATCTGGCACTGGCTGATCATCGCGGTGGTGTTCGTGGTGTTCTTCGGCGCGAAGCGGATGCCCGACGCGGCCCGCAGCCTCGGGCGGTCACTGCGCATCTTCAAGAGCGAGGTCAGCCAGATGCAGAACGAGGGCAATGCTTCGGCGGGTTCGCCGGGCACAGCGGCGCAGCAGCCGCCGCAGCAGTTGCCTTCGGGGCAGCAGGCGACCACCGCTCCGGAGACCCGCAGCGAGTCGAAGACGCTCTGAGGCCGGACAATCCTCGGGGCGGGCGCAGGCCGGCCCCGGGCACAATACTGTTGACCCGGTGCTGCTGACCGAGGCCGGGTCGCGGATATTGCCGACGGCCGAGCGGAGCGAGGCACGCGAGCACAGGGGCATCCACACATATGCGAATTCCGTTCGACCCCCGGCGCAGTAGGCGCAGGACGAATCCCGACGGCACCATGTCGTTGGTCGAGCACCTGCGGGAACTGCGCCGACGACTGCTGATCTCGATCGCCGCCGTCCTCGCCACCACGGTTGTGGGGTTTCTGTGGTACGCGCATTCGTTCCTCGGGGTGGAAAGCCTCGGCGAGATCCTGCGCGGTCCCTACTGTGATCTGCCGCCGGAAACGCGCGCCGCGCTGACCGCCGACGGCGAGTGCAGGTTGCTGGCGACGGCACCGTTCGAGCAGTTCATGCTCCGGTTGAAGGTCGGCCTCACCGCCGGTGTGGTGCTGGCCTGCCCGGTGTGGCTGTATCAGACGTGGGCGTTCATCACGCCGGGCCTGTATCCGAAGGAACGCAGGTACGCGGTCGGGTTCGTCGGTTCCGGTTCGGTGCTGTTCGTGGCCGGTGCGGTGCTCGCCTACGTGGTGATCGCGCACGCATTGGGTTTCCTGCTGACCATCGGCGACAACGTGCAGATCACCGCGTTGAGCGGTTCCCAGTACTTCGGCTTCATCATTCAGCTGCTGGTCATCTTCGGGGTCAGCTTCGAGACACCGCTGCTGGTGGTCGGCCTGAATCTGATCGGGGTCCTGCCCTACGAGCGGCTCAAAGCGTGGCGGCGCGGCATCGTGTTCGGACTGTTCGTGTTCGCCGCCATCGTCACCCCGCAGGATCCGTTCTCGATGCTGGCTCTGGCCTTCGCGCTGACGCTGTTGTTCGAGGTCGCGGTGCAGTTCGCGCGGATCAACGACAGGCGCCGGGCGCGTAAGGAGCAGGCCGAGGGCCTGGGCGAGCTGACCGATGAGGAAGCGTCTCGGATCGGTGCGCCCGAGCCCGTCACCCCTGCCGACCCGGTCGATGCTGCCGAACCCGTGGCCGGGACCGGCAAAACCCCACGACCCGTGTCGGACTACTCCGATACTCTCTGACGGGTGACACAGAACGGGGTGGTAACCACGGAACTGGCTCGGTTTTCCGGCGAGCTGAAGTTCAGCCTTGATCCTTTCCAGCGCGATGCGTGCACCGCTCTGGAGAACGGGCACAGCGTGCTGGTCTGCGCGCCGACCGGCGCGGGGAAGACCGTTGTCGGCGAGTTCGCGGTGCATCTGGCGCTCGCCTCGGGCGGGAAATGCTTCTACACCACCCCTATCAAAGCCCTGTCGAACCAGAAGTTCGCCGACCTCACCGAACGCTACGGGCGCGGCAAGGTCGGGCTGCTCACCGGCGACCAGACCATCAACCCCGACGCCCAGGTGGTCGTGATGACCACCGAGGTGCTGCGGAACATGATCTACGCATCCTCCGCAGCACTGGCGGATCTTTCCTATGTGGTGATGGACGAGGTGCACTATCTGGCCGACCGGTTCCGCGGCGCGGTCTGGGAAGAGGTCATCCTGCACCTGCCGTTGGAGGTGCGGCTGGTCAGTTTGTCGGCGACGGTGTCCAATGCCGAGGAGTTCGGTGCGTGGATGGAAACCGTACGCGGCGATACCGCGGTGGTGGTGGACGAGACCCGGCCGGTGCCGCTGTGGCAGCACGTCATGGTGGGACGGCGGATGTTCGATCTGTTCGACACCAGCTCCTCGGATCAGAAGGTGATCGTCGACGAAGACCTGGTGCGCTATATCCGGCACCGGGAGACCGCCGACCGGATGGCGGGCTGGGGCGGCCCGCGCAACGGCCGGGGTGGACCACGCCGCTTCTTCCGCCCGTTGCCGCGCCCGGAAGTGTTGGCCCGGCTCGACGAGGAAGGGCTGCTGCCCGCGATCACCTTCATCTTCAGCCGTGCAGGCTGCGACGGAGCGCTGGCGCAATGCCTGCGTTCACCGCTGGACCTGAGCGGCGACAGCCTAGGCGCGGATATCGACGCCATCATCGACAAGCACACCGGTGACCTGCCGAAAAGCGATCTCGAGGTGCTCGGCTACTGGGAGTGGCGGGAGGCGCTGCACCGCGGTATGGCCGCTCATCATGCGGGGATGTTGCCGGCGTTCCGGCACGCGGTGGAAGAACTGTTCGTCAACGGGCTCGTGCGGGCGGTGTTCGCGACCGAAACCTTGGCGCTCGGTATCAATATGCCTGCGCGCACGGTGGTGCTGGAACGGCTGGTGAAGTTCAACGGCGAATCACATGCCGAGCTCACTCCCGGCGAATACACCCAGCTCACCGGCCGGGCTGGGCGACGCGGCATCGATGTCGAAGGCCACGCCGTCGTGCTGTGGCAGCCTGAGGTCGACACCAGCGCTGTCGCCGGTCTCGCCTCCACCAGAACCTACCCGCTGCGCAGCTCGTTCAAGCCCGGCTACAACATGTCGATCAACCTGATCGACCGGATGGGTGCCGACGAATCGCGAGCGTTGCTGGAGCGCTCCTTCGCCCAGTTCCAGGCCGACCGTTCGGTGGTGGGGCTGGTGCGCGGTATCGAACGTAACGAAGGCCAGCTGCGTAAGCTCGCCGCCCAGCTCGGTGGTGAGGAGGGCGGGGAGGGCGGGGCCCTCGGATACTTCCGGTTGCGGGAGCGGATCAAACAGCGCGAACGGGCACTGGCCCAGCAGAGCCGTTCCGATCGGCGCGGCGCCGCCGTCGCGGCACTGACCGAACTGCGCCGCGGCGATGTCGTGGCCATCCCGTCGGGGCGGCGCGCCGGGCTCGCCGTCATCCTCGAACCCGATGCCACGCCGGGAGATCCGCGTCCGCTGGTGCTCACCGAGGACAAATGGGCGGGCCGCGTCTCGGTGGCCGATTTCCCGGTGCCCGCCGAAGCGCTGGGGCGGATGCGGTTGCCCCGGCGGGTCGACCATCGCACTGCGCGCACCCGCCGTGATCTGGCTTCCGCGCTGCGCAGCACGGGAATCACCGCGCCGGGCCGCCCCCGCCGCGACCGGCGCTCTCGCGCCGTCGACGATCCCGAACTGACCACCCTGCGCCGCAGCCTGCGCGCCCATCCGGTGCACAAACGCCCCGATCGCGAACAGCTCGCCCGCATCGGGGAACGCTACAACCGGCTCGGCCGGGACACCGAGGCGATGCGGCAGAAGGTCGCCGCCACCACCAATTCGCTGGCGCGTACTTTCGACCGAATTCTGGGTTTGCTGGAAGAACGCGGGTTCGTGCACGAGGGCGAGGTGACTGCCGACGGCCGCAGGCTCGCGCGCATCTACGCCGAAAGTGATCTGCTGGTCGCCGAATGCCTGCGCCAGGGTTTGTGGAAAGGGCTCGGTCCTGCGGAGCTGGCGGCGGTCGTGTCGATTCTGGTGTACGAAGCCCGCCAGGAAGGCGGTTACCTGGGTGCTTCCGGGCCGACCGCGCCGATCCGGCGGGCCGTCGCGGACACGATCGGGGTGTGGTCGCAGCTGCGTTCGGATGAGGCCAGGCATCGGCTGGCGCCGACCAGGGAACCGGATCTCGGGTTCATCTCCGGTATCTATCTGTGGGCGCGTGGCGGCGCGTTGGCCGATGCGTTGCTGGCCGGAGGGGATCAGCATGCACCCCAGTCCGCAGGTGATTTCGTCCGCTGGTGCAGGCAGGTGATCGACCTGCTCGATCAGATCCACAACACCGCCGACGACCCGGAAGTGGCGGCGACGGCAGCCAAAGCGGTCCGCGCCATCCGGCGCGGTGTCGTCGCGGTGGACGCGGCGTGACCGATGGGTTTGTGATTTGATTTCAAGCGCACGCGGGGGGCTACCGTGTGTATGACGATGCGAGTGGAGGCAATCAGATGAGCGGCCCGTACGGACCGAACGACGCCCCTGGTCCAGGGGAGGGACGCAACGACCCGACCCAGATGTGGGGTCAGCAGGCGCCCGGCGTGGCCGGGCCGCAGCAGCAATGGGGTAGTCAGCAGCCGTCTCAGCCGCATCCGCAGCAGCCCGATCCGCAGCAAGCTCAGCCCACCCAGCAGTGGGGCAGTAACCAGGGTGGCCAGCAACAGTGGGGTCAACCGCAGCAGCAGTGGGGTAGTCAGCAGCCGTCTCAGCCGCATCCGCAGCAGCCCGATCCGCAGCAAGCTCAGCCCACCCAACAGTGGGGCAGCAATCAGGGTGGCCAGCAACAGTGGGGTCAACCGCAGCAGCCGCAGCAGCAGTGGGGGCAGCAGTCGAACCAGGATTGGGGTCAGCCGCAGCCGCAGCCGCAGCCGCAGTGGGGTCAGCCGCAGCAGCAGTGGGGTCAGCCCGCCCAGCAGCAGCCCGGCGGCGGTAAGAAAACCGGTCTGGTCATCGGCCTTGCGGTGCTCGCGCTCGCCGTGATCGGCGGTATCGTTACGCTGATCCTGCTGCTCAACGCCGAGGACGAACTGGACAAGGCCGCCGTGCAGGACGGTGTGCAGAAGGTGCTGTCGGAGTCCTACGGCATCGAAGACGTCAGCGACGTGTCCTGCCCCGCCGGTCAGGAAGTGAAGGTGGATGCCACTTTCACCTGTGATCTGAAGGTCAGTGGCGAGGCCAAGACCGTCAGCATCAAGATCACCAAGGAGGACGGCACCTACGAGGTCGGCCGCCCCAACTGACCCCACACCCAGCTGGTTCGATCCAGCGAGCGCGTACGCCGATGAACCTGTCCTCATCGCCGAGCCGACAATCGTCGGCGCCATCCGTTTATTGATCGCCCGTTGCCGCAACCGTCGGCCGGTTCCGATCGAGGAATCGAGGTGGGGAGAGCGGTCATGAGTGTCGAGGTGGTGTGGTCGGGCTTCCGGGAACGCGTGCACTGTAGGTCGGTGGTGATCACACGACGCCGTATTGCTGCGGGCCGAGCCTGCGGCTCTGCGGCAGCGTTCGCAGCCGCAGAGGTGGACGCCGCTCTAGCACGTGTGTCACATGCGTGACGTGCTGCTATGCGGCGTGAGCCGTTTCGCGCGACGTTCCTGGCGTCGGCCCATAGGATGCGAGAACGGGTCGAGTGGCCGATCGCCGGTCAGCTGCCGGTGGTTTCGAGGGCGGTGATCAGACGGGTGATCGGGCTTTCGGCGTTGTAGGCGAGGGCTAGTTCGCGCAGCCGTTCGTGGTGGGCGGGGAGCGTGGGCAGGGTGTCGGGACCCGACAGCGTGACGTCGGCGTCGCGCACCACCCGGACCACGGGGGCGGCAGCCGCCAGGTAGGTGCCTGCGGCGCGGAGTTTGGCCCGCATCCCCTGGGCGAGATCGGCGGCCGGGTCGTCGACGGCGGCGATCAGCGCTTCCAGGGAACCGAAACGGGTGATGAGCGTGGCCGCGGTCTTCTCGCCGATACCCGCTGCGCCGGGCAGGCCGTCGGAGGCATCGCCACGCAGCGCCGCCATATCAGCGTAGGCGGGGCCCGCGTTTCCTTGCGGCACCCCGTATTTGGCGGCGACCTCGGCCGGGCCGAACAGTTCCGCCTTGGCCAGGCCGCGGCCCGTGTAGAGCACCCGCACGGGTGGGGCGGGAGTGTCGCGCACCAGTTGCAGGAGATCGCGGTCGCCGCTGACCACCACGACCTCGTCGGCGCGCTCCCTGGTGGCGAGTGTGCCGAGCACATCGTCAGCTTCCAACCCGTCCGCGCCGCCGGTGGCGATACCCGCTGCGGCGAGGACCTCGAGGATCATCGCGACCTGCGGTGTGAGCCGGTCCGGTACCACCTCGGCACCGGGCGCGGCCCCCTCGGAAGTGTCGAGGCGGTGGGTTTTGTAGGTCGGCACCAGGTCGACCCGGAACCGGGGCCGCCAGTCCAGATCCAGGCACACCACGAGCCGGCTCGGCCGGTGCTTGGTGATCAGCGAGGCGACCATATCGGTGAATCCGCGCAGCGCGTTCACCGAACGACCGTCGGGCGCGGTGATCTTCTCCGGGATGGCGTGGAACGCACGAAACCACAGGCTTGCCCCGTCGAGCAGCAGCAGCGGGCCCTGGGAAGACGCAGCGGAAGTCACGCGCCGAAGGCTACCTGCCGCCACCGACAACCGGCGTGTAACGGCTCGGCTTCCGGGTAACGTCGAGCACATGAGCTCGCATACGGAGTCACGATTCGCGGCCGACGTCTATGCCGACCGGCTGGAGCGGGCGGTGCAGCTGATGCGCGAAGCACATCTCGACGCGCTGCTCGTCACCCCCGGACCCGACCTGCACTACCTGATCGGTTCGGCCGCACAATCCTTCGAACGGCTGACCTGCCTGGTCATCACGTCCGACAAGGCCACCCCGTCGGTGGTGATTCCGAAACTGGAACTGGCGTCGCTGGCCGATTCCGCGGTCGCGGAACTCGGACTGCAGGTGCTGGACTGGGTGGACGGCACCGACCCGTACCAGCTGGTCAAATCGTCACTGCACGTCGGATCCCGGGTGGCGGTCACCGATGTCATGCCCGCATTGCATCTGCTGCCGCTGGCCGAATCGTTCAGTGGGCTGCCGGTATCGGCGACGCCAGTGCTGCGCGAACTGCGCATGATCAAGGACGCCGCCGAAATCGATGCGCTGCGCCGGGCGGGCGCGGCCATCGACCGCGTGCATGCGCGGATGGGGGAGTGGCTGCGCGCGGGACGCACCGAAGCCGAGGTCGGCCGGGATATCGCCGACGCCATTGTCGCCGAAGGGCATACCGAGGCGGCGTTCGTGATCGTCGGCGCGGGCGAGCACGGCGCGGACCCGCACCACGATGTGTCCGACCGGCGTATCGAACCCGGGGATGTGGTGGTCGTCGATATCGGTGGTCCGGTGGCGCCCGGCTACTACTCCGACTCCACCCGCACCTATGTGCTCGGCGAACCCGCCCCGCAGGTGGCCGAGCGTATCGCCGAACTGGAACGTGCCCAAGCGGCTGCTGTTGCCGCGGTCCGACCGGGTGCGCGGGCCGAAGACGTCGACGCCGCCGCACGAAAGCCGTTGACCGCGGCCGGGCTCGGCGATGCTTTCGTGCACCGCACCGGCCACGGGATCGGCCTGTCGGTGCACGAGGAGCCCTACATCGTCGGAGGTAACCAGCTCGAGCTGCGGCCGGGAATGGCGTTCAGTGTCGAGCCGGGCATCTACTTTCGCGGTGAATGGGGCGCCCGTATCGAAGACATCGTGGTCGTCACCGAAGACGGCTGCGAGTCGATGAACCAGCGCCCACACGGCCTCACCGTGCTGTGAGCGGCCCGCTGCACAGCGCCTTACGCACCTGGATCTCGATCACCACGCGCGTCGGGTTCTCCCGCGGCACCCGGTACCGCTGCGCGTAACGCCGCACCGCCTCGGCGACGCTGTCCGCGTCGTCGAGGACGGTCGCCGGGCCCTCCAGCGTCAGCCACCGGATCCCGTCGACCTGACTCACTGCCGCATACCCCGACCTGCGCACATTGCGCACCTTCACCGATCCGTCGTTGGTGATGATCCGTGCGAGGCCCGCCTGCTGATCCCAGGTGAAACCCACCGCGACCACATGCGGGGTTCCGTCGGCCCGCAGGGTGGTCAGGGTGGCCAGATGCCGCTCGGTCACGAATTCGACCGCGGCCGGGGACAGTTCGACAGTGCTGATCGCCATGAACTCGACGGTATCGGCTGCCGAGCCGGTGGCCGCAATCGGTGCCTGGACCTGGCGGCTCCGGACCGCGCGGGATGTTCGCGGCTCCGCAGCACCGTGTCCAGGTCTGACCTGCCTGCGGGCGGTGCAACCCGCAGCAGTAACCGGGCCGTTCCGGGACCGGCTATCCGTTGCCCACATCGGGGCGGCGTCGCCGATCGCCTTGCCCAAGGGTGCCGCCGCGACCTGGACATCACACGGACGGCGGTGTCGCCCAGCCGGTCTTCCCGAGTTCCGGCGCTACCGACTCTCCCGCTGGAACAGGGCGAACAGCAACCAGGCGCGGGGAACCGGATGGGGCGAGGGCTTCGTGCCTACTCGGCGAGGACACATCGCTGCCTGCTCCAGGCGGTCCGGTGGCCGTGTAGCCGGGGTATACCGGATGACAGACTGATGCTATGGGATTGCGTGGTGGGCGAGGGATCGATGCCGGGGCGGTGCTGTTGCTCGGCGGGCGGAGTGAGATCGGGCTGGAAGTGGTGCGGCGGATCGCGCCGGGCAGGGTGGTGGTGCTGGCGGCGCGCCGCAGCGGCGAACTGGCGGCCGAAACCGCGCTGATCGAAGCGGCGGGTGCTGCCGCCGTGCATCGGGTGGAGTTCGACGCCGACGACACCGGAAGTCACCCGGCGCTGCTGGAGAAAGTGGCAACCGAGCACGGCCCGATCGGTGTCGCGGTCCTCGCATTCGGGATCCTCGGCGATCAAGCACGCGCCGAAAAGGACCCCGCTCATGCGCTGGCCGTCCTGCACACCGACTACAACGCGCAGGTCAGTGTGCTGACCGTGCTCGCGAACCAGCTGCGCGTCCAAGGTAGCGGCCATATCGTCGTGTTCAGCTCGGTCGCGGGCGCCCGGGTGCGGCGAGCCAACTACGTCTACGGTTCGGCCAAAGCCGGATTGGACGGTTTCGCCAGTGGTCTGGGTGATGCCCTGCACGGCAGCGGTGTGCACCTGCTGCTGGCGCGCCCGGGATTCGTGATCGGCCGGATGACCGAAGGGATGAGCCCGGCGCCGTTCTCCAGCACCCCGGCTCAGGTCGCCGACGCGGTGGTCGCGGCGCTCGGTCGCCGCGCGGGCAAGGTCTGGGTCCCTCGCGCGCTAGGCCCGATCTTTTTCGGTATGCGACTGCTGCCGCAGGCAGTCTGGCGCCGGATGCCTCGATGAGGCGCGAAGGAGCGCGGGAGTGATGTCGGAATCGGGTGGCAGCGTCCGGTGGGACGGTGCGCCGATACCAGTAGTCGGCATCGGGGCCGACGGCTGGGATGGCCTGGGCCGGGCAGCGCGTCAGGCGCTCGTCGACTGCGAGGTGCTGTTGGGGTCGCCGCGGCAGCTGGACCTGGTGCCCGATGCGGTCACTGCGCGGCGGGTGCGCTGGCCGTCGCCGTTGCTGCCTGCGGTGGCGGGGCTGCTGGACGAGTATCGCCACGTCCGGCTGGGGGTGCTCGCCAGCGGTGACCCGATGTTCTACGGGATCGGTACGACTCTGGCCAGGCTGGTCGGGCCGCAGGCGTTGCGAGTGTTGCCGCAGCCGTCGTCCGCGTCGCTGGCCTGTGCCCGGCTGGGGTGGTCCTTACCGGAGGTCGCGATCGTCAGCGCTGTCGCTCGCCCGCTGACCGGGTTGCTTCCCGAATTGGCCGACCAGCGGCGGGTTCTGGTGCTCAGCAACGACCAGGACACGCCCGCCCACGTCGCTGACCTGCTGGCCGGCCACGGCTTCGGCGGATCCGCGCTGACCGTGCTCGAACAGTTGGGCGGGCCCGCCGAACGGCTCGTCTCCGGGACCGCCGCCGGCTGGAACCATCCGCCCGCAGACCCGCTCAACATCGTCGCCGTGCACGCGGTCGCCGACCTGGACCGAGTGCGCATCACTCGGCTGCCTGGCCTGCCCGACAGCGTGTACGCAGGTGACGGGCAGCTCACCAAATCCGAGATACGCGCCCTGACACTCGCTGCCCTGGCGCCGGCACCGGGCGAACTGCTGTGGGATATCGGCGGCGGGTCGGGCAGTATCGCCATCGAATGGTGCCGCACCGATCCGGCCTGCCGCGCCGTCACTTTCGAGCGGCTCGGTGCACGCCGCCGCCAGATCGCCGGCAATGCCGCCACCCTCGGGGCACCCGGTGTGCAGGTGCGCGGTGAGGCCATGACCGAATTGGGTGGGACCGACCCCGCACCGCCGGACGCGATCTTCTTCGGTGGTGGCCTCACCCAGCACGGCCTGTTCGAGACATGCTGGGCGCATCTGCGCCACGGTGGGCGGATGGTGGCGAACGCGGTGACGGCGGAATCGGAGGCGTTGCTGCTGTCCTTGG
Source organism: Nocardia donostiensis (assembly GCF_002081715.1). Classification (GTDB taxonomy): domain Bacteria; phylum Actinomycetota; class Actinomycetes; order Mycobacteriales; family Mycobacteriaceae; genus Nocardia; species Nocardia donostiensis. The sequence continues at coordinate 114,029 of NZ_MUKP01000002.1, read as the reverse complement.
CCGACGAGTACGGCGGTGAACTGCGTCGTTACCAGATCTACCGGGGTGAGCCACTCGGCCGGTTCACCACATGGCGTCCGCAGCTGCCGGTCACCCAATGGTCTGTGGTGAAAAGGAGGCAACGGCATGCCCATTCCGGGGAAATTCGGTCTTAAACCCGTCGGTGCCAACGGGTATCGTCTGTGCGAGTTCCGATCATGATCGGAAAACATTTCCTGACGGGGAGATCCATGAAATACAAGAAGTTCGCCGCCACCGCGCTCCTGGCTGTCGCCGCCACCGGTGTCACGGCCGGAACCAGCTATGCCGCACCTGCCGAGGCACCGCCGGCGGCTCAGGACCAGAACGCTACGGTGCCCGCCGTCACCGGTGAGGACCAGGGCGTGAACTACACCCTCGAGCTGGCCGAACAGGGCAAATCGCTGGTGACCACGGTGTCCGGTGGCGCGTTCCGCCTCGACACCGAGAACAAGGCCGTCACCCTGACCAACGCCGAAGGCGCCGTCGTCACCAGCATCCCGCTGGTCGTGACCGCCGCGAACCGGCCGGTCGAGATCGCTGCCGAGATCGACGCCGACAACAGCCGCCTCACCTTGACCCCGCAAGCGACCCCGGTCGCGGGCGCGCCGTCGCAGGCCGAGTTCATCGGGGCGCAGCAGTGGTTCATGGCCGAGCTGCAGCGCGCCTCGCTGGGGGCTCTGGTCGGCGGTCTGATCGGCGCCGCCGTCGGCATCCTGTTCTTCGGCGTCGGCATCTTGCCGGGCGCTGTGCTGGGCGCGATCATCGGCCTCGCGGTTGCGGGTGGGCCGTCGTTGCTCAATGCCGGCCTCGCCTACTTCAGCGGCCAGCCCTGAGAATTCTGTTACTGGGCGGCACCAGGGAAGCCAGGGAGCTCGCCCAGATCGCTTCCGGCGAGCGGGGATTCGAGATCGTGTCCTCGCTCGCCGGTCGTGTTCGTGAGCCGGTGCTCCCGGCCGGCGAGGTGCGCGTCGGCGGGTTCGGTGGCGCCGAAGGACTACGTGATTGGTTGCTCGCCCACCGCATCGACCTCGTCGTCGATGCGACCCACCCGTTCGCCGGAACCATCACGGCCAATGCCGCAGCCGCAGCCTCCGCCCTCGACCTACCACTGATCCGGTTGAGCAGACCCGGCTGGACGGCCGAGCCCGGCGACAACTGGATCCGCGTCCCGGACCTCGCCGCAGCCGCGGAAACCATTGCCGACGTGGGGGAACGGGTCCTACTGACTATCGGACGCCAGGGTGTCTCCGCCTTCGCCGGACTCACCCGGCCTTGGTTCCTGATCCGCGCTATCGACCCACCTGATCCACCCCTTCCGGCTCGATACGAACTGCTCCTCGCCCGTGGCCCGTTCACCGTCGCCGACGAAACCGATCTACTCGTCCGCGAATGCATCGACACCGTGGTCACCAAAGACAGCGGCGGCGACCTCACCTCCGCGAAACTCACCGCCGCCCGCGCCGCAGGGATCCCGGTCGTCATGATCGACCGGCCCCCCACTCCGCCGGGAGTGGTCCTCACCGCGACCGTCGCCGAGACCTGGGAACGAGTGTGCGCAGGTGCCTGCGGCCGCTGACTCGGCTGTCTCCCGAATCTGGCGTTCCTCCGCACCGACGACCCGCCGACAGCCCTACTGCCGCTAGGACCGGTAAGGGCTGAACAGGCGCTAGGGATGCTACGCGCCTGTCTCATAACGGCTTCGGTACAGGTACCTCGGGTTGCGCCGTGCACGGGCTTTGGTTGGGGGCAGGGACAGGGCGGGGGTGGAACCCGCACCAGAGAGCGGCGGTCGAGGGAGGGTTCGACGGGCCGGAAGGTTCCTCTACGCTGACGAGCGCGATGATGTCGAACGAGCTGACGCCGAGCCTGGGTGTGCGGCCGGCAAAGAGAGGTGCCGGCTCACGACATAGTGGTAGCGGTGTTAGGCCTGCGGCTGGTCGGGACGCCTGGCGACGATGGCGAAGTTCAGCGGGATCCTGGGCGATTCCGCTGGCAGTGTCCATCCCTGGGGGCAGGGGATGAGGTCGCCGAACGCGGGCCAGTCCATATAGGGCAGCTCGATGAGTGCCTCGATGCTCAGCCCGGCACGCAGCAGTGAGCCGACGATCTCGCCCAGGTCGTGGCGCCATTCGTGATTGGTGACGTGTGCGATGAGGCCGGCCGAGTTTTCTGTGTAGCTACCCGAGTCTTCGTAGGTTCGGGCCCCGCCGCCACCGAGGTAATCGTCGGTGATCGCCCAGGGCTCGAATTCCATTGCGCCGAGGATCGGGTGATCGTCGCGGATCATGAACACCCCGCCCGGCTGGAGGAGGTCGTGGATCGACTGGGCCCAGTGCTCGAGTTCCGGTAGCCACAGTATGGTTCCGGCGCTGGTGACGATGGTGTCGAAATGTCGGTCGATCAGCGACGAGGCGAACCGTACGTCGCCTTCTACCCAGGCGATGTCCCGGCCGTCGGCCTGCGCGATGCGCGCCGCATGGTGCAGGGATTTGGGTGACAGGTCGACCCCGTGTACGTCGATCGCCCCGAGCCGAGCCCATGAGATCGTATCGGTGCCGATATGGCACTGCAGGTGCAGCAGCGAGCGGTCCTGGACTCCGGAGTCCGGTAGGTGCGGAGCCAGCACCGACAGGTCGTTCTGCACGACCTGCGAGATGTCGGTGGGGTCGTTCAGGAAGCCATCGACGTCGTACATCGCCGAGCGTATGTGGACGTCGGCTCGGTCGTCCCAATTCGCCCGGTTTGCGGCGATGGCTTCTGCCTCGTGCATGGCTGGTCCTTTCGAAAGGAGTCGGTCCTCGGATCGACCCTTTGTATCACGCGCGTGATACATCCTGCATCGGTATTTACACTGTCTCGATGCCTGTACAGGTTGATGCTGATGAGCGCCGCCGCCATATCGCCGAGGCAGCGCTACGCCTGGTCGTCGCCAACGGCCTGGCTGCCGTGACCTTTCGCAAGGTCGCTGTGGAGGCCCGCCTGAATGTGGGCTCGGTCCGTCACTATTTCGCCGACCACGAATCTCTGGTCGTTGCGGCGGTGACCGAGGCAGGAGACCGCATGGGCAAGCGCCTCGCCCGCCGCCCTGCGCCGGCAGTACAGGGCGGCGAAGCAGCGAAACGGCACCTGCTCGCGGTACTCGAGGAGCTGGTTCCGTTGGACGACGAGAAGCACCGAGAAGCGATCGTCCTGATGGAGGTCATCGCCGCCTCGCGAACCAACCCCGCGTTCGAGCCGGTAACCAGACAGATGGCCGCCGACCTGCATACGGTCCTCGTGGAAGCGCTGACCGCTATCGAGGTGGCCGCCCCTGAGCAGGAAGCAGTTCGCCTCGCTGCCCTCATCTCCGGCCTGTCGCTGGATGCTGTCACCCCCCACGGGGCCGTCGATCGGGCGACTATCCGAGCCGTTCTCCACCAGCATGTCGCGACACTCGGACCGGGACGATCCGCCGCGATCGACGGCTGACGTGCTCGTCCCTACTGGCTGCTGTCCGCGACGGCGGGAGCCGAATGCAAGAGCTCCGGCAAACGATCGAACCAGGCGAGTACCGCACGTTCATAGGCGATACCGAACTCCAGCGTCGCCACTCGATGCGGGGGGAGTGTCGAGAGATCCTCGGTGAGATAGCGGTCGAGGCGCTGCTGGTGCACCTCGCGGCCATCGGCCACGAGCTGGTTCAGGTGGGCGGGGTCGAGGTGGTCACCGAAGTTCAGGGTCAGCAGCAGCGGCACCCGGATGGTTTCCGCGCCGGGGTCGCGGGCGATCCAGGCGGCGAACGCAGCGCGTCCGGCGTCGGTGATGTGGTACGGGGTGCGGTCACGGGCGCCGGTTTCGCCTTTGGTGACGAGCCCGGCGGCGTCCATGGCGGCCAGTTCTCGGTAGACCTGGCTCTGGGTGATGGTCCAGAAATCACCGATCCGACGCTGGGCCATGGTGATCAGGTCCCAGCCGGACATGGGGCCCTCGTGCAGAAATCCCAGCAGTGACGCGGCCGTGGAATTCAACGGTCGCTGCCCGCGCGTACTCACCGCCACCGGACTCCCTTCAACGGAAATATTCCATAGTGGGATGTTATCGGACTGCGCTACCCGATTCCCAGCTGGAGAGCCGCCAGCTCACCGCGCGAGGTGACGCCGAGTTTCGGGTAGGCCTTGTACAGGTGATGGCCGACGGTGCGCGGGCTCAGAAAAAGCTGTGCCGCGATATCCCGGTTCGACAGCCCCTGCGCGGCCAGCCGCACGATCTGCAGCTCCTGCGGGGTCAGCCGGGCCCCAACGCCCGGACCGGCCGCCGCGGGGCCGCTCGTACCGAGAGCCGCCAGTTCAGCCCGCGCACGCTGCGCCCACGGTACCGCCGCCATCTGGTCGAAAGCCTCGGCTGCCTGCTGTAGTTGGGTTCTGGCATCGTGTTTGCGGCGCACCCGGCGCAGCCACTCCCCGTAGACCAGTCGCGTCCGGGCCTGCTCCAGCGGCCGTCCACCGATCCGCAGCGACTCCACATAGTGTTCCTCCACTACGGGTGCCGCCACATCGGCGCAGGCGGCGAGCAAGCCGCGGCAACGTTGCGCGAGTGCCTCGATCCATTCGCTGCGCGCGGATGCGGCCCAGGCGGTGAGGCGTGCCATCGCCTCACCCGCTCGTTCCGGTGCGCCGAGCCGGACAGCGGCTTCGACGATATCGGGGAGCACCCGCAGGCCGGCCACATGATGACGTGCGGGTTCGACGGTGAGCGGCGCGAATCGCCGCAGCGCGTTGTCGGCGCGACCCGAGCCCAGATCGAGCAGCCCCAGCGCCGCGTGGGCCCAGCCAGCGCCGGGCGCGAGATCACCCCCGAACTCTTCCGCGGTGGCCCGCGCGACCGCCGCCGAGCAGTCGTCCTCGCGGCCTGTCAGCGCCGAAAGATAGGCGAGGTAGGCGTGGTGCTGGCTGATCCACTGCCCCAGCGCACTGTCTTCGGCGATGCGCAACCCCTCGGTCGCGGCGATCCTGCCCTCACTCGGCCTGCCCAACGCCGTCTCGGCTTCGGCGCGGAAGAACAGCAGCGCGGGCAGCAGGGCGATACGGCCCTGTTCCCGGCATTCGGTGATGAGTTCGGCGGCGAGCTCGCCGACCTGGACGTCCTGGCCGACCACCAAACCGGCTCCGCACATCTGCACCAGGTCACGGGGGCTGTCGGCTCCGAGGTCGCGCGCTCGAACGGCCGCTTCCCGTAGGTCGACGGTGTAGCGGGCGGCGACGGCCCCGAGCATGTATTGCGCAATAGGGGACATCGGTTCGTCCGGCGGCAGGTCGAGTCCGGCGAACAGCTCGGCCACTTCCGCCAGTGCGGTGTTACCGAGATACCACGCCGGGTGGACGGCCTGGACGAGTATCCGTGCGCTGCGCAGCGGATCGCGTTCACGGATACGTGCGGCCGCGCCGAGTAGTAGCCGATGCGCAGGACTCGCTCGGCCCGCACCGAATTCGGCGAGGCCGCGCACGAGGTCGAGCCGGGCGATCAGCACCGGGTCGTCGGTCAGCGCTGCGGCTTGCTCGGCCAGCCGCAGCGCCATATCGAATTGCCCGGTCTCGGCGGCGGTTTCTGCGGCGGGAAGCAGCCTGCGCAGCCTCGCTCTCGCATCGATGCTCAAGTCGGCGGCGCGGGCGTATGCGGCTACCGCGCCGTGGTAGCCGCTGCGCTTACGGGCCCGATCGGCGGTCGCCTCTAACGCGGCGGCCGCGGTTTCGTCGGGGCCGGTTGCTGCCGAGGCCAACTGCCAGGCTCGCAGATCGGCTTTGCCGGGGCCGGTCATCGTCTCGGCCAGCGCCCGGTGCGCGGCGATGCGGCGCGTCAGCGCTGCGCTCTGATAGACCGCCGACCGCAGCAGTGGATGCCGGAAGACGAGACCACCTCCGTCCGTGCGCACCAGCCCGGCCTCCTCGGCGGGCTGCAGATCAGCCAGACCCACACCGAGTTCGGCGGCCGCGCGCAGTACCGTGCCCAGATCCGCGGCGCCCGCGGCCGCCGCGACAAGCAGCAGCGACCGAGTTCGGTCCGGGAGCCGGGATAGGTGACCGTGGAACGCGTCGCGCAGCCGTTGGGTCAGCGGCAGCGGATCGGGGCCGGGGGTCTCGGCGGCCAGCACGGCGGGCAATTCCAGCAGCGCGAGCGGATTGCCACCCGACTCCACCAGCAACCGGTACCGCACCGTCGGCGACAGTTCCGGATAACGGCTGTCCACCAGTGCCGCCGCCGCGTCCTGGCGCATCCCGGTGACCAGCATGTCGTCCAGGCCGGGCGCCGGGAAATCGCCGGTGCCGGTGCGGGAGGCGAAGATCATCACCACGCCTTCGGCATCCAGGCGTCGTGCCGCGAACAGGAGCGTGTCCGCGGTAGCGCGGTCCAGCCAGTGCGCGTCGTCGATCAGGCACAGCAGCGGTTGCTCGGCGGCTTCCTCGGCGAGGAGTGAGAGCACCGCGAGCCCGATCAGCATGCGGTCGCCGGGGTCGTGGTCGGTCGTACCGAACGCGCCGAGGAGGGCCTCGCGCTGCCGTTGTGGAAGCGTGTCGAGCGGGGGAGCGCCGTGGCGCATCAGCAGATGCAGCCCGGCAAAGGGTAATTCGGCCTCCGATTCGATCCCTGCGCTGCGTACCGTCGCCATGCCCTTGGCGGCGGCGTAGTCGAGGAGCGCGGTCTTGCCGATACCCGCGTCGCCGCGCAGCACCAGTGCGCCGCTGCGGCCTGCCCGCGCCGCGGCCAGCAGTGCGTCGATACGGGCCTGCTCGGCCTCGCGTCCATAGAGCATCCGATCACCGTAGCCGTCTCGACCTACACGACCGGTCGCTCATCGCGAAAAGTACTGATGGATGACTGATTCGGCGACCTCACCTGCGCCATAACGTTGTCCGCGTAACCCAGAACCGACTTCGACCCGCAGGTCGAAGCTCTACAGGAGGCACCGTGAACGACATCGTCGCCCAGTATCTCGAGGCATGGAACGTCACCGACCCGACCGCCCGCAAGGCCGCCGTCGCGCGAGTGTTCGCGGCAGACGCCGCGTACACCGATCCGCTGATGGCCGTGCGGGGACATGAGGAGATCGACGCCGGTATCGCCGCCGCTCAGGGACAGTTTCCCGGCTGGGTGTTCCGGTTGGCCGGGCCGATCGACGCCCATCACGATCAGGTCCGGTTCACCTGGGAACTCGGTCCGGTCGACGGCCCGGCCGTAGTGATCGGCTTCGACGTCGCCGTCGTCGCCGAAGGCCGCATCAGCGCCGTGTACGGCTTCCTCGACAAAGTGCCCGCCTCCGCCTGACCCAGTTCCCGGCCGTCCGGCCGCATCTCCCATCCCTCAGGAGTTCTCTCATGACCACCGCCACCGCCTCAGGTTTTCTGTCCACCCTGCGCGCTCCGGGTGACACGCTGCTGCGCCTGTCGTTGCGCACGGACGCGCTGGTCACCGGCGTCAACGGATTGGCCTACCTGGCATTGTCCGGTCCGATCGAATCACTGCTCGGCCTCGACCAGCGTGTGGGGGTCCCGGTCGGCATCTTCTTGACCGTCTACGCCATGGCGGTCGCCGTGGTAGCCCAGCCCGCACGTATCTCCCGCGGCGCATCGCGGGTGGTGATCGCGGTGAATGTGGGTTGGACGGTTGCCAGCCTGATCGCGTTGGCCGGGGGCATGCTGGAACCCAGCGTGACAGGCGCGATCTGGACGGTATTGCAGGCCGTCGTGGTCGGTGCCTTCGCGGCCCTGCAGTATCAGGGGCTGCGGCAGGCTCGATGAACTGCCGAGAAGGCAAAGACGGCCGCGGTATCCCGCGGCCGTCTCGCCATGCCGGCAGGGCTGTTCCGGATTGCCGACGCTCGCTCGGTGAACGCTATCGGATGTGCTCGGCCGGGGTCCGGTAGCGGCGGGAGGTGTAGACGCGCGGGCCGTCGCCGGTGTCGACGAGCGCCGTGGTGGAGGCGCCGATGATCAACAGCGTGCGCATATCGATCTCCGCCGGGTTCAAGTCGGCCAGCGCCACCACGCGCACGGTTTCCTGCGGGCCGCCGACCTCGCGGCCGATCACCACCGGTGTCCGCGGGTCGCGATGCTCGAGCAGCAGGTCCCGCATCGCGCCCACCTGCCAGGTGCGCTGACTGGACGCGGGGTTGTAGACGGCGATCGCCATATCGGCGGCAGCGACCGCGGACAGCCGGCGCGCCACCACATCCCACGGTTTGAGCCGATCCGACAGTGAAATCATCGCGTAGTCGTGGCCCAGTGGTGCCCCCACTCGGCTCGCGACAGCGTTCGCCGCGGTCACCCCGGGCAGCACCCGGACCGGGACGCCCGCCCACTGCGGTGCGGCGGATTCCTCCAGTACCGCCGCCGCCATCGCGAACACCCCGGGGTCACCGGAGGAGACCACCGCAACCCGCGCCCCCCGCTGGGCGAGGTCGAGTGCCATGGCGGCACGTTCGGATTCGACCCGGTTGTCGCTGGCGTGACGCCGCTGCCCCGGCCGGAGCGGGACCCGGTTCACGTAGGTGGTGTAACCGACGATGTCGGTGGCCTCGGCCAACGCCTGCTCGACCTCGGGAGTGGTCCACTCGCTCGCACCGGGGCCGAGACCGACGACGACAACCTCGCCGTCTGCTGCCTCGTCGGCTCGGGTGTTCATCGACGCTGCTGTCGCATCCGACGGAATCCGCGCCTCAGATATCTGCCCGCGCGGCGCGCCGCCATTCGTGACGGCATGTTGCGGCTGAGGCGGGAGGCCATTTTCTGTTCGCCCAGAAGTACGGTGCGGGTGCTCCAGTGGTGCGCCCGAGGCGGTACCGGTGCGCTGCGCCGGTGCCGCGGCCGGGGCGGGCTCGGATCGGGACCTCTCCGATTGCGAAACGGGAAGCGAGGTGGTGGGTTCGGGTCCGGGGACGATGGTGATCGCGAAGTAGGGGACTTCGGAGTCGTCCACATCATCGGCGCGCAGCACCCGCTGACGTCCGGTGCTGGCTCTTTCGATGTAGTAGGCGTCGTCGAGCCGCCCCGAATCGGCGAGTGCGCGGCGGACACCGGGATAGGTGCGGCCGAGTTTCATCACCGCGGCCGCATCGGTGTCACGCAACCGCTGCGTGAGTTCGTCGGGGGACATGGTGCCGGGCAGCACGGTCAGCACCTGCTCACCCTCCACCAGGGGCGTGCCGAGAGCGGCCGACGCCGCGCTCACCGACGTGATGCCGGGAATGATCTCGGCTTCGAACCGGTCGGCCAGTCGCCGGTGCATATGCATATAGGAGCTGTAGAACAGTGGGTCACCGGCGGCGAGCAACGCCACCGAACGCCCCGCCGACAGATGCGCCGCCAGCCGTTCGGCGGCTTCGGTATAGAACTCCTCGATCGCGCCCTGATAGCCGCCCGGATGATCGGTGGTCTCGGTGGTGACCGGGTACACCAAGTGCTCTTCGAGCTGCCCGGCCCGCATATACGGTGCGGCGATCCCCCGCGAAATACTGCGGCCGTGGCGCGCGCTGTGGAACGCGATCACATCGGCCGCACCGATCACCCGCGCCGCCTTCACCGTCACCAGTTCGGGGTCGCCCGGCCCGAGCCCGACACCCCACAGTTTGCCCGCTCGCACCGTCATTCCTGTTCGCTCGCGATCGCGTTCAACGCCGATGCGGTGACGGCGCTGCCCCCACGCCGGCCGCGCACGGTCAAGTACTCGATACCGGTGGCAGCGATCAACGCTTCCTTGGATTCGGCCGCCCCCACGAACCCGACCGGGATACCCAGCACCGCCGCAGGCCGCGGCGCGCCCGCGTCGAGCATGTCCAGCAGATGGAACAGCGCTGTCGGCGCATTCCCGATCGCGACCACCGCCCCGTCGAGCCGTTCCCGCCACAACTCCAGCGCCGCCGCCGACCGAGTATTACCCATCCGAGCCGCCAACTCCGGCACCCGAGGATCCCCCAGCAGGCACAACACCTCGTTGTCGGCGGGCAACCGTTTCCGCGTCACCCCCGAAGCCACCATGTTCGCATCACACAGAATCGGCGCCCCCGCCCGCAGCGCCCCCCGCGCCGCCGCCACCACACCCGGAGTAAACGCGATATCCGCAGCCAGATCCACCTGCCCGCACCCATGGATCATCCGCACCACCACCTGCGCCACATCCGCCGGAAACCGGTCCAGATCCGCCTCGTCCCGAATGATCGCGAACGACTGCCGATAGATCTCGGCCGCGTCGGTGAGGTAACTGGTGCGCACGTCGGACATGCGGACACCCTATTCGGGGCGCGGAGGGCGGCCGGGGTGTGGGTGGCCACGTTCGTCGTGAACGGGCGCAAAAGATCAGGCCGGTGTGATCCGGTAGCCGTCCGGGGTTGCGGTGATCTCGGTGACCGGGCCAGTCGGGCGTCCGCAGCGGCGGTCGCAGCCGGACCAGTGCTGGCGTCCGGCGGCGACGACCTGAGCGGCGGGGACGGTGACAGGTGAGGGGAATCCCGCAGTGACGCCGGAGGCAGTGACGCCGGATACCGAGGCGGTGGGAACGACGCGACCGGAGATAACAGCTTCCGCGGCATCGGCGCGCACATCGGTATGGGATTTCGCGCAACCTGGCAGCCCCGCGCATGCGGTGACCTGCAACCACGGCGAATGCGCGTCGAAGATCAAACCCATCGGAGCGAGGACTCGCACGACCTGCTCGGCCGGCCCCTCGGCGAGATCAGTGATGACCAGGCCACGCCACGGGGTGACCAGCACCGGCCGTTCGACCGCCGCGACGAACTCGGCGGTACGCGCGGGCAGCGAACCCAACGGCACACCCGCACCCAGGCTGACCTGGCCGTCGTCCTGCGGCAGCCAGCCGATCGGGAGCTCGGTCGGTGTATCCAGGTGGAGCCGTTCGGGACCGGGTGTGCGGCCGAGCAGGTCGGTGACCCGGTCGATACCGTCGTCGATCTCGTGCAGTCGCCACTGTCCGTTGCTCAGTTCGAGGAACCCGTACGCCGCGGCGAGCAGCACATCGACGGTATCGCCCGCCGAGACCCGGATACCGCTGTCACGCCCGGCCAGCAGCAACGCGAACTCGTCGGCGGCCGTGGCATGCGCCCCGATATCCGGGCTCAGCCCGCTGACATCACCGCGGCCGTCGTCCAGGGTGAACAACACTCGCCCGGGCAACTGGGCCAATCGCGCCGCCCCCCGCAACCCGGCGTCCAACTCGCGAACCAGCGCATGCACATCCGCACCGCCCCCGACCCGACCGGCCAGCGGTGACGCGATGATATTGCGCACCCGCTCATGCGTGTGACTCGGCAGCAACCCGGCTGATTCCAGCCGCCCGGTCAGTTCCGCGGCATCCCGCACCCGACGCAGCTGCACATTCCCGCGCGAGGTGAGCTCGATATTCCCGTCCCCCAACTCCCGCGCCGCCTCCGCCAGCACCTGCATCTGCCCCGGCTCGACCCGCCCCCCGGGCAACCGGACCCGCGCCAACGGGCCATCGGCGGCCTCGTGCAGTCGCAGGACGCCGGGGCAGGAGTCGGGAGTTGTGCGCGTCATGATCCGACCAGCTTACGGATGTGCCGCAGCCGGCTGCGCGGCCGGTAAGCGAGTGTTCGGCCTGTTCGGCAGGCTCCGATCAGTCGACTCGGTCCGCCCTGAAAGAGCTTCGCCTGGCCGGATGCTCCCAGCTTCACTTTTCGCGGCGCAATGTGTCGGGTTCGGGTCGGGAAACCGGAGAATCAGAGCAGCGATGTTCGGTGGCTGATGTGAAAAATTGCGTTACCAGATCAGGGCGCTGCCGCACGTTTGTTCCGTAATTTCGCGAGTCCCCGTGTCAGCACGGATAAGCCGCTATCCCCTGCTTTGGAGTAACGGCAACGTGTTCAAACCTTACCCGCGGCACCGATTGGGCAAATACGTTCACCCTGCGCGTTACCTGCCGAGGCCCTGCCCTGAATGAAAGAGACGTATACAGTGTGTCGACGCGCGAAGGTAATACCGCCGCTGCATATTGTCCGTTCACATTTGTCCCCGTCGGACAGGCCGTCGTCATCGACCCCCGACTTATCTAATTCCCGGCCCGGCGGGAGTGTCGGTTATCCCGGCACTCCCCACTACGGTTGGCTCTGCCGATTCGCCGTCGTACGTTTTGGCCCCACCCCCATTCAGGGATGGGTCGTGAGAGAGATCGCCTACCTCGTCGGCAGCACATCCCAACGAGTTGGGGATAGTTCTTCCCGAGGTTGATCGGGAAGGAGCACTGTAGTGGCTACCTGGGCGTTTCCCTTCACGGGAGGTCAGCCGATCTGTTTACAGAAGCTGTCCTGGTAGGTGGGATCGGTGGGGAGTGGCAGGTGTAGGCAGCTGATCACCGTGTCGACGATGTCGAGGAGACCGTTGGGCGGTGGGACGGTGACGTGGCTGTCGACGAGAGTGCCCCTGCCGGGATCGCGTACCTGAATGTGGTGGGTGCCGGCGGGTACGTCGCAGATGCGGTGATAACGGTTCTGTCCGACGGTGTTTCGGTTGCCCCAGCCGCAGTGCCGGAGTTCGCGGCCGTCCATCCATATCGTTTCGTCGGTGGTTTCGTTCGGGTGATCCTTGTCGACGGTGACCAGGATCCGTCCCCGGCCTTCGACGACGGACGCGCTCTGTGCCGCTGTCGCGGTCGGTGCGGCGAGTGTCGCCATGGTGAGTGCGCACAGGGTCGTCGCGGCGGCGATGGTGCTTGTCCGGACGTGACGGCTGATTCCTCGCGTACGGGTCATGATCTGTTCCCTCCCGTGGTGTCCGCTCGTCGGAGCGGGTGGTAATTCCCGCCGTGAACGTTACCGGCTGCAGCGCAGGGCGAAAGGCCCCGGAAGTAGGGGTGGGTCGTCGCTCCGACCTCGCGCCGTCTCCTGCTGGTAACTTCCCTCCTGCGGCTCTGGGGGAACGGCTGCCTTGGCCCGACGTGGGAACCGTGGGCGGTTGGTGGAATAGGCGGTTCGATCCCGAGACCGACCCGGTCGGCGCTGATCGCGGGCTGGTGGCGAAACAGGTCTGGTCGCTGCGAGCCGGGCCGGAATCGCGCAAGAGGCGAAACACGCTGGAGTGGATCTTGTTCGGGGAGCGGAAGATGTGTTGTCCTCCTGGGAATGACCCACTGCGATCGATCCGGACCTGCGTGCGCGTCTAAAACCGGTCGGTCGCCAGCCGGCGCAGCGATGCATCCAATATCCGCATCAGCTCTCCGGCGCGGCCGCGACCACTCGGGGCGTTCGGGTAACGCATCAGAACGTTCACCACGGTGGGGTCGGCTAGGTCTCTTGCCTTGTCGATATGGTCGGCGCCGATGTTGCGGTCGTTGCCGGCATCGAGCTCGAAGGCGCGCGCCGCGTGGGCGGCCGATCCGAGGATGTGCAGGACCTGAGTCGCTTTCGCCAGTGGGTGCAGGAATGCTGCACTGGCTGCGGCAACGGCCGCGCGCGCAGCATCGCTCGCCGCGGTCTGTCCTGCGTCTCGTGCGTTTTGATATGCCCGGTGTGCCGCCCACGCGCTGTCACGGATCGCCTTGGTTCGCTCGGCTCCCTCCGCGAACGCCTGTGCAGCGTCGATTGCGGTGCGTGGGCGCTGATCGTCGGGGCGTTCGCGTTCGAATATCGCCAGTGCGGGTTCCGCGCAGGCCACGCCGTAGGCCGTGATCGCGCGTAGTTCAGCCAGGCTGAGTTCGATTTTCAGGTTTTCATCAGCCACGCCGTCAGCCATTCTGTCAACTGTATCGTTGAAACAAGGGTTGAATCTTTCCAGTGATATCAGCAGGACAGCGCAGAGAAACCTTCAAAGTAGTGGGTGGCTCCGCTCGGTAAATCTGCCGCGTGGGCACGGCCTATCGCGAGCCGAGACTGCAAATGCTCAAACCCGGGTGATTCAGCACCAGGCGGCGAACCCTCTGATGCTTTCCGAGCTGCGCGCTTCGTCGCGAGCGAGCATTCGGATCGTCTCGTGCACCATCGGGTGGTAGCGGGTTTGAGTGGGCGCAATTCGCTTTGCGGCGTGCAGTGAGCCGAATGCCGATTTGCGTTCTCCGTGTAGGAGATAAGCGCGAGCGAGGTCGATGTAGTGGTGGCCTGCCCGTTCCCGGGGAGTGGATGCGGGGAGTCGGACGGACTGTGCGCGCGTGACCGCTTCGGTGCCGTCCATCATTTCGACGGCGAGACCAACCGACCAGATGGCCACGTTGGTCGGGCCGAAGTACAGGCGGTAGTCGTCGCGGTCCCGACCGATGCGCTGTGCGGTTTCGGTGACCTCATGGAGACGGGCGTTGGCGAGGTCTCTTTTTCCGGCGCGGGCGGCGGCCAAGCCGGATTTCAGGTGGAGGTTTCCCCACATGGCCAGTGTCGCCGGGTCTTCGCGGCTGAGTTCGGCGTCGATGCGGCTGCGGCTGTTCTCGAGAAAGCGTAGTGCAGATGCCCAATCGGCGGTACCGATCAGCTCGCCCGCCCGCTGGTAGTCGCCGGCCAGCACGGCCAAACAGATTGACACGCTGGGTGCATGGGAATACTGTGCTTCCGGTCGGTTGCATGGGAGGGGTGGGGTTTCGCGGTGAAGTTCGTCAAACTTCTGCACCGGTATGGTGTGTTGAATCCGATCGGGCGGATCATCGTATTGATCGGCGCGTTCGTGCTGTTCCTGAATGTCGTGATGTGGATCGGCAATCCCTATCTCGAAGGCTCCGAGTCTTCGGATGGGGCGGTGGCCTCGTGGACGGCGCCGCCTGTGGAGCGGCCGAGTACCACGGTTGCACCACTGCCGCCGGGATTTCCGTCGATGATGTATCCGCCTCCTATGCCGGAGGTGGGGGAGGGAGAGCCGCAGCCGGTTCCCACCAAGTTCGGGCTCACCTATACCGTGCCAGCAGACTGGCTGGCAACCAACAGCATGGTCATGGGCTGGTCCGACAAAGACGGCTCCATCGCTACCTACGGTGCTGGAAGCGACTACCGGTCCGGTTACTGCGACGAAAGTGACACCTCATCCATGGCCACGGTAGGTGTCACCGGCCGCAATGGGATCGATATCGACCGGGCCGCGCGGGAAGAGGTCGAGAAGGCCGAGCGGCTCTATGCCGACGATGAGGCCGGTTATAAGCCGAAGGTGGAGATCCGGGGGCCGTTCTCATTCGAGGTGTCGGGTCGGCCGGCTATTCGTTACACCGCTGAGGTGAGCGATATCAGGCAGCCGGACACCTGCGGTCTGAGTCGGGCATCGTTCGATGTCGTCGCCACTTCGGGCTATTCGAGTGCAGAGTTCGTGCTATTGGTGGTGATGCGGCACAAGGATCTTCCTGATGCCCTGTCGGATGCTGATGTCGACGCGATCATCAAGTCCTTGCGCAAGACAGAAGAATAGGCAGCGACAGGAACCATGGAATCATTCAAAGCCGATCCCACCCAAATAGCAGGCCTGGCCAATCTCATCGACGATATCGGCGTGGACTGCGCGTCCATAGCGAAATTCATCAACGATAACGGCCGGCCAAAGGGGGAACTCTTCACTGGCGAGATCATCAGCGACCTTCTGCAACCATTGAATTCGGCCGCCGACATCACCCGCGGTCGAATGGCGGATATCGGCGTACACAACGCTAGTGCTGCGGTGGAGTTGAACAAGGCTGCCTGGATGTATCACGACCAGGACCAGAAGAACTACGCGGCTCTCAATGCGCAAACCAGCGAAGTGATGAGCGCAGTGCCCGGAGAGTACGGGTCGGATGTGGAACGGCCGGGTCAAACCGCCGACTACGGCGCAGCGGCTCAGTACCCCAAACCGGAATCCGTCAAACTGGACCCGCCGGAGGCGAATCGAGAGGAACTCGCGAGCCTGATCGGGGAAGTTGCCCCCTGGCTGGAAGGGGTCAACAACGAAATCAAGAGTGTTACCCGAATGGCGGGGGAGGAGGTGGATCCTCTGGTTCTGATATTGCGGCCAGTGGAAGGCAATTGGAATGAACTACGCCGAATCGGGGAGGCATACAAGGCCGCCGGAAACGCGATGGAGGCATCCGGTAAGAACCTCGAAAGCGGTGTCGTCCGAGTGGGCCCGACCTGGAACGGTAAGGCGGCTATTGCTTTCGAGCAGAACTGGGCGCGACGCCAGATCGCGGCAATGAAGTGGGAAGGTCCTGTCGGTCGGGTGATCGCCGACGTGACGGGGATGTTGGCCGACGAGATCCGGGCAGGCATCAAAGCGGCGCTCACCAAGCTCAGGGATATGCTCTTGGACTATATCGACGTCAAGAGCGTGAAGGGTATCTTCAAACAGGTCATCAAGAAAGTGCCTGGTCTCGGTCAGGTGGTCGAGGTGATCGATCTCGGGCACAAGATTTACACGATCGTGTCCACTATTCGGGATATCGTGGACAAAGTCGAGGAAGCAAAGAACAGGCTGAAGGAATTTCTGTCCTTTATCTCCGAGCCCACTGCGACCGTGGCGAGCAAGGTGCAGGAAAAGTTGGAGCCGACCTTGAAGAGGGCGGCTGTCGGCAAGGATTTGGCCGAAATAGCGCAGATCAACAGCACTCTCGAAAGACCACGAGAAGGCTATGAGGTGGGTAGCGGAAGACAACCGTGGGAGAACGGATGAAGTCCAACTGGGACAGCATGCGTGATCCGAACCTCGATCCCGAGATCGAAGCGGCGGCTCGACGAGTCATGGACAGTATCGACGGCTTGCGGACCGCTCGCATACGCGCCGAGAACATGGATGTCGCCTCCGTACTCCATGAGCCGACAGTGGTCACCGACGAGTTGATGTTCGAGTTCGCGGCCCTGCCGTACGCATCACCGGAGCTGCGGTATTACGCCGAACGCGTTCGCAACGGCGAATGCCGATGGCAGGAGATCGAACTGCTCATGCGACCGCTGCCCCCGGAGGTACTCGACCTTCGCTCCTCGCCGAATTTCATCTGGCCGTGGAAGCCGGAACCGCCACCACCGCCACCGGCGGCGTCCACCTCGCCGGGGCAGCAGCGGCAACGCAATGCTGACCGCGTCGTCGGTCCGAGCGATTGGCCGGACGATTTCGACGACTACCCGGGGAGCAAGTCCTGGCTCGTCTGACCGTCGAGAATCGACGATATGGCGTCGGGCATCGGATAACATGTCGCGTCGGACCGGCGGGGTGAGCTCCGATTGGTTCGGTCAGCGGTCTCGAGTTAGTTTGTCGGAGCCCGTATCTGTATCACTATTGGGGGGAATATGTTCCGGCTCCTGGCTCTGGTGAGTGTTCTGGTGGTCTGCGTCGTCGCGTGCGGATCGGAAACCCCCTCGCCCACAGCCGGGACCGACCTGGTGTGGCTCACCGCGCCGCAGAACACCGAACAGCGGCGGGAGGTCATGCAACGGGCTCGGAACATTGATGTGTGCGCCCTGTTGCCACGCGACGAGCTGGGAAAAGTGGGTGAGGTGACATCGGTGAAGACCACCGATACCTACACCTGCAAGGCGGTACTGGATGCTGCCGATCCGTCCGACGGGACCATGGTGAAATGGCAGGTGTTGATGGATCCGCCCCCGCAGGAGGGTGTCCTGCTGCCTGGCGCCGTCAGCACCCTGGGGGATGTGTCGGTGCGGACCGTTATCGATAGAGGCCGCTCCGGTGTCGACCCAGCCGAGCTCCGCGAACGGACCTGCAGCCTGACCGCCACCTACCCGTCGACTGCGGAGCTGTACCTGGAGGTGGTCACCCGGCCGGACACCGATCCGTGCCCCATCGCGCAGACTCTGTTGCCGATCGGTCTGGCCCGATGGGCCGCCGAACCCGAACCAGGATCCTCGCCCGATACGGCGGTAACCGCACTCACCGGTCAGGACCCGTGCGCGGTGGTCGACTCGTTGAACGGTGCCACGCTCGCGGAGGTGCAGCTGCTGTGGAACTGCTATTTCACCTATCAGGGTGACGACATCGTGGTGGACTACAAGTATCAGCTGGAGGGTTCGGCGACCATAGAACAGCCGCTGGTCTTCACCGTCGCCGACCATCCGGTCCACCTTTTCGACGGAGGCGAGGGATACCGCACCTACAACTCCATCGTTGGGCCGCCACTGTATGCGGGCGGGGAATCTTCTTTCCTGGGCACCGAAGTGCCGATGGTTTCGGTGCACGGAACCAATGCCGCCGCGCTCGAAGACGTTATGCGCCGAATACTGGAGTCGCTTCCGAAGCGGTGAAAGACGCTGGGTGCTGGTTCGGCTAATCGGACGGTGTACCGCCGGAAAAGGTTGACCAGCTGTCGCTGGCGACGGCGGCGAGTTCGGTGCGGGACGAGACTCCCAGCTTTGTGTACAGGCGGGTGAGATGGGCTTCCACGGTTTTCTCGCTGACGTAGAGCTCTTCGGAGATCTGACGGTTGGTTCGGCCGAGTACCACGCGGGCCACGATCTCGGACTGCCGTTCGGTCAGGTCGCCGAGCCGACCGGTGGCTGCCCGGGAACGGTTGCGGTGTCTGGGTGCTTGTCGTCCGCCCAGCCGGTGCAGGCCGAGCCGGGCTCGCTCGGCCAGCCGGGTCGCCCCGCACATCTCCGCCGTGCCCAATGCGCTATCGAACGCACGCTCGGCGGCGGGTGCGTCGCCGCTGTCGGATAACGCGTGCCCGAGCAGCAGTCTCGCCCGAGCGGCGTCCACCGGAGTTCCGGCTGCCTCGTAGGCGGCGACGGACTGCTCGGCGCTGGCGACGGCGGCCCGGATATCCCCGCAGGCCAGCTGGATTCGGGCACGGCAGTATCGCGCGTCTCCATCGCGCATACGTAATGTCGGCATCGCGCGGACGATGTCCTCGACATGCCGGGTCGTCTGCTCGGCGGCGTCGATACGGCCCAGGGCGAGTTCGCTGTCGACCAGGAAACGGTAGAAGTACGGCATGGTGGTCGGAAATATCTGCTGGAGTTCGTGACCGCCGTCGACGGTGAGAAGTTCGCGGCGGCCGTGACGGTAGCGGCCCGCCTCGATGAGCGCGGCCCCGTGGACAAGTGGGGCATGCCAGGCGAACAGTGCGTTCGGTGCCTGCGCGTTGACGCGGACGGCCAGCGCTCCGGAAGCGAGGGAATCGGTGGTGCGGCCCAGCAGCATCAACAGCCAGCAGCGTGTTGCTTCGGTCAACGCCACCATCGGTGAGTTGTCCAGCAGCAGCGCGCTTTCGGCGGCACTCGCGGCGGCCGAGAGCCCGGCCTCCAACCGGCCCTGCATGAGGAACGCGAGCGCTCGCAGATGCTGCAGCTCCACCAGATGCCTGCCGTGCCCGGTGTCACGAGACAGCCGGATACCTCGCGCGGCGTGTGCGGCGGCATTGGTGAACCGTTCCAGCGATACCTCGGCGTACACCACGTTGGTGAGTCCGTCCAGCAGGGCGGGCGCGACCTCGGTGTCGGTGAGGGCATCCAGGGCCGCGGTCGCCTCGTCGAGGTGGGCCGCTGCTTGCACCAGCGAGTCCCCACACTGCAGGGTGCCCATATACGCACTGGCTGCGGTCGCGGCGAGGTACAGGCGCCGGTCGTCGCAGGTCTGGGCACTGCGACGCACCTGCCGGGTGACGCGGGCCGCTTCCTCCCAGTTGCGCATCATCAGATGGTTCTTGGCCAGCTCTAGCTGCAGCGATCCCGCCGCGAGACTGCCAGGTGGGGTCAGTGACAAGGCCGCGGTCAGCAGCCGCCTGCCTTCGAGGGCATTGCCGAGTCCTTGCTCGGTCAGGGCGATCCTGGTCATGACACCGGTGCGGTCCATGACCGCGTCGGCGGGAATGAGTTCCAGGGCGCGGCGCAGCACCTCGCTGCATTCGCCGAGACGGCCGGTCGCGGTCAGCGCGTCCGCGAGCGACAACGTCAGGGAGAGACGCCGCTCGGCCGGCGCGTCGTCGGTCAGCAGCCGCAGCGCCGCACGGAACCAGCGCGCTGCAGCGACCGGCGCCCGGGGCGCCGCGGCCGCCCCCGCATCGGTCAGCAGACCGATCGCCTGTTCGTCGCCGACCGCGCCGCAATACTCCCAGTGGTGGGCGCGTACCGACAGCGCCGCGCCGCGCCTCGTCAACGCCGCCGCAGCCCTGCGATGTGCTTGGGTGCGCCAACCGTAGCCCGCGCCCTCGTAGACGGCGAGACGGACGATGGGGTGCCGGAAAACCAGCTGGCCCGGGGTCGCGGACTCGTGCACGATACCCGCGCGCACCACCTCGTCGGCTGCGGAACGGGCCTGTGGTTCGGTCAGTTCGCTGATCTCGACGGCCAGGTCCAGCTCGACCGAACTACCGATCAGCGCGGCGGCGCGGAGCAGGTGGCGGGCATTCGGGGACAAGGCGCGGATCTCCTGCGCCAGCGCGGCCAGGATCGCTGCAGGCACCCCGGCCGGGTCGGTGTCGCCGATATGGCCGGGCATCCGGCTCGGCGATCTTCGCAGGGAGCGGGCGAGTTCCTGGAGGTAGAAGGGGTTACCGCCGCATTGTTGATGCAGTTGCGCCAGTTCGCTGTCGTCGAGGCCCGCATCGTGGACGAGTTCGGCGGTCTCGTCCAGCGACAGCGCACCGAGCTCCAGCGCGGTGAGGGCGTGGTCGTAGGCGGCGCGGGACAAAGCCGCGGTCGCGATATCGGGAAGCTGCGACCTGCGGTAGGCCAGCAGCAGCATCAGGTGCGGCGACCGGTGTCGCAGCAGGTGCGCGATCACCTCGACCGAGGCATGGTCGGCCCACTGCACGTCGTCGAGCACCAGCAGCACGGGCCGCCGCGCCGCGAGCCGGTGCAGCACCGACCGGACCGCCCGATGGCAGCGGTGGCGTTCGATCTGCAGGGCCGTCGTCAACGGTGCCGCCCATGCCCGCAGCGACGGCAGTAGCCGGCCGAGTTCGGCCAGACTGTCCCGCCCGAGTGCCTCGAGCTCCGCGTGGTGCAGCGAACCCAGTGGGTCGTCGAGAGCGTCGATCACGACCGCGTAGGGAATCTCGTGTTCGAATTCGGTTCCGCGCCCGTCCACTACCTGAAAACCGCGTGCTGCGGCCCGCAGTGCGGCTTCCCGTAGCAGACTCGTCTTACCGATGCCCGGTTCGCCGGTGATCGAGATCGCTGCGCTCGCCCCCTGTTCCGTAGCGACCAGTGCCGTGTGTATCGCATGCAGTTCCGCCGTCCTGCCCACCAAGGACTGGCCAGCTCGTCCCGGTGACATCACCGATCCGCTACCTCCGGACCCTACCGGCCCGGTTCGCCGATCTGCCCGGGCCATGGCCGTGGATGGTAATCAGCCCGAGTCCACCTGTCGCGTCGAAACATTCGCCGAGGCCGGCCAGATGTAGGGATCTCCCTACTCTCTGCCTGCCCGCGATACCGGAGATCCTTGGGGTCGGCAGCGCTGCCGACACGAAACCCGTGGTAGACGGCGGCGCGCCGGGATAGAGATTGGACAGCACACCTTGAACCCGACCGCTAGACACCCCAGAGTGTCGGTCCCGGTGGTGACCGTTCCGCCACACGAGATACCCCACCCCGAACTCGTCGACGCGGTGCGCAGCCGATACGAGAAAGTGTTCCCGCCCGGCAGCCCGCGGTCACTCGCGGTCGACCGCGCCCTCGCGATGGCCGGTCGGCTCGCCATCGATGTGCACCCCATGCATCTGCGCACCGACGAGATCATGAGCATGCAGGGTTTCGCTGCCCGCAACGCCGCCGCCTGGGACGCCTTTCACGCCTACGCCGTACCCGCCGCGCGGGCAGCGCTGGCGTCGGTGCAGTGCACCGGTGCCGATATCGATCTGGTGATCCTCGAGACGTCCACACTGATCGCGATGCCCTCGCCGATCAGCGCGCTGGCGCAGGCCGTGGGGCTGCGCCAGGACTGTGCGGCATTACCCATTTCCGGGATGGGCTGCCGGGGCGGCGCGCACGCGATAACCATGGCGCATGCGTGGCTGCGCGCCCATCCTCGGGACACGGTCCTGATCGTCACCGCCGATATCGCGTCGCCGCATTTCCATGTCGAAACAGATCTGGATGAAGCCGCACTGGTCGGCAGCATCGTGTCCAGCGCGTTGTTCTCCGATGCCGCGGCGGCTGCTGTCGTGTCCACCTCGCTCGAGGAAGGTATCGAGCTGGTCGATATCGCGCGGTATGAGGTACCCGGCACCCCGGACGCCATCACCTGGGTCGTCACCGACGAGGGGCTGCGGTTCCGGCTCACCACCGACGCTGTGCGTTCCATCCCGTCCGTGGCGCCCACACTACGGGCGCTGCTGGCCGGGCAGGGGTGGACGGGCGCGGATCTCGCTGTCTGCGCGCTGCATTCGGGTGGGAACAACATTATCCGCGATGTCCAGCAGTCTCTAGGCCTCGACAGGCATCAGGTTGCCCCGGCGTGGCAGTCGCTGACCCGCGGAAACCTCATGTCTTCGGCCGTGCTGGACGCGATTGCGCTGATCGCCGCGGATCCGCGGCTGCGTCCGGCGTGG
The DNA here is from genome assembly GCF_002081715.1 of Nocardia donostiensis. GTDB lineage: Bacteria > Actinomycetota > Actinomycetes > Mycobacteriales > Mycobacteriaceae > Nocardia > Nocardia donostiensis. The sequence continues at coordinate 91,565 of NZ_MUKP01000002.1, read as the reverse complement.
GGTGCGCCGCTGCTGGGCGTCGGGTTCGGTCCCGGCTTCGGAACCGACGCCTTCGTCGGGCGGGCCCTGTTACCCGACCTGGATATCCATGGCGCCGACAACGAGACAGCGGTACGCCGTGACGTCGCGGTCGGCTGATCGCGGCAGGCAAGGATCGAGAGAAAGGACAGTCATGTCCATGTCACAGCCCACCGGTCGTCCCGATCGGATCGTTACCGTCGAGGAGCATGTACTCCCGGATTTCCTCAGCGAGTACCTCGACGGTGCCCGCAGCAACCTGGACGCCGCATACTGGGCCGAATCCGAGCACAAGCTCCGTGATGTCGGCTACGAGCGGCTGGCCGATATGGACGCCCACGGGGTGAGCATGCAGGTGCTGTCGCCGACCGCGCCCGGTATCCAGGTCGAACCGGACCCGGCGAAGGCCACCGCCCTCGCCGCCCGCACCAACGACTGGATGGCCGAGGTGGTCGCTTCGGCACCCGACCGGTTCGCCGGGTTCGCGACGGTCGCGCTGCAGGATCCCACCGCCGCTGTGCGGGAACTGCACCGCGCTATCGGCGAGCTGGGCATGGTCGGGGTATTGGTCAACGGCCACACCGGCGGCGCCTACCTGGACGAACCGCAATACCGGGAGTTCTTGGATGCGGTCGCCGAGCTCGAGGTGCCGCTGTATCTTCATCCGGCGAACGCACCGGATGCCGCGGCGTGGACGGCCGGTCACCCGCAGTTGCGCGGCCCGCTGTTCGGGTGGGGGGTCGAGACTGCCGCGCATTTCCTGCGGCTGCTGTTTTCCGGTGTCTTCGACCGTACGTCGACCAGTGGGCTCACCGTGATTCTCGGCCATGCCGGTGAAGGTCTGCTCGCGGCCCCGTCCCGGCTCGACTCCCGCTGGCGGGTGGCCAACGCGCAGCGGCACGGTTACCGGCTCGACCATCCACCGTCGCATTACCTGCGCACCAATCTGTTCGTGACCACCTCGGGGGTGACCGACCCGCTGGCGTTCTGGGCGGCGGTTGCCGGGGCCGGCGCCGACCGGGTAGCCATGGCGCTGGACTATCCGATGGAAGAGATGGGTCCGCAGCTGGCCGCGCTGCGGGCGCGGTGGCGGGTGGCGGAGTTGGACGCCGCTGCCGATGACGATCTGTTGGATCGGGTCGCCTGGCGCAATATCAGCGAGCTGCTCGGGCTGCCCATGAGCTCGGATTCGGTTGCGGCGGAACCGGCTGCGGCCAACGGTGTTCCGGGGCCGAGGTGACCAGAACATCCACACTCGGCGGAGACACTGTTTCCGGTGCGTCGGGCCGCGCATGGCTGTTCGGCGCTGCCGCGCTGGTCGCCGCCGGTTTCAGCCTGCGCCCGCCGATCACCGGTCTGGGTGCGGCGCTGGAGTTCGTTCCGGTCTCGGCCGGTATCGACTCCGCTGTTGTCGGGTGGGTCGTGACGATGCCGCTGTGGTGTTACGCGGTGGGCGGAATACTGACGCCGCGGCTGGCGGCGACGTGGGATCCCGCACGTGCCTTCGCCGTTGCGCTGATGATCATGGCTGTCGGCCAGGTCGTGCGTGTCACCGGCGGGGCCGGGCTGCTGGTTGCCGGAACGACGGTCACGGCGTTGGCCACCGCGGTGGTGGCGACGCTGCTGCCGGTGCTGGCGGGCCGTTCCGTCCACGGCGCCGCCCGGCTGACGGCCCTGTATGCGCCCGCGATCGGGGTCGGCAGCGCTGCCGGTGCGTTCTTGACCACGCCGGTGAGCGCGGCCGGTTCGTGGCGGTGGGGCTTGGGGTTGTGGGCGGGGGTGTGCGGAGTCGCTGTGCTGCTGTGGCTTTACGCGCTGCGTCGCAACCCGGACCCCGGCCTCGTCGCGGGCCCTGCCGCCCCGCGGTCGCCGTCTCTCCGGTGGTCGGTGGTTCCACGAGGACGGCTTTCCTGGTCGTTGGTCGTGTTGTTCGCTGCCTGGGCGACCACCGCGTTCGGTGTTATGAGCCTGCTGCCGTCGTTCTACCATGAGGCCGGTATCGACCCCGCGACCGCGGGCCTGCTGCTCGGTATCGCGGCTGCCGCTGGTCTTCCGGCCGCCACCCTGTTTCCCGGGTGGGTGCGGCGCGCCCATGGCCCCGGTCGTGACCTGCCGCTCGTCGCCGCCACTGTGATACCCGCGGTGGGCTTGCTCGGCCTGTACCGGTTTCCGGACACAGTGCCCTGGTTGTGGGCCGCGGCCATCGGGGTGGGGTTGGGGACTCTGTCGCTGATCCTGACTCTGATACCGCTGCGCGCGCCGGACCCGGGCTCGGTCACGGTGTTGTCGGCGACCACCCATGGGGTCGGCTACGCGCTGGCCGGGGTGGGGGTCGCGACGCAGAGCGCTCTGTATGTGTGGAGTGGTTCCTGGGGGCCGGTCATCTGGCTGCTGTCGGCTCTGTGCCTGGTTCAGCTCGTCGCCGGTATGGCCGTGCCGCGCAGCCGGCGAGAGTAGGGAGGTAGGCGACCGTACCGGCCAGGGGCAAGGTAGGAGCCGGGTTCTCCGGCAGCCTGTTGCCGGTTCTCGGGTGCGGCGAGGTGGTGTTCCGGACCCGGACCCTATCGGCAAATATATAGCTAATACTCGCTATAAGTGATGTGGCTCACTGAAGTTGCGCGTATGTTCCTTAGTGCCCGGCTGGGCGGATGATGGATGTGGGGTCCTGGGTGACGATCCGAGTGCCGCTCGGTTGTTCGCCGGACAGGCGAGGGGTGCGAGGATCTCCAGCGGTTGAAAGCCATCCGCTATGAGAATCGCACAATGCGCCGGTTCCTGTGTTGTCTTTTGGGTATCTCGTATTTTGCAGCCGTTCGCAAAAGGGTTTTCCGAGTAGCGGAGCGCTCGTCGCGCCATGCGGGTCGAGCTGTAGAATCCAGCGGAGGTCGATCGATTTCCCCGGGCCGCCGTTCGGTCCGCGACATCGGCCCGAGCGGAAATGGGCGTGAAATATGAGTACGAATATTATCGGGGCCGCGAGCGGCGAGGAACTTCAGGTAACCCAGGTAACTATTGAACAGTTACAGCCCCGCGACGCTGTGTTCGTCTATGACGAATTCGACCGGCATCCCTCCAATATCGTGGCGGTGTATGTGTTCGATGCCGCCGACGCGGCCGAACCGGTGGATGCGCCCCGCATCGTGTCCTGGGTGTCCGCGCGGCTCGGATATGCGCAGCTCTTCCGACGGCGGCTGCGCCGTGTTCCGCTGGATCTCGACCTGCCGTATTGGGTTCCGGACACCGCATTCGACGTCGGCAAGCATGTCCTGATCGGCGAGCCGGAGTCCGGCTGGGACGAGGTGCGCCGCCGCCTCGGTGATATCGCCGCGCAGCGGCTGGATCTTGCGCTACCGCCGTGGCAGATCCATGTTTTCCCTCGGGTGCACGGTGTTCCGGGGGCACCGGGCGCGGCTGCGACGATCATGGTGCTGAAGTTCCATCACAGTGCTTGCGACGGGGTGGCAACCCGGGAGCTGGAGCTGAAGCTGTTCGGGGGCGGCGCATGTCCGCCTGCCGCTGCGGATGGCGCCCCGGTGTGGTCAGCGCCGCCAGTGTTCGCCCGGGCCGTGGGGGTGTTTCCCTACCGGTTCGCGCGTTTCGTGGCGGGAGTGCGGCGTACTCGGTCGGCGGCGCAGGCGGTGCGCAGGCGAGTCGATGCGGACCGGATCCATGAGCCGAGCCGATGGCGTCCGGCTACCCGCTTCAACCGTCGGATCGGTTCCGGTCCGACCGTCGGCTTGGTGACGATTCCGCTGCCGGAGGTGCTGACGGCCAAAGCCCGCTGCGCCGATCACGTCACCGTCAACGACGTCATGCTGACGATCGTGTCCGGTGCACTGGCCGCCTATCTGGCGGAAAACGGTGAACTGCCTGCGGAATCGCTGGCTGCCATGGTCCCGATGTCGATGCGGGGTATCGCGGACTGGAACTCGGCGAATCAGCTGTGCCAGATGTCGGTCGACCTGCACACCGATATCGCCGACCCGCACGATCGGCTGATGCGGATTCGGCGGTCGGTACGGTGGGAGAAGCAGCGCAACAGCGACGACGCGGTGCTGCGGCGAGAGTCGCGGGTGCAGACCTCGCCTGCCTGGTTGCTGCGACTCGCCGGATGGGCCAGGGCGCAGCAACCCTACGACAACCTGGCGCGGGTGCCGCTGAACAACACCACGATCAGCAACGTTGCGCCGGTCGGTAACGGCCTCGCCTTCTGCGGCGCACCGCTGATCAGGGTGTTCGGCGTGCTGCCGACCCTCGACGGCGACGGCCTGCGCCACCTGATCACATCCCAGGGGGACGAAATCGTGATCTCCTACAGTGTGGACCCGGCGATGATGCCGGACCCGGATCACTACGGCGAGCTGCTACTGCGGTCTTTCCGGGAACTGGTCGACGCCCTCCAAGCCGGCGGCAGCTGACCGCGCCGCCTGCGGAAACCGCCTCACACTCCCATCGCCGCCGCCAGAAGCGGCCACGACCGGTGCAGGTCGCTTTCCCAATAACCCCAGGAGTGCGTACCGGTCGGACGGATGTCGTAGACGATGTTGGTCCGGCCGAGTTCCTGCGTGCGCCGCGCGAGTGCGCGCGTGCAATAGTCGGTCACGGCTTCGATCCCACCGCCCACCAGAATCTGGTTCCACAGTTTCTTGTTGTCGTCGTTCAGCCGCGGATTGTCGAGGGTGTCATACCTTCCGGGAAGCCCGGTGCCGCTGGAGATGTACATCGGAATATCGGGCAGCCGGTGCGCTTGGAGGTAGGGATCGCGCTGCCGCCATCCCTCGCCACCGGTGGGGCCCCACATGTTCTCCGGGTCGCCGCCGCCCAGACTGATGACCAGTGTGACGAAAGTCTGCCCCAGTGGGTCGCTGGTCATCGCGCAACCGCTGTACGCGGCGGCGGCGCGGTACAGCTCGGGGGCGCGAATCGTGAGGTCGAGTACCGAAGTCGCGGCCATCGAGATGCCGGCGAGCGCGTTCGCGCCGGTCGTGCCGAACGTCGCATCGATCAGTGGCGGCAGCTCCTCGGTGAGGAATGTCGCCCACATATTGCGCCCGTTGTTTTCCAGGGTCTCGGCCAGGCCCTCATCCGGGTGCTGCCAATCGGTGTAGTAGCTGAAGGCGCCTTCCAGCGGAATCACGACATTGACGTGCTTATCCGCGAAGAACTCGGCCACATCGGTCTGCGCGGGCCAGGTTGCGCTGTCCTCGCCACCGCCCGCTCCGTTCAGCAGATACAGGGTGGGAGCCGGGATCCCGGTCTCGGCGGGCCGCAGCACCTGGAGGGGAATATTGCGATTCATCGACGGTGAGTAGACAGAGATCTCGACCGACTGCCCGGATCCGGGAGTGCGGCTGGCCACGTGGGCACCGGGCTCGGCGGCGGTATGCGGCGCCCCGCTCAGGACCAGCAGTGCCGCCAATACGAGAACGGATATCGCGGGGCGCACGCTACCCCGCATCTGAGAATTCATGGATTCGTACGCCTGTAGCTGCTCGCATAACTATGGGGGCCCACCCGCGAATCAGGCGGACCCCCACTAATGGTCGTCGGGACTATTTGCCTGCCCCGGGCGTTCCTCCACTGAGGGAGACCAACGCATTCACCAGATTGGTGCCGATGGTGCCGAGGCTGGCGGTTCCCATGCCCAGAATGTCAATGAGAGATCCCATGTGTTTCTCCTTGTTTTACGTGTTCGTCGGAAATCTGGATGCGAATTCCGGAATATAGAAATATTGGCTGGTGTCCGCTCAGCGGATGATGGACTCGAGTGAACCGAGGAAAACATCGAAAAGACCATCGCCTGCGACAGCCGAACCGAGGGCCGGAATCAACGCGCCGAGCAGATCGCCCATCGAACCCATGTGAATCTCCTTCAGTGGAAGTGTGTCGCCTCCCGGTCGTCGATACGAGGTCCGGGAGGGAGGTCACGACCGTGTCGACCGGTAGTGACGCACGCAACATATCAAGCGTCCACTTTTCTAGCAAGAGAATCCTCTAAATTACTCCATCGGGCTCGGCGGAAGGTTTGGTTAATAACAAGCAAACTTTGCTTCCGGGGGGACGGCAGGGCAGGTATCGGCTGACCGACGTCGAGCCGCACCATGAGACGGTGTTGGTGATGAGGGATCTGCGGCTCCCTGCGCCCGGCTCCGGGAGCCCGCTGCCATGGGAATCGCCGAACCGGGGGTGGTTCCGGGCGCTTCCCGGGGTGGGTCCGCGCGCTGTGGCCGGTCGCGGTAGATTCCGGGTGCTCGACGGGCGACGAGGAAACCGGTGGAACTCCGGTGCGGTCGCGCCACTGACACAGCCAGACCCTCACCGGCGAGCAGCACACCATCGTAGGGCGCGTCACCCGAGGAAGGCCATTACCTGTGATTCTGCTGCTGTCCACGTCCGATACCGATCTGCTCAGTGCGCGCGCCAGCGGCGCCGACTACCGGTGGGGTAACCCCGCTCGGTTGCTGGTGGACGATCTGCCCGCGCTGCTGGACGGGGCGGATCTGGTGATCGTGCGCATCCTCGGCGGAAAACGGGCCTGGGAAGAGGGCTTGGACGCGGTGCGGGCCAGTGGGGTGCCGATGGTGGCGCTCGGTGGTGAGCTGGCGCCGGACGCCGAGCTGATGGAGTGCTCCACGGTGCCCGTAGGGGTGGCCGCCGATGCGCACAACTATCTGGCCGCGGGCGGCGCACAGAACCTGCGGCAGTTGCACAATTTCCTCTCCGACACCGTGCTGCTCACCGGGCACGGTTTCGAGCCGCCCGTGCAGTTGCCCAGCTGGGGCGAGCTGGAGCGGGCGGCCGCCGACATCGACGGGCCGACGGTCGCGGTGGTCTACTACCGTGCCCAGCATCTGGCGGGCAACACCGCCTACGTCGACGCGTTGTGTTCGGCGATCGAGCAGGCCGGTGCGCGACCGTTGCCGCTGTACTGCGCATCGCTGCGCACGGCCGAACCGGAGCTGCTGGCGACACTGCGCCGCGCGGACGCCCTGGTGGTGACGGTGCTCGCGGCGGGAGGAACGAAACCCGCGACCGCCTCGGCCGGGGGCGACGACGAAGCATGGGACGTCGGCGCGCTGGCCGAACTGGATGTGCCGATCCTGCAGGGCCTGTGCCTCACCTCCGGCCGCGAACAGTGGGAATCCAATGACGACGGGCTGTCGCCGCTGGATGTCGCCACCCAGGTGGCGGTGCCGGAGTTCGACGGCCGGATCATCACGGTGCCGTTCTCGTTCAAAGAGTTCGACGCCGATGGACTGTCCACCTACGTTCCCGACGCCGAACGCGCCGCCCGCGTGGCCGGTATCGCGGTCCGGCATGCCCGGCTGCGGCATATCCCGACCGACCGGAAGCGGCTGGCGATCATGCTGTCGGCATATCCGACCAAACACGCCCGTATCGGTAACGCGGTCGGCCTGGACACCCCGCTGAGCGCGATCCGGTTGCTCACCGCGCTGCGCGCTGCCGGCTACGACCTCGGCGATCCGGGTGAGGTTCCGGGCCTGGCCGACGGCGACGGCGACGCACTGATCCACGCGCTGATCGCGGCGGGCGGCCAGGACCCCGACTGGCTCAGCGCCGAACAGCTGGAAGGCAATCCGATCCGCATCGGCGCTGCCGCCTACACCGCCTGGTTCGACACGCTTCCCGAGGAGTTGCGCAACGCGGTCGTCGAGGCGTGGGGCCCACCGCCGGGCGAGATGTACGTCGACCGTTCCACCGACCCGGCGGGTGAGATCGTCATCGCCGCCCTGCGTTTCGGCAATGTGGTGTTGATGGTGCAGCCGCCGCGCGGTTTCGGCGAGAACCCGGTCGCCATCTATCACGATCCCGACCTGCCGCCCAGCCACCACTACCTGGCCGCCTACCGCTGGCTGGCCGCACCGGACGGTTTCGCCGCCGACGCCATGGTGCACCTCGGCAAACACGGCAACCTGGAATGGTTACCCGGTAAAACCCTCGGCATGTCCGCGGCCTGCGGCACCGATGCCGCCCTCGGCGACCTGCCGCTGATCTACCCGTTCCTGGTCAACGACCCCGGCGAGGGCACCCAGGCCAAACGCCGTGCCCACGCCATCCTCGTCGACCATCTGATCCCGCCGATGGCGCGCGCCGAAAGCTATGGCGATATCTCCCGGCTGGAACAGCTGCTCGACGAGCACGCCAACATCTCCACCCTCGATCCGGCGAAACTGCCCGCGATCCGTCAGCAGATCTGGACACTGATGCGGGCCGCGAAAATGGACCACGACCTGGGATTGACCGAACGCCCGGACGAGGACGTCTTCGACGATATGCTGCTGCACGTCGACGGCTGGCTGTGCGAAATCAAGGACGTGCAGATCCGGGACGGGCTGCATGTGCTCGGCCAGGCACCGGAGGGGGAGACCGAACTCGACCTGGTGCTGGCCATGCTGCGCGCTCGGCAGCTGTGGGGCGGGGAGCAGTCCGTGCCCGGCCTGCGCGAAGCGCTCGGTCTCGACGAGTCGGGTGGGGAAACCCGCGAACATGTGGACACGGTGGAAGAGCAGGCACGAGAACTGCTTTCGGCTTTGCAGCGCACCGGCTGGGATGCCGCGGCGGTCGACACCATCAGCGTTGACACCACTGTCCGCCGGATTCTACGGTTCGCCGCGACCGAGGTGGTGCCGCGGCTGCGGCAGACCGCCCACGAGATCGAGCGCGTACTGCACGCGCTGGACGGCGGTTTCATCCCGGCAGGCCCGAGCGGATCCCCGCTGCGCGGTCTGATCAACGTGCTGCCGACCGGACGCAACTTCTATTCCGTCGACCCGAAGGCCGTCCCGTCCCGGTTAGCGTGGGAAACCGGTCAGGCCATGGCGGATTCGCTGCTGCAGCGGTACCTGACCGATCACGGTGAATACCCGAAATCGGTGGGGCTTTCCGTGTGGGGCACCTCCGCGATGCGCACCTCCGGCGACGATATCGCCGAAGTGCTCGCGCTGCTGGGCGTACGGCCGGTGTGGGACGAAGCCAGTCGCCGTGTCACCGGTCTCGCGGTGATCGACCTGGCCGAACTGGACCGCCCCCGTATCGATGTGACGGTACGTATCAGCGGCTTCTTCCGTGACGCGTTCCCGCATGTGCTCGCCCTGCTCGACGACGCCGTACGCCTCGTCGCCGACCTCGACGAATCCGACACCGACAACTACGTCCGCGCTCATACCCGCGCCGACCTCGCCGAACACGGCGATCAGCGTCGCGCCACCACCCGCATCTTCGGGTCCAAACCCGGCACCTACGGTGCGGGTCTGTTGCAGCTCATCGATTCCAAGAGCTGGCGCACCGACGACGACCTCGCGCAGGTGTACACCACATGGGGCGGCTACGCCTACGGTCGCGGCCTCGACGGCGCACCCGCCGCCGACGATATGCGCAGCGCCTACCGCCGGATCGCGGTCGCAGCGAAGAACACCGACACCCGCGAACACGATATCGCCGACTCCGACGACTACTTCCAGTTCCACGGCGGTATGGTCGCCACCGTGCGGGCATTGACCGGCACCAACCCGGAGGCCTACATCGGCGACAGCACGCGCCCCGACGCGGTCCGCACCCGCACCCTGTCCGAGGAAACCTCCCGGGTGTTCCGTGCCCGTGTGGTGAACCCGCGCTGGCTGGAAGCAATGCGCAGGCACGGCTACAAAGGCGCGTTCGAAATGGCCGCGACCGTCGACTACTTGTTCGGCTACGACGCCACCACCGATGTGGTCGCCGACTGGATGTACGAGAAACTCGCCGAGAGCTATGTGTTCGACGAGGCCAACCGCAAGTTCATGGAGCAATCGAATCCGTGGGCGCTGCACGGTATCGCCGAACGGCTGCTCGAGGCCGCCGAACGGAAACTGTGGGCCGAACCGGAACAGGCGACGCTCGACCAGCTGCGGCAGATCTACCTGGAAACCGAGGGCGAGCTCGAATAGGCGGCCGGGGCATCCGGCACCGCACCTCGGCCTTCGGCCCGACTCCGCGTGCCGACGAGTGAGCGGCGTGGCCTCGGTCCGGTCGCGTCGTTTCGCACAATCAGGGCACTGATCAGGGGTTACCCCGATGCGCGTGCCGGTCGGTGCGCGGATCGTTGGCGGTATGTTGATGCCAATCGTGTCGGTCACCGTCCTCGGTTTCGTGGGCGCTGTCGTGGTCGTGTCCCTCCGTCGAACGCCGGTAGGCCGTTCACTGCTGCTCGGCATCGTCGGTGCGTGGCTCGGGTTCGCCGCGGGCGCCATCGCCGGTGCGCTGGTCGACGTCGTCCTCGGCACCGGGTGGGTGCTCGCTCTCGCCGGACATGCCGCCGCGTTCGCGGCCGCCACCGCTCTCGTCGTCGGACAGCGGCAGGACCGGCCGAGCGCCGATGGTGCGGGGACGCCGAGCTGAACGGCCTGGCGACACATCCACACGCCCGGCGCGCCGGACGGCACCTCGCGGAACCCCACTGGGCCGCGTCCACTTCGCCCGGAACACACCTTTGCTCGATGGGTGACTCGTGTGCTGGCCGGGCGTGGGTTTCTCCGGCCGGGCGACTGGTTCGTCTTGTTCGGTCTGGGCTGTGATCCGTTTCTTCGGAACCGCCACTGACCGAGGTGGGTGATGATTGCAGGAAGTGCCCTGGTTGTACCCGGCCGTCAGGTTGGTGGCAGCCGGGTGATGGGTGGGCGACCGTGCGAGGGCACTGTGGCGGCGTCGAGAGTTGTAGTAGCCGAGCCAGGGTGCGAGGGCTGCGGCGCGTTCTGCTGGTACCGGGCGTCGGTGCGAGCTCGGATGCCGAATCGGAGCCGGTGCTGCTCACCGGCGTGAGTGCTCGGCCGGTCGGTGGGATTCCCACCGAGGCCCGTCGAGGCGAGCACATAGGGTGCGGTTATGACACGTGTGTGGGTGAGCCGGGTTCTGCTCGGGCTGGGGTGGTGTGCCCTGACGGCAGGGGTGCTCGGAATCGCGCTGTATACGGGTGGGTGGCAGCGCCGAGAGTTGGTGTTACTTGCCGCGGGGGCTTCGTATCTGATGGTCGGGGCGGTGGCCGGGCTGCTGTTGTTCCTGCTCGCGCGGGGCTGGCGTAGCGCAGCGGCGGCTGTTGTCGTGGTCGTGGCGGCGCTGTGGGTGCAGGTGCCGCTCTTCGTCCCGGACGGCCGGGCCGCCACGGGGACAGAAGTCACCGTGCTGCAAGCGAATCTGCTGTTCGGCGAGGCGGATGCCGCGGCGGTGGTCGGCGCGGTACGTGACAACGAGGTCGACGTGCTGACCTTGAACGAGTTGACCCCTGATGCGTTGGCGCGATTGTCCGCGGCAGGGCTGGACACGTTGCTGCCGTACCGATATGTGGAACCGGTGGCCGGTGGTGGCGGTACCGGCATCTACAGCCGCTTCCCGTTGCGGGACAACCGGAAATTCGACGGCTTCGTGCTGAACAATCTGGCCGCAACCGTCGACCTCCCAGAACTCGGCGCGGTCACCGTGTATGCCTTCCATCCGCTCCCACCGACTGCCGACAGCGCGATCTGGGGTGCGGAGATGCGCCGCATCCACGGAATCCTCGGCGGGGAACACGGCACCGCGATCGTCGGCGCCGACTTCAATGCGACCGGCGATCACGCCGCGTTCCGTAACCTGCTGGGCGGAAATTTCTCCGCCGCAGCCGATCTCGCGGGCGCAGGCATCCTGCCCACCTATCCGGCGGATCGGCCGTGGGGCCCGGTGATCGCGATCGATCATGTGCTGGTGGCTGGCGGGAGCGCGGAACGGGTGAGTACCTTGGTTATTCCTGGTTCGGATCATCGGGCGGTATTGGCGCAGCTACGGTTGCCTTCCGGACTGGCCGCCTGACGCGGGCGTATCTCGCTCGGCAAGTGCCCGAGCGCCGGTATCGGATGCGCTCGAGTCTGCCCCGCCGTGCAGCGGCTCACCCGGCCGGGCCGACGGCGCATCTCCGGGGAGGCCGACGTAACTGCTGGTCAGGCCGATGCGGCGAGGCCGGGCGCCTGCCATACGTCGGCGAGTTCCTGCAGTGGTAGGTCGAGGACCTGGCTCAGCAGAACCACGGTGCCGAAGGCAGGGGAGGGGAGCCGGCCGGTTTCGATCTTGCGCAGGGTCTCGGGGGAGATATTGGCGGCTCGCGCGACCTCGCCCAGGTCGCGGCTACCGCGTGCTTCCCTGAGCCGGGCGCCGAGGCGGCGGCCTGCCTCGATCTGGGCGGGGGTGAGTGGCAGTCGAACCATGCGGCACAGCCTACGGCTGGTATTTAAATACCACAAGATGGTATTAAAATGCCGATACTGTTCTGAGGAGGTTGTGATGGTGGAGTTGAAAACGCCCGCGGAGATCGAGCGAATGCGAGTCGCGGGCAGGTTCGTCGCGCAGATCCTGGCGGAGCTGCGCGAACGGGCGGCGGTGGGGGTGAACCTGCTGGAGTTGGAACAGGGTGTGCGGGAACGGATCTCCGCGCGCGGCGCGCAGTCGTGTTACTGGGACTATGCGCCGTCGTTCGGTCGCGGGCCGTTCCGCAACACCGTTTGCCTGTCGGTGAACGACGCGGTGCTGCATGGGCTTCCGTTCGACTACGCGTTGCGCGACGGAGATGTGCTGAGTATGGACCTGGCGCTCTCGATCGACAGCTGGGTGGCCGACGCCGCGACCACGGTCGTCGTCGGGACCGCCGCGCCCGAGGATCTGCGGCTGGTGCGCGCCACCGAGGAAGCGCTTGCCGCGGCGATCGAGGTGGCGCTGCCGGGGAACCGGATGGGGGATATCTCGGCAGCGATCTACACGGTGGCCCGCGATTACGGCTATCCGGTGAACACCGAATTCGGCGGCCACGGACTCGGCCGCACCATGCACGAAGACCCGCACGTACCCAACGCGGGCCGGGCTGGGCGCGGTTACCTGCTGCGCCCAGGCCTGACCATCGCCATCGAACCCTGGTTCGCCCGCACCACCGACCGGATAATCACCGATCCCGAGGACGGCTGGACCATTCGTTCTGCAGATGGTTCCCGCACCGCGCACTCCGAACACACCGTCGCCATCACCGAGGACGGCCCATCGGTACTGACCGCGGCCTGAGCGCTGCGCCGCTGCTGCTGGATATCGCGCCGCTCGCGGGGACCCTGCTCCGCGTTACGAGGTGCCGGAAAGCCATTCGGCCAATCCGTCGGCTGCGGAGAGTTCCTCGGTGAGGGTGCTGCGTTCGGATTCGGTGAGCTCGAGCGCGGCAAGGTCGGCGCGGCGGGCGGCGGCTCTTTCGGAATCTTCAGTTGCCACCGCGAGTTCGAGCAGCGCGGCCAAGGCGCGGGCCCGGTCCAGGGTGGTGGCTGCGGCGCCGAAGCGGCGCAGGCCCGCTTCGAGCGCGCGGGTCGCGCTCTTGTCGTCGTTCTTGAATTCGCGCAGGATGCGGGCGTTGTCGATGACCCTGGCCAAACCGTCGAGTTCTCGGGAACCGCCGTATTCGAGCTCTTCGGGTTCGTCGCGCTGAATGTAGGTGAGCCAGTTGCCGTCCGGGTCGATGACGCTGAAGCGGGTCTGTCCCGAGCGGAAGCGGGTGATGCGGGCGGGCCCGGAGGCGGGGACTTTCCCGTAGCGGGTGCGTAGCGCCTCGGTGAAGGAGCGATGCCTGCTCGCCACATCGTCCACCATCACCAGGCAGCCTGCCTGGCCATCCGATGCCGGGGCGTCCTTGGGGGCGGAGGTGAAGTGCAGGGCGCAGTCGTTGGCCTCGATCGCCCCGTAGACATAGGGCTTGGTTTGTTCGTGGGTGACGGTGTAGCCGAGCGCCCGGAAGAAATCCAGGGTGCGGCCGAGGTCGGTGCTGGGGAGTACGGGAACGGCGGTATCGCCCATTTTTACCCTCCGGTGAAGGTTGCCTTCGGTAGTCAAGTTTGACTACCGAAGGTTAGGTAGCTGACGATTCGGAAGTCAAGTTTGACTAGCATGGGCTGAGGCGGACTTACGGAAGGAGCGCCCATGTCGTCGGTGCGGCTGCTCGTGCTCGGGGTCATGCGCACCCGACAACCCATCCACGGCTATGCGGTGCGGCAAGAACTGCTGTCGTGGCGCGCCGACACCTGGACCAACGTCAAACCAGGCTCCATCTATCACGCGCTCAAACAGCTCACCCAGGAAGGAAAGCTGCGGGCTCTGGGCACCGAGGGCAGTACCCAGGGCCCGGGCCGCACCCTGTTCGAACTGACCGAAACCGGGGAAGCCGAATTCCGCACGCTCATGGACGAGGCGCTGGTCAGTATTGATATGGAGGAGTTCGGCGCTGCCCTCGCCTTCATGGACGCACTACCGCGCGAGCACGTCATCGAGAAACTACGCGAACAGCAGACACGCACCCGGGCCGTCCACGACGAGCTGCTCGCGATGATCGGCGATTTCCCCGGCCGCTACGACCCGCCACACGCCACCGATCTGCTCGAACTGTGGAGCAGCGTTTTCGCCAACTTCGCCGACTGGACCTCCGGTGTGCTCGGCCGCTTGGAAGCGGGCGAATACCGGATGGCCGACGACGACCGTTGACCAGGGAAGGCCCGTGCTGCTGCGCGGTGCAGCCGGTTTCGCCGTACTTCGCGGGCAGGCTCGGCGCCGGTTCGCTCGCTAGGCTGCTGGCCATGAGTAACACGCTCGGTGCGGTCGGTACCGCCGACTACGTCCTGGTGACCACCTTCCGGAAGGACGGCACACCGGTGCCGACACCGGTATGGGCGGTGTCCGAGGGCGGCAAACTGTACGTCTGGACCGTTACCGACAGCTGGAAGGTGAAAAGGCTCCGCCGCAACCCGTCGGTCACCCTGCAGCCCTGCAACTACAAGGGCACCCCGTACGGCGACGTGCTGGAAGGCACCGGCCGCATCCTCGACGCCGAGGGCACCGAACACGTACGCCGTCTGCTGCGCAAGAAGTACCGGCTGACCGCGCCGCTGATCCTGCTCGGCAGCACCCTGCGCCGCGGCAAAGCGGGCACCATCGGGATCGAGATCACACCGGCCGCCTGACCGGCGGTCCTGGCTGGGCCGGGCAAACCATACGGGTGGCGCCCGGTCGTCCACCTCGTCGCACAGTCTCGGCTCGACGTGCGCCTGCCTCGCGCCGCTGTTTTCGCTCGCCGATACCCAGTGGGCCGAGGCGGTTGTGCTCCGGCATGAGCTGCCCGGCGCGTGTGCGGGGAGCTTACGGACCCGCCCCCGGCAGGACACCGCGTCGCCACGGACGACCGGCCGGGACTGCCCGCGGTCTCAGGTCGCCTGACTCACCGACGACATGTGGAAATCGGGAACCCGCAACGGCGGCATCGCCGTACGCGTGAACCAGTCCTTCCATTCGCGTGGCAGCGTGACCTCGGTAGCCCCGGCTTCGCTGGTGCGCCGCAACAGGTCGAGCGGGCTTTCGTTGAAGCGGAAGTTGTTGACGGCGGCGGTGACAGCGCCGTCTTCGACGAGGTACACACCGTCGCGGGTGAGGCCGGTCAGCAGCAGGGTGGCCGGATCGACTTCGCGGATGTACCACAGCGTGGTCAGCAGCAGACCGCGTTCGGTGCGGGCGATCATCTCCTCCAGCGTGACCTGCGAACCACCGGTGAGCAGGAGGTTGTCGCCGGGAACAGTGGGGGTTGCGCCGAATTCGGCGGCGGTGGCACGTGGATAGATCAGCGAGGCGATGACACCGTCGCGCAGCCAGTCGACCCGGTGCGCAGGTATCCCGTTGTCGAACACCGACAGCGTCTCCGAGGAGGCCGATGTCGCGACGAACGGCTGATACTCCAACCCGGCCGCACCCGGGTCCGAATACAGGGTCAGCGGAATATCGGTGAGGCGTTCACCGATCCGCGTCCCGCCGGCGCGGGCGAACGCGGTATGGCCTTCGTGCGCGCCACGGCCCTCCATCGACCACGACATATAGATCATCAGGTCGGCCACCGCCGACGGCGGGAGCAGCGTCTCGTACCGGCCGGCAGGCAGTTCGACGCGACGCGCCGACCAGTCCAGCCTGCGCGACAATTCCGCCAGCAACGCGGGCACCTGCACATCGGTGAAATCAACGGTCCCGGCACCGACCCATGCGCTGGCCAGATCCGCGCCGGCACCGCGTTTCCCGTTGATCTCCACCGAACCCGTGGGCTGCACATGACGGCGGCGCACCCCGGTAGACGTCCCCAACCAGGTGGTGTGCACCTGGTGGTGGGCGAAACCGTAGAGCCGGTCGGCAGCGTCGAAACCGGCCGCCAGATCCGCGGCGAGCCCGCTGAACACCTCGATATCGGTGCTGCCCGGCGCCTGCGCCCAATCGCCGGCGTCGGCCTCGTCGCCGGGCTCGGGCAACGGCATCGCATCCCGGGCGGGTGCGGCCGTACGTGCCGCGCTTTCGCTGGCCCGCACCACAGCTTCGATATCGGCTTGGTCGACGCTGGTCGAGGCGACACTGCCCACCCGCGCGCTCCGCGGCCCGTCACGGAATACCGATATCACCGACCACTGCCGCGATACCGAGGAACCATTGGTAGTCATCGAATTCCCCGCCCAGCGCAGCGATGCCTCATGCGCATCGGTGACGATCACCATCGCCTCGTCGGCCCGGGACAACGCCAGCGCCTGCTCGACCACCGCCCCCGCGGGCAACACACCCGTGCCGGTCACACTCACTTGCCCGCCTCCGTCCGCGTATTCAGCACATTGACCCCGCGCACCAGCACCGACGGGCAGCCGTGGCTGACCGCCGCGACCTGCCCCGGTTGCGCTTTCCCGCAGTTGAACGCCCCACCCAACTGCCAGGTGGACCGGCCGCCCACCGCCTCCATCGCACCCCAGAAATCGGTGGTCGTCGCCTGGTAGGCGACATCGCGTAGTTGGCCGTCCAACCGGCCGTTGCGAATACGGAAGAAACGCTGGCCGGTGAACTGGAAGTTGTAGCGCTGCATATCGATCGACCACGATTTGTCGCCGACGATGTAGATGCCGTCCTCGATCCGGGAGATCAGTTCCTCGGTGCTGGTGTCGCGTTCGAGGTCCGGTTGCAGAGAGACGTTCGCCATCCGCTGAATGGGCACATGGTGCGGGGAGTCGGCGTAGGAGCAGCCATTGGAGCGGCCGAGTCCCAGCCGGGGCGCGAACACGCGGTCCAGCTGGTAGCCGACCAGTACGCCGTCGCGGATCAGGTCCCAGCGCTGCCCGGCCACGCCCTCGTCGTCATAGCCGACAGAGGCCAGCCCGTGCGGTTCGGTTCGGTCGCCGGTGACCTGCATGATCGGCGAACCGTAGCGCAGGGAGCCGAGCTGATCGGGGGTGGCGAACGAGGTGCCGGCATACGCGGCTTCGTAGCCGATGGCGCGGTCGTATTCGGTGGCGTGGCCGATGGATTCGTGGATGGTCAGCCACAGGTTCGTCGGATCGATCACCAGATCGGTGGGGCCGGCCACTACACTGGGCGCTTTCACTTTCTCGGCCAGCCATTCCGGGATACGGGACAGTTCGCCGTCCCAATCCCACACCCCGTCCGCGCCGGTGACGTACTCCCAGCCCCGGCCCGCCGGAGCCGCGACGGTGCGCATCGTCTCGAACACCCCGGTGGTGGTGTCGACGGTGATGGCCTCCAGCTCCGGTTGCAGCCGCACCCGCTGCTGGGTGATCGACGAGCCCGCGGTGTCTGCGTAGTAGGTCTGCTCCTTGACCTGCAGCAGCGACGCCGTCACATGGTCCACGCCGTCGGCCGCCGACAGCCGCCCCGAATAGTCCTGCAGCAGCGCCACTTTGTCGGTAGTAGGCACGGTGAACGGGTCGATCCGGTACGCCGAGCTCCAGTGCGCGTCGGCGTAGACCGGCTCCTCGGCCAGTTCGACTCGCTCCCGGTTGAGGGCGCGCAACGTCGTCGCCACCGTCACCGCCTGCCGCGCCACAGCGGCGGCGGTTTGCGGGGTCAGCGCGGCATGGGAGGCGAAACCCCAGGTGCCGTCGACGATCACCCGCACCGCGAAACCGAGCTCGGTGGCGTCGGTGACGGTCTCGACCCGACCGTCGCGCAACCGGATCGACTGGGTGATCAGGCGATGCACCCGCAGGTCGGCGTGACTCGCGCCGGCCGCCTTCGCCGCCGACAACGCGGCCTCGGTCAACACCGACAGGGGCAGCGCGGTGAAGTCGGCGTCGATACCGTGACCCGTCCCGCCCGATTCCGTGGAAGTCGCGATGCTCACCCCGACAACGGTAGACGGCAAGATCGGTCGCCGCTGCGTGAACCCGTTCCGGTGCCTCGCTGAACTGCTGCCAGCCCAATCACAGCACCATCGCCACCTCCACCACAAGCAACACCACGAGCACGATCGGGATGAACAGGTCCAGGTCGATGAGCGTGGTCACCGCCGCCCCGTGGCCGCCGCGACGGCCGCGTCCCACCCAGCCCGCCATCGCCGCCGACCGCCCCGCCCGGTCCCCGAAGTCCACTTCCCGAGCCGACCAGGCCCGCGGCGACCGGCCCGGCACACTTACGCTGGCGGCGTGCGCCGGTTCAGCCTGTGGCTCCGAGACAAACCCGTCATCACCGACTCCGCGCTGGCCGTGGCCCTGCTGGTGGTCGACGTGCTCGGGGTGGGCGACGCCGAGCACAAGGCCGGTTATCTGGTGATGAGCGTGCTGCTGCCGCTGCCGCTGGTGTTGCGCCGCATTTATCCGCGGGAGATGGCGGCGCTGCTGCTGGTGCTGTCGCTCACCGCGACCACCATCGGCTATCTGCTCGCCGACGACGCCATGCACAGCGCGCTGCTCGGCCTCGGGATCATGCTCTACACCCTCGTCGCCTACGTGGGCCGCCGCGACGGGCTGTGGTATCTGACGGTGCTGGTTGTCGACACGGGGTACGCGATAGTGGCGGTCACCGGGTTCACGGGCACCGATCTGGCGTTCATCGTCCTGTATTTCGCGCTGTGCTGGACACTCGCCGAATTCGTCGGAGCCCGCCACGCCTACGACGCCGAGGTCGCCGCCCGCCTCGCCGTCGCCGACTACGACCGCGAACGCAGCGCCCATGACGCCGTCTCGGCCGAACGCACCCGCATCGCCCGAGAACTCCACGATGTGGTCGCGCACGCGGTGAGCGTGATGATCGTGCAGGCCGACGGCGCCCGGTACGCGCTGCACCGCGACCCGGACGCCGCCGAACAGGCCCTCGTCACCATTGCGGGCAGCGGCCGGGAGGCATTGCGGGAACTGCGCCGCACCGTCGCGCTGCTGCGCACCGAACATGCGCCGGACCAGGTGCCCCAGCACGGCACCGCGGGGCTGGCGAAGGTGGTGCAGATGATGCGGGACACCGGGCTGGCCGTGGATCTGGAACTGTCCGGCGAGCTCGATGGGATCGCCCCCGAGATCAGCCTGGGCGTGCACCGGATCGTGCAGGAATCGCTCACCAACACGCTGCGCCACGCCGGCGCCCACCCCAAGGCGTGGGTGCGGGTGCATCGCCGCGAACGAGATGTGGAAATCGAGGTCACCGACTCCGGCGGGGTTCCGGTGCACGCATCCGGGCAACGCATCCAGGGCAGCGGTCTCGGCCTGGCCGGTATGCGCGAACGCGTCGCGGTGCTCGGCGGGGCCATAGAGGCGGGCCGCACCGCGGAGGGGGCGTGGCGGGTGCACGCGACGATCCCGCTCACACCACCGCAGGAATAGCGGCGCCCATGCGGCCACTACATTGGTGGCCGTGCCGATCAGCGTTCTCGTAGTGGACGACCAGGAACTCATGCGTATGGGATTGAAGATGGTGCTCGGCGCGCATCCGGATATCGAGGTCGTCGGCGAGGCCGACAACGGCGCGACCGCGGTGAGCCGTGCGGCGGAACTGGCCCCGGACGTGGTGCTGATGGACGTGCGGATGCCGGTGGTGGACGGCGTCACCGCCACCTCCCGGATTCTGGAGGCAGGGCACGGCAGCCGGGTCCTGGTGATGACCACCTTCGATCTGGACGAGCACGCCTTGGGCGCGCTGCGCGCGGGTGCCAGCGGTTTCCTGCTCAAAGACACCCCACCCGAGGATCTGGTGTCGGCGATCCGCAGCGTCGCCGCCGGGGACGCCGTGGTGTCCCCGAAAGTCACCAAACGTCTGCTCGACCGTCTCATCGCCGAAGATCCGGCGCCCAGCCGCGACCCCGGCGTGCTCGACGTCCTCACCGCACGCGAACGCGAAGTGCTCGAACAGATCGCGGCGGGCCGTTCCAACGCCGAAATCGCCGGACAGCTCTTCCTGTCCGAAGCGACCGTGAAAACCCATGTCGGCCGCGTCCTGACGAAACTCGGCCTGCGCGATCGGGTGCAGGCTGTGGTGCTGGCCTACGAGACCGGGCTCGTCCGGCCCGGCGGCTGAGCGGCGTGTCCGGTCCATCAGCCGTCCGGCGCCGCTCAGGGCGCAGGATTGCCGGACCGACCGGTCCGCGCAGGCTGCGCGCCGGCGTCGATGTGGCATCGGACCGTCGGGAGAAAATCGGGCAGCTCGCGCGTTGTACCGGTAGATCGTCCGGAAGGAACGTCATGCCAGTTCTAGTGTTCGTCGCCTACCTCGTCGTCGAGATCGCCGCGTTCGCCGCCGTCGCCCAGTGGCTCGGTGTGTTGACCGCGATCCTGGTGTTGATCGCCTGCTCGGCGGCCGGGATGCTGCTGCTCGGCTCCCAGTGGCGGCGCGTACTCGACCAGTTCCGCCGGGCAGGGCGCGGGGAGGTGAACCCCGGTACCGCTGTCGCCGACGGCGCTCTGGTCGCGATCGGCGCGGTGCTGCTGTTCGTTCCCGGCCTGGTCACCTCGGTGCTCGGCCTGCTGTTGCTGCTGCCACCGACCCGGGCACTGGCACGTCCGCTGGTCGCTGCGGTCGCTGCCCGGCGAGTGGCCGAGATCGCCGCATCGGTGCCGCATCGCGGTGTCGTCATCGACGCCGAGGATGTGGTGGACGCCACGGTGGTCACCCAGTGGTACGACGACCCGAGCGATCCCAGGCCCTCGACCCGGCCGGTTCTCGACAAGTACTGACCCGGTGGTCCCGGGTGTGAGCGGCGCCGCGACGCCCACACCGCGCTGCCGGCGCGCGGTACGGCAGACTGAACGACCGTGAGTACGCAGTTGCTGATCGGCGGTCGTATCTACAGTTCCAGTGCACCCGATGCCACCGCGCTGGCGGTGACCGATGGCACGATCGTCTGGCTGGGCGCCGATCAGGTGGGGCGGGCCCTGCACCCGGACGCGGAGATCATCGATCTCGACGGCGCGTTCGTCGCGCCCGCTTTCGTGGAACCGCATCTGCACACCACCGCCCTCGGCCTGCAACTGACGGGACTGAACCTGTCCGAGGCCCGCTCCCTGGCGCACTGCCTCGAACTGGTCCGCAACCACGCCGCAGCTCACCCGAACGGCGCAATCCTCGGTGACGGCTGGGACGAGACCCGATGGCCCGAACATCGGCCGCCCACCCCTGCCGAGATCGATGCCGCGCTCGGAGCGAATCCCGGTAGGCAGGTGTACCTGTCCCGGGTGGACGCCCATTCGGCGGTCGCCTCCACCGCGCTACTGGACGCCGTGCCCGAGCTGACCGGCGTCTCCGGCTACCGCAGGGGCGAACCGCTGCGCGCAGCTGCGCACCATCACGTCCGGGCCGCGATCCGCGCCGGGATGACCAGGGAACAGCGTGATACGGCCCGCCGCGCAGCCCTCGACCTGGCGGCAGCACGCGGTATCGTCGCCGTGCACGAATGCGCGGGCCCCGATATCGCCGGCGTCGACGATGTGCGGGAGCTGCTCGATATCGAGCACGGGGTGCAGGTCCGCGCCTACTGGGGGCAGGCGGTAAGCGACGCCGAGGAGGCTCGCGCCCTGATCGCCGACCTCGGCGTGCACGCGCTCGGCGGGGACCTGTTCGTCGACGGATCGATCGGTTCCCATACCGCCTGGCTGCGCGCACCCTACGCCGACGCGCCCGGCACCGGCCTCGGGTACCTCGACGCCGACGCTGTCGCCGCGCATATCCGTGCCTGCACCGAAGCCGGTATCCAAGCTGGTTTCCACGCTATCGGTGACGCCGCCATGGACGCCGTCGTCGCAGGTTTCGCCCGCGCTGTCGCCGACCTCGGCGGTCCCCGCGTCGCCGCACTCGGCCACCGCATCGAACACGCGGAGATGCTCGACGTCGACCAGATCGGCATGCTCGCCTCCTGGGGTGTGATCGCCAGCGTGCAGCCGGTGTTCGACGCCGCCTGGGGCGGTCCCGACGGTATGTACGCCGAACGGCTCGGCCCGCAGCGGGCAGCCACCTTGAACCCGTTCGCCGCAATGGCCGCCGCCGGTATCTCCTTGGCCATCGGCTCCGACGCCCCCGTGACCGCACTCGACCCGTGGGCGGCGGTCCGCGCGGCCGTCCACCACCGCACCGCTGGGCACGGGTTGTCGCCACGTGCCGCGTTCGCCGCCGCCACCCGGGGCGCCTGGCGCGCCGGCGGGGTGCGCGACGGGATCGCTGGGACACTGGTGCCAGGCGCACCCGCCTCCTACGCGATATGGGACGCGGACGAACTGGTCGTCGCCGCCGCATCCGATGCGGTGCAGCGCTGGTCCACCGACCCGCGTGCCCGGGTGCCCGGCCTGCCGCCGCTGGATCCCGATACGCCGCTGCCGACCTGTCTGCGCACCGTGCACCGGGGAGTGACCATCTATGGCGGCTGAACCGGCCACCCGGTCGCGGACCACTTGGTACGACCGCTATCCGGTGCCGACCAGGGCGGTCGCCGCGATCCTCGCGGGACTTCTGCTGTTCGGCAGTTTTCCGCCCCGGCCATGGTGGTTCCTCGCCCCGGTCGGTATCGCATTGCTGACCCTGGTCGTCCGCGCCGCGGGCCGGCTGCGCGACGCCTTCGGATACGGCCTGCTCGCCGGGCTCGGCTTCTTCCTGCCGCTGCTGCCGTGGACCGGGATCTACGTCGGCCCGCTGCCCTGGTTGGCGCTGTCGGCCGCGTGCGCGGTCTATATCGGGCTCTTCGGGGTGCTCGCCCGGTTGCTCGCCACACTGCCCGCGTGGCCGTTGTGGATCGCGCTGGCCTGGACCGCCGCCGAATGGGGCCGGTCCAGCTTTCCGTTCGGCGGCTTCCCGTGGGGACGGCTCGCCTTCGGTCAAGCCGACGGCTGGTTCCTGCCGCTGGCTTCGCTCGGCGGTGCACCACTTGTCGGTTTCGCCGTAGCGCTCACCGGAACCGGGATCGCGGCGCTTGTCCTCGCCATACGGGCAGCCGCCCTCCCGGATATCAACCGGACGAGCGCCGGGCTGCCTCTGCCCGAACGAGCCGCCACGCGGGGCGGCGGCGATGCTGTTCCGCCCGACCCGTGGTTCATCAGAACCGGCCGGGTGGTGGCTTCGCTACGAAGCCCGGGTGCGCCCATACGCGCTGTGATCGTTGCTGCCGTGCTCACTGCCCTCGTCGGGCCGGTCGCAGGTCTCCTCCTGCGCCCCACCCTGCCCGCCCAGGATGAGGGCGACTCGACGATAACCGTCGCCGCGATCCAGGGCAGCGTTCCCCGGCTCGGCTTGGATTTCAACGCACAACGACGGGCGGTGCTCGACAACCATGTGCGCCGTACCGAACAGCTCGCCGACGAGGTGGCCTCCGGCCGTGTCGCCAAACCCGACTTGGTGATCTGGCCGGAGAACTCCTCCGATATCGACCCGCTGCGCAATGCCGACGCCGCAGCCGCCATCACCCGCGCGGCGCGCCGGATCGACGCTCCTGTCCTGGTGGGCGCGGTCCTGGTGAACGACGACCGCACCACCACGAACTCGGTGATGGTGTGGACCGCTGACGGCGGGCCGGGGGAGCGGCACGACAAGAAGATCATCCAGCCGTTCGGCGAATATCTGCCGATGCGCGGTTTCTTCCGGCTGTTCTCCGAATACGCCGACCGCGCCGGATACTTCGTGCCGGGACACGGCGACGGCACGGTCACCGCCGCCGGAATAGATATCGGGGTCGCCACGTGTTATGAGGTGGCTTTCGACCGCGCCTTCGGCGATTCCATGAACGCGGGCGCGCAGTTACTCACCGTTCCGACGAACAACGCGACATTCGGCGACAGCGAGATGACCTATCAGCAGCTGGCGATGTCGCGGATCCGGGCGGTCGAACACGGCCGTTCGCTTGTCGTCGCGGCCACGTCGGGGGTCAGCGCGATCATCGCTGCCGACGGGGGGGTGCGGGAACAGAGCCAGCTGTTCGTGCCCGCGGCGCTGGTGGCGCAGGTACCGTTGCGTGACAACACGACCGTGGCCACCCGGTTGGGTTCGGTCCCGGAATGGGTCGCGGTGGCGCTGACCGTTGCGGTATCGGCTGCCGTGGCTATCAGGTGGCGAATAGAGCGTCGGGCTCGTACGGCCCATCGCGGCGCATCCGCCGACCGATCGTCGATCTGATCCCGGCAGAGCCGGTATCTGCCCCGCTCCCACGGCTGCCCCTAACCGGACAGCCGGTATTTTTCCGGCCCGAACCCGGGATTGCGGCTTTGCGCATGTAATTCGCCGTTCGCTGATCGGTAGCCACCGGGAAGATTGTGTAGGCCATAGGGGCCGACGTGCCCGCATTTCGGTCGTTCAATCCGGGTCGAGGCGCAGTGTTGCGAAAATGTAGCCAACCAAAGTGGCGTTCCGCCAACGACGTTGAAGCGAAACAAATCCGACCCAACAGGCCATCCGATCGTCACGACGCTCCGAATCATAAATCGTGGACCACACGTCCTACGGCCGGTGCGGCGCGCCCGCCGTGACGGTGCTCGGGGAGTTGCTTCAACAGTGGCAGAACGGAGTGATTGATGAGGTCATTGGCCACAGATCATGTCGACCAATGTTCATCCGGCAAATTCTCAGCACAGCCGTTCCCGCTCTCACCGGCACAGACGGCGATGTACTACGCCCAGCGCATCCGGCCCGATGTGCCGCTCACCATTGCCCAGTACGTCGAGATCCACGGTGACCTCGACGCGGGACGGCTGCTGTACTCGATCGAGCGTTTCGGCGCGGAAACACAGGTCGGTCTGGTGCGGATCGTGGAAGTCGACGGCGTCCCGCACCAACTGGTCGACCCGTCCCACCGTCCCGGCTGGGCCAGGGTGGACCTGCGTGCAGAGACCGACCCGCACGAGGCCGCGCTGCGGTGGATGCACGAGCACGCGAACTCCCCGATCGATCTGGTGCACGACACCCTCATCACCAATGCCGTGTTGCGCATCGGCGAGCACGACTACATCTGGTACGCCCGCGCCCACCACATCCTCATCGACGGTTACGGTGCCATGAACGCGCTGTCACGCACCGCCGAGATCTACACCGCCGTCGAGAACCGCACCGAGCCCTCGGTGTCCCGGGCCACCCCGCTGGCCGAGCTCTACGCCGACGAATCGCACTACCGCGAATCCGAACGATTCGCCACCGACCGCGAATACTGGCGGGAACAGCTCGACGGGGTCGGCGCGCCGATCAGCCTCTCCCATGTCAAGAACACCCCGACCGCCGACCCGGGCCGCCGCCTCGCCGCCGCCGTGCTCGATGAGCGCACCGAAGCCGCGGTCGGTGCCGCGACCGAAACCTTCAGCGCCTCGAATTCGATCCTGTTCGCCGCCGCACTGGCCTGCTACGTGCGCTCGGTCACCGCGGAGGACGATGTGGTGCTGAGCCTGCCGGTCTCGGCCCGCACCACCGTCTCGCTGCGCCGCTCCGCCGGTGTGGTGTCGAATGTGGTGCCACTGCGGGTGCGGTTCGACGCCGCGACGACGCTCGACGATGTCGTGCGCACGGTGGAACGGCAGATCACCGGAGCCCTGCGGCATCAGCGGTACCGGCACGACGACATCCGCCGCGACTGTGGTTACTCGCGCGATGCGCGCGGTTTCTTCGGGCCGATGGTCAACATCATGCTGTTCCACAACGAGCTGCGCTTCGGCGATCTGGTCGGTTCGCTGCACGTGCTGGCCACCGGCCCGGTCGAAGACCTGTCGGTGAACCTCTACAACGGTGTCGGTGACCGCATCCACATCGACTTCGAAGCCAACCCGCAGCTTTACGGCGACCGCGAACTGGCCGCCCACCACGATCGTTTCCTGGACTTCCTGGACCGCTTCCTCACCGCCGAACCGGCGACACCTGCGCTGGCCCTGACGGCGATCACCGATACCGAGCGGCACCGGGTACTGCGCGCGTGGAACGCCACCGAGGCGGCGGTCGCGCCGGGCACCCTGGCGAGTATTTTCGCCGAACGGGTCGAAACCTGTCCCGACGCGATCGCCGTCGAGTTCGAGGACGACTCGCTGACCTATCGCGAACTCGACGCCCGCGCCAACCGGCTGGCCCGCCTGCTCATCGACTGCGGTGCCGGCCCCGACCGGGTCGTCGGCCTGTGCCTGCGTCGCAGCCTCGAGCTGGTGATCGGCATGTATGCGGTCGTCAAAGCCGGTGCGGCATATCTGCCGCTCGACCCCGACCATCCGGTCGACCGGCTGGACCGGATCATGGCCCAAGCGCAGCCGCTCGCGGTGCTCGTCGCGGGCCGCGACCGGGTCGCGCTGCCCGATCGGGCGCCCGTGCTCGCCGTCGACAGCCTCGACGTGTTCGCCTACGATCCGGCGCCGGTCACCGACGACGACCGGCTCGCCCCGCTGCGCGGCGAGCATCTGGCCTACATCATCTTCACCTCCGGCTCCACCGGCACCCCGAAAGGTGTCGGTGTGCCGCATGCGGGCATCGTCAACCGGCTGCGCTGGATGCAGCACGAATACTCGCTCGACACCGACGATGCCGTGCTGCAGAAGACCCCGGCCACCTTCGACGTCTCGGTGTGGGAGTTCTTCTGGCCGTTGCAGATCGGCGCGCGACTGATCATCGCCCGGCCCGACGGGCATCGGGACCCCACCTATCTGGCAGACCTCATCAGCGAGAAATCCATCACCACCGCGCATTTCGTACCGTCCATGCTGTCGGTGTTCGTCACCGAAGCCGATGTGCGCGGCTGCACCGGACTGCGCCGGGTGTTCTGCAGCGGCGAGGGGCTGCCTGCGTCCACCGTCCGCGATTTCCACGCCGCCCTGCCGGGGCCGCGGCTGCACAACCTGTACGGCCCCACCGAGGCCGCCGTCGACGTCACCTACTGGCCGTGCCCGCCCGAACCCACCGCCGTGCCCATCGGCTCCCCGGTGTGGAACACCCAGACCTACGTGCTCGATTCGCGCCTGCAGCCGGTACCGCCGGGTGTGGTGGGCGAACTGTACCTGGCCGGTGCGCAGTTGGCGCGCGGCTATCTGGGTCGTCCCGCGTTGACCGCCGACCGTTTCGTCGCCAACCCGTTCACCCCGGGGGCGCGGATGTATCGCACCGGCGATCTGGCTCGCTGGCATCCCAGTGCCCGCACCCCGGCAGGCGGCGCCGAACGCGGCGTCCTGGAATACCTGGGCCGTACCGATTTCCAGGTCAAGCTCCGCGGCTTGCGCATCGAGCTCGGGGATATCGAGGCGGCCCTGCTGAACGACGAGCGGATCGCCAGGGCGGTCTGCGTCGCCCGCACCACCCGCACCGGTGATCAGCTCGTCGGCTACGTGGTCGCCGCCCCCGCAGTGCGGGAAAACACCGAAGACGGTGAGGCGAAACTCGACACCGAGGCAGTGTTGGCCGGTCTGTTACACACCCTGCCCGCCTATATGGTGCCCGCGGTATTGGTGGAACTCGACGAACTGCCGCTGAGCGCCAACGGCAAGATCAACCGGGCCGCACTGCCCGTACCCACCGATGCGTCGCTGCCTCGCGCGGGCACCGCGCCGCGCACCGAGGTGGAACGGGTGCTGGCCGGAATTTTCGCCGATGTGCTCGAGGTCGACGAGGTGGGTATCGACGACCGTTTCTTCGACCTGGGCGGTAATTCGCTGATCGCGGCCCGTGCGGTCGCGCGAATCAACACTGCGCTCGGCGCCGGGCTCACCATCCGCGACCTGTTCGAAGCGGGCACCATCGCCACGCTCACCGAACGTTTCGCCGCGCACAACCCCGATATCTCTCAGCCGACGCTGGCGCCGACCCAGCGGCCGGGGCGGGTTCCGCTCTCACCCGCCCAGCAGCGGCTGTGGGTCATGAACCGCTTCGCCGAACACGCCGCCGCCTACAACATGCCGCTGGCAGTGCAGTTGGACGGGCGGCTGGATATCGAGGCCCTGCGCGCAGGTCTGCGCGATGTACTCGAGCGGCACGAAAGCCTGCGCACCACCTTCCCCGACACACCGGAAGGCCCCTACCAGCACATACACCCCGCCGACGAGATCCCGCTCAATCTGGATCCGATCGATGCGAGCGGCACCGATATCACAGCGCTGGCCACCGAATTCGCCGGCTACGGTTTCGATCTGCGCAGCCAGGCTCCGATCCGGGTGGCGCTGTACTCCACCGACACCGACCGTTATGTCTTCCTGCTGGTCCTGCACCATATCTGCGGTGACGGTTGGTCGGTGGCGCCGCTGGCCCGCGACCTGATGCAGGCGGTGGCCGCCCGCGCCGCCGGGTCGGCGCCGCAGTGGACGCCGCTGCCGGTGCAGTACGCCGATTTCGCGCTGTGGCAGCGGGAACTGCTCGGCGAGGAATCCGATCCGGCCAGCGCGCTCAGCCGTCAGGTCACCTACTGGCGGTCCGCGCTGGCGGGACTGCCCGACCAGATCGATCTCCCCCTGGACCGCCCCCGGCCGTTGCACCGGTCCACCGACGGCGCACGCGTCGCGTTCACCATTTCACCCGAAACGCGTCGCGCAGCAGGGGAACTGGCCGCCGCCCGCGGCGTCAGCATGTTCATGGTGCTGCACGCGGCGCTGGCAAGCCTGCTGTCACGGCTGTGCGACAGCACCGATATCGTGATCGGCACCCCGATCGCGGGCCGCTCCGATCCCGCGCTGGACGAGCTGGTCGGCATGTTCGTCAACACCCTGGTGCTGCGCACCGAGGTCGACCCGGGCGCCGGTTTCGACCGTATGCTCGATGTCGCCCGCGAAACCGACCTCAATGCCTTCGCCAACGCCGATGTGCCGTTCGAACGGTTGGTTGAGATCGTCAACCCGGAACGCACCGGTTCCCGTCATCCGCTGTTCCAGGTCATGCTGTCCTACGACAGCGCCCCCGACCTGCATCTGGAACTGCCCGGCGTGCGCACCGAGGTACTCGCGCTGGATGCCGACGTCGCCAAATTCGATCTGCAGCTCGAGGTGCACGACGACAACACCGACGGACCGCTGCACGCCGAATTCGGATACGCTACCGATGTTTTCGACCGCCGCACCGTCGAGGCCTTCGCCCGCCGACTGGTCGCTGTGCTCGACACCGCGGTCACCGCGCCGGGTAAACCGGTCGGCGATATCCCCCTCCTGGACCGGCGCGAAAGCGCGTACCTGGTCCCGCTGGCCGGCGGTCCCGCCGAACCGGTGTGCAGCCTGGCGCGGATGTTCGGTGAGATCGCCGAACGGGTGCCCGAGCGGGTCGCTGTGCGCTACCGCGGCCGC
Source organism: Nocardia donostiensis (assembly GCF_002081715.1). Lineage (GTDB taxonomy): Bacteria > Actinomycetota > Actinomycetes > Mycobacteriales > Mycobacteriaceae > Nocardia > Nocardia donostiensis. The sequence goes on along the minus strand of NZ_MUKP01000002.1, from coordinate 62,010 downwards.
GATACGACCTATCGGGAACTGGACGAGGCGTCCAATCGGTTGGCGCGGGTACTGATCGACCAGGGCGCAGGCCCGGAAGCGGTAGTCGCGGTCGCGCTACCGCGCGGTCTTGCCGCCATCACCGCCATCTGGGCGGTCGCCAAAACCGGTGCCGCCTATGTCCCGGTCGATCCGGGCTATCCGCGCGACCGCATCGCTCATATGATCGGTGATTCCGGCGCGCTGCTTGGTCTCACCGGCCCAGACAACCTGTCCGAGCTACCCGAGTGGCCCACCCACCGTGGTAGACACAGCCGGACCGCCGACAACTGGATCGTGCTCGGTTCGGCCGAACTCGACGGCGCCTGCTCTCGCCGCTCCGCCGCCCCGGTCACCGACGCCGACCGGCATCAGCCACTGCGCACCAGCCACCCGGCGTATCTGATCTACACCTCCGGCTCCACCGGAATCCCGAAAGCGGTGCTCGTCACCCACGCTGGCCTCGCCTCGTTCGCCAGCGAACAGCGATATCTGTTCGGCGTCACCGACACCTGCCGCACCCTGCACTTCTCGTCGCCGAGCTTCGACGCCTCGGTATTGGAGCTGCTGCTCGGTTTCGCCGCGGGCGCAACCGTCGTGGTGGCGCCCGCCGATATGTACGGCGGGAGCGAACTGGCGTCGTTCCTGCGCGCCGAGCAGGTCACCCACGCGTTCATCACTCCCGCAGCGCTGGCGACGGTACCGCCGGACGGGCTGGACGACCTGCGGGCCGTGATGGTCGGTGGCGAGGCATGCAGCCAGGAACTGGTCGACACCTGGGCGCCCCGATACCGCATGTACAACATGTACGGGCCGTCGGAGGCCACCGTCGCCGCCACCATGTCCGGAGCGATGCGGGCGGGACGTCCGGCGCCGCTGGGTCATCCGGTCCGCGGGATGCGGCTGTTCGTGCTCGACTCGCGGCTGCAGCCGGTACCACCCGGCACCCCCGGCGAGCTGTACCTGTCCGGTCCCGGCCTGGCCCGCGGCTACCACGGCCGCAACGCGCTCACCGCGGCGCGTTTCCCGGCGAACCCGCACGGCCGCAGCGGCGAACGCATGTACCGCACCGGCGATCTGGTGGTTGCCGACCGCACCGGCAGGCTGCGTTTCCTCGGCCGCGCCGACGACCAGATCAAGATCCGCGGTTTCCGCATCGAACTGCACGAAATCGATCACGTCCTGCGCGAACATCCCGGCGTGCGCTCCGCTTTGACGATCGTACACATCGACGAAGAAGGCAGGCAGCGCCTCGCCTCCTACATCACCGTCGACGCTGCGGTGGACCCGGCCGAAGTCGTCGACACCGCGCGCAGGCAGCTGCCCGGGTATATGGTGCCCGCTGCGGTGACCGTGCTGGACACGCTGCCGATCGCGCCCTCCGGCAAACTCAACCGTAAAGCGTTACCGGAACCGGTTTTCGCGACCACCGGGGGTTCCCGGGCCCCCGTCACCGATGCCGAACGGCGGATCGCCGAGGTGTTCGGCGATGTGCTGGGACGTCCGGTCGAGGGCGCCGAAGACAGTTTCTTCGACCTGGGCGGCAACTCGCTGCTGGCCACCCGGCTCGTAGCGGCGCTGCACGAACGCTTCGGTATCGAACTCCCGGTGCGGGCGGTCTTCGAGGCGCCCAGCGTCGCGGGCCTGGCAGGTCGGCTCGCCCAAGCCCCCGCGGCGCACCGGCTCCCGCTCACTGCCTACCAGCCGCGTCCGGACCGTCTGCCGTTGTCGCTGCCGCAGCAGCGGCTGTGGTTCCTCAACCGGTTCGCGCCCGAATCCAGTGCCTACAACATCGCTTTCGTTCTGCATATCGACGGCGATCTGGACGTAGCCGCGCTGCGTGCGGCCCTCACCGATCTGGTCGAACGGCACGAAGTGCTGCGTACCGTCTTCCCCGATGACGGACACGGCGCCTACCAGCGGGTGCTTCCCGTGACGCGGGCGGTACCGCCGCTGGTACCGGTCACCACCGACGAGACAGGTGCACGCGAGGTGCTGCACGCGTTGGCCGCCGGCGGTTTCGACCTCACCGAACACACCCCGCTGCGGGTCGCGCTGCTGCGCACCGGCCCCCAGCGTTACCTGCTCGGTGTCGCGGTGCACCATATCGCCGCCGACGGCTGGTCGCTCGGCCCGCTGACCCGGGATCTGGCCACCGCCTATCAGGCCCGCCACGGCGGTGTCGCGCCCGCATGGGCCCCGCTTCCCGTGCAGTACGCCGATTTCGGTCTCTGGCAGCGCGAATACCTCGGCGAGGACACCGATCTCGACAGCATTGCCGCCGCCCAGCTCGGCTACTGGCGTGAGCAGCTGGCCGATCTGCCGGACGAACTGCCGCTGCCGTTCGACCGGCCTCGTCCGGTCGAACCGACCCAGGAAGCGGCCACCGTACGGGTCGAGATCCCTGAAACGCTGCGGTACGCACTGGACGATCTGGCCCGCAGACAGGGCGTGAGCCGGTTCATGCTGCTGCGGTCGGCGCTGGCCGTGCTGCTGCGTGCGGTGACCGGTGGCCGCGATATCGCCATCGGCACCCCGGCGGCCGGGCGCACCGACACCAAACTCGACGACCTGGTCGGCATGTTCGTCAACACGCTGGTGTTGCGTTCCGACGTCGACCCGGATCGGTCCTTCGCTGCGCTGCTGCTGGCCGACCGTGACAACGAACTCGCTGCCATGGCCAACGCCGATATCCCGTTCGAACGAGTGGTCGAGGAATTGGGCCACGACCCGCGCACCACCAGCCGCCACCCGCTGTTCCAGGTAGCGCTGACCGTCGCCGAGGGGCCGACACCGGCCATGGAACTGCCCGGCTTGGCGTTGCGCGCCGAAGAACTCGATATCGCTCGCGCGAAATTCGACCTGGAAATGCGCATCGCCACAGGCGACGGTGCAGCGGGCGTCGAATTCGTCTACGCCGCCGAACTGTTCGACGCGGCCACAGTCCGGACGCTGGCCGACCGGTTCCTTCGGGTACTGGACGCGATCAGCGCCGATCCAGGGGTCCTGATCCGCGATATCGATACCCGCACCGATATCGAGCGGCGGCTGCTCAACCCGGCCGTCGGCCCCGGGGCCGACCAGCCGACCACACTGGCCGAGGTGTTCACCGCGGCCGCGCGGACCCGTCCACGTCATATCGCGCTGCGCTCCGGCGCGGTCACGCTCGGTTACGCCGAACTCGACCGGCGTTCCAACCAGCTGGCCAGGGCGCTGATCCGGCGCGGTGTCGGCACCGGTGACCGGGTAGCGCTCGGCCTGACCCGATCCATCCAATCGGTCGCCGCCGTATTGGCCGTCACCAAAACCGGCGCGGCATTCGTGCCCGTCGATCCCACCTACCCGGTCGACCGCATCGGCCATATGCTCGCCGACTCCGGGTGCGTGGCGGGGGTGAGCCTGTCGGCGCACGCCGACCGGTTGCACGCCGCCGCGACCGCCACCGGAACGAACGCCGCAGCCGGGACCGACTGGCTGCTGCTCGACGACCCGGTGCTGATCGCCGAACTCGAGTCGGTCGACGACAGCCCGGTGCGCGATATCGACCGGCTGCGCCCGGTTCGCGTCGCCGACCTGGCCTATCTGATCTACACCTCCGGGTCGACCGGGACACCGAAGGGCGTGGCCGTCACCCACGGCGGCCTGTCCAACCTCAGCGCCGAATTCCGGGAACGGTTGCGCATCGACGACACCGCGCGCACCATGCACTTCTCCTCCCCGAGCTTCGACGCCGCCATGCTCGACCTGCTGCTGGCGATCGGTGCGGGCGCGGAGATGACGATCGTGCCGCCGGATGTGTACGGCGGCGACGAACTCGCCGAACTGCTGACCCGCGAACGTGTCACCCATGCGTTCCTGACTCCAGCCGCGCTCGCCACCATCGACCACGAGCGCTGGCCGCTGCCCGATCTGCGGTCGCTGCTGGTCGGCGGCGAAGCCTACGGTCGGGAACTGGTGTCGCGGTGGGCGCCGGGCCGGCTCATGCTCAACGGTTACGGCCCCACCGAAACCACGATTGTGGTCACCATGGGGTCGCTCGACGTCGGCAGGCAGGTTGCCATCGGCACCCTCGTGCGCGGCGCGCGTGCCCTGGTGCTCGACGAACGGCTGCGACCCGTCCCTATCGGCGTCCCCGGAGAGCTGTACCTGGGTGGACCCGGCGTGGCCCGGGGCTATTTCGAACGGTTCGGTCTCACCGCCGCACGGTTCGTCGCCGACCCGTACGGCCCCGCCGGGCAGCGCGTCTACCGCACCGGTGACGTGGTGCGCTGGAACGCCGACGGCGAACTGGTGTACCTGGGCCGCAGCGACCACCAGGTGAAGGTGCGCGGTTTCCGCATCGAACTCGGTGAGATCACCGCTGTGCTCACCGGCCACCCCGATATCCGGTTCGCCCACACCGAGGTCCGCAACCTGGCCGGTGCCGACCGCATCGTCGCCTACGTGCAACCGGCCGACCCCGCCCGCGATCTCGACCTGGAGGAACTGCGCGCGCACACAGCGGCCCAGCTTCCGTCGCATATGGTGCCTGCCGCGATCACGGTAGTGCACCAGATCCCGCTGACTCCGGTCGGCAAACTGGATATCGCCGCGCTGCCGCAACCGCGGCTGCTGCCGGTCACCGGCACCGGTCGTCCACCGGTCACCGACACCGAATACCTGGTCGCAGCGGCGATCGGCGACCTGGTCGGCGTGGAAACGGTGCACGCCGACGACAACTTCTTCGACCTCGGCGGAACCTCGCTGATGGCGACGCAGCTGGTTGCTCGGCTGGCGGAGGCAAGAGGAATCCGCCTGCAGGTCCGCACCGTCTTCGCCGCACCGACCGTCGCCGAACTCGCGGCACTGCTCGACGGCGAAACACCCACCGACGACCGACCCCCGCTGACGAAACAGCCTCGCCCGGAACGCATACCACTCTCGCCCGCCCAGCGCAGGTTGTGGTTCCTCAACCGGTTCAACGCCACAGGCCCGGCCGAGGCGGACCGCAGCGCGGGCGCGTACAACGTCCCCGTGGTTCTGCGGATGCGCGGGCAGCTGGACCGCAACGCGCTCGCCGCCGCACTGCACACCGTGCAGACCCGGCACGAGACGCTGCGCACGGTGTTCCCCGAATGCGACGGCGAGCCGGCGCAGGTGGTGCTCGACCCCGCCGACGCCGCGATCGGACTGCACGAGGCGACCGCAACCCAACAGCAGATGCCCGCAGCCATCCGCGAATTCACCGCGCCCGGTTTCGACCTGGCCACCCAGGTTCCGCTGCGGGCGGGACTGATCCGCATCACCGATACCGCGGCGGACGACCCCGAACATGTCCTGCTCCTGGTGGTGCACCACATCGCCATCGACGGCTGGTCGCTGGAGCCTCTCGCAGTTGATATCGCCGAGAGCTACCGCGCCGCGCGCGACGGACATACGCCGCAGCTGCCCGAGCCGCGACTGCAGTACGCCGATTACACCCTGTGGCAGCGGGAAATCCTGGGCTCGGAGGACGACCCGGATACTGCGGTCAGCCGCCAGCTCGGCTACTGGCGCAACACGCTGACCGAGCTGCCCGAACTGCTACCGGTGCCCACCGACCGGCCACGCCCGCCGGTGCCCTCCTACCGGGGCGGCACGGTGACCTGCGGTATCAACGCCCACATCCATCGGGAGTTGCAGCGCATCGCCGCCGACCACAACGTCAGCATGTTCATGGTGCTGCACACCGCACTCGCGGTGCTGCTGCACCGGATGACGGGCACCGACGATATCGCCGTCGGCACCCCGATCGCCGGTCGCGGCCATCGGGAGCTGGACCGCATGGTCGGCATGTTCGTCAACACACTGGTACTGCGCACCCGCATCGACCCCAGCCTGGAATTCGGCAATCTGCTGCACACCGTCCGCGACACCGACCTGGATGCGTTCTCCAATGCGGATCTGCCGTTCGAGCGACTGGTGGAGGTGCTCAACCCGGCCCGGTCACAATCGCACCATCCGCTGTTCCAAGTGATGTTGTCGGTGCGCAACGAACCGATCCGCACCCTGGAATTGCCCGGACTGCGCATCGATGCTGTCGACACCGACGGCGGGATCGCGAAATTCGACCTGCAGTTCACTCTGACCGAAACCCACACCGATACCAGGGATCCAGCCGGTATCGATATCGCGGTGAACTACAGCGCCGACCTGTTCGACGAAGCCACCGCTGCCCGGCTCGGCACCCGGCTGGCCCGGCTGCTCAACGCGGTCGCCGCCAATCCGGCCGCTGCCGTCGGGGATCTGGACATGCTCGACCCTGCGGAATGGTCGCAGCTGGTGCCGGTGCGTGGGGCTCTTCGCGACCGCCCCGCCACCCTGCCCGAGGTGTTCGACGCCGCCGTGCGGGCCGACCCGCAGGCCGTCGCGTTGCGCTCCGGCGACACCGAGGTCAGCTACTCCGCCCTCGACCGGTGGAGCAACCGGCTGGCGCGTGTCCTGATCGAGCGCGGTGTCGGACCGGAAAACCTGGTCGCGCTGGGCATTCCGCGTTCGGTGGAATCGGTGGCGACAGTGCTGGCGGTTGCCAAAACCGGTGCGGCGTTCGTACCGGTCGACCCGAACTATCCGCCGCAGCGCATCGCCCATATGCTCTCCGATTCCGGAGCCAAGCTCGGCCTCACCCTCGCCGAACACCGCGACGGCCTGCCCGCCGCCGAATGGCTGGTGCTGGACGACCCGGTCACCCGCGGCCGGGTGCTCGCGGCCTCCGGCGATCCGATCACCGACGCCGACCGGGTCCTACCGCTGCGGATGGAGAATCCGGCCTACGTCATCTACACGTCCGGTTCCACCGGCACCCCGAAGGGCGTTGTCGTCACCCACGGCGGCCTGTCCAACTTTGCCGCCGAAACCGCGCAGCGGTTCGACGTGCACCCCGGTTGCCGGGTCCTGCATTTCGCGACACCGAGTTTCGATGCCGCGATGCTGGATCTGCTGCTGGCGCTCGGCGGCGCGGCCACCCTGGTGATCACCCCGCCCGGAGTGGTCGGCGGTGCCGAACTGGGCCGGGTGTTCCGGGATGAACGCATCACCCATGCGTTCATCACCACCTCCGCGCTGGGCACCGTAGACCCGGCCGGTGTCACCGAACTGCGGCATGTACTGGTCGGCGGCGAAGCGCTGCCGCCGGAACTGGTGGCCCGCTGGGCGCCGCACCGCAACCTCTACAACGTGTACGGCCCCACCGAGACCACGATCGTCACCATCATCTCCCCGGCACTCACACCGGGCGGGCCGATCCCCATCGGCGGACCGATCCGTGGCGTGGATGCCGCGATCCTCGACAGCAGGCTGCATCCGGCGCCGCTGGGCGTCACCGGCGAAATGCACCTGGCCGGTTCCGCCCTGGCGCGCGGCTACCTCAACCGGCCGGGGCTGACCGCGCAGCGGTTCGTCGCCAATCCGTACGGCAAACCGGGGGAGCGGATGTACCGCACCGGCGACCTCGTGCGGATCCGGCAATCCGGCGCTGCCGCGAGCGAGATCGAATACGTGGGCCGCACCGACTATCAGGTCAAGATTCGTGGTTTCCGCATCGAACTGGGGGAAATCGACGCCGCGCTGGCCGAACACGGCACGGTCGAGTTCTCCGTCACCATCGGGCACCGCACCGGCGCAGGCGCGACAGCACTCGTGTCGTATGTGAAACCACGGGCAGGCGCCTCGCCGACTGCGGCCGAACTCACCGCCCACCTGTCCGCGCGCCTGCCGAACTACATGGTCCCCCAGTCGATCATGCTGATCGACTCGGTCCCGCTGAGCCCGGTCGGCAAACTGGACCGTAAGGCGCTACCCGAACCGGTGTTCACCGCTACCGTCGGATACCGCGCCCCGCGGACCCGCACCGAAACCGCCCTGTGCGCTGCGTTCACCGAGGTGCTCGGCGCCGAAAAGGTCGGCGTGGACGATGGTTTCTTCGAACTCGGCGGCAACTCGCTGCTGGCCACCAAGGTGGTCGCCCACCTGCGCGACGCCGGTATCGAGATGCCGGTGCAGCTGATGTTCGGCGACTCCACCCCGGCCGCCATCGCTGCCCGGCTCGACGGAGCCGAATCCGCCGACGAGGTGATGGCGCAGGCGCTGGCGCCGGTCCTGCCGATCCGCCCCGACACCGGCGCAGGCAGGCCGCCGCTGTTCTGTGTGCATCCGGCGATCGGGCTGTCCTGGTGCTACTCCGGTCTGCTCGCCCACCTCGCCCCGGACCGTCCGGTGTACGGGTTGCAGGCCCCGCATGTGGCCGGACAGCCGGGATTCGATTCCATCGGCGCCGCGGCCGAGCACTACGTACAGCACATCCGGTCGGTCCAGCCGCACGGTCCCTACCATCTGCTCGGCTGGTCGCTCGGCGGGCTGATCGCCCATGAAGTGGCGGTCCAGTTACAGGAGGCAGGCGAACAGGTCGCGCTGCTGGCGCTGATGGACAGCTACCGCCTGTCGGACTCCCTGCTCGACCAGGCAACCCCGAGCATCGCCGAGATCATCGGCGAATTCGGCAGCGATCTGTTCGACGGTGCGGCACCCGACCCCGAGATGACCCTGCACCAGGCCGCAGCACTGCTGAGCTCCCGGCCGGGGCCGTTCGCAGCGCTCACCGTCGACCACCTGGAACGCCTCTACGCCGGCTACGCCGACGGCACCGTACAGGCCAACGGTTTCCGGCCCCGGGTCTACGACGGCGATCTGCTGTTCTTCACCGCCGCCGCCGACCGGATCAACCGTGCCGACCCGCAACGCCGCGCCACCGCGTGGCGGCCCTACGTCACCGGCGCAGTGCACGACTACGCGCTGCGGTGTGCGCATGCGGAGATGACCACCCCCGAATCGCTCGCCGTGATCGGCCCGGTGCTGCGCGACCACCTCGAGGGCGCGCACGCGCCGGAAACCAAGGAGGAAAACCCGTGAGTATGGCGGTGGAAGTCCTCGGCCTGGTCAAGAACTACGGCCGTGTCCGGGTGCTCGACGGGATCGACATCCAGATCCCGGCGGGTACTGTCATGGGCCTGCTCGGCCCCAACGGTGCGGGCAAGACCACCACGGTCCGTATCGTCACCACCCTGCTGAAGCCCACCGCCGGTTCGGTGCATGTCGCCGGAGTCGATGTGCTGCACGATCCTGCGGGCGCACGGCGGCGAATCGGGCTGTCCGGCCAATATGCCGCCGTCGACGCCAACCTCACCGGTTACGAGAACCTGCGTATGGTCGCCCGACTGTACGGGATGACCCATAAACAAGCTGCCGACCGCGCCCGCGAACTACTCGGCGCGCTCGGCCTCGACGACGCCGCGGACCGCCGCGCAGGCACCTATTCCGGCGGTATGGCTCGCCGCCTCGACCTCGCGGGCGCGCTGGTCGCCCGGCCCCCGGTCGTCGTACTCGACGAACCGACCACCGGACTCGACCCCCGCGGACGGCTCGATATGTGGCAGGTCATCGGCGACCTGGTCGACGACGGCACCACCGTGCTGCTCACCACCCAATACCTGGAAGAAGCCGACCTGCTCGCCGACCGCATCATCGTCATCGACCGCGGCCAGGTCATCGCCCGCGGCTCCGCCGACGAACTCAAAAACGCCATCGGCGGCGACCGGCTCACCATCACCCTCGCCGCGGGCCAGGCGCCGCAACCCGCGCTGAGTGTGCTGTCCCGGATCGGGATCGGCGAACCGAGCCATGAACCCGGCACCGACGAAGCCTCCATCGTGGTCGGCGACGGCACCCGAACCATGGTCGAAGCCCTGCGCCGTCTCGACGACGAAGGCGTCTGCGTTGTCGACGCCTCGGTGCATCGACCCAGCCTCGACGACGTATTCCTGTCCCTCACCGGCACACCGGCGCCCACCCCCACTGAACCGGAACCCGATGACGTCCCAGAGGAGATCATGTCGTGAGCACCGCCCCCGCAGCGGTACGAGACGAAACCGCCGACCCCGCCGACAACACCGAAACCACCGATGAGACCGACGTGACCGCCAAACACGCCATGCCGCGCCCGGAAATGTCGCCGCGCGGACGCGCTTTCCGAGACAGCGCGATCGTCGCCTACCGCAACCTGCTCACCATTCTGCGAGTGCCCACCCTGCTGACAACCGCCACCGTCCAGCCGCTGATGTTCGTGTTCCTGTTCGCCTACGTCTTCGGCGCGACCCTGGGCGGCAGCCAGTACCGGGAGTTCCTGCTCGCCGGGATCTTCGCGCAAACAGTGGCATTCAATGCGGCGTTCACCACCGTCGGCCTGGCAGGCGACCTGCAGAAAGGCATCATCGACCGCATGCGGTCGCTGCCGATGTCGCGGCTTGCCGTGCTGATGGGACGCACCCTGTCCGACCTCGTCGTCAACGTACTCAGCCTCGTGGTGATGGTCGCCTGCGGCTATATCGTCGGCTGGCGCATCCACGGACCCGTCGAGGACGCGGCGCTCGCCTTCGCCGTAATCCTGCTCTTCGCGTTCGCCATGTCCTGGATCGGCGCGCTCACCGGACTGTTCGCCCCCAACGTCGAAGTCGCCCAGAGCGCCGGACTGATCTGGCTGTTCCCGCTGTCGTTCATCTCCTCGGCGTTCATCTCCGCCGAAACCCTGCCCGGCCCGCTGCGCACCATCGCCGAATGGAACCCCATCACCGCGGTCTCGGCAGCCGGACGCAAACTGTTCGACAACAGCTCACCCCCCTCATTCGCCACCCCCACCGGCTGGGCCGCCGACCACTGCATCGAATACGCCGTCGGCTGCTCACTGGTCATTCTCGCCATCGCGGTCCCCGTCGCGCTGCTGCGCTACCGGAAAGTCGCCAGCCACTGACACCACCACGAACACACCCGAATACGCGACGAGGCCGCTCCCGGAAATCCGAGAGCGGCCTCGACGTACCAGTATGCCGAGATCAGCCGCGGCGGCGTGTCTTCAACAGTTCGAGACGTTCCTTGAGCAACTCCTCCAGCTCATCCTTGCTGCGCCGCTCCAACAGCATGTCCCAATGGGTACGCGGCGGCTTCACCTTCTTGGCCTCCTGCGTGGTGCCCTCGAGCAGCACACCTTCCTGCCCGTTACGGCACAACCAGGTCGGCGGGATCTCGGCGTCATCGGCGAAAGGAACATCGAACTCTTCACCGTTATCGGTCCGATACCTGGCCATTCGGCGCGGTGCCAGATCATGGTCGCGATCCGTCTCGTAGCTCACGGCCCCGAGCCGGCTGCCCCGGAGTACGCGATCTGCCATCTGTTCAATCCTCTCTGTCCATTTGCCGCGACTTCGTCGCGGCGGGTTCGCGGCCCCTGGTGGCTCGCATCTCCGCCCTCGCGACTTGCGCCTTCGGCGCGTGCGCGAGGGTCGGACGTTCGTCCGCCCCGGCGCTCCTAGCCGCGAGGGCGGAAACGCGAGCCGGGCCGTGAACCGGCGGGGGTGGCTGTGCTTTCAGGAACAGTGGTGGTGTTGTTTCCTTGGGTGCCGCCACTAGGCGCAAACCGGTGGTGCGGTTGCCTTCCGGTTCTGGTTGGTCGGTCCGTTAAACCCTCTGCTCTGTCAACGTTCGTGTGGGCCATTCCGTTCCCGGTGGGGGAGAATCCCGATATTCTACGCTGTTCGGACTTTGCCGGGGTGTGCGGCGTGCCCTATCGGGGGCCGCGGTGGCGAAGGCTAGGGTGTCGGGTCATGTCGCGCCGGTTGCTGTCGTGCCTGTGGTGTGGGCGGGAAATAGTCGAGTCGGAAGCGGGACGTCGGCGTAGGTATTGCCGTCAGTCCTGTAGACAGCGCGCGTACGAACACCGAAACAACCTGAAAGGGACGGGGATTCCGCCGGATTCGGTGGTGCTCAGTGCGCAGGAGGCGGCGGACCTGGCCGACCGGTGGTTCGCCGCCCGCTGCGCCGCCGAGGATGTGGCAACCGCCATCGACGAGGGCGCGGATACCGAGGAATTGGCGAGTTTGAGTAAAACCCTGATCGAACTCACCCGAGACGCCGAACGCCTGCGCTGAGAACGGCGTCGGTGGCTGCGCGGCGATGCGGAAATGCGGTGACCCCACCGTGCTCCGGTGCGTGATCGGCAGCCGCGGCGGGGTTTCGAGTGCGGGTATGGGAGAGCCCGGTCCGCGTCCTCGTCGAGGACGGGAACCGGGCTCCGGAGTCCTGTGGTTCTGGGTGGTCCGGCTCAGCCTGGGAAATGGGCCGGGTCGACACCGCGGGCGGCCAGCCACGGGTGCGGATCGACCGGGCCGATACCGGGCACATGCACTTCGTAGTGCAGGTGCGGGCCGGTGGACTGGCCACGGCTGCCGACAGTGGCGATCACGTCACCTGCGCGGACGGGCTGACCGACATGGGTGAGGATCTCGTTCATATGGCCGTAGACACCGATGCTGCCGTCATCCTGTTGGACGCGCACCCACAGGCCGAAACCGCTGGCCGGGCCGGCCTCGATGACGACGCCGTTGGTGACCGCGTGGATGGGGGCGCCCATATTGCCTGCGAAGTCGATGCCGTTGTGCGGCACGCCCCAGCGGGGACCGTAGCCGGAGGTCATACGGCCGTTCACTGGGCGGACGGTATGCGGCGGCGGCGGGGCGGGGATGGGGTTGTTCCAGGCGATCGGCTGTGCGTCGGACTGCGGGTGCTGGGATTCGGCGGGAGCTTGTTCGGCGGCCATGGGCTGGGCCTCGGCGACCAATTGCGTAGCCGGGGAGGTTTCGGCTGGGTTCGAGTCGCTGAAGGCCAGCAACCCGAGGGACGCACCCAGAGCCGTCGATACGGCCACTACCTGGGTGGCCACAGGGCGACGGCGGACGGCCGCCGCACCGAGACGGCGGAAAGGTAACGGGACGATCACGGGCATATTTCGAAGTTACGACGCGGTAAGAGTCGTTCGGCAATCTTGTGGCTACCATCACCTGTGGGAAAAACGCCAGGTCGAGTATTACCGAATGGTAACGAAGTTGGCCATTTGCTGCGTTTTGCTGCGAAAACGCGATATTTGGCGATCTTGACCAGAAGTGTGCTAGTTGATCACACTTAGTAAGTGGCGACTTACCGAGTTGAGCCCATAGTTGCGCTGGCGGACCCCACTCGCCGTGCGATAGTCGAGGCGCTGCCCGCAGGGCCGCGCTCGGTGGGGGAACTGGCCGAATCGGTGGGAATCAGCAGCTCGGCGGTATCGCAGCATCTGCGGGTACTGCGGGAAGCTCGCCTGGTGATGGTGCGTCCGCAGGGCACCCGCAGGCTGTACTCGCTGGATCCGCGCGGCCTCGGCGACGCCCGCGACTACCTGGAACAGTTCTGGGCCAGTGCGCTGGCCGCCTACGCCGCCGCGGTGAGCGAGGCGCGGATCCAGTCACCCTGACACTGCCCGCGGGATCGCGAACAGATAACGAAACCGGCGCAGGGATGGCCTCGCTCAACCGACGTGGCGGAAGGCCGCGCGGCGATCGCCGTTCGCGCCGTTTCGCCTGCTCAGCTGCTGGTCGACGGCGGCGATCACATCGCTCACCTGGATCTGGAGCAAACCGGGACCCGGCGTGTCGGCATTCGGGTCGCCTGGCTCGCCCGCCCACAGCACCTCATGCCGGGCGAGCAGATGTGGCGGCGGGCCGGCCTGGTGCGGTGGTCTCGGCCCGAACACCTGCACGGTGCGGGTGCCGAAGGCCGTGGCAAGATGCGCCGCCCCGGTATCGCCGGAGACCATCAGCGATGCCTCGGCCACGGTCGCGGCCAGTTCGATCAGGTTCTGCTCGCCCGCGAGAACCCGGTGCATCGACAAACCGGCGCGTGCGGCGATACCGAGCGCGATTTCGCGTTCGAACTCGTCGCCGGTGACCACGACCTCGCGGCCGAGCACCAGCAGATGCCGGATCACCGCCGCGAACCGCTCCGCAGGCCAGCGGCGCGCCCCCGCGCCTGCGCCGATGTGCACGACAACACAATCGCGATGACTGGTGGTCGCCACCGGCGGCACCAGGCCGAGGTTGCGGCGGTCGGCGGCGATACCGGCGGATTCGAGCAGATGGCACCAGCGATCCACCGGGTGCATATCGTCATGCCACTGCGGGCCCTCCAGCTCGGGGAACGCCTTGTTGCTGTGGGTGAGCACCCGACGAGCACCGGTCTTGTTCAACTCGACGATCGGCTCCGCGCCGGGACCGTGTAAGTTCACCGCCAGATCGGGGGCCGGGCCGTCCCAGCGCAGGCTGCCCAGATCGGCGGTCGGAACCATCGCGTCGACCGAGGTGATATGGCCGACGAGGGAGCGAAGCCGGTGCGGCGCTGCCAGTACGAGACGGTCGTTCGGCCTGGCCCGGCGCAGGGCACGCAACGCAGGTACAGCGGTGAGCAAATCACCGAGACCGCGTGCCTGAAGCACGAGAACAACCGACACCCAACTTCTCCTAGCCACCCGTTACTCGTCATACCGCCCCCACCAAACACCTACCGGTGCCCACAACGAGAGCCACTTCCCGTGGACTACCCGACACGCTTGGCCGCAAACGTGATTGCGAGCGCGTTTCCGATCACATCGATCGAGCAGGTGGCAGGGGGTGTGCGACGACTCAATGTGTCCAGCCCGGCTACTGCATGACACAATCGCACGCGCCAATGGTCGACGTCGGGGGTCGGCTTCGAAAGGAACTGGAGGCACGAATGTTTCGTACTGCTGGGATGGTCGGTGCGCTCGCTGTCGCGGGAACCGTCGGCCTGTTGGCGGCCGGTACCGCAAGCGCGGCGCCCGGAGGCCTGAACCTCAACGGCGAGGTGCACACCGATCCGGTGGGCTGCTACAACACCGGTGACCACTTCTTCAACACGCTGCAGACCACGGTCACCAACGGCACCGATCGCGACATCACCCTGTACGCCGGGCCGGATTGCGCTGGCCAGGTGCTCGGCGTGCTGCCGCCCAACAAAATCGGTTACGTGCCCAAGGGCGGTAGTGTCTCAGTCCCGTAAGTCCTGATCGGCGGCTTACGGTGTAGACGAAGCCGCGACCGAGGTGTTGCGTCGCCAGGGAGAGGGCGCCGCGGGACGAGGGTGGAGCTCGCCGACGAGTGCCGGTACAGCCCGGCGAGTTCCACCGCAACGGCCGCCGCGGCGCCGAACGCGGCCTCCGGACATACCCCCGAAGGCTCGTGGCCTCGGGGGTATTCGCCGATGTCCCGGCCGGTAATGGCGACAGGTGGGGAGCGGCCACATAGTTCGGCCGTGCATGAGGTTTTCAGCTGCGTCGAAACGTTGTCATCTCTGCGGTCCGCATTCGGGCTGTCCCGGATGTCGCGGACAATGGGGCGCATTCACCGCCGTGGTCAGGACGGCCGGGTGCGATGCTGTTGGTGTAACGCTCGAATCTCCGCTGTGAACTCGGGGGCGGGTCCGTCTGTCGGGATGTTCGGTGCGACCTCGTTGATCGCCAGCGGGCGAACCGGTGCTGACGCGCCGCCGAATTCGGTCGCCCATTGCACGAGTTGCGCCGCTGATGACGCGTAGACGATGCGGCCGAGCCCGGCCCAGGCGTGCGCGGCCGAACACATCGGGCAGTGTTCGCCGGAGGTGTAGACGGTGGCCGTTGCACGGTCTGCCGGGTCCAGTTCGGTGATGGCCCACTGGGCGAGTTCGAGTTCCGGGTGCCGGGTCGGGTCGCCGCCGCCCTCGGCGTTGCGTGCCTCGGCGACGATCCGGCCCGCACTGACCAGCAGCGAACCGAACGGCGCATTGCCGCCGTCGAGAGCCTCACGCGCGAGGGCGACACAACGACGCAGGTACTTCAGATCAGCGTCGTCAAGCATGATCCGAGCTTAGGTCTTCCCACTGCGGCACCGGTAGCAGGGCCGCGGAACCGGGGACCGCGACTAGCGCAGGCCCACGATCATCCTGGAAAGGATGGTGAGCACCTGCTGTCGTGTCTCGGCCGGGTTGGATGAATCGGCGACGGCGAACGCGCCTTCTCCGATCAGTGAGCAGCACAGACGGGAAAGTAGATCGACGGGGTACTGCGGTAAGGCGCCCCGCTCCATCAGCTCTTCCAGCAGGCGGTCGAGGTAGCTGCCCGCAAAGCGGCGGTCCAGTTCCCGCCATCGCGGCCAGCCCAATACGGCAGGTCCCTCTTCGAGTACGATCCGCCGATACCGCTCGGCTGTGCATACTTCCAGGTACCTGGCCAGGGCGTTCATCCCTGATTCCCAGATCTCGCCTTCCTGTTCGGTATCGGAGAGCAGGGCGTTCATGGTGTCGATCTCGACGCGTTCGAATACCGCGGCGAACAGTGTCTGCTTGTCCTTGAAGTGTCGGTAGACGGCCCCCTTGGTGAATCGTGCGGCCGCGCCGACGGCATCCAGAGATGTCAGACGGTATCCCTGTTCGATGAACAGTTCTTCCGCGGCCTGCAGTAGCGATTGCCGGGTTTGCTCGACATAGTCCCGGCGTTGAGGCTTGACTTCATCCACGATACCCAGAGTATCATTGATACTGTGAGTATCACCGAGTCCATCAGTATTGGAGAAATCGGATGACGCCCTGGCCGGATATACACAGGCGAGTTGTGGAAGCATTCGCGGCCGGATGGCAGCGACCGCACCCGCACGCGTGGGATGACCTTCTGGCCGAAGATGTCGTGCTCGACCAGCCGCTGTTACGCAGCGGAAACGGTCTGCGGCTGTGGCAGCAGGAGGTGGATCGTCTGCTCACGTTCCTGCCCGATATTCACGGCGAGGTATCGAGTTGGGCCGGCCGCGATGATGTCGTCTTCATTCGGATTCGCCTCAGTGCAACTGCCGGCGGTAAGCCGTTGTCCTTCACGGCGGTAGACCAACTCCACCTCGATGCGGCGGGTGTGGTGGTGGGCAGGGAATCGTTTTTCGATCCCACGCCTGTGCTCACCACGCTGCTGAAACGTCCACGCACCTGGGGTGCCTGGTGGCGTTCTGGCCTCGGGCCGCTACTCGGCCGACGGCGATTTCTGACCTCATAGGAGATTTCATGAATACACGTACTCGTACCCTGGTCGTTCGTGGGCTTGGCGTCACCCGCATGGCAGTCGGTGTGTCGACATATCTGCTGCCTCGACTCGCGCCCCGATCACTCGGGGTGGCCACCACCGACGGCGGTGACGGCGGCACCGTTGCCCGGATGTTCGGCATACGCGACGCCGCGCTTGCTGCCGCGACATTGAGCGCGGACCCCGCGGTACGCAGTGCCGGGCTACGTCTGGGAGTCGTCGCCGACGTGGCCGACACCGTCGCGGTCCTGTGCGGGCGCAAAGCCGGCGTCAGCACGGGCGGGGCATGGTTGATCGGTGGCGCAGCAGCATTCTTCGCACTGGCTGGAATCGCGGTATGGCCGCAACACGGTGCAGATCGCGTCCGAGCTCAGACGTGTGGACGGAACAGTTCGCCTGCGGCACCGGCGGTGCATACCATCTCTCGCGAGCTCTGATTTACGACTTAGTGTAGTAGAAGGAATGGCTATCGAGTACCGTAGCGATCCATGGGTTTGATCTACAACGTCGTGGTCACTACGCATCTGCTCGGTATGGCCGCTGTGGTCGGCGGTTACGCGGCCGGGCAGCCGCGGGTGTCGGAGGTTATGGTCTGGGGTGCGCGGGCGCAGCTCATCACCGGCATCGTTCTGGTCGGGATGGCCGAGGCGATCGGATCGCTCGACAAAGACCTGGACATGATGAAGATCGGGGTCAAGCTCGTGATCGCTGTGCTGGTCGCTGCCTTCGCCGAAATCAGCCGGGGGGATGCCAAACGCGGTAAAGCAGTGCCCTGGATGGTGCACGCCGCGGGCGGTCTGGCCATCGTCAATGTGCTGATCGCCGCGCTCTGGACCTGAGCTGCCTCGACCCGACGTCGATGCCGATGCCTCATCGCATCGGCATCGACGCCTTCCTGGTCACGACTCGAACAGTGACTGCCCGATATATCCGCCCGGCTCCCGCACGCCGGGCGGTACGGCGAACACCGCCGATCCGACCGGAACCGTCCACACGTTCAGCGCGTCGAACTCCGCCAATCGCTGCTGCACCGGCAGGAACTGGGTGCGCACGTCCCGCTGGTACGCCGCGAACAACAGTCCCGAATTCGAGGTGGCCCCACCGGTGGGCGCGTCGTCGTAGTTGTAGGCGCGGCGCAGGAACCGCTCCCCGTCATGGCGGTGATGTGCCCGGGCGATATGCGACGAGGGCGGGATCACCGCGATACCGTGCGCGTCCACCGCGGCGAAATCGGGTTCGGTGAACTCGTCGCCCCCCGTCAGCGGCGCACCGTCGGACAACCTGCGCCCGACCGTCAACTCCCGTGCGTCCGGATCGAGTTCGTCCCAGGTGTCCAGGGTCATCTCGATACGCCGCAGCACCAGCGAGGTTCCACCGGCCAGCCACGGGTGCTCGGTGCCGTCGTCCCAGACCAGCCGCGCGAAATCCGGTGTGCCCGGCGTCAGGTTCACCGTCCCGTCGATCTGGCCCATCAGATTCCGGGGTGTCGCACCGGGAGCCGCGTCGCGGAAACCGCGCTGTACCCACCGCACCGATACCAGCGAAACGACACTCTTGCACAGCACCCGGACCGCATGCGACACCGTCGTCGTCTCCTCGGCACAGACCTGCAAAAGCAGATCACCGTCGCAGAACGCCGGATCCAACCGGTCGACCGGGAACGCGGGCAGGGGCGCCAGCCACTCCGGCCTGCGGTCCGGGAGCCCGGCCACGTCGAACACCCGCGGACCCAGCCCGACAGTGACGGTCAGCCGGGCCGGTCGCTGTGTCAACTCCGGTTCGGTATCTGCCAGCGCCGCACGGCCCTGAGTCAGTCGTGCAGCGTCATCGGTCCAGATCTTCAGGAGGCCGATGATGTCCGCACGGTCGGTACCCGGCCGCAGATCCAGCGCGACGAACGCGATCTGCGATTGCGGCGCCGTCGCGATACCGGCCTGATGCACATCATAGAACGGTTCGAGCGCGGTACCCGTGGTTTCCGCGCTTCCGCGCTCCCACTGGTTCAGCGCCGCCGCGCCCAACCCGATACCGGCAACGCCGGCGGCGCCACCACCGAGCAGGCGCCGCCGGTTCAGCCGGGAGACCCGCTCAGCCACTGTGTTCTTCTCCGTGCCCGGGATCGTAATTCTCCTGGTTTCCGGAGAAGTCACGCACCCCAGCGGTGAAGGTGATGGTCGAACCGTCGTCGAAACCGAGCGTGATCGGAGCTTCCGACCCGGTACGCAGCGGGCCGTGCAGATCCATGAACATGAGATGTGCGCCCCCCGGTTCCAGCTCCAATGCCTCGCCCGCTGTGATCACGAACCCGCCGTGTTTCTGCCGCATCACCGTGGCGCCGTCCGCGCCGGTCACCACCTCGTGCAGTTCGACACGAGCCGAGACCGGACTGCTCGCCGAGACCAGGGTCACCGGCTGGCCGCCGGAATTGCGCACTTCCGCGAAGGCGGCCGACATCCCGGAATCGGCGGCCTTGGCCCACTGTTCGGTGACGGTCACCGAATCGGCCGCGGTATGTGCCGATGTTTCCTCGACGGAACAGCCGAGTGTCACCGTCAGCAGCAGCAGCAGCGGCGCGGCGGCGACGGCGGCGATACCCCGCAGCAGGCGGGGGCGGAAAGCGGCGCCCGTGCGGGGCGCCGGAAAACGAACAGACATGAGTGGATCTCCGAATCGAATCGACGTTGGCGCGTCCCTGTTCCGCCGTTGGGAACGCCCGGTACCGGCGTCCGCCACTACGGTTCGCGACCGACCATGGGTACGGCCGGGCACGCTTGTCACAGCAGGCGGCCACAACGTGCCGCAATGCCGCGCGATACCGGAAAGGGCGCGGTGGGGGAGAGGGTCAGGCGTGGACGGGCGGCGGGCCGCGGGTGCCGAGCCCGCGGCCGAGGAACAGCTCATGCGGCGCAGGCAGATTCGATTCGAGTAGGACGACCACCGGAGAACACGGTGGCGGTGCGAGCGTGCGCAACGCGTGGAAGGACCGGCGCAGCCGCGATACGACGCATACCAGCGCACGTTCGGCGGCGTGGATGAGGAGGGCGCCAACAGGTATCGCGATCAAATGCGCGACCAGCATCGCCGCTGCTCCTCCGGTGCTGTGCTGATGCCCCGGCGCGAGGGTCAGCGCGGTGTGCCCGAGCGCCTGGCCGCCCGCGAGCAGCGCCATGACCCGCATGATCCCGAACCCGGAAGACGCACGGCCTGCGAGTACTCCCGTCACGGTGCAACCGGCGAGCAGGAGGGCGATCGAGGATTGGCCCGGTGTCACGGTGCCGCCGCCCACGGCGTGCGCGGCGATGCTCACCGCTGCGGATACCCCGCCGACGAACGCGCCACGTAGCTGCGCGACAGTCGATCCGGGAGTTGGCACCCATTCATACTACGCCTGGTCGTAGAAGTGTGGGCCGGGGCTGTGATCGGCTGTGCGGTCACCCCGGCGGGTGAACCCGCGTCCTACCAGGAGGAAGGGGTTGACGGACAGGGGTGCGCGGCAGGATACTTCGGCAACGATAGCTGTTGTCTATCAAATGCTCCGTCGTCAGGCGAGGGTCCGCTACTGGAGAGCATGATGGTCATTTACGCATTGCACGATATGGTCGCCGCCCACGTGGGTAACCCCACGCCCGAGCCGCCGCCGATCTCCGAGGAGATCCTGCAGCTGGTGCGCTATTTCACCTGGTTCGTACTACTTTCCGGCGTGCTGGGAATCACCGTCGCCGGTGGACGCTTCGCGTGGGAGAAGTGGAACGGCGGCCAGCTGGCCTCGCCGAAAATGGTGGTGGGCGGGATGATCGGCGGTGTGGTTGCGACCAGCGCGGGCTCCATCATGAATGCTCTCGTCGGCTGAACGGCACGGCCTCAACGGAGGCCGGGTGCGGGCGCGGCGGTCAGGCCGGCCATCAGATTCGGAAACAACCGGTACGCCGTCACCAGGGCCCTGTTGTAGCGCGGAAAAACAATGTACTGCTTGTTCTTTCGCATGCCCCGGATGATCTGGCAGGCCGCGAGGTCGGGGTTCACCCCACCGATGGTCGTAGGGGGCGGCCGGTCGTATTCGCCGGCGCGGCCGGTGTCGAAGGCGCGGCTGGTGATCGGACCCGGAACGGCGACGCTCACCCGGACGCCTGCTCCGGCCGCCTCGGCGCGCAAGGACGTGCTGAGCCCGACGATCGCGTGCATGGTCATCGCATAGGCTGCCGATCGGGGTACCGGTGCCATTCCGGCGATCGAGGCGGTGTTGACGATATGGCCGAATCCCTGCGCCCGCATCAGCGGATATGCGTGCCGGGTCCCCTGCACTACACCCCAGATGTTGACGTCGACCAGGCGGCGCCACTGTTCGGGAGTCAACTGTTCGAACGGCCCGGAAACGTTCACTCGCGCATTGTTGAACAGGTAGTCGATCCGGCCCAGATCGGCCACCGTTCCGGTGAGCAGCCGCCGCAGCGATTCGCCATCGCTGCTGTCGATGCGCTGGGTGTACACCGATGCACCGTCGAGGCTGCGAGCCAGGACCCGAAGGCCCGCACTGTCGACATCTGTCGCGACTACCGCAGCACCTGCCTGTGTGAGGCGTCGGCACAACGCGGCGCCGATCCCGCCGGCGGCTCCGGTCACCACCGCCACTTTCTCGACACGCACAGCATCAACTAAACATGCGCGTTTTACATGGATGACGGCGGGGTGGGGGAGGGCGGACGGGTGGCAGCTCGGGCAGTGCCAAGCGTGGGTGGGTGTGGAAGCGCGCTGAGGTTGTAACACGAGGTGACCTGCACGTCCTCGTAATAGCAGTGCCCCAGTAGCAATTTGCCCATACGTAGATATGCGCATCCAACTATCCATGAGCCTAGTGTGCTCCTATCGATCTACTCATGAACGCAATATCGCGGACCCCGCTGGATAGCGGGGTCCGCGATGATGTTCTGTTCTACAGAGCGTGCACCTTGCTGGCCGAATCCGAATTCGCGGCCGAGGCGACGGGTTCCCGGCCGGATGGCGCGGGCACGGTCTTCGCCTGCATCGGGTCGAGTTCGGGATCGATATCGATGGTGTTGCGCAGCGTCCGGTTCGGCAGTGCCACGGTGACGATCAGCGCGACGGCTGTTGCGGCGGCGGCGATGAGGAAGATCCGACCGGTGGCATCACCGTAGGAGGTGCGCACGATGGTCGCGATCGGTTCCGGGAGCGCCGCGATGTCCAGGTTGCTGCCGCCGGAGGTGGAGGTTCGGATGCCGAGGCGGGCGAAGCCTTCGGCGGATAGTTCGCTCACTCGGGTGGCGAGCACCGAGCCGAGTACCGAGACGCCGATCGCGCCGCCGAAGGTGCGGAAGAAGGCGACGCTGCTGGATGCCGCGCCGATGTTCTGCACGCTCACCGTGTTCTGCACGGCCAGCACCAGGTTCTGCATCATCATGCCCATACCGAGCCCGACAACGGCGATATAACCGCCGACCAGCCACAGGTTCGTCGCGTGATCGAGGGTGGACAGCGCCGAGAAGCCGATCACCATCAGCACCGACCCCGACACCACGAAACGCTTCCATTTACCGAACCGGGTGATGAGTTGCCCGGACGACACGGAGGCGACGAGCATGCCCGCGACGAGTGGAATGGTCAGGATGCCGGCAACGGTGGGCGAGTAGCCGCGCGCGGTCTGGAAATACTGGCCGAGGAAGGTGGTCGCACCGAACATGCCGATACCGACGGCGATGGAGGCGATGATAGCCAGCCCGGTGGTGCGTTCGGTGACAATGGGCAGCGGAATAATGGGTGCTTTGGCGCGCGCCTCCACCCATACCGTCGCCGCCAGCAGCAGCACGCCGGCACCTACGTAGAGCACGGATTCGCGGGAGAACCAGTCGTAGTATCCGGCTTTGCCTGCGAACGACACCCAGATCAGCAGCACCGATACACCCGCGGTCATGAGGACCGCGCCGAGCCAGTCGATCGATACGTTGTCCTTGCGTTCGGTGGGCAGACGCAATGTGCGCTGCAGCAGTACCAGTGCGATCACCGCGAGTGGCACGCAGACGAAGAAACACCAGCGCCAACCCAGCGGGCTGTCGACGATCACGCCGCCGAGGATGGGTCCCCCCGACATGGATACCGCCATCACGGCGCCCATATAGCCGGAGTATCGGCCGCGTTCGCGCGGCGCGACGATGGATCCGATGATGGCGACGGCCAATGCGGTCAGTCCGCCCATCCCGATGCCTTGGATTACTCGCGCTACCAGTAGTACAGGGACGTTATGGGCGAAACCGGCGATCACCGAGCCGACGACGAAGATGACGATGGCCGATTGGACCAGCGCCTTTTTGTTGAACAGGTCGGCGAGCTTGCCCCAGATGGGAGTGGACGCGGCGTTGGCCAGCAGTGCCGTGGTGATGACCCAGGCATAGGCGGTTTGTGATCCCTGGAGATCCCCGATGATCGTCGGGAGGGCGGTGGCGACGATGGTGGTGCTCAGCAGCGCCGTGAACAGCGCTGCCAGCAGCCCGGTCATCGCCTCCAGGATTTCGCGATGAGTCATCGCGTAGGGATCGGGCCGCGTCACCGCCTCAGCTGTACTGGACATCGGGTACCTGACTTTCTTCCGGAACCGCTTTCTGCTCGGCCGCGGCGCTGCGGTGGCCATGGGCGGTCATCGTGTTCCTGAGCTTGTGCACAACCGCCCTGGCCTGTTCGGCTTCGTCTTCGGACCATTCGGCGAGGACGTCCTGCAGGCCCTTGGCTCGGCTCATTCGGATGCGCTGCAGTAGGTCGCGGCCGTTGTCGGTCACCTGGATGACGGTGGCCCGGCCGTCGCTGGGGTCGGGGTGCCTGCTGACATATCCGTCCGTCACGAGTTCGGTCACGTGACGACTCAGTGCCGACGGGCTGATGCACAGACCCGCGGCGAGGTCGACCTGCCTACATGGCCCCTTGGTCTCCAGTGCCACCAGCACGCCGACGCCCCCGGGGAGAAGCTGGCCTTCCTCTGGGTGGGCGAGGGTGGCGCGGATGGCCCGGCCTATCAGGAACAGCTCTCTGATCAAACCCTGCGCCGTATCGGACGACACCGACATGCAGACTCCCTGGGACAGCTATGAAGCTCAGAACAATGATTGCTTGCGGTAAGCAACTTTATATTCAGTTGCTTGCGCTAATCAACTAAAAAAGGAAGCGGGGTTCGGTGATCTCGAACACTCGAGATCCTGAGGGGAATTGCTGTCGTAGCGACCGTTGCCGGCGCAGATAGGCAAGCGAAACGCGAGGTTGGCAACCATTCCGCAATCGGAGTTGATCAGTCATATCATGTCGCTATGCCGACCTACGAGGATGCGGGGCTTGTGCCGGTGTTCAGTCGTGGCGTGCGTCAGGGGGTGCTGAGTGCAGGTATCTGCTCGGTGCTGCTGGGGGCGGCGGTCGTGCTGTGGCCGGATAAGACGGTGCCCTTGATCGGCCTGCTGTTCGGAATGTATCTGCTGGCCGGTGCGGTGGCATTGGGAACGGTGGCGTTCGGAGCCCGGCTGGGGAAAGTCCCCAAGGTGCTGCTGTTCGGCGCCGCGGTGGCATCGGCGATTCTCGCCGTACTGTGCTTCCGCAGCGGGAACTGGGTGCTGCTGCCCGCCATGTGGATCGGACTGGCATGGGCGGTGCGCGGCGTCGCCCACGCCATCGCCGCGGTCTGGGAAGACGACGAGGTGACCGGCAGCGCACGTCAGGAGACATTCGGCCTTGTCACCCTGCTCGCGGGCATGATGGTGGCTATCGCCCCATTCGAATCCGTCGGCGCGCTCGCCGTTCTGGCCGGATTATGCATGATCACCTTCGGGATCATGGAGATACTCACCGCCGTGCGGGCGCCTCTGGTCGAGGACGTCGACCAGGAAACCGAAGCCGAAGACGAGGCAGCTCAACTGTCCAGCTGATCTCCGTGAACCACGGTCGGAACACAGGAATCCCGGAACACCCAGCGCGGCGGCGCCGGGCGCGGTTGACTGGATTCCATGGGATCTCGAGACCAGCATCGCAATTCGATTCCGCATAGGCAGGCGGGACCGACCCGCTCCCCGGCGGAACTGATCGTCCTCACCCACGGTGCGCACACCGCGATCGAAACCGCGACCGTGCGCGAAAGCGTCTCCGCGCACACGCGGCTCGCCGCTCTGCTGCCGCAGGGAGCTCAGGTGAGCCGGGTCTTCGGACCCGCGAACCGGGTCAGGAACAGGTTGGCAGGCACCGCCGCCGAGCCATCGGGCGGGGAATTCCTCAACTATTTTTCGATACGCGGGCTCGACACCGGCCTAACTGAGCTGGCCGACCAGTTGCGTGTCGACGACACCGTCGCAGCGGCATATGTGAAACCACCGGCTGAACCGCCGTTGGCGCCGTCGATGACCGGAGCCGTCGCCGACATCGCCGCCCGCGCGTTGACCGAACCACCTGCGGTGACACCGGATTTCGCGGTGCGGCAGGGATATCTGGCGGCCGCGCCGGATGGTGTGGACGCGCACTGGGCGTGGAGCAGACCCGGCGGGCGCGGCGCAGGTGTGCGGGTGATCGACGTCGAGGGCGCGTGGCAGTTCAGCCATGAGGACCTGCTCGACAACCAGGGCGGGGTGATCGGGGGAGAACCGTCGCCCGATCTGGGCTGGCGTAACCATGGCACCGCGGTGGCAGGACAGATCAGCGCGGACGTCAACGAGTTCGGCGTCACCGGGATCGCGCCGGAAGCCGGTATCCGGGCGGTGTCGATCTTCGGCACCGGTTCGGCCGCTGCGATCCGCGCAGCCGCGGACGCGCTGCACTCCGGCGACATCCTGCTCATCGAATTGCACCGTCCTGGACCGCGCTTCGACTACAGCGGCCGTCCAGATCAGCGCGGGTACATCGCGATCGAATGGTGGCCGGACGACTGGGCGGCGATACGCTACGCCGTCTCCCGCGGCGTTGTGGTGGTCGAGGCCGCGGGCAACGGGGGCGAGGATCTCGACGCCGCGCTCTACGACGACCGGCCCGCGGAGTTCCCGGCGTCGTGGCGCAACCCCTTCCGCGGGGACACGGCCGATTCCGGCGCGATCGTGGTCGGTGCAGGAGCGCCACCACCGGGCACGCACGGTCGCGACCACGGTCCGGCGCGGTCTCGGCTGGAGTTCTCGAACTTCGGTGCCCGTATCGACGCACAAGGGTGGGGCCGGGAAGTGACCACCACCGGTTACGGTGATCTGCAGGGCGGCGCCGACGAGGACCTGTGGTACTCCGACACCTTCAGCGGCACCTCCAGTGCGTCGCCGATCGTCGTCGGCGCGCTCGCCTGCTATCAAGGCATACTTGCCGCTAGCGGGAAGCGGGCAACACCGGAGCAACTGCGCGCCCGGCTGCGCGCAACGGGATCACCGCAGACGGATGCCCCGGGCCGCCCGGTGGCGCAGCGTATCGGGAACCTGCCCGATGTGCGGGCCATGGCCGGGGGCGCCGGGTTTTAGCAGCGGCAGCAGGGGCAGAATCTCAGTTATGGCTGTCATCCATCACACGTCCATGGTGCCGTCGAAAATGGAGCTGCTGGCCGGATGGTTGCCGACGCGGCCGTGGTACTCCGGGCCGGGCCGGGCCGACGCGCTGCAACCGGCAGGTGGTTTCCGGCTCGACGACCCGGACGGCGAGGTGGGCATCGAGTTCATGGTGGTCACCGACACCGGCGGGGCGGAGCCGGTGACCTACCATATTCCGCTCGGTTATCGTGGTAGCGAAATCGACTCGGTCGCCGCCGGGCTCATCGGCACCTCCGAGCACGGTGTGCTGGGCAAACGGTGGGTGTACGACGGGACCAGGGACCCCGTGGTGGTCAACCGGATGGTCGCGCTCCTGGCCGGCGGCACGCAGGCACAGGCACAGAACGACAGCAACGCTCCCGATCGCACCGTCGCCGTCACCGCAGCCGATCTGCCCGCCGTAGGGTCGGCGCTGGTTTCGGCGGCGGAGGGCCCGCTGGGTACCGATATCGTCGTCGCCGACGGGCTGCTGCGCGTACACCGGGTACTCGGCCGCCCCGGCGCCGAGCCGGTGCGCAGGTTCGGTCAGGTGTCCGTGCCGTGGCAGGCGCTGGACGGCAGCGTCGTGCGCAGTGTGGTGCTGTCGGAGCTGCGTTAGTCCCGGGCCGCCCCCGGCAGCCTGGTGACACACCCGGCGCTTTATTTCATGCGCTTCCGCGCGGCCATGCCGAACCGGCACGGCCGATATCCGGGAGTGTCCGGCCTGGTGAACGGCCTGGCTGCGGCGGGTCGCCTCGCCGCACCCCAAGAGCGTTTCCGCCGGATCGGAAACGACTGGTACCAACGGAATCTCATCGATCCCAGTACTGTCGACCCCCGTGTATACGACCAGGAAGCGCACCCTGGTGCGGCCGCATGGTTCAAATCCACCGCGGTGGAGATGATCGACCGCGTCGCCGGGTATCCGGAGATCCTCGACCCCCATGACGTCGCCTGGACGCGAGTGGTCGTTGTTTCGCCCGATACGATCATCTACGACGACCCGCACCAGGTGATCGCAGTGCCACCACCCGCGGCGCGACGTTTTCGGGCGCCGCCGCTCGGAGTCGAGAACTGACTGTGCGAGCTCGGCCGACGGCCCGGGATACCTGTAGAGCTACACAGGCCGCTGCTCGGTCACGGCGGCGGCTCGGCGAAGGTGTTGACGCGGAGCAGGTTCCGCCGTATGTTTGTCGGCGTCATGGGTACCTTGTTGTTCTTCCTGTAAAACATCCCCCTCGAACGCGTCGAGTATCGCTCGCCTTGCCGAGCGTTGTCTCCGCGTCCGATCCCCGCATGCTCCCGGTTTCTCGGTGTTCTCCGCGTGCGGGTTCCGTGATGACGGCCGTGCGCCGAGAACAGGAGGACAACTGTGCCCACTGCTGCTCAACTCACCCTCACCGATATCACCAAGCGTTACGCGGACCGGGTCGTGTTCGACCGGGTGACGCTGTCCATCCGGCCGGGAGAAACCGTCGGTATCGTCGGCGATAACGGGTCGGGTAAATCGACACTGCTGAAACTGCTCGCCGGCGTGCAGCAGCCCGACAACGGCGAGGTGATCGTCATCGCGCCGGGCGGGGTCGGGTACCTGGCGCAAACACTCGACCTGCCGGGAACTTCGACCGTTGCCGACGCCATCGACCTGGCCCTGGCCGATATCCGCGACCTGGAGAAACACTTGCGGGCCGCCGAAGCCGATCTCGGTACCGGCGCATCGATACAGGCGAAGCTCGACACCTACGCCGAACTGATGGCACGGTACGAGGCACGTGGCGGTTACCAGGCCGACCACCGGGTAGACGCTGCGCTGGCCGGGCTCGGCCTGCCCGGTCTGGACCGCGCGCGACGTCTGGCCACGCTGTCCGGTGGGGAGCGGTCCCGTCTCGCGCTGGCCGCGACTCTGGCGAGTGCGCCGGAGGTGCTGCTGCTCGACGAACCGTCCAATGACCTCGACGACGCGGCGGTGGCCTGGCTGGAACAGCACCTGCGGAATCATCGCGGCACCGTCGTCGCGGTGACCCACGACCGGGTGTTCCTGGAACGCATCACTTCCACCGTTGTGGAAGTCGCCGGCGGGAAGGTCGCTCGCTTCGGCGACGGCTACCAGGGATACCTGGCCGCCAAGGCCGCGCAGCGGCGACGCTGGGCCGAAGACTACGAACGGTGGCGCACCGAGCTGGCCCGCAGCCGGAAACTCGCGGAATCGAATGTGGTGCGACTGGAGGCGATTCCACGGAAACTGCCGCTCGCGGTGTTCGCTGCCGGGCCGTTCCGGGCACGAGGCCGAGACCATGGTGCACGGTCCCGGATCCGCAACGCCAAGGAGCGGGTCGCGCGGCTCACCGACAACCCGGTCGCGCCGCCACCGGACCCGCTGAGTTTCACCCCGGGCTTGCCTCGAGGCGACACCACGGAGTTGGACGGGCCGGTGGCCGAACTGTCCGATATCACTGTCGCCGGACGCCTGCGTTTAGCCGGTCTGCGCCTCGGCGATACCGAGCGGCTGCTGGTGACCGGTCCCAACGGAGCCGGTAAGACCACACTGCTGCGGCTGCTCGCCGGGACTCTGATACCGGATAGCGGCAGTGTGCGGGTACGCGGCCGGGTGGGGTTGCTGCGACAGGAAGAAGTCGCCTGGCCGGCTGCGACCACCGTCCTGCAGGCGTTCGCCGCCGGACGGCCTTGGCACTCCGAGGAATACACCGAGGAACTGCTCGGCCTCGGTCTGTTCCGACGCGAGGACCTGCGCTTACGGGTCGGTGACCTGTCCTACGGCCAGCGTCGCCGTATCGAATTGGCCCGTCTGGTCAGCGACCCGGTCGACCTGCTGTTACTCGACGAACCCACCAACCATCTCGCGCCCGCCCTGGTGGAAGAACTGGAGGACGCCCTGACCGATTACCGAGGTGCGGTAGTACTCGTCACCCACGACCGCCTTCTGCGCGCCCGGTTCGCGGGCACCCGCCTGGAGCTGGCATCCGGACGGGTTGCGTCGACCGCTGCCTAGCTGGTGCGGGGCGGGAGGATGCCGATCAGCGGATTGCGGTGGGACGGTTGCGCTACCGCGCATGCTGCATACGGCAGGGGGCACGGCTGCCATCAACGCACTTCGTAGAGCCGAGGACGTGAAGCCACCCGGTTGTGGCGAGCGGACGGCTGCCAGGTGTAACCGGTGCTACGGCTGTCTGCGTCACGAAATCCTCGGCTCGCTCGTCCGAGAAGTGAGCCGGGGCCGAGGGTGCCCCGCGGACGGGAGGCTGATGTGACGCTCGAGAGGAAAGGCGGTGCCGTGACGAATCGACAGGGGATACCGCTCGGGCGGCTGGTCGGAGTCGCGACGGTACTGGGCGCGACGATGATGCTGGTGTTCGGAGTGTGGATGCGGGTGGACCCGGCGGGGTTCGCTCGATGGGCGAACTGGCCCAACCATGTGCATTTTCTGCATGATGCCGGTGTTTTCCAGATCGGTATCGGGTTGATGATGCTGTGCGCTCTGTGGTGCCGTGATCCGGTCATGGTGGTTCTGGTGGGGTTCGTATTCACGAATACGTTCCACGCGGTCAATCACGCACTCGACGGGCATCTCGGCGGGAACAGCTCGGACCCGTGGGGTCTGGGGGTTGTCTCGGTACTGGCTGCGGCCGGGCTGATCGTACGGTGGCGACAGTTGCGGGTACGGGGGGCCGGTAGGGGACGGGTGGAGGTCGGAGAGTGAAGACCGAGCCGGGGCAATATCACTGGGCGAATACCGCGGCGCGTTCAGCGAGTTCCAGCACGGGTTGCGGGACGATGCCGAGGACAAGTGTCGCGGCTCCCGTGACGGCAATGAGCGCGGTAGTGGCGGCCGGGGTGCTGACTACCGGAGGATCGGCGGGTGGTTCGGTGAAGAACATCAGCACGATAACCCGGATGTAGAAGAACGCGGCGATGGCGCTGGCGATGACGCCGACGATGACCAGGGTGGCGGCATCGCCGGCGCCAGCGGCCTGGAACACCGCAAATTTGGCGACGAAACCGCCGGTCAGCGGCAGGCCGGCGAAGGAGAGCAGCAGTAGCGCAAACACCGCGGCGAGCCGCGGATTGCTGCGGCCGAGACCGGCCCACTGCGACAGCGCGGTAGCTTCCGTGCCCGAGGCGTCACGTACCAGGCTCACCACCGCAAACGCACCGAGGGTGCCGAGCCCGTAGATCAGCAGATAGAACAGCACCGATGACACTCCGGCGTCGTTCGCGGCGACCAGCGCGGTGAGGAGGAAACCGGCATGGGCGACCGATGAATACGCCAGCATCCGTTTGATATCGGTCTGGGTAATCGCCATCACCGCCCCGACCAGCATGGTCGCAATACACACCGCGGCCAGCACGGGCCGCCAATCCGGTGCCAGCTGCGGGACCGCGATATGCAGCACCCGCAGCAGGGCGCCAACCGCCGCGATTTTGGTGGCAGCGGCCATGAACGCGGTTATCGGGGTCGGGGCGCCCTGATACACGTCCGGCACCCACGCTTGGAACGGCACCGCGCCGACTTTGAACAGGAGCCCGACGGCCAGCATCGCTGTCCCGAGCAGCGCCAGCGTTGTCGAACCCGAGTCGGCGGCGATCGCGTCGGCGATCCCGGCCAGCTGCACGGTGCCTGCCTGGCCGTACAGCAGCGCGACCCCGTACAGGAAGAACGCCGACGAGAACGCTCCGAGCAGGAAATACTTCAACGCCGCTTCCTGGGAAAGCAACCTGCGGCGGCGGGCGAGGCCGCACAGCAGATACAGCGGTAGCGACAGTACTTCCAATGCGACGAACATGGTGAGCAGATCGTTGGACGCGGGAAAAAGCAGCAGCCCACCGATAGCCAGCATGGTCAGCGGAAACACCTCGGTGGCCACGGCACCGGAAGCGGCAGCGGCCTTCTCGGCCGCGCTTCCAGGTACCGCGGACGCTTGCGGGGTGAAGGCGACCATCCCGCGTTCGCTGGTGGCGGCAGCGCGGCTCCAGGTGCCGGGACCGGACCGCACGCGCTGCCGCGGAACCCGTTCGGCGATGAACGCCAGCGCCAGAATCGACACCAGCAGCAGCGTGCCCTGCAGGAACAATGTCACCCCGTCGACGGCAACCGCGCCCACCGCGGCCGTCGCCTCGGTTCCCGCCAGCAGTATCACCGCCACGAGGGCCGCCACCAGACCACCGAACGCCAGCAGGAGCTGGGTGCGGTAGCGGTAGCGGCGGGCGACGAAGGTCTCCACCAGCACGCCGATCACCGCGGCGCCGAACACGATCAGCATCGGTGACAGGGTGAGGTATTCGATGCTCGGTGCGGGCACCGATGCGGCAAGCACCGCGCTCAGGTCGAGGTCACCGCTCATTGTGCGCACCTCCGGGGTTCGCCGAATCCGCCACCGGCGTCGCCGGGGCCGAGGGTTGGGGGTCTTCGCTGCCGATGGTGATGAGGGTCTGGTTCACCGCGGGATCGATGAACTCCAACACCGGTTTCGGATAGATCCCGAGGAAGACGAGCGCACCGATCAAGGGCACCACCACCAGCAGTTCCCGTGACTCGAGGTCTTTGACGTTTTCGTTGCCGTCGGTGACCGGGCCGGTCATCATCCGCTGGTACAGCCACAGCACGTAGACCGCGGCAAGTACCAGCGCGCCGGTGGCGAATATCGCGGCCACCTGGTAGCGGCTGAAAGTGCCGATCAGGACCAGGAATTCGCTGACGAAGGGTGCGAGCCCAGGTAGGGACAGCGTGGCGAGGCCGGCTATCAGGAAGGTGCCCGCCAGTACCGGCGCCACTTTCTGCACTCCGCCGTAGTCGGCGATCAGGCGGGTTCCGCGCCGCGACACCAGGAACCCGGCGACCAGGAACAATGCGGCTGTCGAGATGCCGTGGTTGACCATGTACAACGTCGCCCCGGTCTGGCCCTGGCTGGTCATCGCGAAGATACCGAGGACGATGAACCCGAAATGGGAGATCGAGGTGTAGGCAATCAGCCGCATCACATCGGTTTGCCCGATCGCCAGGAGCGCACCGTAGAGGATGCCGACCACCGCGAGGGTGACGATCAGCGGCGCGTAGGTGTGCGAGGCGGCCGGGAACAGCAGCAGACAGTAGCGCAGCATGCCGAATGTGCCGACCTTGTCGACCACGGCCATCATCAGCACCGCACTGGACGGGGTGGCGGCCACCGCGGCATCGGGCAGCCAGGTGTGCAACGGCCACAGCGGCGCTTTGACGGCGAACGCGAACATGAATCCGAGGAACAGGGCGTTGAGCACCACCGGGTCGGCGCCGAGTTCTCCGGCGTTGGCGGCGGCGACCACGGTGCGCAGATCGAAGGTGCCCGCGGACCCGTCGCCCAGCCCTTCCCGGATGGTGAGCACATACAGGCCGATCACCGCGGCGAGCATGAGCAACCCGCCGAGCAGGTTGTACAGCAGGAACTTCACCGCCGCCCGGGAACGCTGCCTACGGGCCTGCGCTTCGTCGGTGCGCGGCCCGAAACCCCCGATCAGGAAGTACATCGGGATGAGCATCGCCTCGAAAAACACGTAGAACAGCAGAATGTCGAGGGCAAGGAAGGAAACCAGCACCATCGCCTCGACCAGCAGGGTCAGTGCGACATAAGTGTGTGCGACGCGGCGGCCGGTGCCGACCTCGCGTTCGTCGCGCCAACCCGCGAGGATCAGCAGCGGCACCAGCGCGGCGGTCAGCAGCACGAGCACCAGCGCGATCCCGTCGACGCCGAGGGTGTATCCCGCACCGAACGCCGGTATCCACGTGTGGGATTCGACGAACTGGAACTGTTCGCCGCCGGGCTCGAACCCGGCGGCCACGCCGACCGCGACGGCCAGCACCGCCACCGAGACCGCCAGCCCGGCGCAGCGGGCGAGTAGTCGCTGGGAAGCGGGCAGGGCGAGAGCGAACACCGCGCCCGCGACGGGTAGCAGCCACAGGGTGGTCAACCAGGGGAATTCGCTCACCAGATCCTCACCGCCAGCAGGGCAGCGGCCACCAGGGCCGCGCCGGTGAACATGGACAGGGCATACGAACGCACGAAACCGGTCTGCACGCGGCGGACCCGGGCCGACAATCCGCCGAGGAACGCGGCGGTGCCGTTGACCACCCCGTCGATACCGCGGTTGTCGACGAACACCAGCGAGCGGGTCAGATGTTGCCCGGGACGCATGAACGCCGCCTCGTTGACCGCGTCACCGTAGAGGTCGTTGCGTGCGGCGACGGTCAATGCGGTCACCTCACTCGGTGCTGCCTCGGGGACCTCCCGGCGCGCGTAACGGGCATAGGCCAGTCCCACGCCCGCGGCGACCACGGTCAGTGCCAGAGCGGTGATGACCGGGACCGGCAGCGCCGGCTCGCCGTGGTGGCTGCCGACGACGGGCTCCAGCCAGTTCTGCAGCGACGACCCCCACACCAGCAACCCACCGGAGGCCACCGAGCCGACCGCGAGCAGGATCATCGGGCCTGTCATCACGGCGGGTGCTTCATGCGGATGGGTATCGGGTTTCCAGCGGCGTTCACCGAAGAAGGTGAGCAGCATCACCCGGGTCATATAGAAGGCGGTCAACCCTGCGCCGAGCAGGGTGATCGCACCCA
This sequence comes from Nocardia donostiensis, assembly GCF_002081715.1. Lineage (GTDB taxonomy): Bacteria > Actinomycetota > Actinomycetes > Mycobacteriales > Mycobacteriaceae > Nocardia > Nocardia donostiensis. The sequence goes on along the minus strand of NZ_MUKP01000002.1, from coordinate 27,872 downwards.
GGGCCAGGCCGTTGATGCCGCCTTCGGCGAACGCGGCCTCGATGATGCGGTCCTTGGAGAAGAACCCGGCCAGCGGCGGCACCCCGATGATGGCGAGATAACCGAGCCCGAAGGTGAGGTAGGTGATCGGCAGCAGCGTGCGCAGCCCGCCGTAACGGCGCATATCGGTTTCGTCGTTCATCGCGTGCATTACCGAGCCGGCGCCGAGGAACAGGCCTGCTTTGAAGAACCCGTGGGTGAGCAGATGCATGATCGCCACCGCGTATCCGGCGGGTCCGAGACCGACTGCGAGCACCATATAGCCGATCTGGCTCATGGTGGACGCGGCCAGCGCCTTCTTGATGTCATCCTTGGCGCAGCCGATGATCGCGCCGAACAGCAGCGTCACCGCGCCGACCAGAACCACGGCCAGTTGCGCGTTGGGTGCGAGGTCGAAAACCGGGTTGGATCTGGCGATCAGGTATACCCCGGCGGTGACCATGGTCGCGGCATGGATGAGCGCCGACACCGGGGTGGGGCCTTCCATAGCGTCGCCGAGCCAGGACTGCAGCGGCACCTGCGCCGATTTGCCGCAGGCGGCCAGCAGCAACAGCAGACCGATCGCGGTGAGTGTGCCTTCACCGGCGCCGGGCGCGGCGCCGAAAACCTCGCTGAAACCGATCGAACCGAAGGTCGCGAACATGACCATCATCGCCAGCGCCAGGCCCATATCGCCGACCCGGTTGACCACGAACGCCTTCTTCGCCGCGGTGGCCGCCGACGGTTTGCCGTACCAGAAACCGATCAGCAGATAGGAGGCCAGGCCGACGCCTTCCCACCCGAGGTACAACACCAGGTAGTTATCGGCCAGCACCAGCAGCAGCATGGCAGCGAGGAACAGGTTCAGGTAGGCGAAGAACCGGCGCCGCGCCGGATCGTCGCGCATATAGCCGATCGAATAAATGTGGATGAGCGATCCGACACCGGTGATCAACAGCGCGAAACACATCGACAGCTGATCCAGTTGCAGACCGAAATCCACCTGCAGTCCGCCGACCGGAACCCAGCTGAACGCCTGCAGCGTGATGGCGCGGTAGGTGTCGGCGCGGCCGAGCATGCCGGCGAACGCGACAAGGGCGACCGCGAACGATGTCAGCGCGGCGAGGGTGCCGAGCAGATGACCCCATGCGTCGGCGAATCGGCCGGTGAGCAGCAGGATGATGGCGCCGGCCAGGGGCAGGGCGGGCAGCAGCCACAGCGTTGCGGTATCCACGTCAGAACTTCAGCAGGTTGGCGTCGTCGACCGAGGTCGAGCGGCGGGCGCGGAAAATGGTCATGATGATGGCCAGGCCGACCACGACCTCGGCCGCGGCGACCACCATGGTGAAGAACGCGAAGACCTGGCCGTCGAGGTTCGCATGCAGCCGGGCGAAGGTGACGAACGCGAGGTTGACGGCGTTGAGCATCAGCTCGATGCACATGAACACCACGATCGCGTTGCGCCGCAACAACACACCGGCGGCGCCGATGGTGAACAGCAGCGCGGACAGGAAAAGATAGTTCTCGGGGTTCACCGGTTACCTTCCTCATCGGCCGTGCGGGATGTGTCGCCGTCTGCCGGCCCCGCGACCGAGCTGACGGCGGCCTCGGTGAGCGCCAGGTTGCGGCGGTGGCGCAGGATGGTCGACACCGACAGCTCCTCGAACGAGCCGTCCGGTAGGCGGGCGGGAACGTCGACGGCGTTGTGCCGGGCGTAGACGCCGGGGGTGGGTAGCGGTGTCGCCCGGTTGTCGCCGGGGTCGCGGAACCGCCTGCGGGACAGTTCCCGTTGGGTCGGGCGGGGCGTGGCCGGTGTCCGGTGCGCCAGCACCATGGCGCCGATGGTGGCGGCAATCAGTAGGGCGCCGGTGAGCTCGAATGCCCACACGTAGCGGAGGAAGATCAGTTCCGCCAGCGAGCCGATCACATCGTGGCCGGGGAAGCCGGTGGCGGGGAATTCGACGCCGGAAGTGCGGATACCGTGGGCGATTCCGGTGATGAGCAGCAGCCCGAACCCGGCACCGACAGCGGCGGCGGCCCACCGCTGTCCGCGCAGGGTTTCCCGCAGCGACTCCGCGGAGTCGACGCCGACCAGCATGAGCACGAACAGGAACAGCATCATCACCGCGCCGGTGTAGACGACGACCTGTACGACGCCGAGGAACAACGCGTCTTGGCCGATATAGAACACCGCGAGCGCGATCATGGTGGCGGCCAGGCAGATCGCCGAATGCACCGCCTTGGCGGCGAACACCATACCGAGCGCACCTATGATCGCCAGCGGGGCGAGGATCCAGAATTGGACGGCTTCACCGGTGGAGGTGCGGGTGAGCGGTTCGGCGGCCAGCGGCGCGGTGGCTGCCAGCGCGGTCGTGAGCGTCATCGGGCAGCTCCTTCCGTCATGACCGCAGCGGCTGTGTTGTCGCCGTTGTCGCCGTTGTCGCCGTTGTTGCTGCCGTGCACGGCGCCGAGGTAGTAGTCGGCTTCGGTGGTGCCGGGTCGCATATCGTGCGGTGGCGCGTCCATACCGGGTTCCAGCGGTGCGAGCAGCCGGTCCTTCTCGTAGATCAGGTCCGCGCGGTTGTCGTCGACGAGCTCGTAATCGTTGGTCATGGTCAACGCGCGCGTCGGGCATGCCTCGATACACAAACCGCAGCCGATGCAGCGCAGATAGTTGATCTGGTACACGCGGCCGTAGCGTTCACCGGGGGAGAAGCGTTCGGTGTCGGTGTTGTCCGCGCCCTCGACATAGATGGCGTCGGCCGGGCAGGCCCAGGCGCACAGTTCGCATCCGATGCATTTCTCCAGACCGTCGGGGTGCCGGTTGAGCTGATGGCGACCGTGGTAGCGCGGTGCGGTTGGCACCTTCTGCTCCGGATAGAACTCGGTATTGGGTTTTTTGAACATGGTGGCGGCGGTGACGGCGAAACCGGCCAGCGGTTCGAACAGGCCGGGCTCGCCGACGACGTGCGTTCGGTCCTTCGGTAGTGGCGGCACCGGGAAACCGAGGAAAACCTCGCCCTCGGGCCGTTCTTCCGCAGGCGGTGGTGGGCCGGATGCGCGTCCGGCGCGCAAGAACAGCCCGACCAGCAGACCGGAGATGAGCACCCCGGTGATCACCAGGACCGGGGTCTGGATGTGCAGGCCCTCGAGTTCGGCGATACGAGCGGCGGCCACCAGCATCACCCACAGCAGCGAGGTGGGGATGAGCAGCTTCCACCCGAGCTTCATGAACTGGTCGTAACGGAGCCGCGGCAGGGTGCCGCGCAGCCAGATGAACACGAACAGGAACATCCACACCTTGGCGACGAACCACACCAGTGGCCACCAGCCGGTGTTCGCGCCCGCCCAGATGCTCAACGGCCACGGTGCCCGCCAGCCGCCGAGGAACAGGGTGGTGGCGAGCGCGGAAACCGTTGCCATGTTCACGTATTCGGCGAGCATGAACATCGCGAACTTCAGCGACGAGTATTCGGTGTGGAAACCGCCGACGAGTTCGCCTTCGGCTTCGGGCAGGTCGAACGGAGCCCGGTTGGTCTCACCGACCATGGATACGCAGTAGATCAGGAACGACGGCAGCAGCAGGAACACATACCAGGTGTCGTGCTGGGCGGCGATGATGCCGGAGGTGGCCATCGTCCCGCCGAGCAGGAACACCGCAGCGAAACACAGCGCCATCGCGATCTCATAGGAGATGACCTGCGCAGTGGAGCGCAGCCCGCCCAGCAGTGGATAGGTCGAACCGGACGCCCACCCGGCCAGCACGATCCCGTACACGCCGACCGAGGTGATGGCCAGGATGTAGAGCACTCCGACGGGCAGATCGGTCAATTGCAGGGCCGTGCGGTGACCGAGGATCGACACTTCGGGGCCGAACGGGATGACCGCGAATGCGAGCACCGCCGGGACCACCGCCAGGATCGGCGCGAGGATGAAGATCGGTTTGTCCACTACGGCGGGCACGATGTCTTCTTTGAAAGCCATCTTCACCCCGTCGGCGACGCTTTGCAGACTGCCTTTGGGGCCGACCCGGTTGGGGCCGACTCGCATCTGCATCCAGGCGACGATCTTGCGTTCGGCGAGCACCCCGAACAGCACGGTGAGGAGCAGGAAGACGAACACGGCGAGCGCTTTGGCGATGATGAGCCACAGCGGGTCGTGACCGAATCCGGCGAGCGTGTCAGGCCCGGAGGCGGTAGCTCGCGTGACCACGGAGGGCCCCATGGTCGCCGCTGTGAACAGAGTCGGATCACTCATGGTGGTGTTCCTTCGTCCTCTGGTCGGCGCGCCGCAGACCTACGACGCTGCCGGGCTGGGTGCCCAGTTCGGCGTACACCGAGCAGCCGGGCGAGTTCAGGGGCAGCCACACCACTCGGTCGGGCATCGCGGTGACCGATAGCGCCACGGTGAGGCTGCCGTGTTCGGTGGTGACGGTGATCGGTTCGCCGTCGCTTGCGCCTATTTCGTCGGCGGTCGCCGCCGACAGTCGCGCGACAGCAGGTCGCGCGGTACCGGCCAGTTCTGGTGCGCCGTCTTGCATCCGGCCGGAGTCGAGCAGCATCCGCCAGCCGGCCAGCACCGCTGTGCCGGGACTCGGCCGGGGCGTGGGATGCGGCAGGTGGGCGGGCGCGGGAGTGCGTGTGCTGTCCCAGATACCGAGTTCGGCGAGTTCGCGGCGGGCCGCCGCGGTATCGGGCAGGTCGAGCCGCACACCCATTTCAGCGGCGATGGTGTGCAGCACCCGCAGGTCGGGCAGCGGCGCGGAGGTGCGGCGGACGGTGCTGTCGGCGAGCGCGGCCTGGAACGGGCGTGAGCGGCCCTCCCAGGTGAGGAAGGTTCCCGGTTTCTCCATCGCCGAAGCGACCGGGAACACCACATCGGCACGGTCGGTGACCTCGCTGTGGCGTTGTTCGAGCGAGACCACGAATTCGGCGGCGTCCAGCGCGGCCAGCGCGCCGGGCGGGTCGGGCAGGTCGGCGACCTCGACACCGCCGACCAGCAGTGCGCCGAGGCCGGACGCGTCGGCGAGGATTCCGCTGGTGTCGCGGCCAGGAGAGGACGGTAGGTCCGCCACGTTCCACACCTGGCACACCTGGCTTCTGGCCTGCTCGTCCACCACGGGTCGCCCACCTGGTAGCAGGGTCGGCAGCGCACCGGCTTCCAGCGCGCCGCGTTCCCCGGCGCGACGTGGCACCCAGGCCAGGGCGGCGCCGGTGTCGTCGGCCAGTTGTGCCGCCGCCGACAATGCGCCGGGGAACCCGGCCAGTCGTTCACCGACCATGATCACCGCGCCGGGTTCCCGCAGCAGCCGCGCGAGCTCCTGTAGCTGTTCGGCAGGCAGGTCCGGCCGGTGGTCGTGCTCCGGGCCGCGTCCCCCACCGTCGGGTTCCCCGGCGCCGGAGCGGATCGCCGCGAGCATATGCGGTTCGGCGCCCGGCACGGTCGGGATCAGCGTGCCGCTCATGCGTTCCAGTCCGCGTGAGGCGTACGCCGCGAGGGAGAACACCCGTAGCCCGCGGGTGCGCGCGGCCTTGCGCAGCCGCAGATAGACGATCGGCGATTCTTCTTCCGCCTCGAAACCGGCCAGCAACACCACCGGCGCGGCAGCGAGGCTGTCGTAGCCGACAGCCATGGGCTGCCCGGCGATCCTGGCGGAGAGGAATTCGGCTTCCTCAGCGGAATGGGCCCTGGCGCGGAAGTCGATATCGTTGGTGGCCAAAACGGTACGAGCGAACTTGCTGTAGGCGTAGGCATCTTCGACGGTGAGACGTCCGCCGGTCAGCACAGCCGCGTTGCCGAGCGCCGCGCGTAGCCCACGGGCGGTGGCGGCCAGTGCTTCCGACCACGAACACGGGACGAGTTCTCCGTCGGGGTTCCGCAGCATCGGTGTGGTGATGCGGTCGCGTTCGGTGGTGTAGGCGAAGGCCCAGCGGCCCTTGTCGCAGTTCCATTCGTCGTTGACCTGCGGGTCGTCGCCGGCGAGGCGGCGCATAACTTTGCCGCGGCGATGGTCGGTGCGCTGCGCGCAGCCGGAAGCGCAATGTTCGCAGACGTTCGGGCTGGACACCAGGTCGAAGGGCCGCGCGCGGAACCGGTAGCTGGTTCCGGTCAGCGCCCCCACCGGGCAGATCTGCACGGTGTTGCCGGAGAAATAGGAGTCCAGCGGTTCGGCCGTAGCGGTACCGACCTGCTGTAGCGCGCCGCGTTCCATCAGTTCGATGAACGGATCGCCCGCGATCTGCTGACTGAATCGGGTGCAGCGGGCGCACAGCACGCAGCGTTCCCGATCCAGCAGCACCGCGCTCGACAACGGGATCGGCTTCGGGTAGGTGCGTTTGGTTCCCTCGAAGCGGGTTTCCGGGCGGCCGTTGGACATGGCCTGGTTCTGCAACGGGCATTCGCCGCCCTTATCGCAGACCGGGCAGTCCAGCGGATGGTTGATCAGCAGCAGTTCCATGACCCCCTGCTGGGCCTTGTCGGCGACCGGTGAGGTGAGCTGGGTACGGGCCACCATCCCGTCGGTGACCGTCATGGTGCAGGAGGCGACGGGTTTGCGCTGGCCTTCGACTTCGACGAGGCACTGGCGGCAGGCCCCCACCGGTTCGAGCAGCGGATGGTCGCAGAAGCGGGGGATCTGGATACCGATCAGTTCGGCGGCCCGGATGAGCAGGGTGCCCGCGGGCACGCTGACCGTCGTTCCGTCGATGGTGACGCTGACCAGGTCGGCGGGCTGCAGATCGCTGGCGTCGGTGCGGACGGTGGCGGTCATCGGGTTCCCTCTCCGGCCGCGGTACCGGCCCAGGCGGTGCAGCGTGCGGGATCGAACGGGCAGCCACCGAAGAGCAGGTGGTCGATGTACTCGTCGCGGAAGTATTTCAGTGACGAGACGATCGGGCTGGCCGCGCCGTCGCCGAGCGCACAGAACGATTTGCCGTTGATGTTGTCGCAGATATCGAGCAGCTTCTCCAGGTCGGCTTCGGTGCCCTGCCCGGCCTCCAGCCGGGTGAGCAGCTGAACCAGCCAGTACGTCCCTTCCCGGCACGGCGTGCATTTGCCGCACGATTCGTGGGCGTAGAACTCCGTCCAGCGCAGCACGGCCCGGACCACACAGGTGGTGTCGTCGAAGATCTGCAATGCCTTGGTGCCGAGCATGGATCCGGCCGCGGCGACGTTCTCGTAGTCGAGCGGCACGTCGAGGTGTTCGGCCGTGAGCAGCGGTGTGGACGAACCACCCGGTGTCCAGAACTTGAGCTGATGCCCGGTGCGGACGCCGCCGGCGTAGTCGAGCAGTTCCCGCAGGGTGATGCCCAGCGGCGCCTCGTACTGGCCGGGGATGGTGACGTGCCCGGACAGCGAGTACACGGTGAAGCCGGGCGATTTTTCGCTGCCCATGGAGCGGAACCATGCGGTGCCGTGCCGGATGATCGGCGGCACGCTGGCAATGGATTCGACGTTGTTCACCACCGTGGGGCTGGCGTACAGACCGGCGACGGCGGGGAAGGGAGGCCGCAGTCGAGGTTGGCCGCGCCGCCCTTCCAGCGAATCGAGCAGTGCGGTTTCCTCACCGCAGATGTAGGCGCCCGCCCCTGCGTGCACGATCAATTCCAGGTCGTAGCCGCTGCCGAGGATGTCGGAACCGAGGAACCCGGCCGCGTAGGCATCGGCGACGGCCGCCTGCAGTCGTCGCAGCACCGGAACCACTTCACCGCGCAGGTAGATGAACGCGGTGGCGGCGCGGATCGCGTAGGCGGCGATGATCACGCCTTCGATCAGGGCATGCGGGTCGGCCAGCAGCAGTGGGATGTCCTTGCAGGTGCCCGGTTCGGACTCGTCGGCATTGACCACCAGGTAGTGCGGTTTATGGCTGCCGTCTGGCTCGGGGCCCTGGGGGATGAAACTCCATTTCATGCCGGTGGGGAACCCGGCGCCACCGCGGCCGCGCAACCCGGCGTCCTTGACGCTCTGGATGACCTCGTCGGGAGACATGCGCAGCGCCAGCGGCACGGCTTCGTAGCCGCCGTGGGCACGGTAGGTGTCGATGGTCCAGGAGCGGGGGCGGTCCCAGCTGCGGGTCAGTACCGGGGTCAGCGTCATATCAGGCACCGCCCGTGTTGTTGCGGCGATCGTGGGGCCCTCCGTGGTCACGCGAGCTATCGTCTCCGGGCCTGACACGCTCGCCGGGGTCGTCGCCCGCCTCGGGAGCTGCCGTCTCCTGCCGGTCTGCGACGCGCAGCCCGGCAAGGGTGGGCGCGCCCGGTTCGCCGTCGAGGACGCCGGGACGTTCATCGGGGAATCCGGCGAGGACGCGTGCGGTTTCCCGGAAGGTGCACAGCGGCGCTCCCCTGGTCGGGGTGACGGTGTCGCCGGCCCGTAATGCGTCGACGAGGGCGCGCGCCGATTCTGGGGTCTGGTTGTCGAAGAATTCCCAGTTGACCATCACCACGGGTGCGTAATCGCAGGCCGCGTTGCATTCGACGTGGTCGAGGGTGATGGTGCCGTCGTCGGTGGTTTCCCCGTGCTCGATGCCCAGATGTTCGCGGAGTGCGGCGAGGATGGCGTCGCCGCCGAGCACTGCGCACAGCGTGTTGGTGCACACGCCGACGTGGTAGTCGCCGGTGGGGGTGCGCCGGAACATCGAATAGAACGTGGCCACGGCGGTGACTTCGGCTGCGGTGAGCCCGAGCTGCTCGGCGCAGAACTCTATTCCGGCGCCGCTGACGTAGCCCTCTTCGGCCTGCACCAGATGCAGCAGCGGCAGCAGCGCCGACCGGGGCTGCGGATAGCGGCCGATGATCTGTTTCGCGTCCGGTTCCAGACGTTCGCGCACCTCGGCCGGGTACGGTTCGGGCCGGGTGGTCAGGCGCAACAGTATTTCGGTCATCGGTCCACTCCGCCCATGACGGGATCGATACTGGCGACGGAGGCGATCACGTCGGCGACCATTCCGCCTTCGCACATGGCGGCCACCGCCTGCAGGTTGGTGAACGAGGGGTCGCGGTAGTGCACCCGGTAGGGGCGGGTGCCGCCGTCGCTGACCATGTGCACGCCCAGTTCGCCGCGCGGCGATTCGACCCCCACATACACCTGACCCGCCGGTACCCGCATGCCTTCGGTGACGAGTTTGAAGTGGTGGATCAGCCCCTCCATCGAGGTGCCCATGATCTTGCCGATATGGCGGGGTGAGTTGCCCAGGCCGTCGGGGCCCAGTTGTAGGTCGGCGGGCCAGGCGAGCTTCTTGTCGTCCACCATCACCGGGCCGGGACGCAACCGGTCCACGCATTGTTCGACGATTTTGAGCGACTCCTTCATCTCCTCGATACGGATGAGGTAGCGGCCGTAACAGTCGCAGCCATCGGTGGTGGGGATATCGAATTCGTAGCTCTGGTAGTCGCAGTAGGGCATTGATTTGCGCAGATCGTGCGGGAGCCCGGTAGCGCGCAGCACCGGTCCGGTGATGCCCAGCGCCATACAACCGGTGAGGTCGAGGTAGCCGATGTTGCGGGTGCGTGCCTTCCAGATCGGGTTGTGGCTGAGCAGATGCTCCATATCGCGCAACCGCTTCGGCAGCAGGGTCAGCAGTTCGCGCACTTTTGTCACGCCGTCGTCGGGCACGTCCTGGGCCAGGCCGCCGGGCCGGATGTAGGCGTGGTTCATGCGCAGCCCGGTGATGGTTTCGAATACGTCGAGGATCAGTTCACGTTCCCGGAAGCCGAACAGCATCGGGGTGAGCGCGCCCATCTCCATACCGCCGGTGGCCAGCGCGACCAGGTGCGAGGAGATGCGGTTGAGCTCCATCAGCAGCACGCGCACCACCGTGGCGCGTTCGGGGATCTGCTCGGTGATCCCCAGTAGTTTTTCTACGGCCAGGCAGTAGGCGGCCTCGTTGAAGAACGGGGACAGATAGTCCATCCGGGTGACGAAGGTGACGCCCTGGGTCCAGTTGCGGAATTCGAGGTTCTTCTCGATCCCGGTGTGCAGGTAGCCGATTCCGCAGCGGGCCTCGGTGACGGTTTCGCCCTCGATTTCCAGGATCAACCGCAGCACACCGTGGGTGGAGGGATGTTGCGGTCCCATATTGACGACGATGCGTTCTTCGCCGGAACCGCGCAGCGCCTCGGCGACCTCGTCCCAGTCCTGGCCTGCGACGGTGACAACTGTGCCGGTCGCCTCCTCGCCGGTGCGGTCGGCGCCGGGTGGTAGCTCCTGATCGCCGTGTCGCCGTTCGGTGGTTTCCGGCTGTTGGTTGTCGGTGCGGCCGCCGACGCCGGGTTTGGTATCGGTATTGCTCATCAGCTGTACGCCCTCCGCTCGTCGGGCGGCGGGATACGCGCGCCCTTGTATTCGACCGGGATCCCGCCGAGCGGGTAGTCCTTGCGCTGGGGGTGGCCGCGCCAGTCGTCAGGCATGGTGATGCGGGTGAGCGAGGGATGCCCGACGAACTGGATGCCGAAGAAGTCGTAGGTTTCCCGCTCGTGCCAGTCGGTGGTCGGATACACCCGATACAGCGACGGGATATGCGGGTCGGCGTCGGGTGCGGACACCTCGACGCGGATCCGGCGGTTGTGGGTGATCGACATCAGGTGGTACACGGCGTGCAGTTCGCGGCCGGTGTCGTGTGGGTAGTGCACGCCGCTGACGCCGAGGCACAGTTCGAATCGCAGCGCGGGGGCGTCGCGGAGCGCCTGCGCTACCGCCGGTAGGTGTTCGCGGCGTACGTGGAGGGTGAGTTCGTCGCGGAAGACGACGACTTTGTCGACCGCGGTATCGAACTCGGCGTCGAAATCGGGGCCGGCCAGCGCAGCGCGTAGTGCAGCGACGATATCGTCGAAGTATCCGCCGTAGGGCGGCGGGGTGCCGCCGGGCAGGCTGACTTCGCGGACCAGTCTGCCGTAACCGGAGGTGTCGCCGGTGCCGCTGACGCCGAACATCCCGCGCCGCACATCGATGACCTCGTCGTTCGCCCGCTCGGCGGGATTGCCGGTGTCCTCGGGGCGGTCGGTGCTCATCGCAGCAGACCTTCCATCCGGATGGTGGGGGTGGCGGCGAGCGCGGCCTGTTCGGCGGCGCGGATGGCTTCTTCGCGGTTGACGCCCATCGGCATTTCCTGAATTTTGCTGTGCAGCGCCAGGATCGCGTTGAGCAGCATTTCCGGCCGCGGCGGGCAGCCGGGTAGATAGATGTCGACGGGGACGATGTGGTCGACGCCCTGCACGATGGCGTAGTTGTTGAACATGCCACCGGAGGAGGCACAGACGCCCATGGCCAGCACCCATTTCGGTTCCGTCATCTGGTCGTAGACCTGGCGCAGTACCGGCGCCATCTTCTGGCTCACCCGTCCGGCGACGATCATCAGATCGGCTTGGCGGGGGGAGGCGCGGAACACCTCCATGCCGAAGCGGGCCGAATCGAACCGGCCCGCACCGGTGGCCATCATCTCGATAGCGCAGCAGGCCAGGCCGAACGTGGCGGGCCACAGCGAGCCTTTGCGCAGATAACCGGCGAGGCTTTCGACCGTGCTCAGCAGGAAGCCGCTGGGCAGTTTTTCTTCCAGACCCATACTCGACTACTTCTCACTTCCGGTGTGCTCGTTGGCGGTGCCGGTCCTGGTCAGTCCCAGCTGAGGCCGCCGCGGCGCCATTCGTAGGCGTAGGCGACCGAGACATTGACGATGAACAACGCCATCGCGGCGAGACCGAACACACCGAGCGCGTCGAAATGGACCGCCCACGGGTACAGGAACACGATCTCGATGTCGAAGATGATGAACAGCATCGCGGTGAGGTAGTACTTCACCGGAAAACGCTGGCCGGCAAGGTTTCCCGTGCCGCCCGCGACGGCGTGCGGGGTTGGCTCGATGCCGCACTCGTAGGCCTGTAGTTTGGCGCGGTTGTAGCGTTTCGGCCCGATCAGCGCCGCGATCAGAATGGATACCACCGCGAAGGCGGCGGCGATCGCGCCGAGTACGAGTATCGGCAGTTCGGTGTTCACGACTGCGCTTCCCCTCCTTGCGAACTGGAGCGGACGGTTGTGCCGTCCGATCCTCGAACGAGGTCCGGGCGATGGGCTGGTCGTCCGCATCGCCCGGCGGTCGCCTCATGGCCTCGGGCTGCGAGGTGAGGGGCGAACGGGGAACCTGGCGTTGCGGGTCGTCATATCATCGCCCGCGCTCATGTGAGCTACCGCACAGCCTACAACTGTCGCGGCAGGGTGAACGCGGTTTCGCGGTGCTGTTTGATCGAATTCAGGACTGCTATTTATGACCGAAACGCGGGTAATCCGGCGGAGAGTCGCGCCGGATTGCTGCGTCGGGTCAGGCGGCGGCCCGGTTGCGCAGCAGCGTGACGACCGCATCGGTGAGCCGGAACGGGTCGATCGGGTGCGGGACCGCTGCTTCGGCTCGTGACCAGCTCGCCAGCCAAGCGTCGTCGGCGCGGCCGGTGAGGACGACAACCGGTGGACACCGGTCGATTTCGTCTTTCAGCTGTTTGGCGATGCCGAGCCCGCCGACGGGTGCTGCCTCACCGTCGAGAATGGCAAGGTCGATACCGCCCGCGTCCATCTGCTCGAGCACTACCGGCCCGGTGGCGACCTCGAGGTAGTCCAGCGGGGGTAGGTCCGGATGTGGCTGTTTGCCCAAGGCCAGCATCACCTGGCTTCGGGTGTCGGCGTCGTTGCTGTAAACCAGAACCCGCAGCGCGGCGGGACGTTTCACATCGGCCACGACCGCATCGTACGTCCGGGACCGTTCACTTCGTGGGAGCTTCGCCCAGATCGGTGCAGCGGAAGATCGCGAACTCCCCCTTGCGCGTGGCGTGCGCACCTCGCTTCTGGCTGCTGAGCTCAGGATCGCGCTGGAGCCGCGGTGTCCGCGGCCAGGATCTGCTCGACCAGGATGTCGGCGTGGCCCGCGTGGCGGGCGTTTTCTCGCGACTTCGCGGCAGCGCAGTGCTCGACGATCGAGATCGGGGTGGTCGGTGAAGGACCAGCCTGCGATGGCTCTGCTCGTCACTGTGCCAGAACAGCGGCGCCGGTCCGGGACCGGGTCCCGGACCGGCAGATCGTGCACGCCTCAGCGGCGGCGCGGGTCGTCGCGGCCGGTGCCTTCGGCGTCGATCCGCTCCTTGCGGACATTGTCGGAGACGGTTTGCTCGTCCTCCACCTCGTCCACGGCCAGCCCGACCTTCTCGACCGGAACCGTTTCCTTGTTCACCGTCACCCGGTCCTCGTGCAGTGTGACCTCGCGTTCCTCATCACCCATGTCGGGGCTGGTTGCAGAGGATTCGGTGATCGGCTCGCGCTCGACGCGGACTTCTTCGTGGGTGGTCGGCACGGTCACCGACTGCTGCTCGGTCACCACGTACTTGCGTAGCCTCGCCTTGCCGGCGGGTTCCTGCTGGGTGCCGACATCGAGCCGTTCCTCTGAACGCACCATGGCGTCGTCCCGGGCGGTGCCGGTCATCCCTGCCGCGGTGCCCGTCCGGCCGGCTTCGGGGGCGGCGGCATGCCTGCCGTAGTCGTCCCAGCCTGCTTGGGTGGGGTCGATACCGTAGTGAACGAACAGTTCTTCCTCGGATTCTTGGCTGATCAGGCCGTCGCGCTCCAGGTGGGGCGCAGATTTGACAGCGTCCTTGCGTACCCTGACCTGCAGTTCGTCGGTGTTCTGCCGCAGCTGTGCTCCAGCCAGTGGAACCAGCGAATCGTCACTGAACAGCCCAGTGCTCACCGCGGCCCAGGTCGGCGCGCCGGAGTTGTTGTCGACGTAGACACGCTTGACCTTGCCGATCTTGTCGCCGCTGGTGTCGTATACGGCGTCTCCGATCAGGTCTTCCACCTTCTGAGCCATGTTTCCTCCTCAGTTGACATCTGATGTGCGATGGGCGGGCCGAGAACGCGACCTGCCACCGCGTCGCACGCGATCTGTCACCGCGTCGCGTGTGTTTCGTCGATCCTGAGTTGTTCGGCCGACTCGATCTCGGAGGTGGGTTTCACGCTCGGGTCGGCTTCGTCCGCCATATGTTCCAGGTAACGATCGATATCCAGTCGCTGGGTATCTTCATCGATCCTGGATTTGCGGGATTTTGTTTCAGGCATGGCATCGGCTCCTGCCTCGTAGTGAGTTCTCCGTTCCGTCTGGGAACGATGTTCAGCTACACCATGGCAACTACCCGCAGTGTGGGGCAGCAAACACCTAGGCGTGGGCGGATTCGGTGCGCTCGCCGCCGGGGCAGGAGCGCGGCAGGCGGCGCGGCGAAACCAGAAGAACGGAACGGCCTCGCAACCTACGGTCGCGCCCCGTAGGCATGCGCCGCAGAGAGTAAGTTCGGCGCTACGTATGTTCGGCGCTACGTATGTTCGGCGCTACGTATGTACGGATGCGGGCCATCGATGAGGAGTCGGCACGGTGCGTGGATTCGGGGATCTTGAGGGGGTGATCATGGATCGGATCTGGAATCGCGACACCGAAACAACCAGCGTCCGAGACATTTTCGAAGAGCTGAGCGCAGTCCGCGACATCGCCTACACGACGGTGATGTCCACCATGGACAACCTGCACGGTAAGGGCTGGCTGGCACGCGAACGCGTGGGCAAGGCCTACCGGTACTGGCCCACCTCGATCCGGGAGGAGTACTGCGCCGGGCTGATGCTGGAAGCGCTGGGGTCCGGCGGACGCGCCGATCTGGTACTGCGTCATTTCGTCGCCCGGATCAGCGATGAGGAATCGGCGGGTTTACGCGCGGCGCTGCGCAGCCACAGCGCACGGAAGTCTCGGGAGTCGAGCTTCTAGGAACCACCCGCCGGTCGTCCGCATCGTCTGCCTGCGGGCACCCGTCACCACCACAGACGGACAGTCGACACCGTGTGAACCGCGCGGGTCCGCGCGACCGGCAGTCGTGCTTGTCGGTGGCTGTACTTAGAGTCGGTGCCCTGAAGATGCACCGCAGGCAGGCGAGACCGGGCGGGGCGAGGCAAGGAAAGGCCAGGGTGACGAGTGGTGCGCGTGAGCTGGGATCAGGTGTTCGCGTGGCGGTTGCGGCGACAGTTCGTGGAACCACACGCGGACGGCGGCGCGGTCCAGGTCGCCGAGCGACTGTGCGGTGTGCAGGCGCAGGTGACCTCGGCGGCGGAGCTCGCGGTAGCTTTGCGGCAGCGCGTGCCGGAACCCGGCGCGGTGGTCAGCGCGCTCAACGAGGGCAGGCTGATCAAGACATGGGCCATGCGCGGCACCCTGCACGCGATGACCCCACACCTGGCCGTCGCCTATCTTTCGCTGATCGCATCTGCGCGTACATGGGAGAAACCGGTATGGCAGCGCAATTTCGGCGCGACACCCGGACAGGTGAGCGCCCTGGCCGACGCGGTGCGGGAGTTGCTGGCCGCAACCGAGTTGACCCGCGAGGAACTGGTGACCGAGCTCGCCGCCGAACCGGATTTCGCCGGTCTGGCCGAGCAGCTGCGATCGGGGTGGGGTGCGCTGCTCAAACCGCTGGCCTGGCAGGGTGCGCTGTGTCACGGCCCCGCCCGTGGCAACAAGATCACCTTCACCAGCCCGGCCCGCATGGTGGCCGAATGGCCGGTCCTGCCCGACCCCGATCAGGCCGCGGCCACCGCGATCACCGCATACCTCGGCGCGTACGGCCCGGCGACCCCCGAAGCCTTCGACGCATGGCTCACCCGCGGCGCGCACCGCAAGACCACCGTGCGGCGCTGGTTCGCCGAGCTCGGCGACGCCCTGACCGAAGTCGAGGTCGAGGGCAGGCGCGGCTATCTGTGCAGCGAGCACGTGGCAGAGCTGGCCGCTGCGGAACCTGCGCGGTCGGTGCATCTGCTCGGCGGGTTCGACCAGTACGTACTCGGCCCAGGAACCGGAGACACCGAACTGCTCCCGGCCGCGCACCGGTCCGCGGTGAGCCGGACCGCAGGGTGGATCGCACCGATCGTCGTCGTCGACGGGCGTATCGCGGGTACCTGGGAGCTGAGCGGCGAGAGCGTCGTGGTGGACATGTTCGACCCCTCGGCGCAGCCCGGTGCAGACCTCATCGCCGCCGCCGATCGAACATCCGCTGCTATCGGTGCCGATATTCGCCTGGTCCGTGCCGAGTAGAAGTTGCTAGGAACGGACTGCTGAACAGGTGAGCAGAGGGGCTCGCGTTAAGCTGCCGCGGTGACGGATGGGCTTGTCGGGAACCTGATCGATACGGTGGCCTGGGTGCGGATCGAGCACGGCCGCATCCTGTGCGCCCGCCCGCGGGGCAAGGATGTGTTCTACATACCGGGCGGCAAACGTGAAGCGGGCGAGTCCGACCTGCAGACGCTGGTGCGCGAGATCTCCGAAGAGCTCACCGTTGCCCTGCTGCCCGACACCGTGGCCCACGTCGGCGTGTATGAGGCCGTGCACTGCCAGATGCGCGTGCGGATGAGCTGCTACACCGGCGACTACCGCGGTGTGCTCACCGCCAGCAGCGAGATCGAAGCGCTCGCGTGGTTCGGCTACGCCGACCGGGCACTGGTCCCGCCGGTGGACCGTCTACTGTTCGACGAACTGCGCGCCAACGGATTGTTGCGCTGAGCCGGGCCGGGCGCGCACGAGCCTGTCCGAGGCGTGCCCGGCCCACTCCGCGTATCGGGAGGCGGTTGTGCCGCTCTGCTGACGCGCCCTAGGTGCTGCGTTCGGCCGCTACTCCCGCGCGGGTGGCTCGGTCGATGAGATGCTCGATCAGGCTGAGCAGCACATTCTTCGCCGATTCGCGGTTGCGGGCGTCGCACAGCATCACCGGGGTGACCGGATCGAGGTCGAGCGCGTCGCGCACCTCGTCGATGGTGTACTGCGGAGCGCCGTCGAAGCAGTTGACCGCCACCAGGAAGGGAAGACGCCGCCGCTCGAAATAATCGATGGCGGCGAACGAGTTGCCGAGCCTGCGGGTGTCGGCCAGCACCACCGCGCCCAACGCGCCACGGGCCAGTTCGTCCCACAGGAACCAGAATCGGTCCTGTCCGGGCGTGCCGAACAGGTACAGCACCAGATCGCGGTCGATGGTGATACGACCGAAATCCAGTGCCACCGTGGTGGTCGTCTTGGACTCGACGCCGGACAGATCGTCGACGCCGGTGCTCATCTCGGTGATCATCTCCTCGGTGCGCAGCGGCGGGATTTCGCTGATCGAGGCCACCAGGGTGGTTTTGCCGACGCCGAAGCCGCCGGCCACGAGCACCTTGACCGAGGCAGCGAGGTGTGGCACCCCGTTCGGGTCGAGGCGGGCAGGGTCAAATTTTTCGGATTCCATCCAGTACCGCTCGCAATACGTTGAGGTCGCCGGGACCGGCCTCCGGTTGCACCGGGGACCGGAAGATCAGATGGCCGTCACCGATCAGATCTCCGACGAGAATCTTGGTCACCGCCAGCGGCAGATTCAAGACGGCTGCCACTTCCGCCACCGACTGTGGATCCGCGCACAGCCGAACGATATCCGCGTACTCGGGCTCGACCCGACGCAGGGTCGGGGCCGGGCGAGTCGCTACCACGACCGTAACCATATCCAGATCGTGGCCTGCGCCCATGGTGCGTCCACGGGTCATGGCATAGGGCCGGACCAGTCGACCTGCCGCCTCGTCGAACCACGGCTCACCGTTGCGCGTCATAACCAGAACAACCTCGCCGACGTCACGGTCGCTGCGGCTCGGCCTCTGCGGCGCCGGTGTTGCGCAGCGTGGTCGACAGATAGTTGCCGACCCGCTGCACTGTCAGATTCATTTCGTAGGCCACCATGCCGAGATTGGCGGTCTCGGCGGCCTGTAATGCCAAGCAGGCATTGTCACCGGCGGAGGTGACGAACAGCACCGCGCGATCGAGCTCGATCACCGCCTGACGCACGCCGCCGCCGTCGAAACGACTGCCCGCGCTGCGCGCCAGCCCGTACAGAGTGGAGGCCATGGCCGCGAAATGTTCGGCGTCATCGCGCTCCATGGCGGCGGAGCGGCCGAGCAGCAAGCCGTCCGTGGACAACACCACGGCCTTGCGGACGCCGGCCAGACGCTCGACGAGATCGTCGAGTAACCAGTTCAGATCACCTGAGGTGGAAGTTGACACTTAGCCTTCCTGTTCATCCGAGGACGCGTCGGCCGTACCGCGGACCACGCCGGGATCATCGGCGGGCAGCGGTTTGCGTCCCTGTTTCGTGCCGATCTCGATCGCCGCCATCAGGTCTCTGGCCTGCTCGGGCGAGCGGGGCCGCTGCTCGGCGGAATCCGGGGTGTCCGAATCCGCCAATTGCGGTGCGAGATTAGCCTGCCTGGTGCGTCGCGGCAAAGCCGGTCGACCATCGGCAGTGAATTGCGGTTCCGGCGGGGAAAGCGGTGCCGGTTTCTGCTGCGCGGGTGCGGCAGATGGGCGTGTTTCGGGTTCGGGGCTTGTTGTCGCAGGTTCCGCAACGAGGGTTGCGGTCGCGGTATGCCCGGCCTCTGCGGCTGCGGTGCTGGTCTCGGCGGCCGAATCCGTTGCCGGTGCGGCGAGACGCTGCGGCGGGGGTGCGACGACACCGGACGCGCCGGGGCCGTCGGCCAGCAGCGCGGAAGGGACGAGCACGGTGGCGCACACCCCGCCGAAATCGGATTCGCTCAACCGCACCATGACCCCGTGCCGGACGGCCAGCCGCGCCACCACGAAGAGCCCGAGCCGGGAATCGGCGGACAGGGCTGCGACACCGAAATCCGGCGGTTCGGCGAGCGTTTCGTTGACCCGAGCCAGATCGTCGGCTTTCATGCCCATACCCTGGTCGGAGATCTCCAGGACCACGCCCTTGCCGACGACGCTGCCGGTGACCTCCACTCGCGCCTGGGGCGGGGAGAACGAGGTGGCGTTGTCGACCAGTTCGGCGAGCAGATGGATGAGGTCGGCTACGGCGCCGCCGGCGATCTGCGTATCGGGCAGTTTGGCCAAGCGGACACGGGCGTAGTCGACGGTTTCGCCGATCGCGCTGCGCACCAGGTCGACCAGCGGCACCGGGTTGCGCCACTGCCGTCCCGGCGTGCCACCGCCGAGGATGGTCAGGTTCTCGGCGTTGCGGCGTTCCCGGGTCGCCAGGTGATCGAGCCGGAACAGTGTGTCCAGCATGGCCGGGTCCTCTTCCCGGCGCTCGGCTTCGTCGAGGATTTCCAGCTGTCGGTGCACCACGACCTGGCTGCGGTGGGCGATGTTGAGGAACACCGCCTTCACCCCCTCCTGGGTGCGCGCCTCGGTCACGGCGGCGGCCACGGCGGCCGCATGCGCATGCTGGAACGCGGTGGCCACGGCCCCGATCTCGTCACGGCCGTAGTCCAGGCGGGGGGATTCCGCCTCCGGATCGATCTTTTCACCGGCCCGCAGCCTGCGCATCATCTCGGGCAGGCGTTCGTCGGCGAGGGCGAAGGTTTCCTCGCGCAGCCGCTTGAGCCTGCGGATGAACCGGTTGGCCAGCACCAGTGAGATACCGAAGGCAATCACGGCCGTCACGGCGCATGCGAGACCGGCGAGCACCGAGAACGTGGCGCTGCGCGTGGCCGAATCGTGGGCGAGGTCCTGGGCGTAACGACTGTGCTTGTCCCACAGATCGAGCAGTTCATGGTCCACCCGCGCCGTGGCGCCCTGCCATTCGGTCAGGGTCGACGGCAAGACGACCGGCGCTGCCGATGCGGCCTCTGCGGTGCCCGGCGCCGGGGCGAAACTGCGCCGGATCAGTGCAGTCTCCATCGCGGCGAGGCGCGCCCAGGCTCCGCTGGTGAACAGCGACTGCATGCGGTCGTGGAATTCGGGGTGCACTTCGGCGACGAGCTGGGCGATCCCGGTGTGGTAGGCGCCGACTTGGCGGACGTACTCGTCGGGCAGCGCGACGGAGGTATCGGCGCGTAACGCCGCCTCGGCGAGCGCGTTGCTGCGTGAGAGCGACTCGATGGCGTGGATGAGCTGGCTCGACATCGCGAATTCCACGACGATCTCCGGGTCCGGCGCCGTCCGCTGGGCGATCTGGGTGCCGACCGTGACGGCCTCGAGCAGGCGTGAATAGAACATGTAGCCATCGGCGGTGGGCAGGAGGCGTGCGTCCGCCGCCGATCGCACCGTGGCCAGGTGTTGGCGCAGGGTGTCGAATTCGGCGATTTCGGCGTTGATGGCGTTGGGGTCGAGACTACGTAGTCCGGGCAAGGTGGTGAACACGCCTTCCAGGGCGTCGTCGGTCCGTGATCGGGAAACGGCCAAGGCGGTGGTGGCTTCCTGATCGCCTGCCAGGTGGGCCAGAGTCAGGCGCCGTTCCTGCTGGACGGACTCGATCATGGCCCTGGCGGGGCCGACGGCCTCGGTCATCGCTTCGATCCACTGCCTGGTCTGGTAGCTGCGATCGACCAGGTATCCCGCCACGCCTACACCGGCTACCAGCAGAGTCAGGCTCGGGATCAACGCGATCATCAGAATCCTGGTGCGGACACCGAGCCTTGCTCCGAACATCGGCACAACGTAAACCATGCCGTGGTGGAGACGGGCGCCGGGTCCCGGTGAACGGAATCGGGTTTGACAGTCCAACCGACCCGTGAGAGAGGCGGAACGGCCGGAGACTCGCCGTCGGCGTCGCAGGGTGAGTAGATTGGGGTGTAACGAAAAGTTACCCACAGGTAGGAGGCAACGATGCCCGCGCCCGACGCCGCTGTTTTTGCCCGATTGAGTGCGCTCGCCGCTATCGACAACCCGCGCGATACCCGCTCCATCACCGAGGTTTTCACCGGTCGAGTGCTGGGTGAGGTCCCGGTGGGCACAGCTGCGGACGTGGCGTCTGCCGCCGAAGACGGCCGCGGCGCTCAGGCGCACTGGGCGGCCCGCACGCCGTCGGAACGGGCTGCGGTGCTGGAGCGGTTCCGTGCGCTGGTGGTCGAGCATCGCGAGTTCCTGATGGATGTGGTGCAAGCCGAGACCGGCAAGGCGCGCTGGGCGGCCCAGGAAGAGATCATGGGCTTGATGTTCGCGGCCCGGTATTTCGCCCGTGTCGCACCGAAATTGCTGAGTCCGTACCAGGTGCCCGGTGCGTTCCCGGTGCTCAACCGGACCACCGTGCACGCCAAGCCCAAGGGGGTCGTCGCCGTAATCGCCCCGTGGAACTATCCGCTGGTGTTATCGATCGGTGACGCGATACCGGCGCTGCTGGCGGGTAACGCCGTGCTGGTCAAACCCGACAGTCAGACCCCGTTCTCGTCGCTGGCGGCCGCCGAACTGCTGTACCGGGCGGGTCTGCCACGCCATCTGCTCGCCGTGGTGCCGGGGCCGGGTGCGGTGGTCGGCAAGGCGATGGTCGACACCTGCGACTATCTGATGTTCACCGGCTCTTCGGCGACCGGGCGGAAGCTGGCGCAGCAGTGCGGCGAGCGTCTCATCGGCTTCTCCGCCGAACTCGGCGGTAAGAACCCGATGATCGTCACCCGCGGCGCCAACCTGGACAAGGCGGCCAAGGCCGCGGTACGTGCGTGTTTCTCCAACGCCGGTCAGCTGTGTATTTCGATCGAGCGCATTTATGTGCAGCGCAGCGTCGCAGACGAGTTCACCGATAAGTTCGTCGCCGCGGTAGAAGCGGCGAAACTCGGCGCCGCCTACGACGGCTCCGCCGATATCGGTTCGCTGATCTCGCAGGACCAGCTGGAGACCGTCAGCAAACATGTCGCCGACGCCACCGCCAAAGGCGCGGAGGTGCTCACCGGCGGCAACCCGCGGCCCGATATCGGCCCGCTGTTCTTCGAACCGACCGTGCTCGCCGAGGTCACCGATGAGATGGACTGCGGACGCAACGAAACCTTCGGGCCGCTGGTATCGATCTACCCGGTCGACACCGTGGAAGAAGCGATCGAACGGGCCAACGACACCGAATACGGGCTGAACGCCAGCGTGTGGGCGCAGAGCAAGGCCGAGGGCGAGCGGATCGGGAAACAGCTGCGAGCGGGCACCGTCTGCGTCGACGAGGGCTATGCGCCGGCCTGGGGCAGCACCGCCGCGCCGATGGGCGGGATGGGTATCTCGGGGGTGGGACGCAGGCATGGACCCGATGGGCTGTTGAAGTTCACCGAACCGCAGACCGTCGTCGTCACCCGGTTCCTGAATCTCGATCCGCCGCCGCTGGTTCCGCAGGAGGTGTGGCAGCGGGTGCTGATGACGCTCGCACGCGGTCTGCGTTTCCTGCCCGGCCGCTGAGCGAGCCGCCCGTGCTGGTCAGCGGCCGGCGCTGCACGGTCGTGCGTGGCGCTTCGGTGGTGATCTCGGCTGCTTCGCTGGCGCTGAGCCGCCGGGCGCGGATGGTGAAACGCACATCCGCCGGGGCGGCCAGGTCGGTTTCGGCGAACACGTCCACGGTCAGGTGCTTGCGTTCGAAGAGTGCGCAGCGCTCGGGGCTCATCCACAGTTCGGTATGCCAGGCCAGCCGACCGAACAGCACATCCTCTGTCGCGGCGCGGAACTCGCGGGCAGGCAGCCAGTCGGGTGCGTGATCGTCTGTCGCCGCAGACGACAGATACAGCAAGACCGGCCCGTGATCTTCGATCAGGGCACGCAAGGCGTTGCGAGCGCGGTCGGTGACCGCCACGCGATCGCTGCGGTAGGCCATCAGCGCGCCCGCGGCCCGGACCCGCGCTGGGGAATCGGTGTCTGCTGGCTGTCCTGGCGTATCACGGCGGCTCCCTCGCACAGTTCGTCGGACGGCGGTCGCCGTCGACCACGACGGCAGAAGGGTGCGCCGAAGCCGAATCGCGCTGGGCCGCAGGAGCACTGCTGTCCCGGCGGATAGCGGGCGCTGATCGACCGCCGTCCCGGTCATCATATTGCGTTCACATTCTTGCGTCTGCGCGGAGGTGGGATGTTCTCGTATGCGGTCGGTGTCAGAAGCTCTGGGCGACAGGGCTTATCGGCCCGAAAACGTGTCTCGCCTATTTGCGAATGAAGATTCCCGCGACATCGGCGTTCTTGATCGGGGTATCGGCGTTGGCTTGGGCGCCGCACAGCATGTCGACCGCGACGATGGTCGCGTCCACGGTGGTGCCCGCCGGTTCGCGGTCGTCGGTGGTCTGTTCCTTGACGAACTTGGTGATGGTGGTGCGTTTCGTGTCGGGATCCTGTTCGATGTACTCCCGGCACGGCGTATCGCCGCCCTTGTTGAGGGCGCGCTCGATATCGGTGCACCCGCTCGATACCAGCGCTGTCAGCGCTGCGGCCGCCACTGCGAGCCCGGCCCGCGCGATCGTGGTGTTCATCTTGGTCCTCCTGGTCGGCTCGTGGGGCGGCGATGCCCGCAACGATGGATATCAGACTATGCGTCATGCGCTCGCCCGGCGGTCGTCGAGTCGTGGCAACGTTCACGTTCCCGGTGTTGTCGCCACCGGTGAGCGGGTGATGTCGCGGTGTCGGCTGTGGTGGCTGCGGAGGCACTGGTAGAGAGGACGGGTGACTACGCAGCGCGATTTTCGTTTCGGTGTCAACATGGTCGTCCCACAGTCGCGGGCCGAGTGGGTGGACAAATGCCGTCGTGCCGAATCCCTCGGCTACGACGTGATCGGGGTGGCCGACCATCTCGGCATAGCCCCGCCGTTTCCGGCGCTCGTGCTGGCCGCCGAATCCACCGAACATGTCCGGCTCAACACCTTCGTGCTCAATGCCGCGTTCTACAACCCGGTGCTGCTGGCCCGTGACGTCGCGGGCACCGACCAGTTCATCGACGGACGCCTGGAACTGGGGCTCGGTGCCGGCTACGTGCGGGACGAGTTCGATGCCGCCGGTATCCCGTTCGGCACCGGTGGGCAGCGGGTATCCCACCTGGAGCGGACGGTCGGGAAGCTGCGCGACCTGTTCGCCGACCCGAACTACCAGCCCGCGCCCGCTCAGGCAGGTGGCCCGCCGCTGCTCATCGCGGGCTGGGGCGACCGGCTGTTGCAGCTGGCCGCCGAACACGCCGCGGTGGTCGGCTTCACCGGCGCGGCGGCCACGGCGGAGGGCGGCCTGCGCCTGGCCGGTCCCGACGAGATCGACGAGCGGGTCGCCTATGTGCGCAGGCAGCTGGGGGAGCGCATAGGTGAGGTCGAACTGAACATTCTGGTCCAGGCCGTGGTCCCGGAATCCGAACGCACAGACATGTTGACCCGTTATGAGGCGGCGCTGCCCGCCGAGGTCGTGGCGGGTGCGGCCGAACTGCCGACCGTCCTTGTCGGCAGCCCGCAGTACATCGCGCAACGGCTGTGTGAGTATCGGGAACGGTTCGGAATCAGCTACATCACTGTGCTAGAGGACCGGATGGAGATTTTCGCGCCGGTGATCGAACGGCTGCGCTGATCAGGCCGGTTTGCGCCACAGTAAGGTGTAACGCCACAGCAGCCTGCGCCGGATACGGGCGCCGGGCAGGATCGCGGCGGCCGCGGTGCGGATCTGATGCAGGGTGTCGGCCGGGTCGAGGACCGCCGCGCCGGGGTCGGCCGGCCTGCGATAGGCGTTGATGGCCCAGATCGCGGGCAGCAGCGGCAGATAACCGAAATCGAGCCCGGGACTCATCCGCCACAGTCCGACGACTGCCAGGGTGCCGCCGGGGGCGACCAGCCGGTGCAGCGCGCTCAGACCCTCGCGTAACGGCACATGATGCAGCGAGGCGACCGCGGTCACCATGTCGAAGGTTCCGGTCAGGTCACGAAAATCGCTGTGCTCCACGCGGACCCGCGGGTCGGCTGGCACGCATTCGAGGATGCTCGCATCGCTGTCCACCCCGAGTACCGATGCACATCGTCCGGCCAGCTTTCCCGCTAGCAGCCCATCGCCGCAGCCGACGTCCAGTGCGGTGCGTGCGCCGGGCGGCACTCGGTCCAGAAGCCAGCGGTGGTAGTGGGTGTTGTGGTTCCAGTAGGGGTCACGGCTCACCTCGTTCACGGTACGACGACAACCATTGCTAGAGACGATCACGCACCCCATTGGTTGTGATTTACGTCACATTTTACGGGGTGTTTTGTCGGTGTCGCGTGGCATTGTGTCGTGCATGCCTCTCACCGACTCCGCCGATGTCATCCGGATACTCGGAGCCAGCGAACACAATCTCCGCGACGTCTCACTGGAGATACCCAAGAACAAGATCACCGTCTTCACCGGCGTCTCCGGTTCCGGTAAATCGTCGATCGTGTTCGACACCATCGCGGTCGAATCCACCCGCCAGCTCTACGCCACCTTCCCGGCGTTCATCCTCAACTTCCTGCCCCGCTACGAGCGTCCGCACGCGGAGGCCATCGAGAATCTGAACGCACCGGTCATCATCGATCAGCAACCCGTCGGTGGCGGCCCGCGCTCCACGGTCGGCACCATGACCGATATCTACTCGATGGTGCGGGCGATGTTCGCCCGATTCGGCTCCCCCTCCGCGGGTTTCGTCTACAAATATTCGTTCAATGTGCCGCAGGGTATGTGCCCGGGCTGCGACGGGCTCGGCATCACGGTGCGGGCCGATCCCGACCGGCTGGTGGACCGGTCCAAATCGCTCAACGAGGGCGCGATCCTGCTGCCCGGGTACACCGTCGGCGGCGGCGAATGGCAGCTCTACGGCGGCTCGGGACGGTTCGATCCGGACAAGAAACTCGCCGACTACACCGACGCCGAATGGCAGGACTTCCTCTACGGCAGCGGCGGCAAGGTGGAGCTGACTTTCAGCAAGGGCACCTGGAAAGCCGACTACGAGGGGCTGGCGGCCAAGTTCACCCGAACCCGTCTGCAGCGCGATACGTCCACGCTCAGCGAGAAGACGCGCGAGCAGATGCGCAAATTCCTCACCGAAGGCGTCTGCCCGGATTGCCACGGCGCGCGACTCAACGCGGATGCGCTGGCCACTCGCATCGACGGACGCAATATCGCCGACTGGTCGCGATTGCAGATCACCGATCTGATGACGGTGCTCGACGAGATCACCGACCCGGCCGCGACCGGGCTGGCCGACGCCATCCGCACTGCGCTCGGCCGGGTGATCGATATCGGGCTCGGGTACCTGAGTTTGGACCGGCCCACCTCGACCCTCTCCGGCGGTGAAGGACAGCGGCTGAAGATGATCAAGCACCTCTCCTCGACGCTGATCGGGATGACCTACATCTTCGACGAGCCCAGCGTCGGGTTGCATCCGCGTGATGTCGGGCGGCTCAACAACCTGCTGCGCGCCCTGCGGGACAAAGGCAACACCGTGCTCGTCGTCGAACACGACCCCGACGTCATCCAGATCGCCGACCATATCGTCGATGTCGGGCCGCGCGCAGGAGTGCACGGCGGGCGGGTGGTGTTCCAGGGCAGCTTCGCCGAACTACGCGACGCCGACACGCCCACCGGAGCCGGGTTGCGCAGACAGTTCCAAGTGAAGCAGGAGTTCCGGCCGCATCGCGGTGAACTGCTGATCGAACACGCAAGCCTGCACAATCTGAAAGACGTGTCCGTCACGCTCCCCACCGGGGTGCTGACCGCGATCACCGGCGTCGCAGGCTCCGGTAAGAGCAGCCTGATCCGGGACGTGTTCGTCGCCGAACATCCGGAGGCGATCTTTGTCGACCAGTCCGCGATCGGGGCCTCGTCACGATCCACCCCGGCCACCTACCTGGGTTTGATGGACCCGATCCGCAAACTGTTCGCCAAGGCCACCGGCCAGCCGGCGGGTTTGTTCAGTTTCAACTCCGGCGGTGCCTGCCAGCAGTGCGAGGGCCGCGGGGTGATCGTCACCGAGGTCGCCTATATGGACCCGGTGACCACCCATTGCGACGCCTGCGACGGCCGCCGGTTCTCCGATGCGGTACTCGCGCACACGCTGCGCGGCAAATCCATCGCCGATGTACTGGAGCTGTCGGCGGAAGAGGCGCTGGAGTTCTTCGCCGAGAAGTCGATCAACATGAAACTGCGCACCATGAACGAGGTGGGGCTGGACTATCTGAGTCTGGGTCAGGCCATGAGCACCCTGTCCGGTGGTGAACGTCAGCGCATCAAACTCGCCACCCAGTTGCAGAACACCGGCACCGTCTACGTGCTCGACGAGCCGACCACCGGCCTGCACATGTCCGATGTGGACACGCTGCTGGCGCTGCTGGACAGACTGGTCGAGCGCGGGAATACCGTGATCGTGATCGAACACAATCTCGACGTGGTCGCCCACTGCGACTGGGTGATCGATCTGGGCCCCGACGGCGGCAAAGACGGTGGGCAGATCGTATTCACCGGCACCCCGGCCGAACTGCTCGCGCATCCGGCCTCGTTGACCGGAGAGTACCTGCGCAAATATCGCGCGGCATAAGCCCTCGCGGTGGCAACGGCACTCTCCTCGGCTTCGGGGCCGGTCAGCACGATCCGTTCGTCCCGGAGCCGAGGAGCCGCTGCCTCACGACATCGCGCAGCGGTGGCGACCAAGCCGAGAAATTGCTGAGCAGCGACGCCGCGCGGCGTGATTCGAGATTCCGAGGTTTCAGCGACCCCGGGTAACGACCGCGGCTGGGTAGCGTGGCCCGTATGGCTGAGCGTTTGGTGATCATCGGCGGCGACGCGACGGGTATGTCGGCCGCGTCGCAGGCCCGTAGGCTCCGCAACCGCGACGAGCTGGAGATCGTCGTGTTCGAACGCGGCCATTTCGCCTCGTACTCGGCCTGCGGCATCCCCTATTGGGTGGGTGGTGCGGTCGCCGATCGTGACCAGCTCATTGCGCGCACCCCCGCCGAACATCGGGCCCGCGATATCGAGCTGCGGTTGCGCACCGAGGTCATCGAGATCGATATCGACCGTGCCCGGGTACATGCC
Source organism: Nocardia donostiensis (assembly GCF_002081715.1). Lineage (GTDB taxonomy): Bacteria > Actinomycetota > Actinomycetes > Mycobacteriales > Mycobacteriaceae > Nocardia > Nocardia donostiensis. Next base: position 70 of record NZ_MUKP01000002.1, on the reverse strand, counting down.
CGTGATCTGGAGTCGGGTGAACGGAACTGGCTCGGCTACGACCGTCTCGTCATCGCCACCGGTGCCAGGC